>JAGQYK010000001.1:44224-109751 GCA_020436125.1 Cyclobacteriaceae bacterium | reverse complement strand
CCCCCAGCTTTCATCAACACCATCTGCAATTCCTGATCCTGCCCCATCTACAAATGAAAATTGACCGTTGTTTCCCTGGCCATAAGTATTTTGCCATTCAGGAAGTCTCAAGGGAGTTTCAAAGGTGGCATTGCTGTTTACACTTATACCTAAACCTTTTTTCCCTTTACCTGATTTAGTAGTAATAATTATAGCTCCATTAGCAGCTCTCGATCCGTAAAGCGCTGCTGCAGCTGGTCCCTTCAATACGTTGATTGATTCAATATCATCTGGATTAATTTCAGCCGCGCCATTCCCATAATCTACCTCTAGATTATTAGATCCTGAAGAGCCAACAACCTCGTTGCTAATAGGAATACCGTTTACAATAAATAAAGGTTGATTTCCATTGATATCCAGCGAAGATTCTCCCCGAATAGAAACACGTGCTGAACCTCCAATAGTGGTTCCGCTATTCAGTACCTGCACTCCGGCCATTTTACCAGACAACCCACTTACCATGTTACTTTCTCTCGCTTGAGTCATATCATCACCAGCAATTTCCTGAGTGGCATAGCCAAGCGCTTTTTTATCTCTTTCTACTCCCAATGCAGTAACCACAATTTCAGAAAGTTGCCTTGCATCGCTTGACAACTCTATGCTAAGGCTACTGCGCCCATTGATAGCTATTTCTTGCGTATTGAAGCCAACAAAAGAGAATAACAGAACATCATTTTCAGAGGGAACATTAATGGAGTAATCCCCATTGGCATCAGTTATAGTTCCGTTAGTTGATCCTTTAATAATAATGTTAACACCTGGCAGTGGAGACTGATCTTCGCCCGATATTACATTTCCAGAAACTGTCAACTGCGCCCAGGCAGTTGAAGAGACCATAAGTAACAGCAAAAAAAGTATGGGTCTCTCCCATCCTTTCCTCTTTACTTTTGATTGTAAATTTGTTTGCATAATTGTGGTTTAAGGGTTTTAGTGTCCAAAATTTTTTGCGAAAAAACTCACTTACTAAATGATCATCACTAAACGAGATTTGAACGCGTGGCAAATTTTGGAAAGTAATTGGATAGAGTGTTTAGATAAAAATTATCTAACTATTAAGTATGCGCCTCGATTGATGTAGATTAATAACTATTCGTTAATGACAAGCTTTTTCAAACTTTAGACAACAGCTATCATTGGAGTAGTTTACAGCATCTTGGCGATCGACTCCTCAGCGACACCAAAAGATAATGTCATGCCAGCGTCACCAAATCCATTTACTATCGTTACACCATGGTCTGCCTCTACTCGACAAAACACTTCTGATTCATGTTTGGCATACACGCCCTGCCAGTGTTCCTTTAAATTCAAGTTATTGAAAGAAGTAAATGTGTGAAGGTATTTGAGAATCAACTCATCAATGAAATTATCATTAAAGGGTTCAACCGTACTATTATAATGATGAGAGTCGCCAATAGTAATATCTCCGTTAGCATGCTGAGACACGAGTACATGAATACCATGTTTTTTGAAAAGTGGATTCTCCCGGTCGAACCTATCACTCAAAGATGCAAGAGATTTACAATTCTTAAAGGAAGTGTAGTGTCGCAATGTTAAACCTCCACAAAGTGAGGGACCAATCAAATCTTGTTCACCACCAATGGAAGCCTTCATCATCTGCAAACTACACTTCACCAAGTTTTGTGCTTCAAAGGCTGCAGGATATAACGATTGGAAATCTGCTCCATTGCAAATAAACACCTTCCCCACTTTCCAAGATTCTTTTGATGTATTGATCTTTGGAAGCGCAATTTCTTTCACCTTCTGACCAAATTTCAATACAACCCCATATTTTTCTTGTAACCAAAGTGGTATTCGTCTTATCGCTTCCCTGGGGTTGACTGTACACTCTGTTGCACTCCAAAGGCTACCTCTTAACCCTTTTGATCTTACCACTTCAGATTTTTGAAGTGTGGAGGCCGCACTTAAAAGTTGTATATCAAAGAGTTCATTTCTATTCTTTGACATAAACTCATCCATTACATCCCACTCATCCTGATGATGTGCAACGTGAAGCGAACCATTCTGATTAATCCAAAATCCAGCTTTTGCGGCAACCTCTACCCAATGCGTACGACTACGCATTGCATATTTCAAACCAACTGATGGGTCTTGTCCGATGGGCCAAATCAATCCAAAATTTCTTACTGAAGCTCCAACAGCAAAATCGTCCTTATCAAAAATAACTACCTTCAATCCTTGACGTGCAGCCATATACGCATGCGCCAAACCAATTACTCCGGCTCCTACAATTGCTACATCAGCTACTTTATCCTCCATTGTTTTTTTTGCAAGGAGAAAATTTGAAAGATCATACAAATATCATTTCAATGAATTTTTTATTAATAAAAATGACAAAGTGTTAACCGAAGCATCACGACCAATCTCTAGAGGACTTAAATATTTGATTTAGTTTGCAAGATCAAACTCACCATCATTTGACCACCCCACCTAAAATTCCTTCTACTATTACTTTGTGGCTACAAAAAAGAAATCAATTTTGGTTTTCAGTAATCGTTGGCGGCAGTGCTTTTCTCCTTTACAGTTGTGTGTATGCTTTTCGTAAAGCTTTCGCTGTAGCAACTTTTGATGAAATCTACTACTTAGGTATCAGCTACAAAGTTTGGTTAGTCACATTCCAGGTTGCAGGTTATGCCCTTTCCAAGTTTATTGGCATTAAGATTATCTCTGAGCTACAAACTCATTCGCGCACCAAAGGCATCCTTCTGATGGTTGCTATTGCTGGATTATCATGGCTAGCATTTGCCCTTACACCTGCGCCTTATAATATCATTTTCCTTTTCACGAATGGCTTACCTCTAGGTCTAATATGGGGAATGATATTTAATTATTTAGAAGGACGTAGATCAACTGAAGCATTGGGAGCTGGTCTTTCCGTGAGTTTTATCTTTGCTTCCGGTTTCTCTAAAACAGTTGGCGCCTTATTAATGAAAGTATGGGGTGTCAGTGAGTTGTGGATGCCATTTGCCACCTCATGTGTTTTCATAATTCCACTCCTATTCTTTTTGTGGATACTCAATCAAGTTCCTCCACCCAATGCGATGGATGAAGCCATGCGCACGAAAAGAAAGCCAATGAACAAAATAGAAAGAGAACGATTTGTTCATCAATTTTTTCCAGGAATTGTTCTGTTTGTACTGACCTACATGCTACTCACAGCTTTTAGAGACTTTAGAGATAATTTTTCAGCTGAGCTTTGGCAAAGCCTTGGTTATGGCAACTCTCCAGAAATATTTACACTTACTGAAATACCTGTTTCACTCACAGTATTGAGTGTGATGGCAAGTCTAATGCTCATAAAAAAGAACATAACAGCGCTCATGGTAAATCACATCATCGTTTTTACTGGAATGCTCCTCATAGGAACTACCACTTACTTATTTGAAATTCACGCTATCTCTCCACCCACGTGGATGATCTTGATTGGCTTAGGTCTTTACATGGGCTATGTCCCTTTCAATAGCACCTTTTTCGATCGTCTCATTGCCACATTCCGTTTTACAGGCACTGTAGGTTTTATCATGTATGTAGCTGATTCATTTGGGTATCTGGCCAGCGTAGGAGTGCTCTTTTATAAAGAATTTGGTAATGCCAATATTACCTGGGTTCGGTTTTTTATTAAGGGAGGTTATATCACTGCAATCATAGGGGGATTTTTGATCGCAGGTTCAATGCTTTATTTCTTCTTAAAGAATAAGAATACTCAGTCTGCTACAAACCCGCTAACAACGGCTTATGCCTAACTGACTGGTTATAGTATTGAATCAATCTAATGAGATCTGCAGTATCATAAAGATTGAGGTGCACTTCCTTTACGTAAGAAGCCAATTGATCACTAATCATTATATTCCATTCATCAAAGAAGGCTTTCTTAGTTTTATTTATTGGAACAATCTCCCCGTTCCACATGACATAGTATTCAAATTGCTCATGATCCAGTACAGTAACCTTTGTCGATTGCCAAGTTGAAGATTTTGGCTTGCGCATCACAGTAGCTGCACCCGCAACGATTTTTTCATAAAGAGAAAACTCCTTTGTTAAATCCGATGAAACAGAAACGAATTGTCTATTGATACTATGTTCTTCATCGTAAAACCTAATCTTATCAATCAAATGAGAAGGATAAACCTGACGAGTATCACCTATCTCCACTAATGCCAATTGAAATGATGCCACAGAAATTTTTCCTGATACAATCACTCCCGTTCTCAATACCACCACCCCCTCGTGAAAGGTAACCTCAGCCTGACAAAAGCTAGAGCAACCAAGAAATGAAATCAATGCCAATCCGAAAACTTTCACCTCATGTTAATTATTAGTTAACATGAAGTTAATAATTAAATAATGCTAAAGCAAAACTTGAGTGATCTGAAGTACATCTAGTAGTTGTGGAATATTTTCAATGAGATGCGTATGCTTTTCTTGAGCTAGTCGATCTCTGGAAAAAGCTCCTGATGTTACTCCTACTACCATTCCACATCCTGCATTATTCCCTTCCATCAAATCGGAAATCGTATCCCCTACCTTAGCCACGGCTTTTACATCACTAACCTCTGTGAGTTGCATCGCTTTAAACACCAAATCCGGATGAGGTCTACCATTCGGTACTTCATCACTGCTTACACTAGCATCAATAAGTTGATTTTCAACCCATCCAACCCTTTTTAAAATGACATTGGTGATTTCTCGATCAAAACCTGTATCTACAGCCACCCTGATCCCATTAGCCTTCAGTCTTCGAAAAGTGTCGGATACGCCCTCTTTTTCTCCAAAAGCATCATCGTTGTGATAAAAATGAATCATCTCAGTTACAAACCTTTTGTGAATCACATCAATTAACCCACTTGTAATTTTTAATTCAGGCTCTTTGCGTTTCTCAAGGAGTAGTCGAATGGCCAGAGGCTTTGGAAGACCCATCACTTCATTCGCATCGTTTAAAGTAATATGAACGTCAAATTCTATCAGTGCCATCTGCAATATCCGATGCACGTCCTTGTTATCCTTTACTGTAGTCCCTGCAAGGTCACAAACAACTAATTGTATGCTCATAGTTTTTTTTTAGAAAGGTATTATGAGCAGAACTTATTTGCAGGTAATTAAAATGAAGAAAGTTTTAATAAGTCTTAGGAAAGTTAATAGTTTGTTAAAGAGAAAGCTGGTTCAGAATGGCATGATGGGGTATAATTTCAAAAAAAAATATTAAGTGTATAATGAATAACATCAATGCTGTAGTTGACGAAATATTTTCTCTTTATGAAAAATATGGTCATGAAGATTATATTGGTGAACCTGTTTCACAGATAGAACATATGTCTCAGGCTGCTCAGTTAGCAATCAGAGATAGAATGGATGATGAAATAATACTGGCCGCATTCTTTCATGATATTGGTCACATTTGTGTGTCTAAGCAAAAAGATAATGACATGGGTGGTTACGGAATTAAAAGCCATGAAAAAATAGGAGCTGACTTTCTAAGGTCAAAAGGCTTACCAGAAAGAATTGCCAGGCTCGTAGAAGGACATGTTGAAGCAAAAAGATACCTCACGTTCAAAAACCCAGATTATTATAACAACCTCAGCGAAGCCAGCAAAAAAACCCTTGAGTACCAAGGTGGCGTAATGAATAAAGAAGAAGCTGAAGCCTTTGAAAATGAGCCATTATTCGATGACATCTTATTGATGCGCAAATGGGACGAATTAGCCAAAGATATGAATGTACCATTGGTGGATATGGATTTTCTAAAAGACAAGACCCTTCGTGTGTTGGCCGAATCAATACAGCATTCTGCATAAATTCAGCAATCATTTTGTCAAGGTTATCAAATATTTACAAATCCGTTAAGAAAATTTAAGCATATTGTAAGAAGGAATTAATTGCCTTTTTACTATGAGTGTGCTTACTGATAAGGAACATCCCATCACCACGTGGCTTCGCAATGCCAGTGGTTTTACATTTGCCTTCTATACTTCGCTGGCTGCATTTTGTACCTATGCCTGCATATTCGCGGTGAGAAAAACTTTTGGTGCAGGTATTTATGATGGTATCACATTTCTTGGAGCTGACTTCAAGGTGTGGATGGTCATCTCACAGGCGGTGGGTTATATGATTTCGAAATTCATTGGAATCAAGGTCGTCTCGGAATCGGGTAGTGACAACAGAGGGAGAGGAATATTTATTGCGCTCAGCATCGCCATGCTAGCTTGGCTAGGCTTCGGCTTAACCCCTGCGCCTTATAATCTGTTCTTTATGTTCCTTAATGGCCTTCCATTGGGAATGGTATGGGGCCTTATGTTTGGTTATCTGGAAGGCAGGAAGTTCACTGAAGTACTTGGCGCAAGTCTTTCAGTAAGTTTCATTTTCGCCTCGGGGTTCGCTAAAACAGTGGCAAGTTTTGTAATGGTCAACTGGGGAGTTTCCAATATGTGGATGCCATTTACTGCTTCCCTATTATTCTATGTTCCTATGCTCCTCTTCTTGTGGTTGCTCAATAAGATTCCACCTCCTACGGCTGAGGACGAAGCCCTGCGAACAAAACGTGCACCCATGATGGGAAAGGACCGAATGAAGTTTGCCATGACATTTGGCCCGGGCTTAATACTGCTCGTACTCACCTACACTTTACTGACTGTGTTCCGCGACTTGCGTGACAATTTTGCTGCCGACATCTGGGTGGAGCTAGGATATGGAGACAAACCCGCCATCTTCACCGCTACCGAACTTCCCGTAACCATAGTAGTACTCGTAGTAATAGGAAGCCTGATGGTTATCAAAAACAACTATAAAGCCATGATCATTAATCATCTTATTGTATTGTTTGGAATGATACTGGTTGGCCTTAGCACTTTAGCCTTTGAAAAAGAATGGATAGGAGCACCTGCGTGGATGGTGCTAGTGGGCATGGGGTTGTACTTCGGCTATATTCAATTCAACAGCATATTTTTTGATCGGATTATCGCAGCCTTTAAGTACATCAGCACTGTTGGATTCCTCATCTATCTGGCTGATTCAGTAGGATATGTGGGCAGCATGGGTGTGCTCATTTATAGGTCTTTTGGACAAGCCAACATGAGCTGGCTGAGCTTTTTCATGTCAACAGGCTATGTGCTTTCGATAGCAGGAAGTGTGCTCATTATTATGTCATTATTCTATTTTAAAAAGAAATATAACACGTGGGGTAGCGTTAGCTAGGAACATAATAAAAAATCCCAACCAGATTATGATTGGGATTTAAGTGAGCCTGCAGGGATTCAAACCCCGAGTCTTCTGATCCGTAGTCAGATGCTTTATTCAGTTAAGCTACAGGCCCAGAATCACCCCAGATAGGTTATCAAGGGTGCTAAATAGGTTTGCAAATGTAAAGGAATAAAATCTTTCGACCAAAGAAGGTCTTGGCGCCTGTCGTCAAATAACCTATTTTTGATGCTTTAAAATTAAAATTGGACTATGATCAGGAGTGCAGTTGTGTTCATCTTACTTGTTGGAATTTCATTTTCCGCGTTTTCTCAGGAGGCGTCAAAGAAAACAACACGGGTAAATATCCCAGGATCGTTTTTAGTGGATATAGGCGTTAACAATGGAATCAACGCTCCAGACAATTTTGATACGGGATTTTGGGGTTCCCGAACATTGAATCTCTACTATCAGTATCCTTTCAGGCTGTGGGAAACCAAATTCAGTGTGGTTCCAGGTGCAGGACTTGGAATGGATCGCTACAAACTCACCAATTTTGCCACCCTAAGTCCTACCCCTGGAACTGACGGTACCTACGCATTGATCAGTGCCTCCACGCTATATCCAGCCCCAAAAAAATCAATGATAGTTGCTAACTATTTTGATGTCCCTGTAGAAATCAGGTTTGATTCCAACCCTGACGATATCTCGAGAAGTTTTAATGTAGCCGCTGGTGTTCGTGCTGGAGTCTTGCTGGACGCCTTTACTAAAATAAAGTATAAGGAAGATGGTGAAACAAAAACCATCAAGGACAAACAAAACCACGGCCTTAATGATATCCGCTATGGCTTCTATACAAGACTAGGTATTGGCGGATTCAACTTATTCTTTCAATACAATACCTCACAGCTATTCAATGTGGACGAAGGACCTGGAAAGACAAACATGAATGTCTTTACTACAGGAATTTCTATCAATGGCTTTTAGTTTCCTGAAAAGTTAGGTTTTCTTTTTTCCAGAAAGGCAGCAACACCTTCTTTATAATCACTCGTATTACCTGCTATCTCCTGACAGTAGGCCTCATAGTCCAGCATTTCTTCCAGTGAAGATTGTGTTGACTTATTCAACATTTTTTTGATCAGCCCAATGGCCTTAGTAGGTGCCTTGGCAAAATAAGTAGTGTATTCCGCAACTGCATTGTCCAATTGGTCAGCAGGAACTGCTTTATTGACTAACCCCAATGCCTCCGCTTCCTTTCCTTTAATGCGACTACCCATCGTACACATCTCGAATGCCTTAGCTCTGCTTAGCATACGTGGCAGAAAAAAAGATGATCCAGAATCAGGTACCAATCCAATATTAATAAACACTTCAATAAGTGTTGCCTCCTCAGCAGCTATGATCATATCACAAGCCAAAGCCATTGAGCAGCCTGCTCCGGCCGCCACCCCATTCAATTTGCAAATGATTGGCTTGGGCAAAGTTTGCATAGCTGTTATTAATGGGTTGTATCTTTTATGCAATGAGTCCAAAAAAGACCTTTTCTCTTCTCCAGACACTGCCTTTAAGTCCTGACCAGCACAAAAGGCTTTTCCCTCTCCGGTAAGCACCACCACGCGCGCCTCTTTATCTCGGGCTACAGATTTAAATGCATCCTGAAGTTCATAAGTAATAGCGTCATTTAAAGCATTGTATACCTCAGGGCGATTAAGAGTGATTGTGACCACACCGTCCTTCAACTCATACTTTATAAATTTAAAATCCATAGTATTAAATTATATATCAGAATAGAATTATCATTCCAAAAAAACCAATTGCAAAACCTGAAGTACTACCAATCAAAATCTCCCGGGGAGTATGCGCGTTAAGGGCGAGCCGTGCAGACATCACCATACCCGCAATTACAATGACGATTGCAGTAGGAATCAGTAAACTACCTATCTCCGAAACTTTATTCATGGGCAACATCATACCTACTGCTCCCCACATGGCTAGACTATGTACACTAATCTTGTAGAAAAAAGTAACTACTGTCGCAAAAACTACCAAGGCACTCACGATCATCATCAAACGCAAAAGATTAGGAATTGGAAACTTCCAATAAAACATTACAGTAACAAAAATATAAATCGCGGAAATGAAGATAAAGGGTAATATGCGCTGATGCCGATGAGGCATGCTCAAATCTCTTATTGAACCTGTTAATCTGAGAAGTAGAAAATTAACAGCGGGGAGCGCAAAAGTAGTAACAAAGATGAGTAAGATAATCCAGATAGAAGGCTGTGCCGGCTGCAGGATTACCGGAAGAAAATAAGTGAGGAGTAAAAACAAATAGGTAGTCATCAACAAAGGATGAAAAACCACAGAAATAACCTTAGCAGCTTCCTTCACCCTTTATAATTCTTTTCGTAAACGCGCAACAGGAATATTGAGCTGTTCGCGATACTTAGCAACAGTGCGTCTGGCAATGTTATAACCTTTTGCCTTAAGTAAGTCCTCTAGCTTGTCATCTGAGAATGGCTTGCTCTTATCTTCCTTTTCAATCAAATCCTTTATAATCTGCTTCACTTCTCGGGAGCTCACCTCTTCTCCTGTATTGGTAGCAATCCCCTCGCTGAAAAAATATTTCAAAGGATAAACTCCAAAGTCTGTTTGCACTGTTTTACTACTAGCGACACGACTTACCGTGGAGATATCCATATTGATAATCTGAGCAATATCCTTCAAGATCATCGGTTTCAATTTTGTCTCGTCCCCTTCCTGAAAATAATCATATTGAAAATCTACAATGGCGCGCATCGTTCTCAAAAGTGTAAGTTGCCGCTGTCGTATTGCATCGATGAACCATTTAGCTGCATCTAATTTTTGCTTTACAAAAGACACTGCCTCTTTTAGCTTCTTATCTTTCTTATCACTTTTATCATACGCTTTAAACATCTCATTGTATGATCTACTAATGCGCAACTCTGGGGCATTTCTGGAGTTTAAGGCCAGCTCCAGTTTTCCATTATTATTGGATAAAATAAAATCCGGAATTACATATTGGTTTTTAACCATCCCCGAACTGCTTTCGCCACCGGGCTTCGGGTTCAACCTTACAATCAACTCAATCGCATCCTTGATATAGTCTTCATCATCAAGGTCAAGTTTCTTTAAAATTTTCTGATAATGTTTTTTAGTGAATTCATCATAACATTCATTAAGAATGCGTTTCGCCACAATTACATCTACATCCTGCCCATCATCCATCCGCTCCAATTGAAGCAAAAGGCACTCCTGTAAATTACGGGCTGCGATACCTGCAGGATCAAAAGCTTGAATTCTCTTCAACACTTCTTCAGCTTCCTCCAATGTGGTTTCCACACCTTGAGAGAAGGCAAGGTCATTGACGATGGCTTCAAGATCCCTCCTGATATAGCCATCGCCCTCAATACTTCCTATCAATTGTTTTCCTATTGTCAATTGATGATCATTGAGGCCAAGGAATCCCAATTGAGTCATTAATGTTTCCTGCAGCGAAGATGAAGTCGGCATGGGCATTTCCTTGTCGTCATCATCATCTACATCGTTATGGGTTTTATATCCACTATAATCATCGTCCTGCAGGTAATCTTTTATATCAATGTCTTCCTCTTTGCTTTCTGCCTCCTCTTCTACACCATCATCTTTAAATTCATCCTCAGATTCTTCCGGCTCGCCTTCCTCCAGTACAGGATTAATTTCCAACTCCTCCTCTATCCTGTTTTCCAACTCTGCGGTAGGTACTTGCAACAGTTTTATGAACTGAATCTGCTGAGGAGACAGTTTTTGTTGTAACGACTGTGTAAGACCTAATTTCTGCATGTGATCATTTTATGGGCGCAAAGTTACCAATTCAGCCCATCTGTTAAAAGTGCTTTGTTCCTCCACCATGGTGTATATATGATAACTGTGGATTTCACTTAATATAAGGTAAAGACGGGTTGTTTTGCCTCAAGGCTTTGATAAAAATTACAAATTCACGTTTTTTGCCTGCCCAATAGAGATGTGGGGTCAGTCAATTACTGACAATTCTATTTTAGTTAACTAAATACTGGCCATTTCAGCCAAACCAACGAAATGAAGCGTACCAAGATTAAAGATCTTTTAGCAACGGCTCCCGAAAATCAATCAGTAATATTAAAAGGTTGGGTTCGCACATTCAGAAACAATCAGTTCATTTCCATTAATGATGGCTCCACCCTACAAAACATTCAAGCTGTAGTGGAATTGGATCAACTTGAAGAAGATTTACTGAAAAGGATAACGACAGGCGCTTGTATTTCAATTAATGGGAAACTGATTGCCTCACCCGCTAAAGGACAGAAAGTGGAGGTAAAGGTAGAACAGTTGGAAATTCTTGGAGACAGTGATCCTGAAAAATTCCCTCTACAACCGAAGAAGCACTCCATGGAGTTTCTTCGCGAAATTGCCCATTTAAGACCAAGGACAAATACTTTTGGTGCTGTAATGCGTGTACGACACGCCATGGCATTTGCAGTGCATCAATTTTTCAACGATAAGGGATTTGTATACGTCCACACTCCAATCATAACAGGATCTGATGCCGAAGGGGCTGGCGCCATGTTTAGGGTAACCACATTGGATGCTGAAAATCCACCTCGCGATGAGGCTGGAAAGATAGACCACAGTCAGGATTTTTTTGAAAAAGAAACCAATCTTACCGTTTCTGGGCAGCTAGAGGGTGAGACTTATGCATTGGCATTAGGAGAGATTTATACTTTCGGTCCGACCTTCCGTGCCGAAAACTCCAATACTACCCGGCATCTAGCGGAGTTTTGGATGATAGAACCAGAGATGGCATTTTATGACATCAATGACAATATGGAGCTGGCTCAAGAAATGCTTCAATACCTGATGAAGTATGCGTTAGAACATTGCGCAGAGGATCTTGCCTTTCTGGACAAAAGAGCCAGTGATGAGGAAATGACCAAGCCGCAGGCACAACGCAGCGAACTAGGCTTGCTTGACAGAATAAAGTTTATTGTTGAAAATGATTTTCAACGACTTACTTACACAGAGGCCATTGACATTCTTAAAAATTCAAACCCTAACAAGAAAAAGAAGTTCCAATATATCATTGATGAGTGGGGCGCTGATCTCCAATCAGAACACGAAAGGTTTTTAGTAGAGAAGCATTTCAAGAAACCGGTTATTCTTTATAATTACCCAAAAGAGATCAAGTCATTTTATATGCGCCAAAATGAAGATGGTAAAACCGTAGGTGCTATGGACGTATTGTTTCCTGGAATTGGAGAAATCATTGGTGGGTCTCAGAGAGAAGAGCGATATGATAAACTACTTGCCCGTATTAAAGAAATGGGTTTGCCAGAAGATGAATTGAGTTGGTACCTTGAGTTAAGAAAGTTTGGCTCCGCACCTCATAGTGGTTTCGGATTGGGCTTTGAGCGACTTATTTTATTTGTGACTGGAATGACCAACATACGCGATGTCATTCCGTTCCCGAGATTTCCTGGCAACGCAGAATACTAATATCTACAGATAACCCCGTACTCCCCCAATATTCTCCAATCGTCAAAGTTTATTTTCAAAGGACCGTACGGGGGTTCTACATTTCAATTTGACCTAACAACAAGATGGAAACTATTGAGATATCAGGAGTGCTTGGCCTCATTGCATTGGGAAGCCTCACTGCTAATTTTTTAGTCGGCCTTTTTATTTGGACGAAATCTAAAATCAAATTACCTAAAGGAATCACTTTCTTGGCCCTCCATAAATTCACAGGGTATTCTGCAGCCATCACCATCTTAATTCACATTTTGCTCATCCCTCTCGATCCAAAATCTGAATTCACATGGAGCGATCTTCTTCTGCCGTTGTGGACAGTTCACCAACCGTTTGCCAATGCTTTTGGTGCCATTTCGCTTTACCTGATATTGGTAGTGGTAGTGACATCCTATTACAAGGATAAAATAAAGTATTCTACCTGGAGAACCATTCACTTTACCTCTTACTTTGCTGCGATACCGTTGTTCTTACACAGTATTATCACTGACCCTCTTTTAAAAGATCGTCCCATTGATTGGATTGATGCAGAGAAAGTATTTGTAGAGCTATGTGCCGTTGTTGTTCTGGGGCTTATTGTCTACCGATTTGTAATCAAGAAAAAGGTAGCGACTACTTAACTGGCTTCACCGATTTTCTCTTAAAGGTGAGGAGTGGGATAATTCCCTGATAGGCCAATTTACGAGTCACACTTCTAGCAAAGATTTTCTCAAACAAATTAAGTTCATGGGTAAATGTGGTTAACACATCACCTTTCTTTACTTTGAGATATTTATCAATCGCTACTGGCACATTATCGTCAATCACCACCTCAAGGCTAATTTTTGCATAGTCAGCTTTTTGTACCAACACACTTGCTTCTTCCCTTCTGGCATCAACCTCTTTATCTATCGCCTCCACCACATGGACCATATGAACAGTAGAACCAAATATTCGCGCGAAAGGAATAATAGTATCCAATTCCTTCTGAACATTTTTCAAATCTGAAGCATACACCACATGCTTAAAATTTGTAAACTCTGCTTTTTCAGGAATTGCCAACACCGGTACGTCACAAACATCAATCACTGAAACCGTTGTTCCTCCTAAGACTACCTTTTTGAAACTGCTTGCCCCTCGGCTTCCCATAATGATCAGGTTGATCTTATTGGCTTCGGCATAACGACCAACGGTGTCTGCCACCTTGTGCGATTTTATGGCTTTGAAAGTAACTTTAGCTTTCGATTTGGTTTGTTTGATGCTCTCCTCTATTAAATTCTTTCCCTCCTCTTCGGCAATGGCCAACAACGAATTCTCAATCTGCTTCATCTTCAGATGAGATTTTGGAACACCATCCAGGCGAACAATATTCAAAATAGTGTACTCCGCTTCCAGCTTGCCAGCCATACTAAGGCCATAGTTGATAGCTACTTTTGATAAGTCTGAAAAGTCGGTAAGAATAAGAATCTTGAGTGCTGCCATAGTTTTCGATTTTGAATGGGCAAAAATATAGCATTCAAGCAGCAGATAAAAATATAATTATGGCAGTGGACGCAAGCAGCTAGCGCTTGAGAAATTTGTAGGACGCTTTCAATCCGGAGTTTTCTTCCTTTATCGACAAGAAGTAATAACCGGACGGAAGATCTTTTACTCTAATCCTTACTTCATAATCATCAATTTGCTCCTTGTCAATATTAAGAGCGTTACCAATAACACTGTGCATAGCCAATTGAACGGAGCTTGCGTTTGGTGTAGGTAGCTTAACAGTAAGGTAATCCGAGGCCGGGTTTGGGTACATTTGAACCAGCCTATCTGTGAAACCCACCTCTTGATAAACAGGAGACCCTTCGTTTTGCCCATACCCAAGAAGGGAAAAGTTCAAAAGAAAGCTAAAAATGAATATGGTTCTGATCAGTTTCACTTATTCTATTTACGTAATAACACCCCATAAGGGTTTACCTGAACATTAAGTTTCAGCTAATAATAGTTATTTGACGCAAATAGTACGCCAAAGGTTTAAAACCGATCTGAAAATTACCGGGAAAGTTGCTTAAAGGCCTCTGGTAGGGATTTGATTATATCAGAAGCCATTAGTGATACTTGCCCCATTTCCCATGCTGCCAAATCGCCAGCATAACCATGGATAAAAACCCCCAGTATGGCAGCATCTAAAGCACTCATCTTTTGTGCTCGCAACGAGGTAACTATACCAGTCAGTACATCCCCACTTCCGGCAGTGGCCATACCCGGATTACCTGTACAATTAAAAAATACTCTACCATCAGATGATAAAACAGCAGTGTTGGCGCCTTTGATTACCAAAACGCATTTCATCTGAGAGGCGAAGGTTTTAGCCTTTTCCAGCCGGTGAAAATCATCATCCCAATCGCCAATTAACCGCTGAAGCTCTCTCGGATGGGGAGTGAGAATACTGTCTTCTTTTAATAGGTGAAGTAAATTATTGTTAGTTGCCAATACATTGATTGCATCGGCATCAATAACCATCGGCACCTCTACCTCTTTGAGCAATCTTTCCAAACCTTTCACGGTTTTTGCATCCTGACCTAACCCTGGGCCAATACCTAGAGCAGTAAAGTCATTTTCATTAGCGACTGACGTAAAACACCACTCATCTATGTCCACAGAGACCATTGCTTCCGGTATAGTAGTTTGGATAATGGGATAGCCACATTGAGGCACGTGCACCGTAAGTAAACCAACCCCAGATTTCATGGCAGCTCTCGCACCCAGTACAGCCGCACCCATCTTTCCATAGCTTCCGGCAATAAGGAGTGCGCTTCCAAAATCTCCCTTATGAGCAAACTTTCTTCTTTTAGGCAAATGTTTAGCCATCCACTTTTTCTCCACCCAAAAGTGTTTCGAGGTAGTCTCATTCAAAAATGTTTTACTAAGACCAATATCCACAACATTCCATTGCCCAATCCTACTTTCATTTTCCGGGAGCAAAAAGGCAAGCTTTGGCGTTTGAAACGTTATCGTAAAGTCTGCACATACACATGATCCAATTGTATGTTTATCTGCAAATAATCCTGAAGGAATGTCGATTGCTACCTTAATTGCAGCAGCCTTGTTCATTGCCTTGATCACTTCCTCATAAATTCCTTCTGGTGCTCTGGATAAACCAGATCCAAAAATTCCATCAATTAGAATATCACAGGTATCAAATATTCCTTCCTCAAGAGTTCCAGCAATTTCAATTGGGGGTTCTGAAAGGCGCTGTTTATTGATTGTAAAATCCTCTGATTCATTTCCTTTAACCACCCAAACTTTAACAGAATACCCCATGTCCATAAGCAGACGGGCAATCCCAAGGCCATCTCCTCCATTATTTCCAGTTCCGCAAACTACTCCAACGCTTTTACGCTGATCGAAATAAGTTGTAAACCATTGTACAAAAGCTATACATGCCCTTTCCATTAATGCGATGGAGGTAATCGGTTCATTCTTAATGGTGAATGTATCCCATTGCCTGATTTCAGATGTATTTAGTATTTTGAGCATGCTTAGGCGAAGATAACAATCGCTACTGAGTTTTTTGATTGATATTTGATGATGATTCGAAATACACCCAGAGACCTTCTTGAAAAGGGGTTTATCTCAGAAACACAATTCAACAAGATTGAACCTATTGTTTCTGGAAAGATTGTCTCTGTATATTATGAACTGAGAACCATGCTCTATCTCGGTGTGCTGCTATTCAGTGGTGGCATCGGGATTCTCATTTATGAAAACATTGGATCCCTCGGGCATATTATTAGTATTCTATTGCTTAGCGCAATTTGTCTAACCTGCTTTTGGTATGTCTTTAAAAAAGGTCTACCCTTCTCAGTAGAAAAAGCTAAGCCTCCCACCCCTTACTTTGATTATATTGTATTATTAGGAAGTCTGCTTTTCATTTCTGTACAGGGTTATTTACAATTTCAATATGAGCTGCTCACCGACAACCTCGGGTGGAGTACGTTAATAACGGCAGCGTTTTTCTTTTACATTGCTTACCGTTTTGATAACCTCGGAATATTATCGCTGGCCATAACTGCACTCGCCTCCTTTTGGAGTATTAGTATATCTCCGCAAAAATGGTACAGCAATGAATTCTTTGAAACGGCTAACCTTCATATCACCGCTATTTTTTTTGGTTTGATAGTAGGTACATTGGCCATGGTTTTGGATTGGAAATCCATTAAAAAACATTTCACTTTTACCTATATCAACTTTAGTATTCTTATCTTTTTTGTTGGCGCCATTGCCGGGCTGTTTGAAGGAGACTATTATATTATCTACTTATTGTTAATCTATGCCGGTTGTGCTTTTGCGGTTTTCTACGCTAATCGCGAGCGCTCCTTCCTCTTCCTGTTGTACGCATTTGTGTTTGGATACATTGGCACTACGTACCTTATGTCAGATTTGATTTTTGATGCTGCACCCGAATTGATTTTCTATTACGCCATATTATCATGTGGAGGCTTCGTTTACTTCATTGTTTCTTATAAGAACTTTTTTACCCGTAAAACATGAGAAGCGCCTATAACGAAACATGGCTTCATAACCTGGAGGTTATCAAAGAAACCAAGCGTTGGCTCAACGCCAAATTTATTGAAAAGGTACAATTCAATGTGATTGCAGAAGCGCACACTTCTTCCTTTTATCATCCCAATTTTATCATTCGAATATTAATTTTTATTGCCACACTAATAGGGCTTTCAGGAGTAACGGGGCTTTTTGCACTAATGATTCTTGATACCAATCAAACCATCATTTCAATTGGTTGTTTAATTTATGGTATTGGGTCGTTTGTATTCGTAGACCAGGCCATTATTAAAAATTCTAAGCATTATAAATCGGGGCTTACTGAAGCATTGATCTATCATGCCAGCGGGTTCATAATCGGGGGCTTTGCCGGGCTTGTTGACTTTAGTACTGTGCCTGTATTGCTGTTCAGTCTCGTGATGCTTTCCTTCGCAGCCTATCGTTACCTGGATTTGGTTACCACTATAGCCGCATTTTTTACGCTTGCTTACCTTATTTTCTTTCAGCTATATGACTTCGGGGATATCTTTCAGCAAATCATTCCTTTCGCCTTCATTCTGGTTTTTGTTCCTATTTACCTATTGAGTAAGAGATGGAAGTCCAAAGACCACCTTGCCATCTGGAACAATAATCTTGTTATTATAGAGTCGCTCAGTCTTTTAATGATTTATCTGGCTGGGAATTATTTGGTGGTGCGAGAGTTGAGTGTAAACTTGATGGGCTCACCCCTTGCGGAAGGTGAAGACATCCCCTTCGCATTCCTATTTTATGGACTCACCGTATTCATTCCGGTAGCTTATCTATATGTGGGTATCAACAATAAAGATATAGTGATCTTGCGTACCAGTTTATTTGTGCTGGCGTTTTCGGTCTTTACTTTCAAATTCTATTATGGCTTTGGTCATCCTGAAATAACATTAACCATCTCGGGCATCACCCTACTGAGTATAACGCTTTTCCTTTTCAATTACCTGAAAACTATTCGCAATGGATTTACCAGAGAGAATTTGATCTCAGAAAAATGGACTAGCATGAACGCTGAAGCGTTTATCATATCCCAAACATTAGGAGGTAATCAAGTAAAAGTGGACGATTCATTCCAAGGAAGAGGAGGAGATTTTAGTGGTGGCGGCTCCAGCGGAAGTTTTTAGCACCGAAATTAACGAACCTTATACCCTATTATATGTTACTCTATAAACCTAAAAGATTCAATGAGTCATAAAACACTTGATCAAATACTTGGGATTAAATACCCTATCATCATGGCGCCTATGTTTCTTATCTCAAACACTAAAATGGTGAAGGCTGCTTTGGACAATGGGATAACTGCTGCTTTTCCCGCCTTGAATTACAGAACAGACAAAGAACTACGGGCAGCCATTCAGGATATAAAATCCCATACTGATAAACCTTTTGGTGTAAACCTCATTGTCAACAAGTCGAATCCAAAATACAAAGGTCAATTGGATACTTTGGTGGAGATGGGTGTGGCGTTCATCATTACCTCACTAGGAAACCCAAAAGAAGTGATAGAAAGAGCGCATGAAAAAGGCATTAAAGTTTTTTGTGATGTAGTGGATTTGAAATACGCTCAAAAAGTAGAAGAGCTGGGAGCGGATGCATTGATTGCCGTCAACTCACAAGCCGGAGGCCATGCAGGAAAAGTGAGCCCAAAGGATCTTATTACTTTATTAAAAGACAATTGTAACATACCGATTATTTCTGCTGGAGGAATTGCGCGTGGGGCAGATCTAAAACAAGCCATCGAATGGGGTGCAGCAGGCGCATCTGTAGGAACAATTTTCATTGCATGTGATGAAGCCGATATCTCTCAAGAATACAAACAGGCCTGTGTTGATTATGGAGCCAAGGATGTTGTGCTTACCACTAAAATGTCCGGATCGGCACTGACGGTGATCAATACACCCTATGTACAAAGTATTGGTACTGACGCAACGTTTTGGGAAAGGTTAATGAACAACAATAAGTCGATTAAGAAGTATGTGAAAATGCTGATTGCCTTTAAAGGCATGAAACAGGTAGAGAAAGCGGCCAAAGAAGCTACCTACAAAACAGTTTGGTGTGCAGGGCCAGCTATAGAGCATGTATCCAGCATTCAACCCATTGCAAAAATCATTAATAAATTCACATCTGAATATTCAGATGCTGTAAAGAAATCAGCATTAGTTTAAATAATAAAAATCTTCATTATGAAAACCTACTCATTCATTTTACTCCTGATGATTTCTTCGATGGCCATTGCGCAGCGATCGGCTCCGGATCAAATTGAAACTAAAAAAGGACCTTTGTTGATTCAACCTATTTTGCATGGCACTGTTATGTTCACTTGGGATGGCAAGACAATTTATGTTGATCCTTATGGAGGAGCAAAAGCATTTGAAGGGATATCAGCACCCGATTTAATATTGATCACTGACATTCATGGTGATCACATGAGCGTTGAAACACTTGAGGGCATTGAAACTTCCAATGCCATTATTATTGCGCCAAGCGCGGTAACAGAAAAACTACCGGATAACCTGAAGGCACAAACAACGAGCTTGGACAATGGAAAGAAAATAGAAAAGTTGGGGATTTCAATTACAGCCCTACCCATGTACAACTTACCTGAAGATTCAGAATCGCGTCATACAAAAGGAAGGGGAAATGGATATGTACTGAACATCGGTGGAAAAAATATTTATTTGTCAGGTGATACAGAAGACATCCCTGAAATGCGAGCACTTAAGAATATTGATGTGGCTTTTGTGTGCATGAACTTGCCCTACACCATGGATATTGACCAGGCTTCTAGTGCAGTGCTGGATTTCAAACCAAAAACTGTCTACCCCTATCATTACCGAGGTCAGGGAGGTCTGGCAGACGTAGAAGCATTTCAAAAAAAGGTCCAAGGGGCCAATAATAAAATTGAGGTTCGTTTGCGTAATTGGTATCCTTCTTACGAATGAAAATTTCACCCTTTAAACTTGAACGGTACTTTGATAAGTATGAATTCTCTGCTCCTTATTTATTAAGCAGCTCAGATTGCGAACCGTTAAGACTGAATGAATTATTGGAGTTGGCCGATGAGAAAAGTCGTGAAGAGTGGGATGTATTAAAACTAGGCTACACCGAATCGCAGGGAGACCCTACTTTTCGCAGTGAAATTTCAAAGCTATACTCATCCATTTCACAAGAGGATGTACTGGTGCTTGTTCCAGAAGAAGGCATATTCATCGCTATGAATGTTTTACTGGATCAGGGCGATCATGTAGTCACTACTTTCCCAGGGTATCAGTCTCTCTACCAGGTTGCGGAAGATATAGGCTGCCCTATTTCTAAATGGGAACCCGATCAAAACTTAAAGTTCCAAGTTCAAGATTTAAAAGCTTTAGTAACAGACAACACAAAGCTTATCGTCATTAACTTTCCCCATAATCCCACCGGTGCACTCATTTCCGAAAATGACCTTATTGAGATTGTGAACATTGCAAGAGAGAAAGGTATCACCATCTTCTCTGACGAAATGTACCGATTCATGGAATATGATGAAAAAGACAGGCTACCTTCAGTCAGTGATCTTTACGAAAACGCCATCTCACTTTTTGGCTTAAGTAAAACTTTTGGACTTCCTGGATTACGCATGGGCTGGCTGACTACCCAAAATAAAAAATTCATGGAGGACCTGATCACTTTTAAAGATTATACAACCATTTGCAATAATGCCCCAGGAGAAAAATTGGGCACCATTGCATTACAAAATAAAAGCAAACTGATTCAAAGGAGTTTAAAAATTATTCAAAGTAACCTAACATTGCTAGAGGACTTTGCGCAACATCACAATGAATGGTTTCTATGGAAAACACCTAAGGCAGGATCGATTGCTTTTCCTGAATTGAAAATAAAAGGAACGCTGATGGACTTTTGCCAAGATTTGGTAAAAGAAAAAGGAATTATGCTATTACCCCACAATGTGTACGACTTTTCGAGAAAACATGTGAGAGTAGGATTCGGTAGAAAAAATTTACCAGAGGTACTCAATGTATTTGAAGAATACCTGAAAGAAAGAAATCCAGCCAAATAAACTAAGGAGCTTCCTGACCGAAAAACTTATAATTCAGAGGAATGTATTTTTTCCACTCATCTGGCACCTGGCTTTCTTCAAAAATGGCATCTACCGGACATGCTGGTACACACGCATCGCAATCAATGCATGTTTCAGGATCGATATAGAGTTGTTTTCCAGCAGGATCAAATCCCTCCTCTTTGACCTCTTGTCCACTTCCATCGGTGCTGATCGGCCCATGAATGCAATCAACGGGGCAAACATCAACACAAGCGGTATCACAGGTTCCCACACAGGGTTCACAAATTGTATAAGGCATAGTCTAATATATTTAATAATTGACAACCATTAGATTCAGGACTGAGTTTTATCATAGGAAAAATATAAAATAAAAGTGAAATCGAAAAAGAATAGACGATTTCAAATTGTTATTGTGATGATGGCAAGGTAAATTTAAGTAATCTGAATTTTATGAGTGAGACCTTAGCAAACGGCAAAAAAACGACCGTTGAAAAAGACAAGGTGGTATTGCGCTTTGCAGGTGATTCCGGAGATGGAATGCAGTTGACCGGATCACAGTTTAGCTTTACTTCCGCCCTATTTGGCAATGATCTGGCCACTTTTCCAGATTTCCCTGCAGAAATACGAGCGCCTCTAGGCACTGTAGAAGGTGTTTCTGGATTTCAAGTCCAGATTGGTCAAGTAGATGTTTATACTCCTGGTGATTTGGCCGATGTATTAGTCGCGATGAATCCTGCCGCCCTAAAATCCAATTTAAGATATGCGCGAGTTGGAGGCACCATCATACTTGATATGGACGCCTTCGATAAAAGAAACATCGAAAAAGCCGGGTTCTCTGGAAATCCTGTAGAGGATGGGGCATTAGACGCCTACAATGTAGTAGAGGCACCTATCTCTTCCCTCACAAAAACGGCACTTGAAGGGATACAATTGGACAACAAAAGTATCATGCGATGCAAAAATATGTTTGCATTAGGAATGATGTATTGGTTGTTTGACCGACCGCTTAGTGATACAGAAAAGTACCTCGACAGCAAATTCAAAAAAATGCCTGCATTGGCAGAAGCTAATAAAAAAGCGCTACATACCGGATTTCATTTTGCTGAAACCATTGAAGCATTGCCTTCGATGTACAAGGTGCCTCCCGCCAAAATAGAAAAGGGAAAGTATCGCCATATCTCTGGCAACATTGCCACTGCCTGGGGGTTTATGGCTGCGGCTGAGAAAATGAAAAGAAAAATTTTCTATGGCTCCTACCCTATAACGCCTGCAAGCGATATCCTTCACGAGTTGTCTAAACACAAACATTTAGGGGTTATCACATTGCAGGCTGAAGATGAAATTGCAGCGGTCTGCTCAGCCATTGGCGCAAGCTATGCGGGGCAAATTGGACTCACCGCCTCATCAGGACCGGGTATTGCATTAAAAGGAGAAGCTATTGGACTGGCCATTATGGCTGAACTTCCACTCATTGTAGTAGACGTACAGCGAGGGGGGCCCTCTACCGGACTTCCTACAAAAACAGAACAAGCCGATATTAACCTCGCTCTATACGGACGCAATAGTGAAAGTCCGTGCATCGTGCTTGCAGCGAGTACACCTGCCAACTGTTTTGAGTTTGCTTACATGGCTACCAAACTGGCCTTTGAGCACATGACTCCTGTCATGCTTCTAACAGATGGTTATTTGGCCAATGGTTCAGAACCTTGGAAGTATCCTAAGATGGCGGAGATGCCAGATATTACTGTGCCCATGGCTACACCTAATGGTGAAGCTTACCTGCCTTATCTAAGAAACAAAGAAACACTCGCTAGGTATTTTGCTGTTCCCGGTATGGCTGGATTTGAGCATCGCATTGGTGGACTCGAAAAGCAGGAAAACACTGGAAACGTTTCGTATGATCCACGCAACCATGAAGACATGGTGAAAGTACGCGCAGAAAAAGTAGAACGAGTTGCCAATTATATCCCCGAACAGAAGGTAATGGGCGAGGGTAAAGGAAAATTGTTGGTAGTAGGCTGGGGCGGAACGTACGGAAGTCTTCATACTTCAGTATCTGAGCTATGGAAAGCAGGGAAAGATATTGACCACGCCCACTTCAATTATATCAACCCCCTTCCAAAGAATACGGAACAGTTGTTCTCTGGCTATGAAAAGATTGTAGTGTGCGAATTGAACATGGGGCAATTTGCCAATCACTTAAGGGGTAAATTTCCCAAACTACAATTCGAATCTTATACAAAGATTCAGGGACTACCTTTTGCAGTAACCGAACTGAAAGAAAAATTTATTGACTTATTAAAATAATAGGCATGGCTGAAGTAGCAGAAAAAGAAGAGAAACCAAAACTGACGAAAAAGGATTTCGCCAGTGATCAATTGGTTCGTTGGTGCCCAGGTTGTGGAGACTACTCCATTTTGTCAGCGATGACAGGTGCACTTCCCCAACTAGACATTCCGAAAGAAGACATTGTATTCGTTTCAGGGATTGGCTGCGCAGCGCGTTTCCCTTATTATATGAATACCTACGGTTTCCATACCATTCACGGCCGCGGACCAGCAGTAGCGACAGGAGTTAAACTGGCTAATCCAAAACTAAGTGTATGGGAAATTCAGGGTGATGGTGATGCGTTGGCAATTGGAGGGAACCATTTTATCCATGCATTAAGAAGAAATATAGACATCAATATCCTTTTGTTTAACAATGAGATTTATGGATTGACAAAAGGACAATACTCTCCCACCTCACCGACCGGATTGGTTACTAAGTCAACACCATATGGTGCTCTTGAAAGACCTTTTCATGCAGGTGAGTTGGTATTGGGCGCTCAAGGAACTTACTATTCCCGTACCATTGACACCAACCCAAAGTTGATGACGGAGATTTTTGTGAAAGCTGCCCAACATGTAGGTACGTCCATGGTTGAAATTTTACAAAACTGTGTAATTTTCAATGACGATGCGCATGGAGCGGTAACTGACAGGGCCAATCGTGATGATTTTCAATTACACATTGAACATGGCCAGCCCATGTTATTCGGCAAAGAAAAACAAAAAGGCTTGAGGTTAAACGGCCTTAAACTTGAAGTTGTGACCTTGGGTGAAAACGGTGTTACTGAAAAAGACATACTTGTTCATGATGCACATGAACCCGACTCAACATTGCATATGATGTTAGTTCGGCTTCACCCTCCAGAATTTCCAATTGTATTAGGTGTGATTCGTGATGTTACCTTACCGGCTTATTCAGAAAAAATGGAAGAAGAAGTGAAACGGAGTGGTGAAAAATCGAAGTATACTTGCATGGATGATCTATTAAATAGCGGAGAAACTTGGGAAGTTAAATAATGGGAGCCGAAGCCTTAATCATATTCTTCTTTTGCGGTGTCATCATGGTGGGAGCTGGAGTTCTTGTTGCCAATCTTGTTGCCCCCCGATCAAAGAATGATCAAAAAGATGAACCCTATGAATGTGGCATTCCCACCCAAGGCGCATCAATGATTCAGTTTAAGGTGGGCTATTATCTTTTTGCCATTCTGTTTTTAATTTTTGATGTGGAGACCGTTTTCATTTTTCCTTGGGCAGTAGTGATGAAGAAAATGGGAATGGTTGCCTTTATTGAAATTGTAATATTCTTTGTCGTGTTGGGCTTAGGATTGATTTACGCTTGGAAAAAGAAAGCCTTAAAATGGGAGTAAACCAAAACACCATAGACCCCGCTGAACAAGAAAGACTGCTCAAAGACTTTCCTGGTGAAATCAAAAAAGGGCCGGGAAGCAATATCGTCATTACCTCAGTGGATGGTGTTGTCAATTGGGCGCGATCCAACTCTTTATGGCCATTGGTATTTGGAACCAGTTGCTGCGCTATAGAAATGATGGCCACGGGAGCCAGCCGTCATGACTGGTCTCGATTTGGAACAGAGGTAGCAAGAGCTACACCCCGCCAAGCTGATCTTATCGTGATTGCCGGAACCATCGTTAACAAAATGGCACCCGTACTGAAGAGACTTTATGATCAAATGGCTGATCCTAAATACGTGATCGCTATGGGTGCTTGCGCTACTTCTGGAGGGCCATTTTACTATAATACCTATTCCGTGGTGAAAGGAGCTGATCACATCATTCCTGTTGATGTGTATGTGCCAGGTTGTCCACCCCGACCAGAAGCTTTGCTTTATGGAATCATGCAGTTACAGAAAAAAATAAAAGGTGAGTCCTTCAGCGATCCTCGCGATTCGATGAAAGACTTTGTATAGTGGTGCAACCACAAAAGGCACAAAGCTAAATTACACAAAGGGCGCAAAGAGTATTACTTTGGACTCTTAGTGGGTATTCCTCTGTGAACGGTGTGGTTAACGTTTAAATTAGATTGTAAATGAATAACGAAGAAATCAAACAATTCATTTTAGATCATGTAGCTGAAGCCGAGTGTATGGAGGGCTCCCAGTTTTTACAAGTAACCATCCCTGCTGAAAAAATCCTATCATTGGCCTCGGAGCTTAAAGCAAACCCCAATACATCTTTTGATTACCTTTTTTGTCTCACTGCCGTTGATCGGCCTGATCACATGGAAGTGGTGTATCATTTAAAGTCCACAACTCACAATCACCAGTTTGTTTTAAAGGCAAAAATTAACACTAGAGAAAACCCAGAAATTGAAACTGTTTGTCACATTTGGAGAACGGCCGAGCTGCATGAACGGGAAGCGTATGACCTCTTTGGTATTAAATTTTTAAACCACCCTGACCTTAGACGTTTATTACTCACCGATGATTGGGAAGGCTGGCCGATGCGCAAAGACTATGACGATCCAATTAATATGATCGCCTACTGATGGAAGAAATCATACACGATCAGGAGCTCGAATCAAAAGAATACTTCATCAACATGGGGCCGCAACACCCCAGTACGCATGGTGTATTAAGGCTGGTGCTTTCTTTAGACGGTGAAATCATCAGAAAGGTGGAGCCACATCTTGGTTACATCCACAGATCGATTGAAAAGATGTGTGAACACGATAGCTACCAGCAAATCGTTCATTTAACAGACAGGATGGACTATCTTTCTTGTCACATCAACAATGAAGCCGTTTGTCTTGCCGTTGAACAAGCGCTTGAGTTGGAAGTTCCGGATCGGGTCAAAGTAATCCGTACCATTATAGATGAACTAACACGACTCTCATCTCATCAACTATGGTGGGGAGTTATGGGTATGGACCTGGGTGCCATCACTTCCTTTCTTTATGGTTTTAGAGATCGTGAGATGATCACAGATATCTTTGAAGAAACTTGTGGAGCTAGGCTCACCATGAACTACAATATTCCTGGTGGTCTATTTTTTGATATCCATCCCAATTTCCAGAAAAGAACAAAAGACTTTATTGCCTATTTCAAAAAGAAATTGCCAGAGTACGATACACTCCTATCCAATAATGTAATCTTTAAACAAAGGATGGATGGAATTGGCAAGTTATCAAAAGAAGATGCCATCAGTTTTGGCGTTACGGGCCCAACCGGAAGAGCCTCAGGTTTCTCCTGCGATGTAAGGAAGCATCACCCTTACATGGCCTATGATAGAGTCGAGTTCAAAGAAATTCTAGATACAAAAGGTGATTGTTTTGCAAGGTACAAATGCCGCATTGCAGAAATGTGGGAGTCGATGCACATCATAGAACAATTGATAGATAATATACCAGAAGGAGACTACAAGGTGCCTACTAAAGCGGTGATCAAGTTGCCGAAAGGTGAATGGTATCAAAAAGTAGAAACGGCTCGTGGAGAGTTTGGTGTGTATATAATAAGTGAAGGGCAAAGAAGTCCGTACCGATTAAAATTTCGCTCTCCTGGTTTTAGCAATTTATCGGCATTGGATCATATGGCGAGAGGATGTAAGATTGCAGATTTGGTGGCGATCATGTCCACCTTAGATTTAGTTATACCTGATATTGATCGTTAATCCATGAACTGGCTCTACGACTTTTCTATACTAACACAAAGCATTCACGAAAGTCTTTCGGGTAATTTCGAATCTGGAACTGTATTGCTCCTAGAAATGATCTTAGCCGGAGTAGCATTCATGATCTTGTTTGCACTTCTGGGTTTGGTATTAGTTTACGCTGAAAGAAAAGTAAGTGCCTTTTTTCAACAAAGACTAGGGCCAATGCGTGTAGGGTTTTGGGGAACTGCCCAGACACTGGCTGACGTGATCAAACTCCTGATGAAGGAACCTTTAATGAACAAGAATGCCGACAAGTTCTTATTCAACCTGGCTCCTTATATTATAATGATCGCTGCTTTTATGGCCATGGCATCGTTGCCCTTTGCCAAAGGCTTACAAGCTTTAGATTTTGATATTGGGTTATTATACATCTCAGCAGTATCCTCTTTGGGAGTTGTCGGAATTCTTTTGGCAGGCTGGTCGTCTGATAATAAATACTCTTTGATTGGAGCATTGCGGTCAGGAGCCCAAATCATCAGTTACGAGCTTTCTGTAGGACTTTCGCTACTTACTATAGTTGTTCTAACAGGAAGTTTACAATTGAGTGTCATCGTAGAGTCCCAAGCCAATGGCTGGTGGATTTTTAGAGGACACATCCCCGCTGTGATCGCCTTTATAATATTTCTTATTGCCAGTACGGCAGAAACGAACCGGGGGCCCTTTGATTTGGCTGAAGCTGAATCAGAGTTAACTGCAGGTTTTCACACTGAATATTCGGGTATGAAATTCGCCTTTTTCTTTCTGGCTGAATTCGCTAACATGTTTATTGTGTCGGCCATTGGCGCAACGGTATTCTTGGGCGGTTGGATGCCTTTTCACATCGGAGGATGGGAAGGTTTTAATAATGTGATGGACTACATCCCGCCCATCGTTTGGTTCTTCGGAAAGGTAGGCTTTATGATTTTTATGATGATGTGGTTCAGGTGGACGTTTCCGAGGTTGAGGATAGATCAACTATTAACATTAGAGTGGAAGTATTTACTCCCTGTTAATCTGATGAATATATTAGTCATGGCGTTTTTGGTTTTAATGGGATGGCACTTTTAACATGAAAAGTATAATCAACTACTTCAAAGAAATCTTTTCAGGGCTAAAGTCACTGGTGAAGGGTATGTCTGTAACCGGACACTACATCACTCACCCTAAAGAAATCATTACACAGCAGTATCCCGAGAACAAGGCTACATTAAAAATGTTTGAGCGCTTCAGGGGCGAGGTTGTTTTATTACATGACGAAAATAACGAACACAAATGTACGGGTTGTTCTGCTTGCGAAGTGGCTTGCCCTAACGGAACGATAGAGATCATTCCAAAACGAATTGAGATAGATGGACGAAAAGTGAAAGCCATCGATCAATTTGTCTATCATCTGCAAATGTGTACTATGTGTGGCCTATGCATTCCGGCATGCCCTACTGATGCCATTGTGATGGCGAACACCTTTGAGCACGCTGTCTTTGATCGAAGTAAGTTGACAAAAATTCTAAACAAGCCTGGGTCTAAAATAATGGACGGAATTAAATAATGGGAACAAGCGCCATCATATTCTACACAATTGCTACGATCATGATCGTGTTTTCGCTATTGGCGGTGACATCACGAAAAATTTTACGTGCAGCTGTTTATCTTCTATTTGCATTGGGTGGAACTGCGGCTGTTTATTTTATGGTCAATTATTTTTTCCTTGCAGCAGTGCAGTTGATTGTGTATGCTGGAGGCATCGTAGTACTCATCATCTTCTCTATTTTGTTGACATCACACATCGAAGAGAAGATGCAAAAGCCGGACTCATGGAAAATTATCCTCACCTCTATTCTTGGATTAGGCGGAACCACACTTTGCCTATATGTAATCACCAATCATTTATTTGCTTCACAGCCTTCAACAGGCGTAGAGGCCACCATGACCACTATTGGAGAAAAGTTATTAGGATATAGAGAAGGTGGATATGTGCTACCTTTTGAAGTGATCAGTATACTATTATTAGCCGCCATGATAGGTGCTATTGTAGTCGCTAAACGCAACAAACCCGAAGGCAATGGTTGAACAGGTTCCACTGAATCATGCGCTGATTATTACCACACTGATGTTCTTCATCGGAGTGTATGGCTTCCTGACCAGAAAAAACCTGATCACTATGCTGATCAGTGTGGAGATAATGCTGAATGCCGTGAATCTCAATTTTGTATTCTTCGATCATTATTTGTTCCCAGGGAAATTGGAAGGGCACTTCTTTTCCTTATTCATTATCGCGATTGCCGCTGCCGAAGCAGCTGTGGCTATAGCTATTTTTATCAATCTATATAGAAATATACGATCCATAGATGTAGAACAAGTAGACAAGATGAAATACTGATGGAGTTTCAATACACCATATGGATTGTTGCACTGCCGCTCCTAGCGTTCCTTATCAATGGATTGGGAAGTGGTAAGCTCCCCGGAAAGATCTCGGGTTGGATTGCTACTATTGCCATTGGCATCTCTACTTTCTTATCTTACCAAACAGCTTTTCAATATTTTTCATCTCCTTCCAGAGATAAAATAATCGCCTTTAAAACCACGTGGCTCAGATTCAATGACACACTTCACATTGATTTGGGCGTTTTATTAGATCCTATTTCAGTAATGATGCTGGTGGTAATCACCACTATTTCCTTGATGGTGTTCTTGTATAGTCAAGGCTATATGAAAAACGAAAAGGGGTACGACCGCTACTTTGCATTTCTTTCTTTGTTCAGTTTTTCCATGCTGGGTCTGGTAGTCGCCACCAATTTGTTTCAGATGTATATGTTCTGGGAGTTAGTAGGTGTGTCCTCCTACTTGCTTATCGGGTTCTATTACGACAAGTCCTCAGCAGTAGCAGCTTCCAAAAAAGCATTCATTGTTACACGCTTTGCAGATTTAGGATTCTTAATTGGTATTTTAATGGTGTCTTTTTACACTGGTACCTTTGATTTTGAAATCCTTACAAACCCTGATAACCTCAGTTTTTCTACTACAGCCTCATTCCTAGGACTCTCCACCATCACCTGGGCCTTGCTCCTCATCTTCATGGGAGGAGCAGGAAAGTCAGCCATGTTTCCATTGCACATATGGCTACCCGATGCCATGGAAGGACCGACTCCAGTGTCTGCCTTGATTCATGCAGCTACTATGGTGGTAGCAGGTGTTTTTCTTGTAGCGCGATTGTTTCCCCTTTATCACGCCTTTGCACCCACTGCTTTAGAAGTTGTGGCATTTGTTGGAGCATTTACCACTTTGTTTGCTGCCCTCATTGCATGCACACAATACGATATAAAAAGAGTGCTGGCATTCTCTACCATGTCGCAGATAGGATATATGATGTTGGCACTAGGCGTATCTGGTTATGGAGGTGAAGAAGGGCTTGGTTACACAGCTTCTTTATTTCACTTATTCACACATGCCTTTTTTAAAGCACTACTGTTTCTAGGTGCAGGCGCTATCATTCATGCAGTACATTCCAATGACATTCGTGAGATGGGTGGCTTACGCAAATATCAACCCATTACTCATCTGTTATTTTTAATTGCCTGTTTGGCCATTGCGGGAATTCCACCATTCTCTGGATTCTTTAGCAAGGACGAAATCTTAGCAGCAACGTTTGCTACACACCCCATCTATTTTGGAATAGCTGTTGCGGTAGCAGGCCTTACCGCCTTTTACATGTTCCGTCTCTACTTTATCGTGTTCTGGGGAAAAGAAAAAACATACGATCACACTCCCCACGAAGCACCCACCATCATGTTACTACCCATGATAGTGCTAGCCGTTGGTTCTGTGCTGACAGGGTTCATTCCTTTTGGTCACTTTATATCTTCAGATGGACAGTCACTTGATTTACATATCAATTGGTCGGTAGCTATCACATCAGTTGCTATTGCTTTTGCAGGTATTGTGGTAGCATGGAAGTTTTATAAAACGGAATCCGATTCATCAGACAAAGTAGCGAGGTCATTTGGCAGCGTATATACAAGTGCTCTCAACAAGTTCTACATCGATGAAATTTATATTCTCATCACCAAAGGAATTGTTTTCAGGTTGATTGCTCAACCATTAGCCTGGTTTGACAGAAATATTATTGATGCCTTTATGAACCTTTTGGCAGCCATTACTAATTGGATTTCTTCCCAGATCAAAGAGTTTCAGTCGGGTCAGGTACAGAAATACGCCTTCATCTTTATTTCGGGAGTACTCATTATTGTGTTAAGCTTTATCTACGCCACACAATGAATATCCTGATCTCCCATATCGCTGTTCCTGTACTTACCACACTGGCTTTAATGTTTGCCAGCACACAGAAACAGGTACGGACTATTGCCGCAGGAGGTATGACCATTCAATTGATTCAGTCACTGGTGTTGCTATATCTTTTCTTACAAGAACGAGCGGGTGGCAATGATGCAGTCGTTCTCTTTAAACAGAGTTTTGCATGGTATCCTAGCCTAGGCATATCGTTCGACCTTGGTGTGGATGGGATTGCGGTGGCCATGATTCTCCTTACTTCTATTGTAATCTTCACAGGAATTTTCGCCAGTTGGGAAGTAGACAAACTATACAAAGAGTTTTTCATTTCGCTTATTGTATTGGCAGCAGGGGTTTATGGCTTTTTCGTATCACTCGATCTTTTCGTGCTGTTTTTATTTTTTGAATTGGCTGTTATTCCCATGTATTTACTCATTGGTATTTGGGGAAGTGGACCAAAAGAATATGCAGCCATGAAACTCACCCTTATGCTCATGGGTGGGTCAGCTTTACTAGTAGTAGGAATTCTAGGTGTGTACTTCACTTCCGATGTAGAGGGCGTGCGCACATTTAATATTCTCGTGTTGGGTCAGCATCACATTCCTATAGAAATGCAGCGAATATTTTTCCCGATGCTCTTCATAGGGTTTGGTGTTATTGGCGCTTTGTTTCCATTTCACACCTGGTCGCCTGATGGACATAGTTCTGCGCCCACAGCTGTATCTATGTTGCATGCTGGTGTATTGATGAAACTTGGTGGTTATGGTTGCCTGAAGGTGGCCATGTTCCTCTTGCCCGAAGCCGCCCAGGAAATGTCTTGGATATTTCTTATTCTAACAGGCATCTCAGTTATTTATGGTGCATTAGCTACTGTAGTCCAAACTGATTTGAAATACATCAATGCCTACTCATCCGTAAGCCATTGCGGATTAGTGCTGTTCGCCATTTTAATGCTAAATAAAACAGCTTCCACAGGAGCCGTTTTACAAATGATATCGCACGGTTTAATGACAGCACTTTTCTTTGCTTTGATTGGCATGTTATATTCCAGAACAAAGACGCGTATCATCACTGAAATGGGTGGGCTTATGAAAGTTCTTCCCTTTCTTTCCGTGTGCTATGTTATTGGCGGACTAGCTTCTTTAGGGCTTCCCGGTTTAAGTGGATTTGTGGCTGAGATGACCATTTTTGTTGGAGCCTTTGAACATGAAGATCTTTTTCATCGCGTTGCAACAATTGTTGCGGTTTCATCCATTGTAGTAACTGCTGTTTATATTTTAAGAGTGGTTGGACTTTTGTTGATGGGTCCTGTGAGGAATGAAGGCTATTATAATTTCCCGAAAGCAAAATGGTTTGAAAAAATTGCCACCGTATCATTGATTGTTGGAATACTAGTCATAGGATTAACACCCTTGTGGCTATCCGATATGATAAGAGATAGTTTAGGAACGATTGTAGATAAATTGGTATTAAAGTGAGCTTACAAGAACTTCTTCTTTTGCGACATGAGTGGGCACTGATTGCTTCAGTACTTATCCTGCTTGTGCTCGAGCTCAACTTTTCCGAAGAAAAGAAATCAAATAGCATTTCATCAGCTTCAATTCTTTTTGCCATTGTCACACTACTCGGATTTTTACCGGCAGAAACTGGAAGCACATTTGGAGGAATGTATGTGACAGATCCCCTTCGCATTCTTATGAAGAACATTCTCAACATTAGTGTTTTGGTTGTTTTTCTTCAATCAGGTGCCTGGTTACGAACCAAAAACAATTACAACCGGATCACTGAGTTTTATCTACTCATGATCTCCAGTGTAATTGGTGTGAACTTTATGATCTCAGCGGGGCATTTTTTGATGTTTTACCTGGGATTGGAATTACTCACCATCCCCATCGCTGCAGCTGCTTCTTATGATCAGTACAAAAGCAAATCGGCAGAGGCAGGCATCAAACTCATTCTCACGTCCGCGTTCTCCTCTGCTATTCTGCTTTTCGGTTTATCCCTACTCTATGGCTCAACAGGGTCTATGTACTTTAGTGAAATGGAATTCTCGACTAATTCGTTGCAAATACTCGGCTTTGTTTTCTTCTTTTCAGGATTAGGGTTTAAAATCAGTATCGTTCCCTTTCATCTTTGGACTGCTGATGTCTATGAAGGCAGCCCTACTAATGTGACCAGCTACTTGTCTGTAGTTTCAAAAGGAGCTGCCGTTTTTGTTCTGGTTTTATTATTGGTCAACTTATTTGATCCCTTACGCCAAGTATGGCAGCAAGTCATTTACGGCACCGCTATTTTCACCATGACCATTGGAAATTTATTTGCCATAAGACAGCAAAATCTAAAACGCTACCTCGCCTTCTCTTCTATTGCGCAGGCAGGCTTTATTTTACTGGGTGTAATTGGTGGATCCGCCTTGGGAATGGCCAGCGTGATTTACTTTGTACTAGTCTATGTATTCTCCAACCTGGCCGCCTTTGGTGTGGTAATCGCTATTGAGCAGTCTGCCGGAAAAATAAATATGAAAGACTATAACGGGCTTTATAAAACCAATCCTAGATTAAGCTTAGCGATGATGCTGGCCTTGTTTTCATTGGCCGGTATTCCACCATTAGCAGGTTTCTTTGGAAAGTTCTTTTTGTTTACCGCTGTAGCGGAAAGTGGCTATTTTGTTTTGCTTTTGATTGCTGTCTTAAACGCAGTCATTTCTCTCTATTATTATCTGTTGGTGGTCAAGGCAATGTTTATCAATAAAAGTGAGTTTCCTGTCCCCTATTTTCAAAGTGACTATCCAACACGGATTGCTCTAAGTGGGTGTGTCATTGGCATTTTAATCATTGGCTTTTATAGTCCTGTCTTTGAGTATATCAAACAATTATGTTTAGCTAGTCTTTAGATATGTCATTACTAAAATTCGAACATAAAATAGTGGATATAGACGGGGTTGCCCACCGAATCATTGAAGCCGGCACAACACTGGAACGTGCTGAATTCCTTCAACAGTTGCTTTCGATTAATAAACATGAAACTATAATTCAAGAGGTACCCGCTAAGGAAGAAGGCCAACCCGCTTCCTACAACCTGGTGACGCCTGATGTCACCTTCAATCCTATAGTCAAAGTTTACAATCGGGAATTAAAAACCCCAAAGGGTCAAAAAGTTACGCCAGATTATTGGAATCAAAAGACTACCCATTTGGAGCCCAATTATTGGGATAAGAATAAGAAAGATTTTTAGGGTAATTTTCACCCATTTTCATGCAACAACAGATTAATTCTATCCGTTGTACGAACCAGTGGCCAACCCAATTTCATATCATTAAAATTAAAATTAACTTGCCACTCTAACTTTTGAATTTAAAAATCCTATGAAAAAAAATCTAATTCTATTACTTCTTGTTAGTGGCTTTATTTTAACCTCAGGCACCGCCTTTGCGCAGTATGAAAAAGGCGACAAACTCCTTAATATCGGTATTGGAGTAAACTCCTATTATAATGGAGGGATTCCAGTTGGTGCGTCTTTTGAAGTTGGGATAACAGATGAAATCAGTGTAGGTGGATCAGTGGATTATCTCTCTCATAATTATGGCAGTGTCTTTGGTTCAGATTGGAGGTTTACTGCAATCTACATTGGCGCCAGAGGTTCTTACCACTTCAGCGAATTATTGAATTTAAACAACGAAAAGATAGATTTATACGGAGGATTAACCCTGGGTTACAGAAGTTTCTCATGGAATGATTCAGCGTTTGGAACTGGGCTTGGAAACAGTTACGGAAGTGGGGCCTTCCTAGGAATTTATGCAGCGGGTCGTTACTATTTCTCTGAAAAAGTAGGCGCCTTTCTAGAAGTAGGTGCTGTTGGCTCCACTAATGCCAAGCTTGGTGTCGCTTTTAAATTTTAAAAAGAGAAGTTTGAATTAATATTAAAGAGGTTGTCTTAGGCAGCCTCTTTTTTTTATCAAAACATTCTCTCCATATCTATTACATTGATCAATGGCCTTCCTTCCAGATACCTTTTAAGGTTTTCACAAAAAATATCGGTTATCAATTCATTCTCTTTGTCACTGGTGCTTCCTGAGTGAGGACTCACAATCACGTTGGGCATATCCCACAATGGGCTATACAGAGGAAGTGGTTCCACTTCGAATACATCCAGCCCTGCTCCACCCAGATGACCTGATTGTAAGGCATTTACCAATGCAGGCTCATCTATTAACGCTCCACGACCAATATTGATAAGGATTGCTCCTTTAGGTAACATCAATAATTGCTTCTCTCCTATCATCTTTTCTGTTTCAGGAGTATGAGGAGCAATCAAAATCAAATATTCTGCTCGTGGTAATACTTTCTCCAATTCATTTTGGTCATACAATTCATCTGCATATATACTAGCGGGCTCAACACCATGCGTATCTCGTTTTACACCTAATACCTTCATGCCCAAGCACTGACACAACTGCCCCACCCGCTGGCCCACTTTACCCATTCCAATAATCCCAATCGTTTTACCTCTCAGATCAGTTCCTGCAAAACGTTCCCAATGTTTCCGCTTTTGGCTCTCAAGGGTGTGAATCAATTTTTTATTAAACGCCATCATTACCATAAGACAGAACTCGGCCAACGGCTGATCATGAACGCCACGCGCTGAGGTGAAAATAGTATTAGGCATCCGCTCAGCATACTGAAGTTTATGTAATGCTTGGCCTATTCCTGAACTTGTGGCTTGCATCCATTTTACATTAGGAGCAAGTTCGGGCAAGTCTTTCAAATGTGTTTGATCGAAATCAAAAAGGATATCCGTTCTTTTCAGCAATGATAGCCATTTTCGTTCCTGCTCTGGTGTTCTTTTGATAGGCTCTCCCTTATGATCTGCAGCATAACGAGGTGCCGCAATTAATTCAGGTTCATAAATAACTTCGCATAGAGGTGCAGCCAGCTTAATTCGCTCAACATGCTCAGGTTCTAAAAAACTTGCTATTAAAATGGTGTAGCTCATAGCCGTGAAAATAGTCAATTTTCAACGACCGAATTTTATCAAACCCAACACTTTACTCAATCAGTGTAAACATTCGATGCCAGCGAATCTTGTGTAACAGATCAGCTTCATTATTGATAGATAACCAAATGAAGAGGGGCTTACCTAAAATATGATTTTCTGGAACAAAACCCCAGTAACGAGAGTCCAACGAATTATGACGATTGTCTCCCATCATAAAATAGTAATCCTGCTTAAAGGTGTATTCCTTTATGCTCTCTCCATCTATCGTCAGTTCTCCATTAGTTACAGATACTCTTTCATTCTCTTCGTGCAACTGTATCATTTCACCGTATAGTGCCAGAGTAGAATCGTTCACTATCATTTTCATCCCTTTCGCAGGCATGACCAACGGTCCATAATTATCTCCGTTCCAAGAAGTGGTTTTTGCTGCCGGGAAAATATTTGCATCAGGTCCGTCATGTGTGGTAAAATCCTCCTCTACAGAAAGCACAAATGGAAGCGCTTCGACTTCATTCCGTTGCTCTGGTGTGAGTAGCATTTTATACACCACTCTTGCATCAGCAGTTTGCCCCATGGAGTAGTAATCATCCGAAGTCAATTCCAATTTATCCAAATGTCGTTGGTGAATTTCATCTTTAGCTATGACCAGATAACTAAATTTCATGTTCTCAGGATTCTCAAGTGGTTCACCATTAACAAATATTTGTTTATTCCTGATCTCCAATCGATCACCTGCTATGGCTACACATCGCTTAACGTAATAGGTTTTCAGATCAATGGGTCGTTCCTCGCCATCATTTAAAATTGCTGGCGGGATGTTGAACACCACAGGCTCTCCGCGTTCTACTCCTCGCAACCCAGGCAATCGATAAGAAGGCAACTCCACCCAATCGAGATAAGATGGTATTTCCGTACCCCATATTTTCTGATGAGTCAGCGGTAATTGTAATGGGGTTCGCGGAGTACGGGGGCCATAGTGAAACTTGCTTACAAAAAGATAATCACCTACAAGAATGGTATTCTCCATGGAGGGAGTGGGCACCATAAAAGCCTCCACAAACGACCAGCGGAAGAGCGTAGCGACTACCACGGCAAAGACGATAGAATCACGCCATTCAATCAGTTTAGTCTTCCGTTTTTGGGGTTTTTTCTTTTTGAAGAGGTTGAATTTCATGTCTGGTGGGGTTTAAGACATCAAACGGAAAAATTTAGATTGGGTTGTTAATATTAAGAGTAGATCGCAAGCTTAAAAGGAACACAGTATGAATCTAGGGATACTATTTCAACAATGAATATCGTAATTTTAGAGTATTAAGGTCTGGTCGGAAAATCTAACTGCATTAGACGTGATGATATTTTCACAAAAAAACCCATTAAAGCATTTTAATATTGTTGTTACTCTTATAGTGCTAACCCTATTGCTATCGTGTCGAAGTAATAAATCTATTTTTGACTCAGGATTAGCCCAGTATCATCAACCAGATTCAATTTCAATAGAAATTATCGCCAATAATCTAACAGAGGATATGAGCTCTGTTTCTAGTAAAAATGATGAAGTGACTGTTCTTGTTTTTGAAGTAAATGATTCTATTAAGCATACTGATTTAATCTATTCAGCATCATTTACACTCACCTCATCCTCAAATAAAAAGAAAGTTGCATGGTCAAACCAATTAGACTTAACTGGAAAAAATATTTCTATCCTTGTTATTGAACGTGATACAGATCAAAATGCAGAAGAAATTATCAGCTCTATAAGTAGTAAGTACTTTGAGATAACTTCCTTCTATAAAACTAATGGCAATTTTAAAATTGAGCCTCTTCTTGGAGATAACGATATTATTGGTATAAAAACACTTTCAAATTTTGAAAATAAAAATGTTTTCAATTTTCAATTTAGGGGTTACTTCAAACTGGATAAATATGAGTATCTGCTGAGTTTAAAAACATACTAAAAAAAGCCAGACCCTCTCGAGCCTGGCTTTGAATAGCTTTCAAAACAATTACTACTTCAATTCCTCCCGCTTCTTCTCAATCTCTGCTTTTATTTCCTTCAAACGCTTCAGTCCCGCTATAGCCTGTGTTGTAGGCGTTGCATCCGCATTTTGAAACACCAGCTGCATATGCAAAAATTTATCTTGCAACCCTACTATAGTTTCATTAGGGCGTTCGGTGATACTACCATAAATGATATCTGGGTTCTCTGGCTCGCCTTCTCCTACCAAATCACGCAAAGAAGTATACTGCGCTTTTTTCAATTTTTTCTTTCCATGCAATTGTGCTTCCACCGATTCACGTAGGGCTTGCAACTCATGATACGCTTTGTAGCACTCAACAGAGTAATCATGCTGCGCTTTTAAGTCGGTTGCACTAATGCTCACACGAGGATCCATTTTTATTTCCAATGGTTGTTCCATTATCTTTCCATCTACCGTCAGACGCACCGTATATTTCCCAGGCATTACAAATGGTCCTTGAGGGCCTGTTGGCGTATTTTGATACACCGCTGAAATAGAATGTTGACGCTTAGCTCCAACCGGAGGTGCATAACGCAAATCCCAAATGAACCGATGGTGTCCGGTAGTTGTTTCTATCTTTTGTGCAGGCCTGAACCAATAGGTAGGGTATTGCATAGAGGCAGTATCCAATACTTCAGGTTTGTCCTTGCTGGAATATTTACGAACAATCTCTCCGTCAGTGTTCACAATTTCAAGCGTTACTTCGCTTGCATTCTGCTTAATCATGTAATCGAGGATCGCACCATCAGGAGGGTTTTTTCCTGTGGGCTCCTCAGGGGGAAGAGGTGTATCCAAAAACATATTGTCGCGCACGCGTATTGTTACGGGTGAACTGAATAAATATGCTTTCTCGGCAGCGGCAGCTTTGGCTTGCTCACGCAAAGGATTGATATTATCCATGATCCATATAGAGCGGCCGTGTGTGCCAATCACTAGGTCATCTTCATGGATAACCAAATCTCTGATCGATGTAGCGGGCATATTCATACGCAATGATTGCCAGTTTTCCCCATCGTCAATAGAAAAATATACTTCACGCTCTGTTCCTGCAAATAGTAAACCTTTTTGTTGGGTATCTTCTCTTACCACATTCACTGGTCCCATCGGGTTCATTCCTTTCACAATCTCCTTCCAGGTAGCACCACCATCATGTGTTCGGAAGATGTGTGGTTTCATATCGTCTTTACGAATCGCGTTAATGGCAGCGTAAGCAGTATTCGCATCAAAGTGCCCAGCATCCATGATCGATACCTTGTCCCACGACTTCATTGCAGGAGGTGTTACGTCCTTCCAGTTCTTTCCGCCATCTTTTGTAATGTGGATTAACCCATCATCGGTACCTGCCCAAATGGTATTTACATCCAGAGCCGAGGCACTTACCGCGTATATTATGGCACGCTGACGCATGGTTTCCATTTCTTTCGTTTTAAAATCACCTACGCTTTCCGGTATCTCCGGTTGTTTACGCGTAAGATCAGGACTAATGATTTCCCATTTTTGTCCCCCATTCATTGTCTTCCACAAAACGTTGGTACCCAACAGCAACATATTGGGATCAGCTGGATGGAACAACAAAGGCAAGGTGCGCAACATTCTATATTTACCTGAGCGCAATGCTTCCGGTGCTACGTTTTGAGATTGGCCTGTCTTTTTATTGAACTTCATTACACGGCCTCCATAAATAATGTCCGGGTTTTTAGGGTCTGGCGCGATGGTAGCATATTCATCATTGCCAATGCCCATCCAATCACGCATTGAAATCTGCCCACCGTTTCCGCGGCTGGCTGTGCCAATAGCTCCACTTTCCTGTTGACCACCGTATACCCAATACGGGAACGAGTTATCGGTAGCCACATGATACATTTGAGAAGTAGGTTGATTCAACCAACTGCTCCAGGTTTTACCTCCATTCACACTAATGGTTGCTCCTTGATCTACCGCGAAGAACATGATATCTGGATGCTCTGGGTTGATCCACAATCTGTGATAGTCATCACCACCGGGTGCACCTTTGAATGACCACCAAGTCTTACCTCCATCCGTTGATTTGTAGGCAGCAACATTGGCCGCAAAAACAGTATTCTCATCTGTGGGGTGCACACGTATTTCACCAAAGTCTCCGCCTCTTCCCCACAACCTTCTATCCGTTTGAATTAATGTCCAACTCTCTCCAGCATCATCACTTCTATAAATTCCTCCATTTACTTTAGCATCTACAGTAGCAAACAATCTCTTGGGGTTACTTTGCGAAATACTAAATCCTACCCTTCCTAAACCTTGTTCGGCACCGGGTAGACCAGTTGTAAGTTGTTGCCAGGTAGTACCTCCGTCAGTTGATTTATACAATCCACTGTTCGGTCCGGAGAAGGCCGCATTTTCCCATGGGCCTTCCAAATGCTCCCACATATTGGCATACAATATTTGTGGGTTGGTGGGATCAAACTCAATTTGAATAGAGCCTGTATTGCGATTGATATAGAAGACTTTCTCCCAGTTTTTACCGCCATCTTTTGTGCGAAAAATTCCCCGCATCTCGTTGGGGCCATAAGGGTGTCCCAATCCTGAAACGAAGACAATATCTGGATTGGTAGGATGCACAATTAATCGACCTACCTGTTGTACATCATTCAATCCTATGTGCGACCATGTTTTACCACCATCGGTTGATTTAAAAACCCCATCACCAACACTAAGATCAGGACGATGAAGTCCTTCACCACTTCCAACATAAATAATATTGGGGTTAGTTGGTGATACTGCAATATCTCCAACAGAACCAGTCGGTTGATCATCGAATATGGGATTCCAGGTTCGTCCGTAATCATCCGATTTCCAGACTCCTCCATTGTTTACACCCATAAAAAATACATTGGGTTGAGAAGGGATACCAACAGCACCCACCGTTCGGCTAGCCCTGAATGGCCCTATAGAACGATATTCCAGATCCTGAAATGATTGTTGAGAAACAGACTGGCCAATTGCTGATAGCGAACCAACCAGTAGAATGATGAGTAATAATTGTCGCATGATAAAGTGTTTAAGATTTCGATTTTAGGCATTATCCAAGGCAATAACAACACAATCCTATGATTCGAAGTCAATCCGTTTCCCTGCGGCATTTATTGGGTATCAGTTTCTAAATGACTACTCTCATCTTCGATAACTACCTAAAATATTGTACCTTTGTAACCTTCATCTGATTTTAACGAAGGTTCCCTTCATCAATTCATTTGAAATCAGCTTAAATCAATTATTCACGGACCAAAACAATTTATGGGAAAATCGCAGGAGACCTGGAACAAAAAACAAAAAGAAAAGAAAAAGCAGAAGAAAAGAGACGACAAAGAGCAAAAAATGCAGGAAAGAAAGGCGAATCCTACCAAAAGTAGCCTTGATGACATGTTGGCCTATGTAGACGAATTTGGCAACATTACCTCCACTCCTCCAGATCCTATGAAGAAAAAAGTGGCTGTGAAACTCGAAGATATCGAGGTGAGCATTCCTAAACAGGCACCCATAGATCCAGCTGATTTGATTAGAAAAGGAAGCGTTACGTTTTTTAACGATGCCAAAGGATACGGATTTATTAAAGATACCGAATCGCAAGAAAGTGTTTTCGTTCATGCCAATGCACTTAGCGAACCCATACAGGAAAAAGATAAAGTAACTTTTGAGGTAGAAATGGGGCAGAAAGGTCCTTCTGCAGTCAATGTAAAGTTGATTAAACCAGAATAACACGCAGCATTAAATAATACAAAACAAAAGCCGGTACTACCGGCTTTCTCTATTTTTGGCCCATACCCATTCATAGCCTAATTCAAAATTACCATCAATCCCACCTGGCTTCCAAATGATTTAGCAAATTCTTACATTGGTTGAATTGTGAATCATTACCAATAAAGAATAGCTATGAAAATCAAAGTACTCGCCACAATTATTATCCTTAGCCATTTTATTGCCCATGCTCAAACTAAAACTCCTTTTAGTAGAATGGATGTTTTTGAATTGGAATGGGTAGCTGACCCTCAAATATCACCCGATGGAAATCAAGTAGTGTATGTGAGGCGCGGTATGAATATCATGACTGACCGAAGAGAAGGAAAGTTATGGATCATTAATGCGAATGGAACAGGGCATGAAAAATTAACCACCAATGACGTAAGTGAAGGTAGTCCAGCCTGGTCACCCGATGGCACTCGCATTGCCTACGTAAGCAGCAAAGGTGAAGGAGCTGAAGTATACGTCTATTGGATAAAGAGCGGACACACAGCCAGATTGACACAACTCAATCGTTCCCCGCGTGGCCTTGTATGGTCACCAGACGGAAAACAAATTGCATTCTCTATGCACGTACCTGGTAATGAATTGTCTTTGGTAAAACCTCCTGCAAAACCAGATGGAGCCAAGTGGGCAGATGCACCGAGAGTAACTACAAGATTTAAGCACGAAGCAGATGGATCAGGGTATATGGAACCGGGATATTCCCACCTATTTGTAATACCATCCGAAGGTGGAACAGCCAGGCAGATAACCAGCGGTGATTTTCAACATCGCAGTTCGCCTATATGGTCCAAAGACGGAAAGCAATTGATCTTTTCAGGCAACCGCAATGAAGATTGGGAATACGACTTTGATAATTCAGAATTGTACTCAGTAACAGTCGCTGATGGAAAATTTACTACACTCACCACACGCAAAGGCCCCGATCACAGTCCAGCAGTCTCCCCAGATGGAAAAACCATTGCTTACCTGGGTTTTGACGATCGTACGCAGACTTATCAAATCACAAGATTGTATACCATGAATCTTGACGGATCTGATAAAAAAGAAATTGATACAAAACTAGACCGTGATGTAAATAATCCGGTATGGGATAGTGAAGGTAAAGGTCTTTATTTTCAATACGATGACAAAGGAAACACAAAGATTGGCTACGTTACACTGGCAGGAAAAACCTCTCTCATTACCCATAACCTGGGTGGTGATGATCCTGCCAGACCTTACGGAGGTGGATCTTTCACTATGTCCAATTCTGGTCGTTTTGCTTTTACACATACCACACCAGAACATCCTAGTGAACTCGCCATTTTGGATAAGGGTAGTAATAAAGTCAACTTAATTACTTCTCTCAATAGTGATCTTCTGGACTTCAGGCAATTAGGCAAGGTGGAAGAAATTTGGTGGAAAGCTTCTGTTAGTAATTACGATGTGCAAGGCTGGATTGTGAAACCGCCCAATTTTCAAGCAGGAAAAAAATATCCTTTGATTGTTGAAAATCATGGCGGCCCCATTTCCAACTATGGAGATCGTTTTTCTCCTGAAATGCAATTGTTGGCCGCGGGTGGTTATGTAGTGTTCTATCCTAATCCACGAGGCAGTACCAGCTATGGTGAGAAATTTGGAAACGAATTATACCACAACTATCCGGGTAACGATTACGATGATGTAATAGATGGTGTAGATGCCGTCATCAAAAAAGGATATGTTGATGATCAAAACCTGTTTGTGACAGGTGGAAGTGCCGGTGGAATTATGAGCGCCTGGATAATTGGAAAGAATAATCGTTTTCGGGCAGCGGCTGTAGTAAAACCAGTAATGAATTGGATAAGTAAAACGCTAACTGCTGACAACTATTATGGCTATGCCAATTCCAGATTCCCTGGGCAACCCTGGGAGAATATGGAAACCTATATGAAATTTTCTCCCATCTCTTTAGTGGGAAACATCCAATGTCCTACATTGGTGATGGTAGGTTCTGAAGATATGCGAACGCCATTATCTGAAGCTAAACAACTGTATCATGCATTGAAGATAAGAAAGATAGAAACTGCTTTAGTTGAAGTGCCGGGGTCGTATCATTACATTGCTAACAGGCCCAGTCAGTTAATTACAAAGATTGACCATATCCTGGCGTGGTTCGATAAGTATAAAAAATAGTTCATCCCATGGGTATCCTCGTTAGGAAAGCCTTCATCAAAGACTTTACCGCTGTTTACCAGTTTATTTGTGAGCTGCAAGGTAAAGTCTTTGATAAGGAAACTATGAGTACACTATATAGTGAAAACATCTCCAACCCTAACTACATATATTTAGTAGCCTGTGATGACAATACTGCTGTGGGGTATGCAAGTTGTCATACTCAAAACTTGCTGCATCATGCCGGAAAGGTAGCTGAGGTACAAGAAATGTTTGTTAAACCTACTTACAGAAGTAATGGAGTGGGAAAGCTACTTATGGATGAGCTAAAAAAAATAGCAAAAGAAAAGGGAGCTTTGCAACTTGAAGTAACAACAAGAGCTCTTCGTGAAAAGGCCATCCAATTTTATGTTCGCGAGCACTTTGAAGACTCTCATAAGAAGCTGGTGCATTACTTTTAAATTCTAATCATAAGCTGCCGATAACCCTCCTGTCAATCGCAGCAATTCAGTCTCAGTTTCAATTACATTAAATATTGCCTGAAGATAATTCAATGAACTGGTTAAGTAGTTGATTTGAATATCTCTATAATCAAACGAAGAGATTGTTCCATTTCGATATCTATCTGTTGCCATCTGCAAATTCAATGTTGCGGTTTCAACATTTTCTTTGGCAATAGAAAGAAGACTTGACCTCAGGTTATACTGATCAAAATTACTGATGAGGTTATTCTTCAAACTTGCCTTAAGTTCTGAAACCTGAATCAAAGATATCTGTTCATTTACACGCGCATTCTCTAATTGTGTTCTTATTTTTCCGCCATTGAATAGCGTAAAATTCAGGGTTATACCTGCCGTATAATTTAGCGTGCTCGATTTTATACCAGAATCACCTGTTTGTCCACTCGCGAAAACAGCGGAGCTTAAATCTTGAACCTGCTGATTTCTTGAACCATTGAGATTGAGAGAAACAATTGGATACATACTGGATTTGGCTAGTAATACATCCCTTTTAAAAACCTCTTGATTGAGATATTGGTTTTTTAGATTGCTGTTATTGGATGTCATTCTGGCGAACAAATCATCCCTATCAAATTTTTGAGGAGTTACATTTAAAGAATCCGTCAGTTCATAGGTTTCATCTACATCTACACCCATTAGCAAATTCAAATTACGCACAGCATTGTTAAAATTTTGAATTTGCAGGATATAATTAGATGAATCAGTTAAATAGGCGCTTTTATCTTGAAGAATATCAAATGTAACTGCTGTACCAATCTGACCTCGTAATTTTCCATACTCATACCTGTCACTGGATAACTTTAATGTTCTTTTAAAAACACTTAACCTCTCTTCTTCCAACAATGCAGTATAATAAGCCAGGATAATAGATTGAATCGAATTTTCAACCACCACTTGAGCATTTCCTACACTTTGCCTTTCAAGAAAGTCAAGTTTATCTTTAGAAATACGAACATTAAAGCCATTGAATAAAGTCCAACCAACACCAACTGTTGGATTGAGAGAACTTCCTTTTATGTTTCCTGAAGACAAAAAGCTAGCAGGGTTATTAATCTCGGTACGACTCAGCGATTGTGTTGCTCCAACATTTACACTAGGCCACATCCCTGCATTGCCCAATGTATTATTATTCCTGGCTATCTCAATTCTTTGGTTTTCTATCTGGATTGAAAAATTCTTATCCAACCCCAACCGTATGGCGTTTTCTAAATCTAAATTTTCTTGGGCTAAACACCACCCAGAGATTATTAAGCAACAACATGTTAATGCTATTCTTTTCAAAACTTTACTATTAATATTGAAGTCCCTTTTGAAGTTCTTGTACAGCAGGCTCTACCTCTTCTTTCTTAGGCTTAGGCACATTGCTGTTAAAAATTGTCTTGACAAACCAAGTAGAATAAACGCGCATGTCGTTTACCACCAATATTATCACTGGGAAGAACAACAGGATAAAAACAGTACCCATCAATACTCCCCAAGCTAGTGAGATGGCCATTGGAATTATAAACTGTGCCTGAAAACTAGTTTCAAGAATGAGTGGATAAAGGCCCGCTACAGTCGTTAGTGATGTTAAAATAATGGCCCTAAAACGAGCTACTCCCGATTGATAAGCTGCCTCCGCCACACTCATGCCTTCCCTTAGATAATGATTATATCGATCCAGCATTACTACTGCATCGTTAATGATTACGCCTGAGAGAGCAAGTATACCATATCCACTTATGGTGGCATAAAACACCGCATCCTCCACCCAATGCCCAAACACTGCACAAGCAAATCCAAGTGGAATTAAAATCACTATAATCATTATTGCTTGAAGTAGCGATCTGAAGTTGAGTGTTACGATTAAAAAAAGCAGGATAACGATGGGAAGCAAAATTTTCAAAAAGGATGCTCCTTCGTTGGCTGCTCTACGAGATTGGCCTTCAAAAGTATACTCTATACCAGGATACTTTGCCAAAATAGGAGGCATCACCTCCTCTGTTACTTTTTGTAAAACATCAGGCAAGCTGGCATCAGTTTGTGCTAGCTCTCCCTCCACTCTTATTTCACGCTTTCCATTAAAATGATTAATAGAAATAACCCCTCTTTCAATGGTATAACTGGCCAACTGAGTAAGCGGATACTCCGCACCACTAGCCATTTTAATTTTCATCGATTCTAATTGGGCAATATTCAACCGATCCTCCTGTGGATATCTTACCCATACCTTTACTTCATCTGTTCCAATCTGAAGTCGTTGCACCTCTTCGCCAAAAAATCCCTGCCTAATTTGCTTCGTGATATCCTGATGGGTCAAACCAAGAAAATAGGCTAGTGGCTTCAACTCCAATTTTATCTCCCTCTGGCCAATGGAAGCGTTATCTGTGACATCTTTAACTGTGCTGATCTGATCCAACTGCTCCTTGAGTTCTGCCTTGGCCGATTCCAACTCGGTAATATTCCTTCCTTTTAAACTGACAGAAATTGGCTTCCCAAAATAATTAACATTACCTATAGAGAATTGCTCTGCCTCTGGAACATCACCAATCTTTTTCCTTATTCTATTACCAATATCGAATGCCGCGATATTCTTTTCATCGAGGTTTTCAAAATTGATACCTAACCTTCCAACATGACTGCCTGATGTACCTCCGTTATTTTGAGAACCGACCACCAAATCAACAGTACTTATCACAGAGTCCTTAAAATTATATTCCCTTTGCAACTCTTCATGTACAGCCCATACTGAGTCTTGAAATTTTCTTAGGTATGATTCGGTAATATTTTCTCTTGTTCCCGGCTTTAAGACAAGATTGACATTGATATCATCTGCGGGAGGCACTGGAAATATGCTGAATTTTATCTGTCCACCCATTAACATAGAGATCATAATAATAAAGAACACCAACGGAAGTGTGACTGAAGCCCAACGGTATTTAATAAAGAAATTTAGTAGTCTGGCGTACAACCTTATCCTGACCCAATCAATGGCACCTTCCATCGTTTTTCTAAACCGAATGTAAGGACCACTACTTTTTTCACGCTTTGATAAAATCCATTTACTGGAAAGGTGAGCTGGTAATACAAAAAATGCCTCTACCATTGAAAAACCGAGACATGCAATGACAACAATTGCCATCTCTTTAGTGAAGCCTCCATTATCTAAAAAGATCAAACTCGTAAACACAACGATGGTGGTAGTTACAGAGGTGAATACTGACGACACCATTTCCATTGTTCCATCGATGGCAGCAGTCTGTGGATCTTTTCCTTTCTCAAAATGAGTATAAATGTTTTCAGCAATTACAATTCCATCGTCCACCAAAATACCCACCACCAGCAGCATACCGAACAAGGAAAGCATATTGATGGTAATTCCGGCAAAATCGCCAACAATGAACATGAACAAAAATGAAAGAGGAATACCTGCAGCTACCCAGAAAGATAATCTTAGTGAAAGGAATAAACCCAGTGTAACTAAAACAAGAAATAAGCCTACTCCAAAATTCTTGGTAAGCAATACCAATCTCTCTTGTAAGATCTCGTTGAAATTGAAATAAGTGAACAGCTCAATGTTGGAACTTTTCGCATTATACTCCTTCACATAGTTATCAACATATGAACTGATCGCTGCAATATCTTCCTCTGGCAATTTTGATACTATAATAGAGACCGCTCTTTCATTGTTGGAATAAACCGCATTAGGTAAATCCGCAAACTTCATTTGTACATCAGCTACATCTCTAAGTAATAATTTTGTACCGTCAGGATTGGCTCGGATGATAATCTCCTCAATAAAACTTGGGTCGAACGACTTTGAGTTAGCTCTTATTTTTATTTCTTCCGATGTGGTTTTAATCGAACCCCCAGATATATCGCGGTTATTACTTCTCACCGCAGCTGAGACCTGGTCAAAAGTAATACCATACCGTCTCAAAGATGCTTCTGGCACATCAATAGAGATCTCAAGATCAGGAAATCCAGACAGCCTTACCTGTGAAATCAACCCAGAGTTCAAAAAATCATCTTCTACCTTTTCTGCCGCTAGCTTAAGGTCTTGAAGTGAAACACTTCCCTTTACCCCCATAAACATGGCAATACTAGTAGCCTTCTCCTTAAAAACAATTGGTGGCTCAGCATTCAATGGAAAAGAATTTATTCTATCCACTGCATTTTTTACCTCCGTTGTTACCTCTTCAAGATCATAGTCATCAAGTGTCTTAATTGAAATGCTCGCACTATTTTCTGATGAAACTGATGTAACTTCATCAATCCCCACAATTCCTTTAATTGCTTCCTCAATTTTAATCGTTACCCCTTCCTCTACTTCTTCTGGAGAAGCTCCGGGGTAAATCATTGTGATAGTAATATTTTGGGGGGTACGTTCAGGAAAAAAAGATTTTTTCAAACCAAGTGTGTAGCTAAGTACACCAAATATTCCTATAACAATTATAATGGCGTTGGCCCAGATAGGATACCGAACAAAAAATGTAACCAAAGATCTCATAACTAGTCTTTAATAATTTCTACAACCATATTATTAGATGCATTGGATGGAGCATCAACCACCAGCATCGAGCCTGGAGCTAGTCCATTAAATACTACTTCATCTTGTGTGATCTGAGCAATGTTGATTTGTTTGCTCTGCAGCTTGCTATCCTCTACTACAAAAACTTCCGATTTATTCTGAACAATGCTTCTCTGAATTCTCATTCCTTCCTTCACTACTTTCCCGGGAATTACTGCTCTCAAATACATCCCATCGTAAACATCTCCTCTTGGGCTATCAATACTTACATATGCACTCACAGACTGAGTATTGGCATCTACAAAGTCTGCCATCCTTACTACCTTGCCAGTCCATGATTTATTCTCCTTACCTTCCTGAAATATAGAGACACTTGTTCCTATTGAGATATTATCAATATCCTTTAGTTCAATAGGAACTTTTAGTTCAAGACGATCGGTGCGAATGATACTCGCCACTACTGACCCAGGATTGACAACTGATCCTATTTCAATTGAAACAGACTGTATACTTCCATTATAAGGCGCTATAAGTGTATACTTACTTAAATTTTCTTCAAGGCTTTTAATAGTAAAATATTCACTCAAAATATTCTTGGAGGCTAAAAAAGCTTTTGCCTTAGGGGTTAAATTTTTTGGCAATATTGGAAGTGTGGTATTGAGTTCAATGTTATTATAGTACACATCCCATTGTTCGTAGTTATCCGGGAAATCAATCTTCAAATCAGGTAGAACAGAGGCCACCAGATTAAGAAAATTACTCTTCCTACTCTGAAGATTCAACAACTGCTCGCTGTTGTTAATTTTTGCCAAAATATCCCCCTGCCTAAAATTTGTTCCCTCCTTGAAAGAAATATTCCCGGGTAAGAGTTTACCTCCTACCTCCGCTACGAGGTTGAGCTGCTGAGAAGATCCAACTCTTCCAAAAGCTTCAATAGAAACGGGTATAGGTTGATATGCCACCGGAACGACCTTGACATAATTCTTAACCTCAGTTTTAGGACGTTGAGGAGGTAGTTCCTTTTGACTAATCAAAAAATTACTGAAGATAACTGTTCCACCAATTATTACAGTGAAAACAATTCCTAGTACAAGTTTTCTATTCATGAAAGAAAATAATTACAATGGACCACACCCGTTAAATGCATTAAGCGCTCTTTTGTTTTAAAAAAAGCCAAAAATGTACATTAAATGATTTTTGTGGGGCACAAAAGTAAGAATTGAGCTGAAAAAATGCTGCCCAAGAGTGATATTATTCTAGAAACTCCATTTCAATCTGATAAATCCAGATTGCGAAACAGAACCATAGTCTCCGTTAATAGGATCCTCATCAAAGAATAATTGTCCTACTATATCAAGGTCAAAGTTTTGCTTCAGTGAAACAGTGAGTGCTGGATTAACAAAGAAGGCATTACTACCAGGATAAGCAATCACAGACAATCCACCACTAAAGAGTGGAGTAAACTGATAGGATGATTGAACAAATGAAGACCAACGATAATTTGAAATATTTCTTACAGTAAAATTACCAGGTCTGGCACCCGTGAAAGAAAAACCAAAAGCAGGATTCAATTCTGCTACTGAGTTATACAATAAAGATCCATTTAAATACAATGTGTTGGGAAACGAATAGTCAACTGAAATGGCTCCCAAGAATAATCCATTATAGGATTGATTAACGGAAGTTTCAACAACAGGGATAAAGTAAGAGGCTTCTCCCTTGAAACCTGCTTTTCCCAAGTTACCAGCCCATCCTGTCCCTAATGCCAAATCACCCTGAGCCATACCCGCCAGAAATTGCATATCATAATTCCACTTATTAATCCTCCACATCGCAGCACCAACAAATCGATCCATATCTTCAGCCATCTTTGCCGCTACTTCTACACTTGATGCCACACCGGTATACTTTGAAATGCGCAACGCATCCGAACCCGGTCGCTCTTCATAATCGAAATCAAAAAATGAATAGGCATTGAACCAGTCATTGGGGTTCCAGGCAAGGTTGACTCCCCAATTAATTCTTTGACGTCCTAACTTCACCTCCCAATCATTTTTATTCCATTGAATATACACACGATCTGCCATCACATTTAAAAGTGCTGATTTGCTATCTATGAGATTAGCTGAGAGGTCAAAGTAATCGTTGTTGGAATCGATGATCTGATTATAGTTAGGAATATCACTTACAAAATCCCCTAAAAACAAACGGTTTCTAAATTCTACAAATGCAGAGAAATTCTCATTGGGATACCATGCAAAATTTAGTCTGTTGTGAGTCAGGTCTTCCACCCATAGGTCGTCATTGAAATAATTGAACGATCCCATATTTTTTAAATACCCTTTGAATGTAATTTTCTTTTCATCACTCTCCTGAGCAAAAGAAGCATAAGAGAAAAGGACTCCAATCAGTATGAGTACTTTTTTCTTCATTACCTTTTTACATCCGAAACAATTGTGCCATCTTCCAACGTGACGATACGTCTCGCCTTGTCCATTACACGTTGGTCATGTGTAGAAAAAATAAATGTAGCCTTTTGTTCCTCATTCATTTTGGCCATTAGGTCTAAAAGATTGTTGGTGGATGAGGAGTCCAGATTGGCTGTTGGTTCATCAGCCAGTATAAAGCGAGGCTTAGATGCCAATGCCCTAGCCACCGCCACCCGCTGTTGTTGCCCTCCCGAAAGTTGAGAAGGTTTACTATTGGCTTTATCCGCAATATCCATGCGCTCTAATAATTCCATAGCCCGATCATGTCGTTCTTTTTTGCCTCGCTTCTGCAACAACATGATAAATTCCACATTTTCAAGAGCAGTCAAAACAGGAATCAGATTATACGCCTGAAAAACGAAACCAATATTTCTTAACCTGAAATCAATCAACTCACTATCCTTCATAATAGAAATATCTGTTCCATCCACTTCAACTCTCCCCTCTGTGGGTTGGTCGAGCCCACCCAGAATATTTAATAGTGTAGTCTTACCACAACCGGATGGACCTACTATCGCTGTGAACTCGCCCTCTTCTATACTCAAGCTTAATTGATTAACCGCATGAACCGGAATTGTGGTTTTGTGATATACTTTAGAAACGTTGATTGCTTTAATTATCGTTGACATCTGTTCGATGTTTAGTTTTTAAATAGTATGTAACGCGTCAATAGGTTTTAATTTGATGGCTTTCCATGCAGGATAAATCGAAGCTAGAAAAGCAGTAGTGATTACGCCAATCACGATTTGCATATAATCCATTGGCTGTAGCATTGGATATAAAATGCTGTCGTAGCCTATCGCTTCCAACCCTTTAGAATAATCAGTAAGATCAATACCCGTTTTACCCAAGTAAGCAATGGTAGCATATCCAATGAGCAAACCCACGGGCCCACCTACTGTAGCCAGGTAGATTGTTTCGAGCATGATCATTAAAAAAACTTTCACACGCTTCATTCCTAAAGCCATCAGCATTCCCAACTCTCTTATCCTCTCCAACACAGCCATCAGCATGGTATTGATAATCCCAAATGCCAGCGCTGACATAATAATGATGATCAGAATCTTCAATGTAGCGGCCATCCACTGTTCCATAAATACCAAGGCAGGAGATATCTCCTTCCAGCTTTCTACTTTATCATTTGGAAATTTTGCTTGCAATGTATTTGCCAACGCCTCGTCATCGGTTCCTGAAATTGTAGTGAATGCTATCTCGTGAACATTGTCTCCGATGTTCAACAACCTATTCATATCTGATTTGAGTACGTAAGCAGATGACTCGCTTATGGCAAGTGAAGAGGCTTTAAGAATACCCGCCACCCTAAAGCGACCAGCAGTAATATTTCCATCAATATCCTGAAAGGTGAGCACCACTTTCGACTTCACATTAACTTTCAGTTTTTCTGCCAACTTATTTCCAATCAAAACGGGATTACTGGATATGCCTTCGAAATAAGCGCCATCACTTATCAATGTATTTAATTCCGTCACCAAAGCTTCCTCCTTTGGGTTTACACCAATTATCTTCACACCAGTCGCTTGGCGTGAGGAGGAAATCATTCCATTGACCAATGAACGAGTCGTTACTGATTCCACGGATTCTGTTTGTTGTAAAAAAGTAAGAATGGATGGATAGTCTTCTATAGAGAATTGTATATCATAATCTTCGGTAAACTTCGGATGGTGTACCTGACCGTTAGAAGTTTCATGTCGAATGGAAGATTCAATATAGCTCGTAAGAAAACTTTGCATAAAACCACCTCCAAATGCCATCGCCCAGATACCTATGATCATGGCACCAATGACTACGAGGCTCCTGCCTTTATTCCTCCATACATTTCTCCATGCTATAATTGCTATCATATTATCTCATTTTAAGGTCTCATGGATTCGACCGGCTTCATCTTGCGTATCGACCAGATGGGGTACCCTGCCAACACAATAGCCATGATAAAAATCGCATAGGCTTGATTCGTAAAAATCACAGGATCCAGTGAAAATGCATACACTGCCTCCACTCCGAAATTTTCAATCGCCTTGGCTGCTTCTTCTCCAAAATAAATGGGATTAAAATGGAAATAGGTGAGTGCTGGTAAACTAAGCGTGATTCCTGCCAAAACACCAAGAGCAGTCATCATGGTAATCTCTAACAATACAATGGTTTGCAGTTGTATGCGCTTCATCCCCACAGATATCATCACTCCAAATTCATATTGGCGCTCAGCAGTCATCATTAAGTAAGTACCGAACATTCCAAAACCGATCACGAGATAGAGAATCCACAACATCACTTTACCACTAATGTTATCCAACTCAATGCTTTGTACAAGATCAGGCACCAGTTCTTTCCAGTCCATCACCTCATAAGCATCTCCTCTGAAAATATTCTTTATTTGTCCCGTAATCCTTTGCGCATCGTCTGGGTCGTCTATTACAAGCGCTATGCTTGTAATCAATTGATCAGCCGCATAAAACCATTGCGCCTTTTGCAAACTCATATAAACCAACTGATTGTTTTGTTGTGGCATGGCAAATTTTACTATACCACGCACAGGAAATAAACCTGCGGCATTGGCTCCATGATAGCCCTGCCCTAACAACACCAGCGTATCAGCCACACTGATCTTAAGGTAATTGGCCAATCCCTGTGATATTAGAATCCCCTCTTCATTTGCTTGCAAGTAATTACCATCAATCAATTTACTTTTAACTCTGGTTAGTTCGTCTTCCCTACCAGGATCAACACCCATCACCAATGCCCCTTTTGTTTGGCTTTTAAATGATGAAAGCGCAAAAGACTCCAACCTGGGCACAAAAGTCTGAACGCCCTTTAGTTGATTGACTGCTGAAAGTTTCTCAGGATCATAGATAAAACTATTATCAATTACTTTATCCTTCCAATAACCCTCCTTATGAATCTGAATGTAACCGGTATAAAACCGAACAGAGTTTTCGATCATGCGATCATAAGACCCTAATTGCATGGACCGCATTACGCAGGCCAGTAACACCGCAAAGGTGATGGAAAGAATCGTAATCAACGACCTTCTCTTATTCCTCCAAATATTTCTCCACGCCAGGGTTGTATACATAGTCTACCTAACTCGTTTCATGTTTTGCATCGAGAAAAAAGTTTCTTTCAATCCAATATTGAATTCCTGATTCAAGTATTCGATTACTGTTCGTTGCTTTGGGTTGTCAGCAGGAATCATCTCAAGTTTTGAAGGAAGTAATCTCCCTCCCATATTTTTAATTTCAGAAAGCACCATGGTATTCACCAGATAGTCATCCTCATCATAATACTTTACCAACAACTGGTTGTATTCTTTCTTATCGATATAGCATACTACTTTCCCCCAAACAACAGGAGCATCAGGTTTTGGGGTAAGAACTACTTTAAACACACTTGCGCCATTGATAGTCGAATCCTGATCAAGACTATGTGTATAATCGTTCACAATGGAAGACTCTTTAACAAGATCATCGTTGGTAAAATCTGATCCCATCCAGGATTGCAACATCATGGATGGCGGAAGTTTGACTACCCGATCGATGGAGGGTTGCCAGTTCCACATTTCATTGTCACGCTTTAAAAACGCTTGGCCTTTATCTCGAGCAGGGCCAGTGATCAATATCAAACTGTATTCTGTCCCCAATGACCAGCCTTTCATAGTTACTTCTCTTTTCCAGTCTGGTCGCACAATGGTCATTTTCATTTCTGAACTATTGGACGTCCCCCTCACCTTTTCATCCACGCGCTGCATAATTTCTTTGGCAGTTTGTGCCTGCAGTTGAAATCCTATGAGCAAAAATCCAATTACTAAAAATACTCTCATGCTACTTATGTTTTACACAATACTTTTCAATCAAAAATATTTCCATTTCAGCTAAAGGATAGTCCTCCTTTATTACCAGGTATTGAATAGCAATACCATCGAAGAGCGAGCCAATCAACTTGGCCTCTCCCTCTGGGTTTGGGAAATTGAGTTGTTGTAACAGTTCAGTCAGAAATGTTGTATAGCCTTTCATTTTTGCTGTGGCCATATCATGCACAAATTTGAATTTTCCAATTCTAAAAGTGAGTTCAGTCATCAGCGTCCAATATTCTGGTCTTTCCTTGAGTTCCTTAAAAAACCATTCAAAAATATTTTGCAGTGTTACCTTAGGGTCTTCACTCAATAATTCTCCAATCACTTTATCGCCTTCACTCATTGCACCATTGACTAACTTCTCCAGCAAATCTTCCTTGCTATCAAAATAATTGTACATCAAACCTTTTGACACTCCCGCCTCTTTGGCAATCTGGGCAATACTGGTTGACTCATAGCCCTGTTTAGCAATCAGGGAAAATGCGGCATCCATGATTTTTTTCATGCTTTCCTGCCTAATTTCCTCGTTTTTGCTGGTTGTCCTTGGGCTCATACTTGTTTATGACTGAACGGTCGGTCAATATTAGATAAGCTTTGCTAGAAATGCAAATTGCAGGGATCGAAAAGGATTCCTTTCAATTACATAATCCATATTTTAGCAACAGAATATTTCATCAAAACCACCATTCACCATTGAGTCATTCACTTTCACAACGCGGTCAAGTTGCTTCCCAATCTGTATTACGCATCGACTTTGAAGCTTACTTCGAAGCGGTAAAAAATTTATATCATGAAACTGACAACCCAGAGGGTACCTTTCCTCTGAATATCGCTGAGAATAAATTGAGTTGGTCAACGCTGAAGACACAAATGAAGCAATTGGCCACTCAGCATGAGATACCCAACTGGGTAGCCAACTATACCAAAAGCACGGGCTCTCCCTCTTTTCGGGAAAAAGTCGCCAGCTTTTATTCGAGATTCTTAACCCACTGTGAGATCAATCCAGAGCATTTAGCCGTTTCCGCGGGTGCCACGTCCGTCATTGATCTTACCTCATGGATTTTAGGAGAGCCAGGCGATGTGGTTGTATTCCCCGCTCCTTGTTATCCAGTCTATAAACAAGACATACAAAATAAATCAGGATTGGAAAGGTATAATCTCATTACACATCACCACGTTGAAGAGTTGAAAAATGGCCCACTATTAACGATTGATCACCTTAATACAGCACTGGAAGATATTAAAAGTCAAGGAAAGCGATTTCGCATTTTGGTGATTACTAATCCGGATAATCCAACCGGTGGAATGTATTCTCAATCAAGACTGAATGAATTTTCAGATTGGTGTATTGAGCACCATATTCATTTCATCGTCAACGAAATTTATGGTTTATCACTTATCAATACTCAACACCCAGAGCTAAAAGCCGATTATCCAAATCCTGTTGCCTATTATTCCTTTGCCAACATTATGCAACAGAAACAAAGTGAATATCTTCATCACTGGTATGCACTTTCCAAAGATTTTGGTGCATCAGGTTTTAGGGTAGGCATGGTTTACTCACTCAACAAAACCTTCATTGAGGCTTATAATAATTTGAATGGTCCTTCAATGGTCTCTAATTATACCCAATGGATGTTTGAGTTGATCTTTAGTGATGAAGTTTTCGTAGAGCAATACATCAATACCAATCAGCAATCATTAACTGAAAACTACCTTACTGTTATACGCTGCTTGAGAAAACTTAAAGTTCCGTACGCGCCAGCACAAGGAAGTCTATTCGTCTGGTTAGATCTATCTGAATTCCTGGAGGACAATACCCAGGCATTGGAGACTGCGCTTTGGAATGAATTATATCAGCAGGCGGGCATCTTGCTTACACCTGGCAACGGATTTGGACATACTCAACATGGGCAGTTTCGTTTGGTACACTCTTGTTTTCCACAGCAAGAATTAGAAGTAGCCATGAAAAGATTCTTCCAGTTTGTTGAAAACAAAAGGAAATCTTAATTCTTATTCATAAGAATTGTGAAATGATCAAAGGTGTAACGAATTCTTCCATCTGATATATCCGTTCCCCTTACTCCATTATTTTCTATTTGAGTCAAGGCATCATCAAGTTCCACCAATAATGTTGGCTCCACCAAAGGAATATTGTGCGCAGGAAGTAAATGGTTTAACGACTTCGATATCTCAGCTAACCTGTTGATTGAATGTTTGTAGTCGGCCAAATTGGTTTCTTTCGCGAACAACCATATTGCACCTTGATAAAAGGTATCACCCGTCCACAACAATCCGTTCTCTTTGTCCCATAAACCTATCGCATCGGGCGTATGTCCCGGAATGCTTAACACCTCTACCAAACGATTACCCAAATCAATGGTAAACCCTTCAGTTACATATTCATCAATTTCATAAGGTCGGATGATGTGTTCTTCTGCAACAACTCCTTCGGGTAACGGTTTGCATAAAGCTTCGGGTGAGACCTCTTCAGCAACGCGTTCATGTGGAAGTCCCTGCTTTCTTAATCGCGTAAACTCCGTATCCATTCCATAAATAAAATCGAAATCTGCATTTCCACCGACATGATCATAATGTGAATGAGAATTAAGCACTCGAATCGGTAGAGAGGTAATTTTATTTACAACTTGCTTAATATTTCCAATACCATTACCCGTATCAAATAACAATGCAAATTCATTTCCAATGATGAGATAAGAAATCACCTCTTGCCATTGATAAGGCTCATAGATCGCATAAATACTATCGTGTACTTGGTATACCTCAAACCAATAATTTGAGTAATCCGATTTTTTAAATTGTGTATTGGCTTCTCTTGGCAATTGATCACACCATCTCGCCTCACTTTCAGGCTGTGACTTACAGGCACCGAAAAGTATCATAATTATCAGAAAAGCTAATTTATATTTTACCATACCACTAATATCTCCATTTCAAGTATTAACCATCTGTTTTTTATTAAATTTAAATTAAACCACTTCATAGAATAGCCCATATAACAACCATGGGTTACCTAAATGATACGCAATTCAATGAAAACAAAAGAATGCCCCTCCTGCGCCATGGAAACTGATGTGAAAAATAAAGTGTGTCACATCTGTGGTTATGAGTTCGCTGAATATAGCTCCGGCTTCAAATGGGTGGCCATTCTATTGATCATCTTATTCATCCTGTATTTTATCTTCTAAGATTATGTTAAAATATTTACTACTCATCCTTTTCTGTTGCTTACTAAGTTGTGAAACTGAAAAAGGGCAAGAGCAAACCAGTGCCCCACAAATGCAGTTCATTAAAGCGGTAAAGCAAAAAGGGCCTGTAGCTTATCGCGATCCATTTGGGGCCATATCACCAGACGGAAAACTTTTTGCCTACTCGGATCGCAAACAAATTTTAGTGCAGCAAGTGGTAGGGGGAGCAACCTTTGAACTGGAAAAGCATGGCACTTTTGTCATCACCCTTACCTGGCTGCCAGATAGTCAACACCTTGTGACTTACGAAATCGGTGGTGACAGGGAATACTGGTATATCTATGATCTACTAACTAAGCAAGGTTTACCGCTATGGCCTGATAGAAAAGTTTTTAGTAACAACAATCTAGAACTTGATAGGGCTGACATCAAAGATTTAACCTGGTCCTCGGATGGTCAACAGGTAGCAGGCTTATCTAAAAATGATGGCAAGACACAAATGTGGATAATGAACAATATCGGTGAAGATGAAAAAGTAATAGCAGAAAATGAGTTGATAGAATCAATACAATGGAATCCCTCATCCAATTCTTTTGCGGGCATCATAGAAGAAAATGGAAAACGCTCAATTCAACTTGACCTTGCTAATTCCAATTCAGAAAAAATAAAAGTAGACAGTTACGGACCTATTGCATTTTCTCCTGATGGTCAATTTCTGTACTTCAGTCTCGCCAATGAAAAAGAAGTGATTGATCTACAACAATATGATATGAAATCAAAATCAAGAACCCAACTGGCCAGTTTCTCACGGGATAGTTATGCCCCTTCAGTGGCCAAAGACGGATCAGTACTCTTTAGATTACAAGACTATAAGGTATTCATTGCAGCGGTGGATGGAGATGGCGGTGAATCAAAACCTATTACTACCTTCATGTCGGAAATATCTCATTGGCACCCTGATGGTAAGCTACTCTCATTCACCTATGGCAACTGGAGAAGGGTAATGGACGACAGGAACTATCCGGACATCACACAGGAGATAGGTTATGTCAATTTTGACATGAACCAACCTAAGGATAAGCCGGATGTGGTAGTGCGCGCTTCCTACTCCGAAGATCAGGGTATGGCCTGGTCGCCCAATAACAAATGGATTGCCTTTCACACTCATGCTGATGGCACAGACGACATCTGGATACAACCGAACAACGATGCATCAAAAGGAAAACCACTTTCGAAAGGAGGTTATGAAACTGGATGGCCTCGTTGGTCTCCTGACGGCAAGTGGATAGTCTCCAATACTGCCCCTACTTCGGATCGAATCAATAAACTTTTTTTAATTGGAATTAATCAGGAAACAGGGGAGCCTACCACTGAACAAATCGAATTGGTGCCTCCAGGTCTTGAAGAAGGAAGCTTTACCGACTCTCAATGGATGAATGACAGTAAAAACCTGATTGTGGAGTATGTTGTCACTCCGGAATTAAAAGAGATTCACATTGTACCTATTGACGGAAAGCCAGGTAAAAAAATTCATTCTTTTAATAGCGATCAATTGTATTCTGGCATCGCACTTTCTCATGACCAGAAATGGGTGGCTTACATTGCACCGGACGAGAAAGGAAATTTTCAGGTGTTTAAAGTATCGATTGACGGCAAAGTGGTGAAGCAACTCACTTTCGATGCGACCAACAAGGCGCACCCAGCAGGATCACCTACGGATAATATTTTTTCATTTACTGTATTTAATTATGAATCTATTTTTTGGCTAATGAAACCATAAAGGCTCTTAGTACTTCTTCTGAGTTCCCAAGTACCAATCATCCTTTTCACCGTCTTCATCCCAATCCACCCAACAACAGAAGATGACAACATTATCCTCAATAGTGTAGGTGCAAGATGTTGTATCTGAAAAGGGTTTTGTAGTAATCATTGTAATCTCATCTTCAGTTGCGGTCCAGAAACCGCTAGGATTTAACACAAGGCTGTCCTGCAAATTGAAATGCTCCGAATTAAAAGTACTGTCATCTCTGAAGTAAGTGCGAATAGGTCTTATTTGTAGTTGTTCCTCCCATGTATTTGCATTTACTTCAAATATACTGGTGGGCTCCCCATTCTTTTTATCTATTTCTACTTTAAGGGAAAGATTTCTCCATTCTCCTGTTAATGGATGAGCTGCCGGTGATTCATTTTGACTTTGAGGATTATGACAGCCCATTAAAGCGATAATAAATGTTATCTGAATGAATTTCATAATTCTGCGTGCTTTAATAATGCAACCTGTCAACCAACTCCAACTTCATTCACCAAAGTCTGCAGTTCCTTTAAAGCTCCGCTCCACGCCTTTATGAAATATAATCTAGCAGCCTCCCACTCTTCGCCAGGGCGCCATCCTGTATGTACAAGCGTAACCTTGGTTCTTGTATTATCTATTTTTGTAAAGATGAAGGTAACATTAGTTAATGGTCTTACTGAATTCATAAATGATTTTTGTTCAGCGTTACCCTTCCACTCAATGTTCAGATAATTAGGTTGATCAACAGCCAGTACTTTACATCCATAGGTGCTGTTATTGGTCAAGTCGGGATCATTCGGAGTCCAGAATAATTCAAACTTACCACCAGGTTCCATCACAACATCAGCCTTTGCCGTAAGCCACTTTTCCAACAACTCATTTTCCGAAAAATATCCAAATGCTACTTCTGGAGAACAATTCAAGAATGCAGTTACGGTAATAATTTTGTCGGTGGAGTCCATATTTAAATCTCTGTTACTCGTTTGACAACCTATTAAAACAGGTAGACACAAAGTGATTAATAACTTACCCATGGTATGCTATTTCCATGCCCCTATTATAATCCCCATTATAGTAAGGGCAACAATGCTGTAGCCGGCATTAATCAAAAATAATTTAAAGGATTTTCGTTCAAATAAATAATGCGTTCCTACAAATGTCGCAACCCATCCCGCTCCTGCAGCAAACCCGGCAAAGGCACCAAAAGATAGATCTGCTTCAGGCCCCATAAACATGGCCAAGTTGATGGCTGCAATCAGGCCCATCAAAAATGCCAGACCAAATATCTTAGCCATATTTCCCTTTTTCAGATCTTCTTCTGTCATTCCATTTTCCTTCATCCAGGCTTTGCCAAAAACAGCCGGAGAATACCATAACCCTCCAATTAAAAAAGTTGATAATGCCGAAACAAGAATAGCCCAATAGTTTAAGTAAGATGTATCCATAGTTATGCTGTTAAGTTGATTTCTATTCTTCAATCTTTCTTCCTGTATAAATATAATGGTTGATGGCCCTTTCCCAATCCTTTAAATTATTCTCAAACATTTTTTCCAAAGCCATTTTATTGCGTACGTTACCACGATTAGTCAACCCTGTAAAAGTATACTTTACCTTCGCTATGGTCTTACCCCTCTGAGTGCTACATGTTACATTGACAAACCAGATACGTTCCTTAGTGTGTATAGAGTAGGTAATACTAAAATGTTCCGGAGCAAATTGAGACACAACCCAGGTATAATCTTCTTCCTCTTCAAATTTCCCTTTTGTTTTAAAAATCATATGCTCATCAACAACGCCTGTTGTAGAGTAGATAATTTCCGGGTTCCACCCAGGCGCCCACTTCATTTCTTCAATGGGCCCAAACAACGGAAACACTTTTTCAATGACTGCATCCAATTGAATACTTGCCTCCTTGAAAATTCTTTCACTTTCAAAACCCTGCGACATACCTTGGCTCACGTTTTGTGTCACTGCAATCGAGATTAAAATTTGATAAATAAGTTTCATAAGTTGATTCTGAATTGAATTTGCGAACTTTATCAATACAAAAAGGAATAAAATGCCTGAACCGGAACAATCGGAGCGCGAAACGGAAAAAAGAATTACTCATTCAGAAATCAAACTGGATGACAATACCTTCAGGTGGATAGGCATCCCCTTTTTTGGGTTACTCATTCCTAATACCACCGGATTATTTGGCACCCTCACATTCACCGATCTTTCCTATTGGTTAGGCTACTTATATTTTATCTCGTTGGCCTATCTCATTTGGCAAGGCAATCGTTATCTATTGTTCCGTACCCGCAAACGTTTTACCTGGTTTGATAAGCCTGTTGAAAAACTGGTGCTGCTTTTAATGAATAATATTTTTTATACCGCACCCCTAACCATTGCCTGGCTTTGCTTGTGGTACATCTGGGCTGGGTTTCCGAAAACAGATTGGAGTACAATACAAATGGTTGTGCTCATCAACGTGATTTGCGTGCTGTTTGTAACTCATGTTTACGAAACAGTTTTTCTGGTAAAAGAAAAAGAAAGTGAGACGGTGAAAAATGAACAACTACAGCGTGCCCGAGCAGAAGCTGAATTGACTGCCTTGAAGAACCAGGTTGATCCTCATTTTATGTTTAACTCTTTAAACACGCTTTCCTATTTGATTAAGTCTGATCGAGAAAAGGCGCATCTCTTTACAGAAAATCTTGCAGAGGTCTATCGCTACATACTGATTCAAAAAGACCATACGTTGGTGCTGCTTGAGGACGAGTTGGAATTCACACATCGATATACTGATTTGTTGCATCTGCGCTTCGGAAAAGCGTTGATCATTAAAAAACAGTTCAATGGCTCCGCAGAAAAGGATTATCTCATTCCGCCTACGTCAGTTTTTGTTGCTTTTGAAAACGCTGTGAAGCACAATGAAATCAGCGAACAAAAACCATTGCATATCGATGTAGATGTGCAGAATAATCAATTGACCATCATCAATCAAATTCAAGAGAAAGGTAACAAGCAAAACTCATCACAAATAGGCTTAAAAAATCTGACTGAAAGATTTCAACTCATTACAGGTAACCCAATTAAAGCTTATAAAGAAAATGGAAAGTTTATTGTCAGTCTGCCACTTACCCCATTAAACAGTCATGAGAACAATAATAATTGAAGATGAACTGCCAGCTCGCGCCAAGTTGGTAGCTATGCTAAAAGTAATCGATCCATCGATTGAAGTAATGGCTCAGTTGGGTAGTGTAAAAGAAACCTTACAATGGTTGAAAAACAATACTGAACCTGATTTGGCTTTTGTCGATATTCAATTGTCCGATGATCACTCATTTGAAATATTCAAACAGCATCCGGTAAAATTTCCTGTGATCTTTACTACCGCTTACGACAAATACATTATGGAATCTTTTGAGTTCAACTCAGTGGACTATTTACTCAAACCCATAACGGAAGAGAAGCTCGGGCGGTCATTAGAAAAAGTAAAAAAACTTAAGGAACATTTTTTACAAGGCAACCTATTGAAGATTCTTAACCATATCCAATCTCCCTCCTCAAAGGATCGTATTCTGGCGAAAAAAGGTACAGAGTTCATTGCACTCAATCTCAACGACATCGCCTATTTTTTCACTGAACACAAAATTGTTTTCGCCAAAGACTTTACCGGAAGGCAGTTGATCATAGACAAGACCATTTCTGAACTAGAAGAAATTGTTGATCCCACGCAATTCTTTCGACTCAATAGAAAATATCTCTGCTGTCTCAATGCCATTGAAAAGTTCAAACCAGACAATGGAAAAATTAAAATCCATTTGACTCCTGATTGCAAAGAAGATGTATACGTTAGCAAAGAAACTGCCCCTATCTTCAGACAGTGGATCAGCTAGCTAATCACCTTACTTATCTATACGTGTTGATCAATAAGTACCGGATTACCGTCAGGGTCAATCAAAGTAATGCTTTCCGGTCCTGTAGAATTCTCATCTGCTTCTCTTACAAGCTCCATTCCCTTTGCTTTTAATGATTTTTGAATATCCCGAACATCTTTAAATTCATCAACTTTGTTTGCACTTTCATCCCACCCGGGGTTGAAGGTTAAAATATTCTTATCAAACATACCCTGAAACAGACCCACCAGGGCCTTTCCGTTTTTCATAATCAAATAATTTCTTTCCATCTCACCAGCAAATACAGAAAAGCCGAGGTTCTCATAAAATTGTTTGGAAGCCTTCAAGTCCTTGACATTGAGACTTACTGAAAATGCACCTAATTCCATTTGTTAACAATTATTAATCATTGAAAATAAAAAAACCATATCCACCCGGATCACGAATAATCACATTGTCCACTATATTTTTATCGTTGAAGTGGGTAATCTCTTCCATAATTGGAATCTTTAATGATCTTATCTTTTTGATCACTTTGGGATTGTTTTCTTTGCCATTAAAATAAGTTAACGATGGATTGAAAAAGAGATGAGGACACATTAACGGGTTCATGATATTCACCATCAGCTCATCTTCATTCTTGCAGGCTACCCAACCT
>JAGQYK010000001.1:32790-44126 GCA_020436125.1 Cyclobacteriaceae bacterium | reverse complement strand
TTGCTCTGGGGACCCATTGGTTTCAAATCCCAACGCTTTCCAGATGGCTACTGATCGCGCAATGTCCAGCGACTCCAAGCTCAACCCTGCGTAATTACCCAAAACACTAAAAGCGGTTTTGGTAGGCTTGTGTTTTATATTTGACGCTCCTTCAACCAAATAAATCCACACATTACTCGCGTCACTCAGCAAAAATCCCTCTTTGGTTTTATGCACTACGGTTAACTTTTTCAACCTAGTGACTTCTTTTGTCCACTTCTTTTTAAAAAGTTTTACACCAGCTCTGGCAAACCGATCTGGATTAATTTCAATCACTGCTTTCCCATCCGTTACGAGTGTTCGTGTTTTATCTGTCACAATTTTAAACTCCAGCTTCTGGTAAAACTCAAGGCTGTTTTTTATATCGTTGGTAGGGGTGTGTACGAGTGACTGCATCTTAAAATTTTGTGTTTGGTTCATTATGTTGTCCGATCATCACTTTCATTTCGCTTTAGTAGAAAAGCACTCAACAAAGTAATAATCAAACCCACTGGAACAATTTCCATCAAAGTCATTCCAAATCGGATCAATGGGTTTTTATACATTTCAGCCATGCTGTCCATTTCCACTTTCATTTCATCCAGTTCTGTTGTTGTAGCTCCTTCTTTCTCCATTTGCTGCAAATACTGCTCGGTGTACTGCTCCATAAAATCTCCTGAGGAAGTATTTACATATACCTCCCAGCCGAAAGCGTAGATAACGGCAGCAATGGCAGCAATAAGAATACCTACCTGAAAACCTTTGCCAAAAGAAAGCACCCCACCATTGTGATTATCGCGGAATGACCTCACACCAAAATAGATCAAAGACAATGCGATAATCATAGAGGTGTATCCTAACAGCTCGCCATTTTCAAAACTGATGGTACCATCGCCCATCAACGGCATAGAAGCAAGCATAAGCGCTGTAACAATAAGCCCGGCTATCAAACCAAATGTTAAAACAACTTTTTTCATAAACGAAGTGCTTTTGTGGATTGATGAATTTATGATCAAATGTGTGGAATATGAATTAAAACGCACTCATTCTTTCGGGTGATTTGACGGCTTAAGGGAGAATCACCCTAAAGGACTAGGGGATTAAGTTCAATTCTTTTGCTTTTTGAATGGCCTGTGTTCTTCTGCTTACCTCCAGCTTAGAAAAAAGGTTGGAAGAATGGGTCTTTACCGTATTTAAGGAAACAAATAACTGATCCGCAATCTCCTGATTGGCCAGCCCTTCTGCCATCAGCCCCAATACTTCTAATTCACGCTTGCTGATGCCACGTTGAGTTTGCTCTTTTTCATTGAAACGAAACTCAGGGTTGATCACCACCACCTTCTTGCCGGTAAATCGTAATCCTACCCAAATACCCAAAGCCGTAAAGAACAGGGCCACCAAACCAATATAAAACTCAAGGGTGAGATCACGCACCAGGAAACGATACTCAATCATTCGCATGATGAGCACGAGCACAGCCAGTGCCAATCCATAAAGGAAAATGGTCTTTTTCACAACAACCAAACTACAAAATTGTAGGGAAAGAGAAATAGCACATAGCAAACAGAAATCAAATTCGGTTGTATGAATTCTTTTCTCTATTTGTTATTCGAAAGAACCACCATCATTCCTTTAGTCGCATCTTCAAGATGGGGTAAGGTTTACCTGTATCATCAATAGGAGTACGGTCGTATACCTTAAAACCAAAACTCTCATAGAATATTACTGCATTCACATTTCCCTCATTCACATCGACCTCCGTGACACCTAAATCTTCGATGGCTAAGGTAGTTAACGCCCTGCCTATCCCTTTTCCAATGCACTCAGGCTTCAGAAATACCATTTCCAATTTTTTGCCCGCTACTCCCAGAAATCCTAGCACCTCATCTTTGTCCGTTAAGCTCAGGTAAACAGTAAACTGATCAAAGTCGATATTACTCACCAGTGACTTATAAAAATCAATATCATCAGGATCGAGAAAGTGATGTGTTGCGCGAACGGAAGCCTCCCAAACCTCCAGCATCTGCTGGCGATAGGTGTCTTGGTATTTATCAATCCTGAACTTCATAATCAATAGATTTTAACTCACCTCCTGTCGCTGCTCCCCCAACTCTTCAATTCCTAGCTCTACCATATCACCTGCTTTCAAATAAACAGGAGGATTGAAACCGTGCCCTACACCTGAAGGCGTTCCTGTGGAAATCACATCGCCTGGTAACAAGGTCATGAACTGACTGATGTAGTGCACCAAAAAAGGCACTTCGAAAATCATGTCATCCGTATTGTTATCCTGCATCATCTTGCCGTTCACTTTCAACCACATGTGCAGGTTATTGAAATCTGATATTTCATCTTTGGTTACTAAGTAAGGTCCCATTGGCGCAAACGTATCGCAGCTTTTTCCTTTCACCCATTGTCCGTTTTTCTCTAACTGAAACTCACGTTCACTATAGTCGTTATGCAAACAAAATCCCGCTACATAATCCATGGCCTCCTTCTCCTCTACATAAGAAGCTTTTTTACCTATCACCACAGCCAGCTCCACTTCCCAGTCGGTCTTCCTACTGTTTTTAGGAATGGTCAGGCCATCATTAGGACCCGTTAGAGCTGAGTTGGATTTAAAAAAAATAATCGGCTCCGGTGGTAGTGGCATCTTGGATTCAAAAGCATGTTTGGTATAGTTAAGTCCAATACAAACAATTTTGGAAGGTCTTTGAAAACAAGCACCCAATCGTGTGCCCTCTTTCACAAAAGGAAGCGACCCTTTATTTTCATCCAGCCAAGTTTGCAATCTGTTGAGTCCGTTGGTTTCGAAAAACGTTTCGCCATAGTCTTCACCAAAAGCAGATGCATCGTATAGTTTTCCATCAATTAATACTCCGGGTTGCTCTTTACCCTTTTCACCGAATCGAATTAGTTTCATATTATAAAATTAAAATCTCGTTCATTATTAGCCACTAAGACATTAAAGGATAAAAAAATCATCTCATCCTCACATTATCATATCATTCCATCAACTCATCACCCAAATCATCACCTTAACTAGCCCGCCCAGCCTTCTCTGTCCAAACTACGGTACTGAATGGCTTCCGCCAAATGTTCAATTTTTATTTCCTCACTGCCTGCAAGATCAGCAATGGTACGCGAAACTTTTAAGATACGATCGTACGCTCTAGCTGAAAGGCCCAATCTTTCCATGGCCGTTTTTAACAATGCACGACCGGCATCATTGATCATACACACTTTCTTTACCATACTGGAACCCATCATGGCATTGCAATACATATCTGGATTGCCCTTGAATCGTTTTGCTTGAATCTCTCTGGCAGCTACCACACGTTCTCTGATCTCTTCACTGCTTTCCGATTTCCTTTGTGAAGTCATCTCATCAAAACTGACAGGAACTACTTCTACATGCAAGTCAATGCGATCCAACAATGGCCCGCTCACTTTACTCAAATAGCGCTGCACAACACCCGGTGCACACACACATTCCTTTTCAGGATGATTGTAATAACCACACGGACAAGGGTTCATGCTGGCGATGAGCATAAAGTTAGCCGGATAATCGATCGATACTTTCGCTCTTGAGATAGTTACCTTCCTTTCCTCCATCGGTTGGCGCATCACTTCCAACACCGTTCTCTTAAACTCAGGTAGTTCGTCCAGAAATAAAACACCATTATGCGACAAAGAAATTTCTCCAGGTTGTGGATTACCTCCACCTCCAACCAGCGCCACATCAGATATGGTATGATGAGGAGATCGAAATGGACGATTGGTAATCAAGGCATCATTGGTTCCTAATCGACCGGCAACAGAATGTATTTTGGTAGTCTCTAAAGCTTCGTTAAGGGTAAGAGGAGGAAGTATGGACGGCAAACGTTTTGCCAACATGGTTTTACCCGCACCGGGCGGACCTATCATAATGGCATTATGGCCACCGGCTGCCGCTATCTCCAATGCTCTTTTGATATTCTCCTGCCCTTGTACATCTCTAAAGTCACTTTCGTACGAATTCAATTGTTCATTGAACACCTCACGGGTATCAACAATGAGCGGATCAATCTGAATCTTATCCGTGAAAAAATCGATAGCTTCTTTTAATGTTTCTACACCAATGACATTGAGCTTATTCACAATGGCAGCTTCGCGTGCGTTGGCCTTCGGCAAAACAATTCCTTTGAAATCTTCCTTACGGGATTGAATGGCAATGGGTAATGCTCCCTTAATCGGGCGGAGAACTCCATCGAGAGACAGCTCTCCCATAATCACATATTGATCTAATTTTTCAATGGGCACCTGAGCGGATGCCTGAAGAATACTTAATGCGATAGGAAGATCATAGGCGGAGCCTTCTTTGCGCACATCCGCAGGCGCAAGATTAACAACCACTTTATTGCGTGGCATGTAATACCCCAATCCTTTCAAGGCTGACTCTACCCGATGTTGACTTTCTTTTACCGCATTGTCAGGCAGGCCACTCATCCAGAATTTATTTCCCTGAATGATATTGACCTCCACGGTGATGGTTTGCGCATCTACGCCATGCACTGCGCTACCAAAGGTTTTTGCTACCATTTGATACTGAATTGCTAAAATGTAATAATAGGATTTTTAAGAGATCAATGCTACTCCAAATGCTTCTCTATAAGAAGAATAAGGATATGAATAACTTTAATGTGCACTTCCTGGATGCGGTCGGCAAACCCATCATGGGGCACAATAATGTTGGTGTCCGCCAACGAAGCGAGTTTGCCTCCATCTTTTCCACTCAAGGCAACTACATACATCCCTTTTTCTTTGGCCACTTTGACCGCATTAATCACATTGGCCGAATTACCGCTGGTACTGATGGCTAACAACACATCGCCCTTGTTACCGAGCGCCTCCACATATCTGGAAAAAATAAATTCAAATCCATAATCATTACCTACACAAGTAATGTGAGAAACATCAGAGATTGAGAGTGCGGGTAAAGCTTTGCGGTTGCCGCGAAATCTACCTGAAAGTTCTTCAGCAAAATGCATCGCATCGCAGTGTGAACCTCCGTTACCACAAGAAATAATTTTATTGCCCGATTGAATAGCCGTTACCATCATTGAAGCAGCTGCTTCAATGCTGTTCAGCGCTTCTGAAGATTGTAGAAAATGAGTTAAAGTTTGAGCAGCCTGATTTAATTCACCTTTGATAATTTCCCGGGCCTCCATATTTATTTGCTCTCCGATTCTGGATTGGGCTCAGGTTGTGGCTTATTGGCTTCCTGCAAATCGTATACCTTAGCTTTAAGGTTGTTGATTTCAAAAGATAATGCTTCCTGCTCTTTCTCAGAGGATTTGGTTAATCGCCATGACCATATAAAGTCTATCGCAAACAATATCAATCCCAAAACTGCGCCATACTTGAACAAGTGAAGCCATCCATACATACTTGTAAGCACACCCAAGTCTTGTTTCTGAGCATCCACATAGCTTGTAAATACAAGTATTATGAGATGGTATACCCCAAAAATTACGAAGAAAATAACCCGTCTTTTGTTCATTCCCTGCACGTTAGTCAACAAACATATGCTTTTTCATATAAACCTAAAACGCAATATGGGTGAAAACCTTGCATGAGGTAGATGTGAAGGTTTCGTTAACCCCTCTAATTATCGCCATTTTGGAAGTCGCTGAGTTTGCGATATACACCATCCTTTTGATTGAGCTCATCGTGCGTACCCCTTTCCACAATCTCACCATCCTGAATAACTACAATTTCGTCTGCATGCTGAATGGTACTCAGTCGATGCGCAATAACAATAGAAGTCCTGTTCTTCATTAAATTGAACAAAGCTTCTTGTACCAGTTTTTCAGATTCAGTATCTAAAGCACTAGTGGCCTCATCTAAAATTAATATGGGAGGGTTTTTTAACACTGCTCTAGCGATACTTAATCGTTGTCGTTGTCCTCCTGAAAGTTTAGACCCACGCTCTCCGATAGTTGTTTCATAACCATGCTCTGTTTGCATAATGAAATCATGGGCATTGGCCACTTTCGCTGCATTCATCACATCTTGTTCCGAAGCATTAGGAGTTCCGAAACTGATATTATTAAAAATTGAATCATTAAATAAAATGGATTCCTGAGTAACAATACCGAGTTGATTTCTCAATGAAGTGACATCGTATTGAGTGAGTGAGTGACCATCAATTTTTACTTCACCTTCTGTAGGATCATAAAATCTTGGTACCAAGTCCGCCAATGTAGACTTACCTCCCCCCGATGGCCCCACCAAAGCGATCATCTTTCCTTTTGGAATGGTGAGGTTGATGTTTTTCAATACCCGGTCAGCGTCATAGGCAAACGATACATTTACAAATTCAATAGCCCCTTGAAATTTTTCTATCTTCAACGCATTGGGAGGGCTTTGAATCACAGGCTCCGTATCGATGGTTTCAAAAATTCTATTGGCCGATGCTGTTCCTTTTTGTAATGCGGTAATGCCGTTTGAAAATGCTTTGGCAGGTTGAATGATCATTGAGAAAATGGCGAGGAAACCAAGGAACACATCTGGGGACAACGTGGACTCTTCACTCAATACCATATTACCTCCAAAGAAAATAATTACCGCAATAATCATCACCCCCAATACTTCAGAAACAGGGGAAGCCATTTCGTTTTTGTATGACATCGACTTATTTACTTTTCTGTAATAGTCGGACTCTTCTTCCATCTTACGAACAATAAAGCCGCGTGCATTAAATGCTTTCACTACCCGCATGCCCCCGAATGTCTCATCCAAAATATTTACAATCCTACCGAGAGACTCCTGGCTTTGTTTGGCCTGACGTTTCAACCTTTTAATAATCTCTGCTAATGCACCACCCATAACGGGTAATACAATTAATGTGAAGAGCGTAAGCTTAGCTGATATGGTAAATAATATCGCAAAATAAACGATGATGGTAATGGGCTCCTTGAGTACTGCTTTTAAACTATTCATCACCGCAGCCTCTACCTCTTGTACATCGTTGGTAAACCGAGATATCAAATCTCCTTTGCGTTCGCTGTTGAAAAATCCGATGTGCAATCTGGACACATTGCCAAAAATGGCCAATCTGATATTTCTAACCAGATCCACTCTGATTTTGGTGGCCACTACCCTTTCAAGAAATCGAAACACATTGGCGAATAAAACACAGAGTACGATTAATCCACATACAAAGAGCAATGCATTCAATGTTCCATTCTCTTGAATAATCATTCGAAAGTAATGATTGAATACTCCAACGATGTAATCGGATGAAAAACTAAGTTCAGGTAAAGGAGGAACGGGATCATCAATATTGCGCTCAAACAAAACCTGAAGCATGGGTATCACCAGCACGATATTAAACGCGCCAAAGATGATTCCCAGGATAGAAAATATAAAAAACCACACCAGCCTGGTACCAATGTGGGGTGTGTAGTTAAGAATGCGGAGAAAAGTCTTCATCAATTAAAAATCATACAGGCGCTGGCCAATATTCCACCGCAAAGCTAAGGAAGTTATTGTAGTATTAATTGTTCCGGAAATGGAAGGAATGGCTGAGTCCCTACGGATCAATTTCATATCAATGAAAAGATTATGCTTCAGCATATAGGAAGCAGTTAAATCCAGATAGGTAATTTTATTCAGCAACCCTTGCCCGATGGTATTACCAAATTCCTGTTCACGGGTCGAATTACTTTTCAATAAATCACTCCCCCAATTCACCCCTGTGGTATCACGACCAACCTCTGCATAAATTACCTTGGCAATTAAATTCAACTTGGGTACGGGTTGATATCTTAATATACCAATCAGTTCTTTAAAATTGGCGCCAAGCGGATGAGCAAAAGGTTGTCTGTAGTTCGTATAACTACCATATTGCGTATTGTGTGAATACGTATAAGGTCTTACCACGTTAGCTTCCAACTGCATGTCAAGGTTATTGACGCCCAACGCATCAACATATTTTATTCCACCCTGTAGTGCAAATTTATTGGCCCACCAGCCGTTGCCTTCTTTTAGTCTGTCCAATAGAAACTCATCGAAGACTACCTGGCCGTAAGCTGAAAGTCGCTTCGCCACCATCCATTTAAAATCCATTCCTAGAATCACATTGTCGCTACTACCAAATTGCTGTTCAATGGCCCTGTAAAAAATAACGGGATTAAGGTAGCTGAGATCAAAAGTATTGTCGTTCAAGCTGTCCTTGGGGCTGAACACAACAGACTCAAAAAATCCCAGGTTAAATTTCTTTCCAATGTTGATACTGGCATGATGGAAGGCCATAAACTTTTCAGGATACCTTCTCTTCCCACTTCCCGATCCACCAATAGACCCCGGTGCATCTGCTGCTACCCTGTTGAGTTGAAATAGGTAATTCAGTTTCCACACTTTTACATTAGTCCGTAGAAACAGTGTGGGAGGTGCATAATCCGAGAAGATGAGCGAGCGATAACCGTTTCCGATAAAGGTTTTATCATTCCCAAACTGCATGTAAATATGCTTGCTGATATCGAAGTCGATATAGGCCCTGGCTTGAAAATAGTCTACGCCATTGTCTTTATAATCCTTCCAGAATCCTTCATGAGGAACAACTGGATTTTGAGCAATACCATCGCGCACATATAAAGGAAGCCTGGCTTGATTATCGGTAAGGAAAGTATAGAACCCAATTTTTCGGTCAATCATCCCTCTGATCTCCACGCCTCTTGAGTTGAGGTACAATGACTCTCCCGCCTGACCATCATGGCCAAAGCTGGTGTACAATACAGGATTGACATGAATATCGAACTCAGGCAGATCGGAGAACAAAAAATCAGACTTCTTTTTATAGAGATGTTTGAGCACGGGTTTCTTGCTCTCATTGTCCTCAGATCCACTCCACTCCCAGTTGTCATTTCTTAGGTATTGGTAATTATAAAGGTCAGCTGAGGAGCTAAAAACATTGTCGCTTAATTGTACAGAATCGACAAAAGCGGCAATAGCCTTCCTTTTATAAGGTTTTACAGAAGTAAATACTTGAGGTACGATCCGACCCGCCTTTATCTCATAGCGGTCAATCCAGTGATAGTAGTCTTCATTCAGAGGAGCATTGGTACTTTGGGCAAATGCACCCGTCACCTGAAACATCAACAAAAGGACGGCTAAATGCTTCATTTTTTATGAATCGAGGTACAAAGGAAGCCTTTCAACTGAATTTGAGGCATTTTACAATGATTAATGATTTGAGGGAATAGCCATAAGTACCTTTCCAAAATTTCAAAAGCAAGCAAAAAGGATCTGTATTGGCTGTCTCTTCGTAATTTTAACGCAAAATACCATCATTTTAGGTTCTCAACAATTTATGATACACCGAGCCTTGTAAATAGAGTCCAGTTCCTTATTTTTGCAGTCCGAAAAGAAAAAAACAGCTATGAAGAAGGAGATACATCCAGAATATAAAGAAGTCATTTTTTGGGATACCTCATGTGATTTTAAGTTTTTGACCCGTTCTACCGCTACTTCAGATGAAACTGATAAGTGGACTGACGGAAAAGACTACCCTGTAATAAAGGTCGAGGTAAGTTCTGCCTCTCATCCATTCTACACTGGTAAGAAGATGTTTATGGACACGGCAGGACGTGTGGAGAAATTCCAAAAGAAATACGGCAAGAAAGCGTAAGCATTTCTGTCTTGGTAATATTAAAAAAGGTCTCCGAATTGGAGACCTTTCTTTTTGCCTCAAATTTCCATTTTAATGGCTTTATTGTGGTGATCATTCTTAACGGCCCCCTATTTTTACAAAATGAATGTAATCCTCTTTGACGATCCATCCATTCGCCAGGACCTTTCCCCTTTTACCCTTACGCGTCCCGTATCCGAAATAAGAGTTGGGATTCTTACCGTCACAGAAAAATGGGAAAGGCACCTTAAAACAAAGGTCTCTTATCAAACAATTGATTACCTACAGGAAAAGTACCCTACCAAAAACAGTGCTGACAATCTACTGGTGAACGGAGCAGTATGTCCTGACGAAAAGCTTATCCAGGCAATTGGTACATTAAGTGAAGAGCAAGGACTATCCAAAGATGGGGTTTTATTAGCTGCAAGAAATACCAATACATCCTTAGAAAATATTCAGCAGACAGAATACCCTGGAGAGGTTACTCTCATTGATCAGGTGTGGAAGATTTTTCAGTACAACGGAACCCAGATCAAATCAGACTTTGAGTTGTTAACCAAAGGCAGAAAATCGAATGATCTTAATGATGCACACACCATTGTATATGGTGAAGTGGGCAAAGATATTTTTATAGAAGAAGGTGCCATCATCAAAGCAGCCATTCTCAATGCAGAGAACGGGCCGATCTATCTTGGAAAGAACACGCAAGTACAGGAAGGCAGTATGATTCGGGGACCGTTTGCGTTATGTGAAGGTTCACACGTAAACATGGGCGCTAAAATTCGAGGCGACTCCACCGTAGGGCCTTACTCGAAAGTAGGTGGCGAAATAAGTAATTCGGTAATCTTTGGATTCAGTAATAAAGGTCATGACGGTTTTTTAGGAAATTCTGTAATTGGTGAATGGTGTAACCTGGGTGCGGACACTAATACTTCTAACTTGAAAAACAATTACGAAAACATAAAAATCTGGAATTATAAAAAAGGAGGATTTAAAGATACAGGTTTACAATTCTGCGGTTTGATCATGGGTGATCATAGTAAATGTGGTATCAATACTATGTTTAACACAGGAACTGTAGTGGGCATAGGATGTAATATATTTGGTGATGGCTTTCCGCGCACATTCATTCCTTCATTTGCATGGGGAGGTGCTGCAGGTTTCACTACTTTTCAATTGAATAAAATGCTGGACACGGCAGAGAAAGTATATGAGAGGAGGAGCAAAACATTAGCCGCTTCCGATAAAAAAATATTGCAGCACCTTTTCGAATCGACTGCGGCTAATCGTGTATGGGAGAAAAAGACTGACAAAGCATGAGATTCGCTGACATACCAGGATTGCAGGAAATAAAACAAAAGCTGATTCAATCGGTACAGAATAATAAGATGGCACATGCCCAACTTATTGCTGGCAAAGAAGGAGCGCTCAACCTTCCATTAGCCCTTGCTTACGCAAGCTATATCCAATGTACCGACAGACAACCGGATGATGCCTGTGGTGTTTGCGCAGCTTGTTCCAAAAATCAGAAATACGTTCATCCCGATCTACATTTTGTGTTTCCATTGAGCAACATCAAAAACGATAAGGATGCTGATCGTTTTAAGGCGGAGATCACCAAATCGTGGAGAACCTTTTTAACAGA
>JAGQYK010000001.1:0-32691 GCA_020436125.1 Cyclobacteriaceae bacterium | reverse complement strand
GATGGTGATCTGGCAACCTGAATACATGCACGGATCTGCCGCGAACGGCATATTGAAAATATTGGAAGAGCCGCCTGTCAACACATTTTTTCTATTAGTAACCAATGCTGCTGATCGTTTGCTCCCCACGATTGTTTCCCGAACCCAGCTGATACAAGTGCCGCTTCTAACGGATGAAGATTTGGATAGGTATCTTCAACAGGAAACTACGATTAGCGAAAGCGATCGTAGAAGTATATTACAATTGGCGGATGGGGATTTAAATCTCGCCCTGCGATTAACTCAAAGTGAAGAAAATATCAATCAGGATTTATTTGCAGATTGGATGCGTGCGTGTTTTAAAAAGAGTTATGCTGATTTGGTTCGGATGGCAGATGAATTTCATCAAATGGATAAACTCAATCAACGCAACCTGCTTTATTACGGCATTAGCATGATGCGTGAGTCTCTACTTTTTCTGGCTGGCTCCACGTCCATCAACAGAACACAAGGGACTGAGTTGAAATTCATTCAAGACTTTAGCAAGGTGTTGAATGTTTTAAAAATCGAAAAAACCACTCGTTTGATGTCAGATGCCTCTTACTACCTCGAAAGAAATGGGAGTGCAAAAATGATTTTCCTTAACCTTTCTCTTCAGTTATCCGGTGTTTTGAATCCTTAGTTTATAAAACTCACTAATTTTAAATGTTTAAAATTTTAATATCAATATGAGTCGTACTGTTTACATTTTCATTTTCAGCGTTTCTTTACTGTTCTCTAGCTGCGCCCAAAAGAAGGATTATGTTGTCACCATCAAGACCGATATGGGTGATATGGTGGCCATCTTATATGATGAAACCCCTAAACACAAAGCCAATTTTATAAAACTGGCACAGGATCATTTTTACGACAGCTTGCTTTTTCATAGAGTGATTGATGGTTTTATGATTCAAGGTGGTGATCCTGATTCCAAAAACGTTCAGCCGGGTCAGCGACTTGGAAATGGAGGGCCGGGTTACACAGTAGATGCAGAGTTCAACCCCAAGCTTTTCCATAAAAAAGGAGCCTTATCTGCTGCCCGTCTTGGCGACCAGATGAATCCTACAAAAGCTTCCAGCGGAAGCCAGTTTTATATTGTTCAGGGAACGGTAATTCCTAAGGAGTCTATGGATCAACTCACCATAGACCAGGCAAAATTGAATACTGGCCTGCAACAACTATTACAAAAAGAAGAGAACAAACCTCTTTATGATTCGCTCAGCCAACTCTACTATACAGGAGACATGCAAGCCTATCAGGCCAGAATAAATAGTTTAGTGCCACGCATTGAAAGAGAAACAGGCATGAAAATAAAGAAGGAAATCTCTCAAGAAAAGATTGATGCCTACACCACAGCGGGTGGAGCTCCGCACCTGGATGATGGATACACTGTGTTTGGACAAGTAATAAAGGGGTTGGACGTAATTGACAAAATTGCAAAGGTGGAAAGAGATGGAGCTGATCGCCCTTTGGAGAATGTTCGCTTTACGGTTACCATTGAAGAAATGTCAAAGAAGAAGATCACCAAAGAGTTCGGATACGAGTACCCAGAGGAACAATGAAAATTTTAGTCACTGGAGGAAACGGACTACTGGGTCAAAAACTTTCACTACTACTAGATAGTAAGGAGGATGTAGAGCTGATCGCAACAGCAAGAAGTCCCCTTTCCATTCAACTTAAAAGGGGGGCATTCCAACCGCTTGATATTACCAATCAAGACGATGTAAATCGCGTGCTTTCAGATGTAAAGCCTGATGTAGTTATCAATACCGCAGCTATGACCCAGGTGGACCACTGTGAAACTGAACGTGAAAAGTGTTGGTTATCCAACGTCACCGCTGTGGAATATCTGGTAAAAGCCTGCGAAAAAGAAAAGACTAAACTTATCCACGTCTCTACTGATTTTATTTTTGATGGTACAATGGGGCCCCTCAAAGAAGATGCAAAGCCCAATCCAGTTAATTATTACGGAGAAAGTAAGCTGGCTGGCGAGCAGATTGTTCAGGGAAGTAAGGTGGATTGGGCTATTCTTCGTACTGTGCTGGTATTTGGTATTACCTCCGACCTCAGTCGATCCAACATCGTGTTGTGGGTAAAGAACAGTTTGGAACAAGGTAAGGTAATCAACGTGGTAAATGACCAATGGCGTACCCCTACCCTGGCAGAGGACTTAGCTACGGGCTGTTACCTCGCTGCCACCAAAAACGCTAATGGCATTTTCCATATCTCTGGAGAAAAAATGATGACCCCTTATGATATCGCAATTGAGACGGCTGCCTTCTTTGGACTTGACCCCTCTTTGATAAAGGCCACTGACTCCACAAAATTTAAGCAACCAGCCATCCGGCCCTTGAAGACTGGCTTTGATATTACCAAGGCAAAAAAAGAGTTAGGATATACCCCACATACTTTTACCGAAGGGCTTGCTATTCTTGCCGACCAAATTCAAAAATTAGACGCTAAAAAATAATTCTTACTCCCGCTAAAGAAATCAGAAATTAAATTCTAATCTTCGCCCCGTCTAATCCCCTACATACTATGGCCAACAGAGGTCAATTCGGATCCAAATTTGGGTTCATCATGGCAGCAGCTGGATCAGCTGTTGGCCTTGGCAATATCTGGCGTTTTCCTTATCTCACTGGTGAGAATGGAGGAGGAGCCTTTGTATTCATCTATTTATGCTGTGTCTTGGCCATCGGAATTCCGTTGCTATTCAATGAAATAGCACTGGGGCGACTTACAGGTAAAAATCCTATAGGAGCATTCCGAGATACGGGTAGTAATAAATTTTGGATCATAGGAGCCATACTTTCTTTATGCGTAAGCTTTTTCGTAACCAGTTATTACGGAGTAATAGCCGGATGGACGATCGGTTATATTTACACATCCTTAATGGGCGTAGAACTTTCCTTTGCAGAGTTTACAGCCAATCCATCAATAGTGATCCCTCTTTTTATAGGTTTCATTGGTCTCAATCTTTTGATTGTTACCAAGGACATTGCTAAAGGGATTGAAAAGGCATCGAAGATTCTTATGCCTGTTCTTTTCGTGCTTGTTTTGGTAGTTATTATCAGAGGACTTACCCTTGAAGGCGCTTCCGCTGGATTGCGATATTTCCTTGTTCCTGATTTTTCAAAAATCAATGCCGCTACTTTTTTGAAAGCACTCAGTCAGTGTTTCTTTTCCATGTCCATAGGATGGGGTATTATGATCACTTACGGATCCTATCTCTCTAAAAATGAAAGTATTGTAAAAAGTGCACTTTGGATTGGCGTATTGGATACTACCGTAGCATTAATGGGCGGACTGATGATTTTTCCTGCCGTTTTTGCTTTCGGGATGGAGCCCAATCAAGGTCCAACTTTAGTATTTCAAATACTCCCGCATATTTTTAGTGAAATGCCCGGTGGTAATATTGTAGGAGCCTTTTTCTTCCTATTGCTATGCATTGCTGCCCTTACCTCTACCATTTCAATGATTGAAGTACCTGGATCATGGCTGATTGATGAGAAGAAATGGAGTAGGAAAAAAGCAGCATGGGCGGTGGCCATTGCAGCCATTGTATTCGGTATTCCTTCTGCGCTTTCAAAAGGGGCAAATGATACCCTTACCAACATGAGTATTCAATTTTCAGGAATGACTATCACCAGCTTTATGGACATTATGGACTTTATCTGGGGGTCCTTTTTTATTGTCATTGTTTCTCTCTTCGTCTGTCTCTATGTGGGATGGATTATTGGGCCAGCAAAAATTATTGCTGAATTGAGTGAAGGGACGCCATCATTCAGCACGGCTAAGTTTGCTGGAGTTACCCCAGCTCAGGTTTGGTCCTTCTTCATCAGGTTTATTTGTCCTTTGGTCATCATAATTGTTATTCTAAACCAATTCAACGTTTTCTAAGTAACGTTATTAGCCCCAGTTTAGGTAGTTAACCGTCATAGGATAGCCCATTATCGTCCGCAGGGATGATAATGGGCTATCCTGTCCCTAGAGGTGTTTGATTAGTTGATTTTTTTTTGAAAATTGGCTGCTTCACATAAAACTAACCTAAACTTAAAATAGCAAACATGAACGTTTCTTCAGATAACAGGGGTCAGTGGGGCTCTAAGTTTGGCTTCATTATGGCTGCAGCCGGTTCGGCCGTGGGATTGGGTAACATCTGGCGTTTCCCATACATCACAGGGCAAAACGGAGGTGGCGCCTTCGTAATGGTCTACATACTATGTGTCCTCTTGATTGGGGTACCTCTCCTATTTACAGAAATGGGTCTTGGACGCTTTACAAAGAAAAGCACTATTGGCGCGTTTAAAGATACAGGCGCTAGTTCAGTTTGGATGGGTGCAGGTGCTATCCTTGCTTTATGTGTCAGTTTCTTCGTGCTTTCCTATTATGGTGTAATTGCAGGCTGGACTATCGGCTACATCTACAAATCCCTAATTGGTGCAACTGCCGGATTTGAAGCTTTTGCTGCCAATGGAACAGCTTCCATAATTTTATTGGGAATGTTTATGCTTGTCACCGTACTCATCGTTTTAGGTGGCGTATCTGGTGGAATCGAAAAAGCCGCAAAAATCCTAATGCCTATTCTATTCATCCTGATTTTTGTAGTTGCTATCCGAAGCTTAATGCTGGATGGCGCAATGGCTGGAGTAGAGTTTTACCTGAAACCAGATTTTTCGAAATTAACTGCCAATAGTATTTTGGCTGCATTAGGTCAGGCTTTCTTCTCAATGAGTATTGGTTGGGGTATCATGATTACTTATGGATCTTACTTACCCAAAGATTCTAACCTTGTTGAAAGTGGAGTATATGTTGGCTTGATGGACACAGGTATTGCATTGCTATCAGGCTTTATGATTTTCCCTGCCGTATTTGCATTTGGTAAATCTCCTGAAGCTGGCCCAACACTTGTTTTCCAGGTATTACCAGACATTTTCAGCACCATGCCTGGTGGCAATATTATTGGCGCACTTTTCTTCTTGCTTTTGATGGTGGCAGCACTTACCTCATCAATATCAATGCTTGAAGTACCTGCATCTTATTTCATTGATGAGAAGAAATGGAGCAGAAAGAAATCTGCTTGGGTAGTGGGAATTGCAGCATTCCTTTTCGGTGTACCATCTGCCCTGTCTCATGGTGCCAGCGATTTGTTTACCAACATGAGCATTACCCTTCCATGGACAGATGCTATTATTGGGTTTCAAGAAATCGTAGATTATATCTTCGGAACGTTCTTCATCGTTGTGGTTGCATTAACCACCTGCCTTTATGTGGCATGGAAACTTCCCATTGAAAACATTGTTGGTGAACTTGATCAAGGATCCCCTGCTTTCAAGGCTGGTAATTTTGCTTCAAGAGCGTTTGTTTTCTTCATCAGGTTTGTGTGCCCTACTGTAATTTTGCTGGTATTGCTCAACATGATGGGAGTATTCGGAATATTTGCTGGAGCTTAAATCTTAGATAGTTCTTTAATAAAAAAGGCTAACGATCATCGTTAGCCTTTTTTATTTATTAATGTGACTTGTATTGGCTACTTCAAAAGTTCAGTAATCGGCTGGCCAGTAGCACCACTTGGAAACTTAATCTTTAAAATGGTGGATACAGTAGGTGCAATATCAGTGATGGGATGGTAATTAGCAGAAGCTCCCTGCTTCACTCCAAATCCATAAAAGATAATTGGGACATGTGTATCGTAGTTATAACCAGTACCGTGACTAGTTCCGGTAGTTCCCGATCCTATCAACCATCCAGGTTCAGTAACTACCACAACATCTCCTGATCGATTGTCATTAAAACCTCTTCTTACCAACCCTTTCACCCCACCTTCATTAAAATCAGCAGCTTGAATTGCCTGACGTGTATATACAGAAGCTATTCCAGGTTGCTTCTGCAAATAGCTGCGGGTAAGTTCCGACACAATCAAATATTCAACTCCAGATGACTTAGGATCAGCATCAAAAGCCTCATGATCAAAGAAAACCTGATTGTTGCTAATGTTTTTGATCAGGTTTTTACCTGGATAGTATGAACCTAAAAATTCTTTAAGCCCAGCCTCATATTTGGTGGGTTGTGAAGCCTCCGAAATTACTTTTAAATCCTTCAAATACTGTGGCACTTCGGCTACCGCATGGTCTGCGGTTAAGAATACGAGGTATTGATCTTTACCTAGCAGGTCATCCAATTTCTTCAGCAACACCTCTATATTTCTATCCAATCTGATGTAGGTATCTTCCACTTCTACTGAGTTAGGTCCCATAGCATGCCCAATCATATCCGTAGATGAATACGATACTGATAAAAAATCCGTCCACTCATCTTTACCCATTCCTTCTCCATCAATAGCTGCAATCGCCAGTTGAGTAAGTATCTCGTTGCCAAAAGGTGTTTCAGGCAGCAAAGCGTACTCACCATTCTGTTTCCTCAGTTCTTTTAAATTATAAGGAAAAGTAGGACGTTCCTTTCCTTTCATAATTTCCTCATACGAGGTATCATCGGGGCCACTTTCTTTGTATTCCTGTATTGGATAAACCGTATTCCACGTTTCATTGAGGTATTTATTGGCAAGGTTTTGCGCATTAAATTTCTCCAACCATGATGGCAAACCGGCTTTATAAAATGTACTGGAGATAAATTTTCCAGTCTTTGAGTCGTACCAATAAGCTCCTTCAGGCGTGTGTCCAGCTGGCAATACTGCACCTCTGTCTTTTATAGAAACGCCTATTACTTTTGATCTTCTTTGTGTTGCCAACTCTAATTCATCTGTAACTGTAGTAGATAGCAACCTCCATGGTGAAACATCGCCATTTCCATTATCAGTTCCAACAACCTTTTGCTTTTCATCCTCCACGCAATTAACCATTTTGTTAGTGCCCTTATCATACCAATCATTTCCTATCACCCCATGGGTAGAAGGAGTCGCTCCAGTGTATACCGAAGCATGCCCAGGTCCTGTGTACGTAGGAATATAATTGTAATGAGCGTTGCTCAACATGAAGCCTCCACTCATTAATCTCTTGAAACCACCTTCATTGAATTTAGGAGAAAAACGGTACAAATATTCCTGCCTCATTTGATCTACTACTATGCCCACAACCACTTTTGGTCTGTCTGGAAATGAATTGGCACTTTGGCCATTGGCACAAAGACTGCCAAAAACGAGTAATAAAAAAGCAATTCTCATTGAAGTGTTATTTATAAAATTCGAAGGTATAAAGTTATGCAAATCAAAAATTCAAGTTATCAATAAGGTTGTGTTAATTCTACCTACAATAAATTTTGTCATATTCATCCGATTCGTAAATCTGCCTCCTCAACATCAGTCCATTTTCGTCATAATAGATCACTACAAAAATTTCAGCCTCTTCTACATTTTTCTCAGTGAAATAAAGTGGTTTTTCTGCAGTACCCAGATTCAGCACATCGCTAAAAGTAGGCGGGATAATTAACCCTCTAACACTGCTTAATACGCCATATTCGTTCTCTTTATGTATAATAGCAATTTTCTCCTCGCGAGTGTCTTTAATGAGGCGATAATCTTTAATCTGGGCATTGGATACCTTACCATCATACACATCGTAAACCATCCAACGAAAATTCTTTCGCACCATTGCTGATGAATCACCCCACGGCCTCACTTCGTCAAACTCAAAAGAAGATATAGGCTTAGATGCCATATCCATAAATCCATAAGCACCATCACGAAAAACAATGAGAGTGGTCTCATTAAAGAATGTAATATTCCTGTCATATTCAGCCTTAAACAGCTTCTTTCTCTTTATATCATAAAGACCAAATTTTTTATCTTTCAATAATGAAATAACATTATCAGAAGATTTAATGATCGCATCATATTCCAGAGGCAGAATTGATTTCCCATCTAAGCCTACAACTCCTTTTTTGTTTTTATTTTCAATCAAAAACAAACCATCTCCCAGGTTTTCAATGTGATCAAACTCTAAAGCAAATCTTTTGATTCCAGAGTCTACCTCATACAATTGTTTCTTATTCCTTTCCTCTAGATAGAAGAACCTTACAGAGTCAGGGCTTTTTACAAATGAAACTTTTATGTCTTTTGGAAATACCATTTTTCTACCTGAACCAAAAATAACTTTCATTGAATCACCAGCAACGGCCATGGCTAATCTATTGGTAAACCATAAACTGTCAAGATTCCCTTCAATTATCCTGGATGAAGGTTGATGATAAAGCTTTGCCTTTTTAGCTTGGTACAAGCCCAGCCAATTCAAATAGGGCTTAATTTCACTGAACTCCTCCTTGTCAATTCTCTCTGATAGTCCCACGGTGGTCACCTTATCCAAAACCTTTTTAGTAAAACCGAATGATGTTAGCGTAAGCACCTGTCTGTCCAGTGGAACAATAAACTTTAGATCAGAATTTATAATACCCTCCAAAGAACCATTCTTTACCAATACTTTATCAGAACTCAATTTTCTTACCTCATCAAAAATCATTTTATCAGGCAATGGATTGCTATCTGCTGCAGATACAATTTGATCTATAGTATTGAGCATGCGTTTGCCATTCCTATTAAACACAATTACATCCTCTTCTGAACGGATATCATCATATTTCTCTTTGATCAGCTGCCTACCTGAGAAAGAATGAAGTGTCCACTTTTTATTCACCTTAATGGCCACAAAATGTTCAGCAATAATTCTAGCATCCTCTATGCAATTTTCAGCAATTTTAAACCCTGACTTATGAATCAGTCGGGTGCAATCCTTGAGATCTACTATTAATATTCCGTAACCCAAGTCCTCTACTTCCTTTACTTCCCCTGCAAGCAAAAGGCTATTTGACCGGCTTACCACTCCTCGGGAGGTAACTAAGAAATCATCAGTGACATTTCCGCATAAATACTTCTCGCTGATATCATCAAATTGAGGATCCAGTTTCTCTTTTCCTTCACTATCGATAAAACCAAATTTTCCATTTTTCAGAATAGGAACCCAATACTCCTTGTCATCCAGCACCTGCTTTACGGAGTCAGTCAAAACTGCTGATGGTAACATTAAACTCCTTTGTAGTGCTATATGCAAGGCAATATCTCTGGCTCGTTTGACCCATGGATTAGATGCTTTATACCTGAGCATAAAATCAATATAATCTTGCACATCTCCGGAAGCAGTTGTTATCCCAAATATCTGTTCAAGTACATCATCTCTGTACGGACTGTCGGAATATTCCTTATAGAAAGAAACAAAACTCTTAAGTTTTCCGTCTTTTGTTTTATCCTCAAACAATAGTTTTTCATATCGTTTTTTTGCCTCCTCCGCACGATGGGAATTAGGGTATTTGTTGAGGTAAATCGCAAAACTTTGATAATTGTTCTCTTTGAGGGCGTCTAGAAAAGAAACTTCATCGCGCAGCTCAATGGCATTTTCACGTTGCTTGGCAAAAGTGAACCTCCGTAAGAATGCGATATATGCACCTTCGCTATTGTATTCTTTTGCCCGCTCAAATGCTGCGCTGTCAATTTGCTCTCGCAATTGATCAAGAATAATACTATCAAGAGGAAAGCGAAGCATTCTTTCCTTCTGACGCAAATCAACTCTTTTGTAATCATCTAATGATGCGAGTGTATACTTATAAGCAGAATCGATACTATACTTAGGGTTATTGGGCATAAAGAACCACTGAGCATAGACCAGTTTAGCTTCAGCATTAACGGAATCCTTCCTTAGTGCCTTTTTTATGGACTGCTCTGCTTTTACCCATTTGCCTTTACCCATTCGAACCTGAGCAGAACGCTCCGGCCCAATCTGCCCAAAAGACTGAGCACAAATAAGTGTTAAAAATATGAGTTTGATTGCCTTCACCATACTGGTATTGGAATGCAAAGTTCCCCTATTTTAATCACAACATAAAACGAATTAAAAATTGATACCCTACTAACAAAGATTTATTAATATTGCACCCTAATTAATGTTCGGGGTGTAGCGCAGCCCGGTTAGCGCACCACGTTAGGGACGTGGGGGCCGGAAGTTCGAATCTTCTCACCCCGACTTGCGGCTTCAACATCGTTGGAGCCGCTTTTTTTATGCATTATGTATTTAAAATCCATTTGAAGAAATTAAAGAATAAGAAATATTTCAAGATGAAATACTCACTTTATTTCCTCTAACCTCAACTAAAGTTGGGGCCGGTTAGCGCACCACGTTAGGGATGTGGGGGCCGCCCCGATATATCGGGGGAATCTTCTCACCCGACTTTTATAGGACAAATAGGAATTATTTCCCGTTTGTCCTGTTTTTATTTTACTCCTACTTAATCTAACAGGTGAGCAAATAGGATGTGCTACCCTTAATTAGGTCAAGTACACTCCTATAGCAATCAGAGACCATTCCTTTCTACTCGGTTCAGATCAGCTTATAAAACAATAATTGATATATTAATATTATACATTATATCTTAGATGCTGTATGAAGATATTGCTTGTAGAAGATGAAGAAAGAGTATCCTCCTTTATAAAAAGAGGACTTGAAGAGAACGGAATTCAGGTTACCCAGGCATTTGATGGGACTACCGGGTTACGAATGGCTCAACGCAATAAATTTGACGTTATCATTCTAGACGTTATCATGCCGGAAATGAATGGTTTGGAAGTATGCCGAAAGTTAAAAGCTGAATTTGGTTCTGATATTTCCATCCTGATTCTCACCGCCCTTGGCACTACTGACGATATCGTAGAAGGTCTAAATATCGGAGCTGATGACTATCTGGTAAAACCTTTCAAACTAAGAGAGCTTTTGGCCAGGGTACAAGCATTAGGAAGGCGTAAGTCCGTTAAAGCACAAAAAATTCATGTTCAAGATCTAGAACTTGATAGGGAAACTAAGGAGGTGTATAGAAATGGTCATGAGATTGCACTAACGGCCAGAGAATTCAGGCTTTTGGAATACCTAATGCAAAATAAAAATAAGGTGGTATCTCGCATGGACATTCTTGAAAGTGTTTGGGATATTAACCACGACCTTGGCACCAATGTAGTTGACGTTTATATTAATTACTTGCGCAAGAAAGTAGATCATGGTTTCGAAACACAACTCATTAAGACAGTTGTAGGTATGGGGTATGCGATTAAGGAGCATTGAACATAGCCATGAAAATAAGAGATAAGCTATCTGTTTCATTTAGTCTTGGTGCATCACTTACGATGATGGCGTTTGGGATAGCGATCTATTTTTTCTTTGCCCAGTACCGGAAAACCGAATTTAATAATAGGTTGAAGCAAAGAATCGAAGTCACTGAAAAACTCTTCCTTGAGAAAGAAAGTTTTTCAGAAGAATCATTTAAAACCATCCAAGATCAATTCCTCAATAAACTTCCTGAAGAGACGGAGGAAGTACTAGAACTCACGGATGAGTTTCATACCCAATTACAAGAAACCTATCCAGATCAATTTTTAAAGGATCTAGCGGCAAAAGGAGAAGCCTTTTTTTCATCAGGTGATAGACAGGGCGCAGGTAAGGTATTTCACATCCAGCAAAAAGACTATCTCGTGATTCTCACTGCAATTGACCGCATTGGCATAAAGCTAATGGATCATTTCCTTACCATTATATTCATTGGGATATCTACCTGTATCTTGGCCATGATAATAATCAGCTATGGGATATCGGGATACATTCTTAACCCTATTCTTCTGAAAATTAGAAAAGCAAATAGCATAAGTGCCAAGAATATTTATGAGCGACTGACTGTAAGAAATCCGGATGATGAATTAGGACAATTAGCCATTGCGTTTAATAATCTTTTAGACAGGGTGACGGAATCAATTGAGAAACAACGTTCGTTTATTGATAGTGCTTCTCATGAAATAAGAAATCCACTTACGATCATCATTGGTGAGTCAGAATATGTTCTTGAGCGTCCCCGATCTAAAGAAGAATATATAGCCTCATTTAAAGTTGTGACTGAAGAAGCTGACAGGCTCAACAAACTTGTCAATAATCTTCTTAAACTATCAGGTATCAGCAGCAAGCAGTCCACCATGGCTATGCACTTAATTAGTGTTAGGGAAGTATTGAATGCAAGCCTGGAAAAGTTAGCTTATCTTAATGAGGATTACAAAATCCATTTTCATTGCGATTCTGCAGAAGATTTTCAAATCAATGGAAATTCTCATTTACTTGAGACGAGTTTTATGAATTTGATTGAGAATGGATGTAAGTTTTCCTATAACAAACCCGTTCAAGTAACATTAAAAAGAAGTAATGACGAAATTATTATTTCGATCAAAGATGAAGGAATAGGTATACCTGCAGAAGATATTCCCAAATTAATACAACCATTTCACAGGGCGCATAACGCTCGCAAAATAGATGGTGTCGGGATAGGAATCCCCCTTACTTCAAAAATTATAGAACTCCATATGGGCACGTTGGAGTTTTATTCAGTCTTAAACAAAGGTACTGAAGTAATTGTTACACTTCCGATCGCCAAAATCAATTTCTAATTGAATTCTAATCTGAGTCTTATCTCGCTTTAATACCACTTTTGTAGCCTTGCATTGAATTAATCAGTTTAATGCACATGTCTATTTTCAATCAGGAAAAAAATCCATTCTCGCACATAAAAAGCGATCTTCCCTCAAGTATCATTGTTTTCTTCGTGGCATTGCCACTCTGCCTCGGTATAGCACTGGCAAGTGGTGCCCCTTTGTTTTCTGGTATTATCGCTGGGGTAGTTGGAGGTATCGTGGTCGGCATGATCAGTAATTCTGCCTTAGGGGTGAGTGGTCCTGCTGCAGGACTTACTGTAATTGTACTCAGTTCTATTGAAAAGCTGGGGGCATTTGAAGCCTTTCTACTCGCTGTCGTTCTGGCCGGTTTATTACAAATTATACTAGGTGTATTAAAAGCCGGAGTGATTGGCTATTATTTCCCTTCGTCAGTGATCAAAGGAATGTTATCTGCAATTGGAGTTATTATTATCCTAAAGCAGATTCCTCATGCCTTTGGATATGATAATGATTACGAGGGTGACTTAACCTTCTTTCAGGCTGATGGTAAAAATACTTTTTCAGAAATCGTAGTCATGATTGACTCCATTTCCCCTGGAGCTATATTGTTGTCAATGCTGTCACTGGCCATACTTATCTTTTGGGACAACTATTTGGGAAAGAGACATCAGTTCTTCAAACTCATTCAAGGTCCATTAGTAGTTGTAGTCTTTGGTATACTTTATCAGATAGCTGCAGTCAATTATTTCCCTAGGCTTGCTCTGGAACAACAGCATCTGGTAAATGTGCCCATGGCTGAAAATATAACTCAGTTTATGGGTCAATTTACACTTCCTAACTTTAATTATATTTTTCAATACGATATCTGGATAATTGCATTTACCATCGCTGTAGTGGCCAGCCTTGAATCTCTCCTTTCAGTTGAGGCCACAGATAACCTCGATAAGCAAAAAAGGGTAACTAATACGAATAGAGAACTCATTGCTCAGGGGACAGGTAATTTAGTGTCTGGTTTAATTGGTGGTCTTCCTGTGACCCAAGTGATTATAAGAAGCTCTGTAAATATACAGTCAGGGGGAAAGACAAAGCTTTCGGCTATTCTACATGGTATTTTCTTACTTATATGTGTAGGTACCATTCCAGGTATACTCAACATGATTCCTTTAGCTGTACTAGCCGCTATACTCCTGGTAGTAGGTTTTAAATTAGTTAAACCGGATAGCATTATGCAGATGTATAAACTGGGTTGGGGGCAATTTCTCCCATTTATAGTTACGATTATCGGAGTGGTGATGACCGATTTATTGACAGGAATTGTATTAGGGTTCTCTGTGTCTTTAGTAATCATCCTCCGCAGAAGTTTCAAGAATTCCCATTTCTTACATGTAGAGAGCAGTAGTGGTAAAAATCAGGTTAAAATGACATTGGCTGAAGAAGTCTACTTCCTCAATAAGGGAGCCATTCTAAATGAGCTTAATAATGTCAAAAATGGCTGTCACGTAACTATTGATATCAGTCGATCAGTAAATATCGATCATGATGTATTAGAGGTTATCAACAATTTCAGATCAACTGCAGCATCAAGGGATATTGAAGTGACTTTCATAGAATCGAAAACGGATGGAGATAAAGCGTCCTCTTCCAACCATCTCAAGCCACATGTATTAGAAAATGTCAACTAAAATAGTTTAGTCATGATAAGAAATCCCATTGTAAGAAAAAAACAAACCGTAAAAGGTAGAGTTTCAACAAGAAAAAACAGACTCCGCCTATTTGTTCCTGTTGATTTTTCATTGTCTTCATACAATGCACTGAGATATGCTATGCATGTTGCTAATATGTGCGAAGGAACAATCGATCTCTTTCATACTTTACAGAATGAAAACATTTCTCTCAGTGAGAGTCCTTTAACAATGCATCATTCCCTCAGAAAAGAAGAATCAGAGGCATATAAAAAACTAAACTCCATAAAAGAAATAATAAACGATTTTGGTGTTTGTGTTACCAGCACTCATGTTGCGATAGGTGACGCAATAGAATCCCTAAAAATTAGAATATCCGAAACATCGCCCGATGTAGTGGTGTTGGATAAAAATGAAAAGTTAACCCTATGGAATAGTTTAAAATTGCCATGTCTTTATGTTCCTTCCATGATCATCCCCAGGACACCTAATAACGTTTTGATGATTAGGGATGGAAGACCTATACACGAAAAATCTTTAAAGCCTTTATTGGAAATTCTTGATCATGGCAACAATAAACTGACGGTAGTTGATTGTGTTCAAAGTATTAAAAAAATGCTATTTAAATATGGGATACCCATTGGCAATTCAAAAATAGATTTTACCCATAAATATGAACTTGTTCACTCAACCTCAGGAGAACTCACAAAGGTCGTCTCAAAGTATTCTCCAGATCTTATTTGCCTTATGCAGAAGAGAAGATCATGGTGGAGAAGGTTATTGGGTATTAATGCCCATCAAAAAATAGTATTCGAAATCCCCACATTGATCATACCTGATCGTAATGACTAATGATACGCAAGGCTAAACAATTCTGAAATTTCAATAGACATCGTCCAGAGGTTTTCGCTGCTGACCAACAGCTCTGGATTTCTTTAATTCAGATGGAGTCAAGCCTGTTACTTTTTTAAACTGGCCAGACAGATGGGCAACACTGCTGTATCCCAATTTGTAAGCTATTTCACTAAGGCTTAATTCATCGTAAAAAAGTAATTCCTTCACTCTTTCAATTTTCTGCCTAATAATGTACTGTTCAAGAGTAATCCCTACCACAGAAGAAAATAGGGTGCTAAGATAATTGTATTCATAATTCAAATCTTCACTCAAAATGGTGGACCAATTGAACTTTCTATCGGTTGGATTAGAATGGTGTACAAAATGGATTACCCTATTTTTAATGGTCTCGATCAATCTGGCCTTTTGATCATCTATCCTTTCAAATCCAAGATCAACTAACGATTTGTCAAGTTGTTCAAGTTGAGTTTTAGACAACGACACTTCCTTTAGTTTCACCTCACCCAATGTAACACTTTCAGGATGCAGCCCCTGGCCCTCAAGTGTTTGTTTCACTACCATCACGCAGCGGTTACAAACCATATTTTTGATGTAAAGTTTAGCCATAAAGGATATGCTAGACTATTGTATTGTCCCGAGGGAATAAACCAGAAAGTGTAAATTCTAATTCCTATCCCGTTTCAAATCACGGAAAAATCGCGCCCAATTAAATGGGTTCAAAAACGGATTGGTTCTGGGCTGGAAGCGATCATTGATTGATCCGGTATACTGATCCATATAATACCGATAATTGGCCGCGCCATCCATGGGTGTTGTCCGCAGCATTAAAGCCAATAGTTCGGCATTCATTGCCCTCGGATCGACACCATTATCCATAGGTATATTTAATGCCAGTACTGCTTCCTTGAACACCTCTTCAGTAGGAAATGGCATAATCTCTACCTCTTGTAAATAGGTGACATCTGGTACCATCTCCACGATAATTGTCAAGTACTCACTAATTGATTTTGGCACAATGTAGTGCCTACGGTTGTACCCTATTGAACTAATAACTACACTATCTCCTTCTAAAACAGGCATGGAGAAATATCCAGTTCTGTTTGATGTAGTCCCCCGCCCTGCCTTGGGCACGTAGATATGAACTCCTGGAAGACCCGAAACGCTATCCTCGCTCAAAATTATTCCTGAAAGCTGAATTACCCTTTTTTTGCTTTGCGCGAAGGAGTCGGTGGACGAAAAGCCCAAAATCAATGCTAGAAAAATGATCGTCCACTTCATATTGATATGCCTCATATTCAGTCTATTAATCAAAGATAAGGATTGCTCGTAAACTGCCCTAATGTTTAAACGGGGCATTTACATTGATGTTTTTGTATTAACTTGAACAATGAATAAAACCTATTCTTCAACCGAATAATTCCATCAACGGTATGAGGTTAAAACATTTTAATATTGATTTGGGTGCTCAGATTTTTCTTTCGTGTTCTGATACATCCAGACTACGCATACTGAATTTGATTATGAACAATGGGGAAATGTGTATCAGCGACCTGGAACGCATTCTCGACTTCACTCAGACGAAAACTTCTCGCCACCTCGTTTACCTCAAAAATTCGGATATTTTATCCATCCGCAAACTTAACCAATGGGTATTCTATCAAATAAAGGATGAGGTACATGATATTATTAAGCAAATTCTTCAATTCATCAGTCGCGATCCCATTCTTCAAAAAGATCAGCAAGTTTATGAAACCCTGTACTCCAACCGAGAACTAGCCCTTAACAAACTTAATATTCGCCCAATTACTAAACCTTAGCCTTTGAACGCCTCCAATTATAAATGTGTGATTTTTGATCTTGATCATACACTTTGGGATTATGACAAAAACTGCGCTGAAGCCCTAAGTGAATTATATGAGATCAAAAGATTAAAAGAAAAAGGAGTTGACTCCTTTGATAACCTCCTTGAAGTGTTTATGGAAATGAACATGCAGATGTGGGATCAATATGATTTGGGAATCATCCAGCGTGACGTAATCCGCTATCAGCGTTTTCACAGAATACTACTGGCATTGGGTGTTGATGACTATAATCTATCGCTCGAAATGTCCAGTGAATATGTAGCCTTGTCTCCTACTAAGAAGAACTTACTTCCCAACGCAATGACCGTTTTAGATTACCTCAGAGAGAAATACAACATGTTAATTATCACTAATGGTTTTGATGATATTCAGGCTACAAAACTCTCTTCCTCCGGTATCTCTGAATATTTCGATAGTGTAATTACCTCAGAAACGGCTGGCCATAAAAAGCCTGCAAAAGAAATCTTCGAATACGCCATCAATAAAGGTAACTATCAAGCCAGTGATGTAATTATGATTGGTGACAATCTCAACACCGATATTAAAGGAGCCCACAATGCATCGATTGATAGCGTTTACTTCAACCCGCTTAAAAAGCATCATGAAACCAATCTGAAGCATGAAATTTCAGATCTAATTGAACTTAAATCCATCCTTTAATCGTTTCTAAATTGATTACCTTTGCATCCCTCCTAACGGAGGAGATGTTATCTCATTTTTGAACACAAAATATACTATTAATTATGGCCAACGGTTTTTTTAACGTCCCCGCACCCAAAAACGAACCCATTATTTCTTATGCCCCTGGCACCAAAGAAAGGGCTTTACTGAAAAAAGAGCTTGAAGAAGCTCGCGCCAACAAGGCAGACATCCCGATGTATATAGGAGCAGATGAAGTAAGAACAGGAAAAACAATTTCTATCTCTCCTCCACATGATCATAAGCATGTTTTAGGACATTTCCATGAAGGCGATAAAAGCCACGTTGAACAAGCCATTTCAGCTGCCATGGCAGCCAAAGACCTTTGGGCCAATTTAAGCTGGGAGCACCGTGCCGGTATTTTCTTAAAAGCAGCTGATCTTATCGCTGGACCTTATCGTCATAAGATCAACGCAGCCACTATGCTTGGTCAATCCAAGAATGCATTTCAGGCTGAAATTGATGCCTCATGTGAGTCGATCGACTTCTTAAGATACAATGTCCATTTCATGACTGAGATTTACAGAGACCAGCCAAGTTCATCGGCAGGTGTATGGAATCGCATGGAATACAGACCACTGGAAGGTTTCATTTTTGCACTTACTCCATTCAACTTTACAGCTATTGGACTAAACCTTCCTACCAGTGCGGCAATGATGGGCAATACCATAGTTTGGAAGCCTGCTTATACGCAAGTTTATTCTGCCCAGGTAATTATGGAAATATTAAAAGAAGCAGGTCTGCCTGATGGAGTAATCAATTTGATCTATACTGACGGACCAGCCACTGGTGATGTTATCTTTAATCATAAAGACTTTGGAGGAATTCACTTTACAGGAAGCACTAAAGTATTCCAGACCATCTGGAAAACCATTGGAGAGAATATCTTTAAATACAAATCCTATCCACGTATTGTTGGAGAAACTGGTGGTAAAGATTTTATCATGGTGCACAAAAGTGCTGATGCTAAAGCAGTGTCTACCGCCATTAGTCGTGGTGCATTTGAATATCAAGGACAGAAATGTTCAGCGGCCTCCAGGTGTTATATCCCTTCCAACTTATGGGATGATGTGAAAAAGAATCTTCAGGAGGATTTGAAGTCTATGAAAATGGGCCCTACAGAAGACTTTGGTAATTTCATCAATGCAGTAATCGATGAAAAATCTTTTGATAAAATTGCGGGGTACATTGATCAGGCGAAAGCCAATCCACAAAATGAAATCATAGCAGGTGGCAATTATGATAAATCAAAAGGATACTTTATCGAGCCTACAGTAGTGGTTACAAAAGACCCTTCTTCCACCACTATGTGTGAAGAGATTTTTGGGCCAGTGGTAACAATATATGTTTACCATGCTGAAAACTTCGAACAAACGTTGGAGTTAGTAGATCAGACCTCGCCCTATGCTTTGACAGGTTCAATTATTTCTAAAGACAGGTATGCCATTGATCTTGCCACTAAGAAGCTTTCTAATTCAGCTGGCAACTTCTACATCAATGATAAGCCAACAGGTGCCGTTGTAGGGCAGCAGCCTTTCGGAGGAGCGAGAGGATCTGGAACCAACGACAAGGCCGGAGCCAAAATGAACTTGCTGAGGTGGACGTCTATGCGCACCATTAAGGAAACTTTTGTAACTCCCACTGATTATAGATATCCTTTTTTGGATAAGGAGTAAGAAATAGAAATGAAGAAAAAAAAGAGCCCTCAATATTCTTGAGGGCTCTTTTTTTTATACAGCCTCTCTGTACCAATTTATTTTTCTGGTAAGGTACATCAGCGTACTAATCACAATAAATAACCCAACACTTCCTGTTAACAGTGAGAAATCTTGTTGAATAATAATTACATAGATAAAACCGTAAAACGCCATCAATAAACCTGAAAAAAGGCCTACTATTTTTTTAGACTTTAAAAAAGAAGCCGAATACAGCGTAAGCAGTGCAACTGTTGCGATGGAAGAAATCAAGTAAGAGCCATTATAACCCACTTGCTCGGACAAACTTAGCAGCAGGATATAATAAACAATCAATGCTGCACCCATAAGTATGTATTGAAAAGGGTGAATTTTTATGCGCTGCGATATCTCTACCAGAAATAGTGAGACGAAGGTTAATAGGATAATCAGAATTCCATACTTAGACGTGCGCATACTTTTCTGGTACTGCTCCACAGGAATAAGCAGTTCAACACCAAAATCAGATCCAGACAAATTCTTATTCTCCTCTACCCATTGTTGAGTAAATGGTCTGTTAAAATGCAGCACCTTCCATTCTGCAGTAAAACCACCATCCGTTATGGAACGGGATACAGGAAGAAACTCACCGTTAAAACTTGGATTGGACCACGGGCCAGACACATTCACGAACGTAGTCTTGCCCACCGGTATAAAATTCAAACCATTACTTCCTTTAAAATTCAATTGAATGGAAAAAGGTTGATTAAAATTGTTTTCATCATCCCAATTCAGTTTAGCCACCAAGCCGGTAGACATATTGCCATTGTATCTAAATCCTAACTCGTTGGAAGGTTCTGTGATTAATAATTGCTCACCATACATAACGGTTGGATTTTCAGAAATACCTCTTAGATCAGAAATACCAAACACAAGGTAAGCTTCATTCCATAACACCTTTCCATTGATGTTCATTGAATGGAGATCGGGTGTTACCCACGTGGCATTTACATTTAATCCAGCCTGATAAACAGCTGCCTCATAAATCCCGCGGTGCAGTACCTGCGGCTCTACCTTTCCAGACGTTTTTAATTCCTCAGGTAGTAAGAATGCCTTCTCAACATATTCCACAATCCTAGGTTCCTTCCCCTTCTCCTTAAAGACTTCGGTTACTTTGTAGGGAAGTACTATCACTGGCCCACAAATAGATTGGTAGCCAGACCATTTACTCGTTATCTCCGTAAGCACCTCTCCTGATCTCGCTTGTCTTTCATAGATCAGGTCATCGACCCATGAAAGAGGAATTATCAAGATGAGAATCAAAAAACCGATAGAAAATAGTTTGATTGTGACTGATTCCTGAAACCAACGATTAAATCGGTCCAGTAGGCTAATTGCGTTGTTTGAGTTTTCCATGTTTATTAATTTAAAAGTACTTTGTTTTTAAAAGTAAATAGGTAAAAAAATTATTTCTTCTGTGCTTTTATAATTGTCTCCAAGGCATCAATATGCTTTTTAAAGGCTTGTCTACCTTTTTCAGAAAGGCGATACCGGGTATTGGGTTTCTTGCCGACAAATGATTTGTAAATCAAAATATATTTTTCTCTTTCCAATGCTTTAATGTGTGTAGCCAAACTACCATCACTTAATTCAAGCGCTTCCTTCAATGAATTAAAATCATAAGATTCATTCACCACCAAAATAGATAGTATCTGCAGGCGAACGCTATGTTCCAATACCTTATCCAGCTTGTTAAAAGGATTACTCATCAGTCGTATTTCCTAAACATCAGCGAACCGTAAATGATGTGCAGCACACCAAATCCCAACGACCAAAATAATAAGCCATAGCCCGGAAGAGCAGCTGAAATCAATCCTATAAAAATTTCAGAATAACCTAAGTACCGGATCTCATCATACAAGTTGGGACTGGCATTGACTAAGCCTAGACCATAAAAAACCAAACACGCAGGAGCCACCACACCATAATGCCCATTCATTAATAAGAAGAGAATAAAAATACCACCTGATACAATAGGCACCGCGAGATTGACAAACATAGCCTTTGAGCTTCTGTTCCACACTTTCACCCCTGCCCTTTTGGCCTTTTTTGATGAGAGCCATAGGCCAGTGCCAATCGATGCAATCAACACCGCGACTGCTACACCCATCAGTTTCATAATAGTATCGAAAGGCTGAATAGTTTCAGTCCGATAACTTAGCGGAGACCTTGGGAAATGTACCATGAAATAAACAATACCTGCTCCGACTAGTGCATAGACACCTGCTAGTACGCCAGACAGGCCGCTCAATGAAATGAATTTGCTGGTACGCTCCATCATATTACGGATGGAGGCTATATCTGCTTCATACTTTGATTCGTTTGTCATATAAAAGTACTTTTATTTCCAAAGTTAATAAACGGAGTGACAACTCCAAAGGTTACCCAGCCGCAATAACTCTTCAATTTTCACCAGTCATTATCTAAAAGGGAGATTGATGTAAAATAAGAGGGGTACCATGTGGGGATTGCATAAATTTATCATTGTAGAACAAACCTTTATACCTCATGAGAATTACAGTTGCCATCCTATTCTGCTTGCTCCACTCCGTGGTCTTCGCCCAATATGACAAAGAGAAAAAAGTTGTCATTGATGATCTTGATAAAAAATTTCCTGAGTACAGTGAAATTGCCAAAGAAATTTGGGATTACGCTGAACTGGGCTTTTTGGAAGAAAAAAGCACAGCCGTATTGCAAAACCTCTTGGAGAAGGAAGGTTTTAAAATTGACAAAGGTGTAGCAGGTATGCCTACAGCTTTTGTGGCCACCTATGGTTCTGGAAAGCCAGTGATTGGAATTTTAGCCGAATACGATGCCTTACCGGGTTTATCTCAACAGGCAGTTCCTACAAAATCCCCTGTTGTGGAGGGAGGAAACGGACAAGGCTGTGGTCACAATTTATTTGGCACCGCTTCCAGCGCCTCTGCCATTGCACTCAAAACCTGGTTGGAGAAAAATAAAAAGTCCGGCACCGTGAAATTGTACGGTACACCTGCAGAGGAGGGTGGTGCGGCTAAAGTATATATCGCACGAGCTGGTTTGTTAGATGGAGTGGATGCAGTAATCAACTGGCATCCTTCCAGTCAGAACGATGCCAGCGCTCAAACTTGTCTGGCTGTAAAGCAAGGTATGTTCAAATTTTATGGCAGATCTGCACATGCAGCGGCTGCCCCCCACAGAGGTCGGTCAGCCCTCGATGGTGTTGAGGCAATGAATTATATGGTCAATTTGATGAGAGAGCATGTTCCTCAGGAATCACGAATACACTATGTGATCAAGAAGGGCGGAGAAGCTCCCAACGTAGTACCAGACTATGCTGAGGTAGAGTATATTGTTAGAAGCCCTGAAGTCGATGGCGTGAAAGATTTATGGAATCGTGTAGTAAAAGCGGCTGAGGCCGGTGCAATGGGTACCGAAACTACGGTGAAAATTGAAGTGATATCTGGTATTTATAACCTGCTTCCCAATGAGACATTGGCGAAACTACAATATGCCAACCTCAAGAAAGTAGGTGGGGTACAGTACACTCCAGAAGAAGTGGCTTTTGCCAAAAAGATGCAGGAAAGCTTCGGCTTTGAAGCGCCACCCATTGAAGAAGCCCAAAAAGTACAAGATTATAAACTAGGATTCTTTCCTGCCTCCACGGATGTAGGTGACATAAGCTGGTTGGTGCCTACTGTGGCCCTTGGTACTGCTACGGCTGTACCCGGAACGCCAGGCCATAGCTGGCAAAACGTAGCTTGTTCTGGGATGAGCATCGGCTTTAAAGGAATGATCAATGCCGCCAAAGTAATGGCTATGACCGGGGTAGATTTATTTATGAATCCAGCCTACCTTACTAAGGCCAGAGAAGAATTTGAAACAAAAAGAGGCAAAGATTTTAAGTACGAATCATTGGTTGGGGATCGTGAACCACCTTTGGACTTCAGAAAAAGTAAATAATTGGGAAGGAAACCTATGAATCGAATTAAAAATTAGGAGGAGTTTTGGTGATTTTAGACGCAAACCCTTAATATTGCACTCCCGTTTTCGGGGTCTATTCTCCCTTAGCTCAGCTGGTTAGAGCATCTGACTGTTAATCAGAGGGTCCTAGGTTCAAGTCCTAGAGGGAGAGCTAAAAGGGCTACACTTGTAGCCCTTTTTTATTTCACATTAATGATAGACCTGGAATGAATGGTTCACGTAAGTGACCGGAAGAAGTTGGTTAGTCCGGTAAGCAACTTAGGTAGATTTAGCAAGGTACTTTCCAGTCCTTCCCCAAAGCGATGGTGCCCTGCTCTACTTTCTGCATCACTTTTTCCTGGGTGTATTTGCAGCCAACATCCATAAATTGGTAGTTGACACCCTCGATGGTAAAGTTGTAGTAGCAAATGTTTTTGGCTTTGCTGTTCTTGACACAAACCAGTTCAGGCCGTTTTTCTGTAATAGTTCTGGCACTAAATAAAGAGGCAACGGCAACCAAGATTAAAAAATATTTCATCTTGTGTATAGTTTAAAAAATAAGAAGCCCATGCAATTTACAATTACATGGGCTTCAAAAAAAGACTTATCCCTGATTAATAGCGGTAATAGTCAGGCTTAAATGGTCCTTTCGGAGTCACTCCAATATATTTTGCTTGTTCCTCGCTTAATACATCCAACTCAACGCCAATTTTCTTCAAGTGCAAGGCTGCCACTTTTTCATCCAAATGCTTTGGAAGCATGTATACCTTGTTCTCGTATTTATCTGTATTGTTCCACAACTCTAGCTGAGCTAAAGTTTGATTACTGAATGAGTTGGACATTACGAATGATGGATGTCCCATGGCGCATCCTAAGTTTACCAAACGTCCTTCAGCCAAAAGTATAACTTGGCTACCACTCTCCAATGTGTAGATGTCTACTTGAGGTTTAATGGTATCCTTCTTTGCATTTTTATTCAACCAGGCCACATCAATTTCATTATCAAAATGACCAATGTTACAAACGATCGCCTTGTCTTTCATTTTTTTGAAATGACGATCTACAATAATGTTAAAGTTACCAGTAGTGGTTACAACAATGTCTGCTTCACTTACAGCATTGTCCATTTTCTTTACAGCAAAACCATCCATGGCGGCTTGCAAAGCACAAATCGGATCGATCTCTGTGATGATCACACGTGCACCAGCTCCTCTTAAAGAGGCGGCAGAACCTTTACCAACATCTCCATAACCTGCTACAACAGCTACCTTACCGGCAATCATTACATCAGTAGCTCTGCGGATAGCATCTACCAAAGATTCTTTACAACCATACTTGTTGTCAAACTTTGATTTTGTTACTGAGTCATTCACGTTGATGGCAGGAAGAGGAAGTGTACCCTTTTCCATTCTTTCAACAAGGCGATGAACGCCTGTAGTAGTCTCTTCAGAAATACCTTTAATGGCAGGTACCAATTCAGGAAAACGATCCAATACCATATTGGTAAGGTCACCACCATCATCCAAAATCATATTCAATGGTTGGCCACTCTCAAATGAATGAAGTGTTTGCTCAATACACCAGTCGAATTCTTGTTCGTTCATCCCCTTCCATGCAAATACAGGTATTCCTGCTTTGGCAATAGCTGCAGCTGCATGATCTTGTGTGGAGAAAATATTACAAGACGACCAGGTAACTTCTGCACCCAAAGCCGTTAGTGTTTCAATCAATACGGCAGTCTGAATGGTCATATGCAAACAGCCTGCAATCCTGGCCCCTTTCAAAGGTTGTTTAGGGCCATATTCCTCGCGGATAGCCATCAAACCAGGCATTTCAGCCTCTGCCAATTCAATTTCTTTACGACCCCAATCGGCCAGATTAATGTCTTTTACTTTAAATTTTACTTTTTCCTCAACCATTTTTATGCGTTTTTTGATTGTTTTCCCAATTGAAACACAAAAATACAACAAAGGTTTATAAATACCCACCTGACAATGAGCTTGTAGCATTGACTTTACCCAATGCCTCAATAATTGAACTATTTGTGACAGGCTTAATGTTGGTATATCAAATTATAAATTAATGCAAAGAATCAAAGTAGACATAGTTTCAGACATTGTATGTCCATGGTGTTATATAGGGAAACGGAGATTAGAGAAAGCCATTGAGGAATTGAAGGGGGAGTTTGAATTTGACATTAGTTATTTGCCTTTTGAGCTTCATCCGAACATGCCTAAAGAGGGAAGGAACCAGAAGGAATACCTCACTGAAAAATTTGGTGGTGAAGAAAGATATCATCAATTAACTGCCAATGTGACTTCCGTTGCTGCTGAAGAAGGACTTCATTTTGATTATTCCCAACAACAAAACTCTCCAAACACCAGGGATGCTCACCGTCTTATTTGGTTAGCAAAGCAAGAAGGTGTGCAGCCTGAGGTAAAAGAAGCTTTGCTTAACGCCTATTTTGAAAAAGGAGTGGATCTTACAAAAGATGACAACCTTATTGATGTTGCTGAATCAGCAGGACTGGACCGTAACAAAGCAATGGCCTTGCTGTCCTCTGATGAAGGACTCGTAGAAGTAGAATACCTGGAACAATTGAATACCCAAAGAGGAGTAAGTGGCGTTCCCTTTTATATTGTCAATGATAAGTATGGTATATCAGGAGCTCAACCTTCCTCCAGCTTTGTGAGTGCCTTCAGAGACATTAGTGAAAAGACTTTGTCCGAAGCCAGCAAGTAATTATTTTTTCTTGTTAGATTTTTCCTCTTTCATCAGCTGGTCTTGCTTAATAATGGTAGTCCAAATGCTGGTCTTACCATTATCCATACGAGCCCATATGGGTGCAATAATACCATCATGGGCTGCGATATTAGTATAGTCTCCAAAAAACTTATCCTTAGTTGGAATAAAGGGAGACTCACTTATCTTTTCTTCCTTAAAAGTATTGCCCCCATCAGATGAGTAGGACAAATACACATCTGTCCGATTATCATCGTAGTTTCTTCTATCGTAGTATACAATATAAATGTATCCTGTTGTTTGATCGATGGTCATCCAGGGAAGAAATTGATGCCTGTTGGATGAATCTGCCCCTATTTTCTGTGGTGCAGTCCAGTTATCACCATGATTAACAGATCGCATATACCAAACATCAGTATCAGTGTCTCCATTTCTCTGATCTGCCCAAATCAAATGCAATACACCAACAGATCTTGTAGGGCTATTATCAACTCTTATTACCGGCATTCCATTGCACCTGCCCAAACCCGGAATTACCATATCCCAACCGCCAACATGGTCTGCTATCGCTATATCATTTCTCAACCATGTCTCCCCATCGTTGTAAGATCGATCCAAATAAATAGTTTCCCCATTTGACCAGGTAACAAACATTTTCCCATCGCGACCAATGGCAGGCACTGCACCTTCTGCCGTATTGTCACCATCCACACAATCGCCAGGCACTTGATTAAGTTGGATAGGGTCATTCCACTTTTTACCATTAGAAGAGGTGCTCAACATAATATTGGATTGACATTCTTTATCCTTCGATCCATATTTATCAAACTGTGTCCATGTTACAGCCAGATTTCCTTTTCGTGGGTGAATGGCAACCCATGGCTTATCCTGATCTTTTGGTGGGTTATGTCCAATTGATTTTCCTTCATCCCAACTTTCCCCTCCATCATCCGACATATGACTTACTATTCTATCCAACCAGGCCTCATTACTTCTTCCTTCGCCACTAGGATCAGATAAATGAAAGAAATGAATGTCGCCCTTTGCATCTGATTCCAATACAACATCACCATAAACACCATAGGGAGATGTTACTGTAGTTTCATTCCATGTTTCCCCACCATCTCTTGTGTATTTAATTTGATCGAGGCTATAGGCAGCAATTATATTTTTGGAGTCCTTTTGATTGATGGTGATACTTGGCTCTACCATTGGTTTTCCAGCTTCATCCTCTCCGGATAACTTAATATTCTTAAACTGAGCACTTGCTGCGACATGCCCTAACATCAAAAAAATTAACAATAGCCTTTTCTCCATTTCACCAATAGTTATTCTTGAATCAAATATATAAGGATAGTAGTACCCTTGCTGTATTCAAATTTAGTCAAAAGGGATGAAGTATTTTTAATTATAAAAACAGAAGAGATCAGGGACGCTGAATCAAAGCCAAGTTAATATTTCAACATCAGCTCAACGCGGGTCATCGTTTCAGCATGACCCTGCCCATGCTTGATATTTCCCTGAATAGCCTCAACCAAGCTATTGACCTTTTCCTTTGGGTAACCAAATTTGATTGCAAAAAGATTACAAAGTTTTGTTTCTTCAGGATGTATCTCGTTATCAATTGTCATCATGTGAACCAGATCATACAATTGGTGAAATCTTTCTTTTGAATCAGCAGGGACCTCAAACGTAATACCTGTAGGATTAGCATTTATTGCTTTTAGTTGACTATCCGAAATACCATTCCGTTTCGCTATTACCTTAAGTAAATCATATTCTACATCATCGAAGCTGCCATCTACAGCTGCCATTTCGATTAAGTTTCTCATGTGGCTTTTAGCTCCCGATTTTCCTTGGCGGAAAAGACTAAGTATCTCAGAAAAATTCATAGTGTAGTTGATTACAATCCACAATAAGTAGATTCAGGGTGGTGAATTTAATTATTCAATGGTGAAAAACACAAATTCCGGCAAAGAAGTATAGCAACCACTGGAATTTAACATAAATTTATTTGTTCCTGCTCTATTTATTAAACCTGTTAACCCAACACCACCATGTATTCAAAAGTCAAATTAGCGCTAGGGATAACTCTACTCTGCTTAATGGTTTCATGTGCACCTTCCATGGAACCCGCAGATCTGGTGATTGTAAATGCTACAATCTGGACGGGAAATGAAGAACAGCCCTATGCACAAGCCATGGCCATCAAAGCTGATACTCTAGTATTTATTGGATCGAATGGAGAGGTAGCAAAATATCAGGCTGATCAAACAGAAACGATAGATGCGGAAGGCCATTTTATCACCCCAGGATTCATTGACAGCCATGTTCATTTTCTTACAGGAGGCTTTAACCTTTCGTCTGTTCAACTCAGAGAAGCAAAAACACCTGAGGAATTTGCCAATCGCATCAAAGAATTTGCAACTACCCAAGAACCAGGTACATGGATTTTAGGAGGTGATTGGAATCATGAAAATTGGGGAGGTGAACTCCCAACAAAAGAATGGATTGATCAGTACACTCCTAACCATCCGGTATGGGTTACCAGATTGGATGGTCACATGTCATTGGCCAACTCAGCAGCATTGAAAGCAGTAGGTATTGATAACACTATAAAAGATGTAGCTGGCGGCACCATAGTAAGAGATAAAAAAGGGAACCTTACTGGTGTTTTTAAAGACAGGGCAACGGATTTAATTGACATCAAGGTTCCTCCCGCATCAGACCAACAAGTAGATAATGCGCTTCAAGCTGCCATGCATTACGTAGCCGCTCGAGGCGTAACCAGTGTTCACCACATGATTGGTTATATGGAAGCACTTGAAAGGGCACGCGACAACAATACGCTGATCACTCGAATATATGCGGCAATGTCAGTGAGGCAATGGAGTGAATTAGCGCAAAAGATAAAAAAGGAAGGCCGTGGAGATAAGTGGCTAAAAATTGGGGGATTAAAGGGCTTTGTGGATGGATCAATAGGATCTCATACAGCAGCATTCTTCGAGCCATACACTGATACGCCTAATGATTCCGGATTTTTTGTTAACCAAAGAGAAGAACTCTATGAGTGGATTTCCTCCGCTGATAAAGCAGACTTACAACCTATTATCCACGCCATAGGCGATAAAGCCATTCATACCTTGTTGGATATTTTTGAACAAGTTGAAAAAGAAAACGGTGCAAAGGACAGGCGATTTAGGATTGAACATGCACAACATTTTGTTCCTAGTGATTTCAATCGACTTGCTCCCCTAAAAATTATTCCAAGTGTGCAGCCATATCACGCCATAGATGATGGACGCTGGGCCGAAAAAATACTTGGATCCGAAAGAATAAAAACTACGTATGCATTCAGGTCATTATTCGATGCAGGTGTAAAAGTTGCATTTGGTAGTGATTGGTTTGTGGCACCCCCCACACCCCTTGAAGGCATTTACGCAGCAGTAACCAGAAGAACTCTGGACGATCTAAATCCAGATGGATGGGTTCCTGAACAAAAGGTAACAGTAGAAGAAGCTTTAACTGCCTATACCATCAATGGAGCGTATGCCTCTTTTGACGAAAAGATTAAGGGATCTCTTGAACCTGGCAAACTCGCTGACTTTGTAATTATCGATCAAGACCTGACCAAAATAAAACCAGAACAAATTAGAGAAGCCAAAATTCTTCAAACATTTGTTGGAGGAAAAACCGTTTTCAAAAAAGAATAGGATAATCAAACTTAATCACTACTCATTCGTAAACCATGTTGAATGAGTAACCATGATTAGAGATGATCAGCATTTTAAGGAACTTTTTTTTGAGCAATATCAAACATTGTTTAACACCGCCTACCGAATATTAGGGGACGAAGCGGCCGCTGATGACGTTACACAAGATGTTTTTGCCAAACTGTGGGCAAATCGAAAAAATTTTATTGTCGAAAAAAGTATTGATGCCTATCTAAAAAGAGCCGTCATCAACACAAGCCTCAACTATATCGAAAAACGGAAAAGGAATGTTCCTCTGAACTTGAAGAATCATGAAAAAGCAGAAAACCATACAGCTCAATCCATCATTGCATCCGACTTACCAGGTTATATCAACAATGCAGTTGATAACCTTCCTCCAAAGTGCAGGGTAATATTTTGCTTAAGTCGCTTCGAAGGGCTCAGTAATCAAGAGATAGCGGATGAGCTGAAGTTGTCAAAACGCACTGTTGAAAATCAACTGGGCAACGCTTTGATCAAATTACGTCAACAGCTCAAACCCATTCTGTCTGGTGTTATCACACTTGTATCCACTTTCACTTAAAAAAATATTTTTTGGCTTAGGTAAATAGTAGCCCCCAACTGTCTTAAGGGTAAAGGGGTTATGGAAGAGTCGCTAAAAATATTAATAATCCGCTATTTACAGGGGACTGCTACTTCAACTGAACTGGAAGAACTTTCTACCTGGAGAAACGAGGGGGATAACGAAACTACCTTTCAAGAAATAATTCAAGTGTGGAAGAGTTCAACCCCTTCAAAGGAGGTAAAAGTAGATATTGAAAAATCATGGGATCGATTTAATACACTTAAACAACCGGTAAAATCTCTTTATATAAGACCTGTTTTTCTAAGAATTGCAGCACTTTTAATTGTTGGAATTGGCTCTCTTTACTTCTTTTTTAGCACATACGAGAGCAGTCAAAATGAATTAACCACAATTACGACCACCAACGAAAAAAAAGAAATTCAATTGGCAGACGGCAGCCAAGTATGGCTCGCTCCCAATTCGACCCTATCTTTCAAAAATCAATTCGATAATAATCTTCGGGAGGTTACCCTCAGCGGTCAAGCCTTCTTTGAGGTGATAAAAAATAAAAATGCACCTTTTCAAATCATTGCCAACCAATCACAAATCAAAGTACTGGGCACAAGCTTTAATGTCAATTCAAACCACACAAGAACTGAAGTAATCGTAGCCACCGGAAAAGTGCAATTTAGCCCTGCCTCATCTACCAACTCAATCCCACTTAATCCGGGAGAAAGAGGCACTCTTGATTATGCATCAGGAGAATTGCATAAAGAATTAAACACTGATATCAATTTTCAGTCATGGTTAACAGGTCACTTTGTATTTAATAATACCCCTCTGCACCAAGTCATTGAACAACTCAATGAGTATTACCAAATACCCATTCAGATTGAATCAGAAAAAGGTGGTTGTTTATTGACTTCTGTTTTTAACAATCAATCGCAACAAGAAATACTGGAGGAGCTTGAATTAGCGCTTGGTATTACCTATGCGCAAGACTCCACCGGAATTATCATTACCTCATCAAAATGCTTTGCTCAATGAGATGTAAACTTGTAGCCATTGTTTTATTTACCATTTGTAACCCCCTGGTTGCTCAGCAAATTCAAATTAATATTGAGACGAAAGAAGCAACCATAGGTCAATGGATAGAAGAAATCAGTAAAAAAGGGTCGATCAATTTTACCTACAATGCCGGTACAATACCTTTAGACAAAAGGGTTAGGTTGATGGCTATGCAGGGGAGTCCTTCTGAAATTTTAAAAATTTTATTTAAGGATACAGAAATCCGTTTTCTCGAAAGAAAAAATAAAATCATTCTTATCCTTTCAAATCAAAACGTAAATGAAAATAGCGTAACACTAAGCGGGTATATCAAAGAGTATGGTTCTGGCGAATCACTTATTGGAGCCACTTTACTGGTAATCACTAAAAACCCTAGAGAAGAACATCCTCTTGGGGTGGTGAGCAATGCTTACGGCTTTTATTCCATTACCCTGCCGATTGGACAGTACGAGTTACAATACAGTTACGTTGGATACGAAACCAAAAGAATTCAACTCACCCTTGATCAATCCTTTACTCAAACCATAGCATTAGTGCCAACCAGCACCCAACTTGACGAAGTAGTAATTACCGCCAATCCTGATGATGATCCCCTTCAGAAAGTATATACGCCTGTGATGGGAAAGACAAACATGGACATTGGCGAAATAAAAAAAATGCCAGCCTTAATGGGAGAAGTTGATGTCATAAAATCGATTCAAACTTTACCTGGTGTTCGCGTTCAAGGCGAAGGGTCAACAAATTTTTTCGTAAGAGGCGGAAATGCAGATCAAAATCTAATTTTATTAGATGAAGCTCCAGTTTATAACGCTTCCCATCTCATGGGCTTCTTTTCGGTTTTCAACCCAGATGCCATTAAAAATGTACAATTCTATCGATCTGGAATGCCAGCTCAGTATGGAGGGCGCTTGTCATCCTTGCTGGAGATAAGAATGAAGGAAGGGAATCTTCAAAAATTTAGTTCTTCAGGCGGAATAGGCCTTACTGCAAGTCGCCTCACCCTTGAAGGTCCTATTAAAAAAGAAGAAAGTTCCTTTATCATTTCCGCGCGTAGAACTTATGCTGACTTGTTTCTCAAGTTATCGGCAGATGAGTTCACAAAAAAATCCGCTATCTACTTTTATGATATCAATGCCAAATTCAACTGGAAGTTAAGCCATAAGGATAAAATCTATTTGTCTGGGTATTTTGGAAGAGACTTAAATAAGTTTCTGTCGTTGCAATATGCAATTGACTGGGGCAATGCAACGAGCACCATACGCTGGAATCATTTATTCAATGACCGATTATTCTCAAATACCACTTTGCTTTACAGCAATTACGACTAC
>JAGQYK010000019.1:35520-49176 GCA_020436125.1 Cyclobacteriaceae bacterium | reverse complement strand
GGTTTTGCGAAAGGTTTTGCAATGACAGGCTGGCGTGTGGGTTACATTTGTGCGCCAAAATGGATTGCCAACGGAAGCATTAAAGTACAAGGACAGATTACTTCGGCCAATAGTTCTATTTCACAACGTGCGGCCTTAGCAGCCATTTCTGGTGATTTGACTCCTACTTTAAAAATGGTAGAAGAGTATAAAAAAAGACGAGACATTGTATACAAGCTGCTAAAAGAAATACCAGGTATAAAAGCCAACTACCCGCAAGGCGCTTTTTACTTCTTTCCAGATGTAAGTGACTACTATGGTAAATCGGACGGAACCACAACCATCAACAATGGTGAGGATTTCTGTATGTATGTGTTAGACAAGGCCCATGTTTCACTGGTGGCCGGAGGAGCTTTTGGCGAGGAGAAATGTGTTCGTCTTTCGTATGCCGCTTCTGAAAAAGAATTAGTAGAAGCCCTAAAAAGAATTAAGGAGACACTATCTCACTTGAAATAAATGAATTCTCTGGAGGAAGTTTTTAATGCTTTTGATGGATTAACGGTCCTCGTGATAGGTGATATCATGTTGGACAGTTATATCTGGGGAAGCGTTGATAGGATTTCTCCAGAAGCTCCTGTGCCGATTGTTCGAGTAAGGAAAAGAGACTTTCGATTGGGAGGAGCAGCCAATGTGGCGCTGAATGTTCAGGCGCTTGGCGCCAAACCCATTTTATGTGCTTTGATTGGTGATGACGATGCTGGGAATAAATTACTGGATTGCCTTGATCAACAAGGGATGAGCAAAGAAGGAATTGTGGTGAGTAAAAACAGACCTACCACCGTTAAAACAAGATTGATTGCAAGCCATCAGCATGTTGTGCGCGTGGATGAGGAATCGGATCAGGAGTTGTTGAAGGATGAAGAGGATCAACTAGTAAAACAAATTCAGCAACTGATTGATGAATGTGATGCTATTATTTTTGAAGATTATGATAAGGGGGTAATCAGTGCAAGCTTAATTGATAAAACAATTGTAATGGCTACTAAGAAAAACATACCCACTATTGTTGACCCTAAGAAAAGAAATTTTTTATCATATAAAGGAGTGACACTTTTTAAGCCCAATTTAAAAGAACTGCGTGAGGGGTTAAAACTGGATATTGACGCAGGAGATGAAGGTCAAGTGGAGCAAGCGGTTGAAAAGTTAAAACAAATTTTAGATTCCGGAGTGATGGTAACACTTTCTGAACATGGAGTTTATATTGACTACCAATCTGAACAAAAGAAGTTTCCAGCACATAAACGGGAGATTGCAGATGTTTCTGGCGCAGGAGACACTGTAGTAAGTATCGCTGGCTTATGCGTAGCCATTGGCATGAAGCCGGGATTAATTGCCGCACTTTCTAATCTTGGAGGGGGATTGGTGTGTGAACACACCGGTGTAGTGCCAATAAATAAAAAGGAACTTTTAGCAGAAGCGATTGATAAGAAATTTGAAACGCTTCTTTAGTTTTTGTTGAACTGCTTTTCAAGAGAAATCTCTTTTTCTAAATCACTGATTATTTTTCTGTCCAGAGGGCTCTCTTTAATCACGTTGTAATTATCCCAGAAGCTTTTGTTGTACCGGTAGTCTTGATATTGAAGGCCATAGTTTTTCATTTTTTCAGTAGTGCCAACGTATTCATCCGTATTGGGGTAAACTTTATTAATTAAAAGCTGTTGGTGTAATTGAGTTTCGAACTTAAGTTCATCAGTTTTACTGTCGTACCAATTGATTTTAGAATCAAGTGTAATGTAGTTGAGAAAAAGCTCTCCGTTGTATGATTTGAAATCGATTATTCTTTTTAAGTTCACAAACTTACTGACAAGCCCCCTTCTTTTTCGAATCACTTCCTGTTCATCATTTTCATATTCTAGTCTTATGATTCCGTAGGTTTCTTTATCTACATAAATGGTGAGATCATAATCATATTTCTGAGAGAGCACATATACCTGATGGCCATTATAATAGGAATCATTTCCTCTTACCATCCCTTTAAAAAATATTTCTTCCTCAGGAAATTGTCGATAGCGTATATTGTTATGCAATAGAATGTCTTCCAGCAGATTTCCCTCATCAAAATAGGCAGTGAATTTATTTTCATAGCCGAGGCTTCTTCTCACCTCCTGTAGTGCTACACGTTCACGAAGTTTAAATTTATTTCTGGGTGCTTGATAGTCTTCATCGAATATTTTAACCGCGGCCTCTAATAGAGAAACATAGGTTCCTCCCACTTCCTTTATGTCACGATAAAATCCATCCAGGAGGAAAGGTTTCATGGGGTAGTTTTGAGTGATTCGCCCAAGAGCTATACTTAGAATTTCGCCTCCTCTTAGAGAATCAGAAACAACCACCTCATCCAGAAATTGGGTGGACTTGACCATTTCAATAGTGGTTATATTATTAGTAACAGTCCACGCAGGGTCTTCATACGGTAAGTAGCCTAACATGTTAATTACCAGTACGTCATTCCGGAATTCTATTGGAATGTGAAAATCAAACTCTCCCTGCAGATTTGTAATGGTGCCTATGGGTTTGTTTTTTAAACCCACAGAGGCAAAAGGCAAGGGCTCTTTTGTTTCACGGTCTACCACTTTGGCGCTAATGGTCAATGTTTGTGCATGAAGTAAACCTGTCAAAAAAATCAATCCTATAAATAGGAGGTAGCCTATATAAATTTTTGTTTTTGCCATTCCCCTTAAAGATATAAACAATCTGACTGCTAAAATGGTGTACTTATCGATCATATGGTCATTTTAACCTCGGAAAGAAGGTGATGACGGTCTTTCTTTCCAAATCGCTAAATTTATGACACAAATTTCCTCACTTTGAAACTATTTGACAACATACCTAGGGTGTGGAGACGAGCGTATCTGTTCATTTGCCTCTGGTATGCAATCAACTTTCTTATTAGTGCCATATTCGAATGGAAGTTTGTGCATCCAGCTTCTTACGTTTTTTGGAATGCGTTGTTTCTTTATGAGGCATTATGTGTTTCGATAATTCTAGTTTTCATTTGGTCACATTGGTTATCTCGCTTTAAAGCTTCGTTTCAGATATCGGCTCACATTTTTGGGATTTTCATGTTCTTTATGATCATGGGAACGCTTTCCTATTATTTCACAGACTACCTCGATGGGTTAGTATACTTTGATCATTGGAAAGAATATATGCTGGAGCTGATGAGTTGGGATGCTTTGCGGTTTTATGATCAATACATTATCACTGTGGGGGTGTATTATGTGATTCGCTATTTCCAGGGACTTCAAAAACAGGAACAAGAAAAAAGTGAGTTGGCCATTAAGAATAAAGAGATGCAGATCTCTTTACTAAAGTCACAGATCAATCCACATTTTCTTTTTAACACACTTAATTCTATCAGCACGCTAATGCATTCAAGTAAGGAGAAGGCGCGCAGGGTAATTACCCAGCTGTCAGATATATTTAGGTATGCACTTGATTCTCACAGTGACGAAATGGTGAAACTGATTCATGAAATTAATTTTATTGAAAATTATGTAAAGATTCAACAAGTAAGGTTTGGCGAGCGGTTACAATTTGAAACTGATATTGATCCAGATTGTCTGGGTATTGAGATACCACCTATGATACTTCAGCCTTTGGTGGAGAATGCAGTAAAATATGGTATTGCTCCAAAAGAAGATGGAGGCACCATCTATTTAACAGTAAGAAGGTCGGGTAAAATTATTTTCTTTGAAGTGAGAGATAATGGATTGGGTTCTAAGGCAAAGAAGATAATGGATGGTAGCTCAAGTGGAGTAGGGATGGCCAATACGGATCAGCGTTTAAAAAGCTACTACGGCCGTCAGTCAGGGTTGAGGATAAGATCTAATGACAAAGGCTATGCTGTAAGCTTTTTTATTGAGGAGAAGGGGAAAAAGGATAGCGAGAAAATAAAAGACGAACAAGAATTAGAAAAACAAGCTGTATGAATATAACCTGTATCATTATTGATGATGAGAAATTGGCTCGTGAATTACTTCACGAGTTTTTAGAGTCATTCCCTAAAATTGAAATTATTGCTGAGTGCGAAAAAGGGAAAGATGCTGTAGAAGCAATAGATTCTATGAAACCGGATTTGATATTTCTGGATGTGCAAATGCCAGGCATGAATGGTTTTGAAGTACTTGAAAAAATTGAACATGATCCTTATGTGATCTTCACAACTGCTTACGATCAGTATGCCATTAAGGCGTTTGAAAAAAATGCCGTTGATTATTTGCTGAAGCCTTTGGATGAAGAGCGATTTACTTTAGCGGTAAATAGGGCACTTACACGTAAAAAGTTAGAGCAAAATAATATTGAAGAACTTTTAAAAGGGATTAGGGGAGACGGAAAAACGAATTATGACTCACACATTTTTGTTCAAAAATCTGAGAAACTTTTTAATCTTCCTGTAGAGGAGATTATTTACTTGGAGGCTTCAGGTGACTATACCATTATTACAACGAAAGCCGATCAGTTTGTAAGCAGTTCAGGAATTGGTAAGCTGGAAGAAATTATGAACCCCGATATGTTCATCAGAGTGCATCGCTCTACCATCATCAACCTTAATTTTCTAAAAGAAATAGAGCGACATTTTAATGGTGGGATGATTGTGAAAATGCAAAATGGCAAAAGCTTCCCTGTGAGCCGTACTTATGCTAAAGTAATCCGGAAAAAGGTGGTATAGATTACATCTGTTTATCCAACCAATTGTTTTGAGTGAGCCACTGTGTAATAAAGCCAGTGTAACCATCTACATCACGTGGCGTATTGCAAAGAATAATAAACAGGATTTCTTTTTCTGGCACAGTCACATAATTACAAAGAAAACCTCCCTGGCTTCCGGTGTGCCCTACCGTTTTCCACCCATCTGGAGTTTGACCTACAAACCATGACCATCCAATAAATGGATCTATTTCATCGGCCCAATTGTCCCAGGGAGTAATGGTCTGAGACCGATTGATGATGGAGTCTGACAAAAATGTAGCATTATGTAGGGAGCGCTCGTATTTGGCAAGCTCTTCTACCGAACTCCATACACCACCATTGCCAGCAGCAGCAAAAGTGGGTTCCTCTCCATAATCTTTTTCCACCCATTTGCCATTCCTATTTAAATAGGCATGAGCTACTCCTTTTTGAGGGTGCGGGCCATCGGTAATGGTAGACGTATTCATTCCAGATGTGTCAAAAATATTTTTCTTAACGAAGTCCTGCCATTTCATGTCACTTACTTGTTCTATGATGAGGGCAAGGCCGTTAAATGCAGGATTTGAGTATTCATAGCGAGTTCCGGGCTCAAATACCAGCGTATCGGTTTGCGTAACAGGGTACCAATTTTCAGCATCTTTTGCAGTAAGGTAAAACACTGAATCAGTTTTCGTCTGCCGATTGTCAGGAAGCCCGGAGGTATGGGTCAATAAATGTTTGATTTTAACTTTAGAGGCAATTTTTTTGTTTTTGAAATCCGGAAAATACTTATCCATTGAATCTTCTACTGATAGTTGGCCTTGAGATTGTAAAATTAGAATGGCGTTGGAAACGAAAGTTTTGGATATGGAGCCCACGTTGAACAAGGTTTTTGTGGTGATGGCTGTTTTTGTTTCTAAATCAGCAAGACCATAAGCTTTGTTAAAGATTACTTTGTCTCCCTTCATAATAAGGATTGCACCCCCTGGTTCGTTGGATGGAATTGAATTTAAAAATAGGGAATCCAGTGACGAGGTAATTTCAGTTGGTTTTTCAGGAGATGAACATCCGACAATACAAATGAATCCCAACAGTAGAATTAGTGTCTGTTTCATATAGGCTAATTTATGCAACTGCCTTGCATAAAAAAAGCCACCTGATTGCTCAGGCGGCTTTTCCGAATGAATAAAGTTTCAACTTAGTTCCCTACTTGATGCCTCCAACTTCTTCCATTCTTATTTGTTATTACTACGATGTTGTCACATTCACCATCACCATAGTCAACCGTAATTTGTCGTTCACCATGTTTGATTAATTTTACTCCCTCCACTGGAATGAATACTCCTTGTTGCTTACATGCTCTGGTGTAAACAAGTGGTTCTAGTATTTCTATGAAATAACCTCTCCCATTTCTATGATTGCCTTCGGCAGTACCATAAACAATTAATCTATCCAATAGTTTATTATCATCCAGATGATGCTCACGGACTCTATGTATTGTTCTCTTACCTTGTCTACCATCAGGCCAGGTCATTAATCCATTTTCCATATCTACTTTAAAAATTAGAACTCCACTTCCACTTTCAGAAATATTATTCACTTTGCGGATGCCTTCTATAGAAATGCCGTTGATAAAGTAGTTTTCGAACTCAATGGTCCAGAATGATCCTGGATCATTTCTACGACCTGAGTAATCTATTACAAGCTTTCCCTTTCTCACATTACCTCTTGGTCCTGTACATCCTTCACCAAAATCAATTACAATGGTGCCCGATTCTTCTGTTCCTGTTCTGGTTATTTCAGCACAGGATAATCTTTGATCCGACTCTTCAGAAATTTTACCTCCTGATGATCCAGTTTCCTTTTCTAGTTGAATGGAGGCCATGTCATCGACATCGTCCAAATAGTAATCATCCTGATTATCAAACTCCACACTTTCCTGATCTTCAGCAGAAGTGTCGGCATCGACATTATTCTCATTACAAGACGTAATTAGGAATGCCATTAGCCCTATTGCGACCCATATCATTTTAAGGGAAGCAGCCTTTTTTTCTTTTTCCATCATGTTCAAAGTCTTCATCGTTAGCTATGTTTTGATTTGGGGTTTAGACATAGCAAAGCAGACAAGGTTTAACGTCTTGATAAAAAAATGTGAAAATGCTGGAATATCAGTGTTTTAGTCCTATTTCATCCAGAATTAGCACTCCCTTCTCAGTTCTGTTAAAATTGAGATTAATACTTTTAATATGATCCAGTTGTAATTGGTTGGTGTTGAAGACTGATATGGGCAACTCAATTGTTTCCATGGTAGGCTCCCATACATCTCCATAATTCTCTTGATTGAGACCTTTTAATTTTACGTATTGTACCTTCAGTCTGGGGGTTAGTTTTTTGATATTGCTAATGTCGACCACTGCATCATTTCCAAGGCTATCCATCAGTTGAATCTGAAAATTTAATTCATTGGCCTCTATTTCACTTTTTTCATCTCCGGTTTTTAGCATACTAATATCACCTTGAGCCATTGAAAAAAGTAATGAAGAGGATGAGTCCACCGGAATGGAAGATTTGAATGTGATTATATAAGAAGCCACCTGTTCAGTCGAATCTTTTTCCCAGCCAAGCAGGGCAGCATTGTTGGATTGTGTGTCTTTGTCCCTAAATTTTAAAATAGTTTCTTTCCAAACTTTTAGGTTTTTTGCCAGAGTGGTAGCTCCCGCTATGGTTCCAGTAGTCACATCAATATCTTCTTCATAGGTGATAAGATTTTTAGTGTTGGAGTCTTTATAGGTATTGAGGAGTATTTGTTTTGGAAGCCAATCCTGAGCGACAGCGGCATTCTTAAATAAACTAGTATAGCTCTTGTTGTTATAAAGCACGGTTTCAGCAAAAGCAGATATATAAACTTTTGCAATTTGTTGTTGATCTTCCATGGTCATCATGGGAGCAATGTTTAACAAATATTTTCCTGGAGCTCCACCATCATATCTACCCCATGTGCTGTTAAATTGTCCGTGGTTGGCTCCGTGAATATATAGGCCAGACTTAAAGTAGGACGAAGTATCTGTAAACGTTACTCGCTGGTATTGTCGATAACCAAAAAAGCTGGCTTCATCACTGTCGTAAGATCCTTGAATAGATAAGTAGTTGACGTTTTTCAGGTCAATTCTACGGTCGTATCGTTTGTCAGTTGGTGCAATAGAAAGCACTCCTTTGATACCAAAGTGGAAATCAAATTTTTCGTTGGCGTCATCTGGAAAATAGCTAAGCTTATTAAAATGGGTAGCTATAGGTGCCGCTTCGCCTCCCCTTGAGTGTCCGGCAAGAATGATATTTTCCAAGTCGGCCTTTTGATACAATTCATGTTCAGGGTCGTTCGTCCAAATTTTCCACTGTTCAAGGTGCTTTAGCAGAAGCCAACCTCTGGTAGGCATCTCTTTGCCCATAAAATCGCCAGACCAAGTCCCGTTAATAAAGTTCTCATCAACAGAGACTGTTATAAATCCTCTGCTTGATAGTAGTTCTCCCAAGTAAGCATAGCCAGGATCGGAGTAATCTTCCATACCATGATTACCGTGTACAATGAGAATGATTGGAAATTTTCCTTCACCTTCAGGCATCCACACCCTACCATTTAACGGAAACTTTTTAACTCCAAATCCCCAATACCGTTGCCTCCATTTGGCTTTAGATCCTTTCCATTCAGGAAGAAGTCTTGAGGCGTCTACCGTTTTGCTTTTATATTTTATGCTACTTCTGAATTCCTCTCGCTGCTTATCAGTTCCACTTCCATAGGTGAAGTATTGGGTGGTGAAATTTCCTTTCTCGCCAGGGTTGGTTATTCCTTTTTTAGAAAGTAACGCCACAGGTGTTTGCTCAAACGTAACTTTATATGGATCATGCCCGTGATAGAATAGATAGTATCCTCCTGCAACAAAGATTGATAGGGAAACTATAATAGACATAAGATGAAGACCTCTAACGTTTGATGTACGTCTGTATAGTACCATTGAAGAACCAAACAAAAAGGTAATCCCCACAATTATTGCAGCAAATCCATAGTAGTAAACGTGTTGTGGGAATCCGAACCGGATGTAACGAGCCAGAATTAACGTACAAATAGTGCCAAAAAAGAGCGCAAATAAAAATGAGGGGATTTTACTGATCCATTGATGGAGCAAAGTGCCAATGATCCGAAAAAACCAAAAAGCGATTATTCCAATGACGAGTGTGGTGCCTGCCATTAGCCAAGTTGGCAAGCCTGTAGTGAAAAATACTCCTGAGAGAAGCATCACTAAAAGGCTAAGGCCAGCTAATCCATAAAATGCACCCCACCAAAAGGTAGTATAGGAAGTTTCTTCACTTCGGGGAACCCGAATAAGATTATTTAAACGTTTAATAATGGATATCATAGTATAAAGAGGTTTTCCTAGCTTAAGATAATGATGGGACCTTGCTTGGCTTTACTTTAATCCATCAACGGAATATTTTTAGTTTAGCCTCAGTCTTCCAATAAAAATGTAATGGTATCTGAGGCTTTCTTTTGAGCTAGTTTGTTGATCCCATCTTGTGATAATTGAAGAATTCTTGGATATCCACCTGTGGTTTGGCAATCCTTCATCAAGGCAATCAGGTTTCCTGATGGAGTAAGTTGAATGGTTCCAGGTAGGACTGTGGACGTAAGCATATTGTAGTCTACTGGATATTGAAATTGGAATCCCTCGAACCGATATCCCATTCTGTTATTATCCTGACTAACTAATAATTTTTTACCAAAAATTGATTTCTGTTCGCTGGAACCAAGTAGATCAAATTCCGGTCCCCTGGTACAAGGAAGGCTTGAGATAGAAAAAAATGATTGATCTATTTTAACAGATGACAAATGATGTTCCGGTCCATTATACCCACCTATTGGTAGTTGGTCGCCTTTTTGAATGCTACTATTCTTTGTAAGGGATGTAAAGCTAGACCGACTGCTCATTACACTTTCCGTTTTAAATCCTCCTTTCGTGGCTATGTAACATCGTACTCCATAGTTAAGTCTTCCAAAGGAAAGAATGTCTCTCTCGAAGACTTTAGTTACTTTATTTAATTGAATTGGTACTTTGTTGAGTTGCGGAGAAATATCAGCTCCTGTAATTACTATCAATGTTTCTGTTGAAAATAAAAGTTTAGGCCCCATCATTGTGATTTCCATGAGAGCAGCATCTGGAGAATTGTTTAACAAGTGATTGGCCATGGATGCACTCTGTTCATCCATTACCCCTGAAACGGGTACGCCATATTTACGGAAACCAAATCTTCCGCGATCTTGAATGGTAGAAAACAGTCCTGGTGCGATTACCTCCACAAAGCCATTCATATCAATTCTGGTTTTATATGAAAGGACCTTAACTCCACTTCTTTTAAAATTCGCTGATGTTCTTTCTTGTCAACAGAATAGAATTGCAAGTAATCACCAGCTTGCGCAAAACATGGAGGGTCTTGTAGCGGATCAAAAAAAAGTAAAGGGCTATTGCCAATAATGTTCCAGCCTCCTGGACTTTCGGAGGGGTAAATTCCTGTTTGTTGACCTCCAATGGCCACCGCTCCCTTTCTTATCCTAAGTCGTGGTGTCGATTTTCTGGGTGTATGAATAACCTCAGGTAATCCACCTAAGTAAAGAAAGCCAGGTAAAAAACCTGTAAAGTAAACGGTGTATTTGGCTTTGCTGTGAATAGCAACAATTTCTGCAGGACTTAATTCATGTTGCTTAGCTACATCTCCCAAATCAATTCCGTATTCTTCATCATAGCAAACAGGAATTTTCCAGGTTCTATGAGCTTTACTCATGATAGAGGATTGTACCTGATGTAGCTCCTGAATTTTTTCTTTAATGTTATTAAAGGAAGAAATGGACGAATGGAAAATGAGGGTTAAAGAATTGTAGGCATTAACTGTCTCAATCAGTAGATCTCCCAGTTCTTTTTCTACATTGGACTGAAGTTGCAGTATATCATTAAGAATAATTTCATCGATTTTATTAGGCCATTCAATGAGGAGCGCTGAGCGGCCAATGGGCTTAAAAATAAGATCGTATGGATTCAAATTACTCAATGCTCACCTTATTGTCTTTTAAATTCTTAACAAGCTGTGACACAATTTCTACAGCATGAGGATTGTCGCCATGTATGCATAGGGTACCTGCTTCAATGTTAGCAAGATCACCATTGATTGTCTTTACTTTTTTTTCTTTGATCATGCGTACCACGTGTTCTGTAATCTGAGCAGGGTCTTCTAAAACTGCATTATCCAATTTTCTTGAAACAAGTGTAAGGTCTTTATTGTAATTGCGATCTGCAAACGCTTCATATTTAATGGGCACTTCTCGATCAAGGGCTTTTTTTGCAATTACAGATCCGTAAGGAACATACAAAATCAATTCTTTGTCGAATGAAGTCAATGCATCTAGTATCGCTTCTGCAGTGCTATCATTTACGGCAGCCATGTTGTACAGTGCCCCGTGTGGCTTTACATGATTGAGTTTTCCTCCAGCTTCTTCTGTCAAAATTTTTAATTGAAGAATCTGTTCGATAATAATTGTAGTCAGTTCATTATTAGGAAGATTCATTTCCGTGCGTCCAAAGTTTTCACGATCAGGGAATGAAGGGTGAGCCCCTATCTTTACATTGTGTTCCAATGCCAAACGTATGGTCTCCTTCATACTAGCCTCGTCTCCTGCATGACCACCGCTTGCGATATTACATGAGCTTAGGTAGGGCATAAGTAGTGCGTCATTGCCTGTGCCTTCACCCAGATCACAATTAATGTCAATCGAATAACTCATTTTACTATTGCTGTTAATTACCTGAATAATACTTTTTAGTCCAAGTACAATGGAAACGATAAAGATGATAATCCCAATAGCATTTTGAAACTTTGAATTTCGATTTTTTCCTAAAACCGATTCTTTATTCATTATCCAAAGTATAATGCCCACAATGATGGGTAGGGCAGCACCGTTAGCCACTTGAGCAAATTGTATAATTTCAATGGGATTGATTCCTAAGGATGAAAAGATAATACCAAGAAAGAGGACAAACATCCATACTATTCTGAATTTGAAACTTTTTAGATTGCCTCCCCAGCCCATGCATCCGTTGGCTACATAAGCTGCAGCAAGTGGCGCTGTGATAGCGGAAGTTATTCCGGCCGCAAATAATCCAATGCTTAAGAAATACTTTGCAAAACTTCCAAAGAGAGGTTCAAGTCCTTTTGCCAAATCGGCAGCACTAGCAATGGAGGTTACGTTGGTGGATGCAGCAGAAATGATGATAGCGATAGAAACCAAACCACCAAGGGCTACAGAAATAATGGTGTCTTTTCTTGCGTAATGCAAATCGTCCTGAGTTTTCCATTTTTCTTTTACCAGAGAGGCATGAAGAAACAGATTGTAGGGAACCACAGTAGTGCCGATTAATCCTACGATGGTGAGTAAGTTAGTTTCGTTCACGGAGGGAACAAACACTCCCTTTAGTACATCAAGTAGATTAGGTTTTGTGAGAATAGATGTAATCACAAAAGCGAGACTCATCAGTATGACAAGAGAGACAAGGGCGCGCTCCAGCACTTTATAATTTCCAATGTATAGCACCACGAATGCAATGATGCCTATGATCACACTCAAATATTTTGATAGGCTGGAGCTGGAACTCCCAAAAAGTGTTTCTAGCCCCAATCTGCCCCCGCTAATATTACCCGCTTCATATACCGCATTACCGACTACAATGGCGAACAAGATCAATGCAACTATGATGTATTTAACAAATGGATTCTTGATCTCTTGACGAATAACATCCGATAATCCTTTCCGTGTAATGATTCCCAACCGTGCGGCCATTTCTTGTAGTACAATGGTTGCCAATGTAGACAGCACCATGGCCCATAAGAGATCATACCCAAATCGAACACCAGCAATCGTGCAGACAGTAACTGTACCCGGGCCAATAAAGGCTGCTGCTACTAATGCTCCGGGGCCAGCGTTCTTAAACCATTTAAACATAGGTTGTCAATTGAATGGATAAGATACTATTTTACTTGAAGAGGGAAAGAGGTTGTTACCCTTTTGTTTTTTGATAAACGAATTTGGCGATTTGGATATCTTGAATGGCTACTCCAGTGAGATCCGCAATTGATATATTGGATTCGTTTTTCCTTTTTTGGCCTATGGAAATAAAAGTACCCAACTCCATAATTTGATCTTCCTTTATAATGCCTTGATGAACTGGATGAAAAATATCGCCATGGTCAATGCATTGTGATTTACTATCGGCTATTATTAGAGATGCCATTCCAAATAAACTGGCTTCTAACTCCTGCTTACCCGGTGTATCTGCACCAACGGCTGTAATGTGAGTACCAGGTTGGATGTCTTTGGTCAAGAGAAGGGGATGCTTGGAAGGTGTAGTAGTAACGATGTAATTACATTGATTCGCTAATTCACTTATATTTTGAGTTGTATTGATGTTAAAGTCGGATAACATCAAGTCTCTTTTATACTCAGAGAGCTTCTCCTCGCTTCGGCCCCAAACAAGTACATCCCTACAATCAATTACAGATTTTAAAAATCTAAGTTGAAGCCGTGCTTGTATACCCGTCCCCACAATCCCAATGGTTTTTACACTGCTTGAGGCAAGGTGTTTGGCAACTACGGCACCTGCTAAGGCTGTTCGTATATCCGTGAGGTGCCCTTCGTCCAGGAGTATTGAAAGTAATTCGCCCGTCTTTTGACTGAATACCAACATTAATCCATTGCTAGAGCTCAATCCTAATTGTGGGTTATTATAAAATCCGGAAGCTAGCTTAACGACATAGTAATCATCATTTTTTATGAATCCGTATTTGATGTGTAGATCTCCAGGAGGATCAATAAAGGGTAAGTGACCGACAGGAGGAACAACCACATCC
>JAGQYK010000019.1:7720-35421 GCA_020436125.1 Cyclobacteriaceae bacterium | reverse complement strand
CCCTTAGAGTAACTGATAAAACCATCTTCAATGATTTGGATTAAATCAAGGTCGGAGCACGCGCTAAGGCATGACTTTATTTTTTCAAGAGAAACAACATTAGACATCGCAAACCACTTTTTTTAAAACAGCTTCGCTCACATTGCTACCGCATATAACAGCTGCTACTTTTTTTCCTTGAAATTTTTCTTTTAGCTTAATGACAGCAGCCACGGCCACCCCTGCGGATCCTTCAATGACTTGATGATGGTGTTTTAATACAACACGCATCGCAGCTAAAATTTCATCTTCAGAAATTAAAATGTAGTCGTCTATCAAGTCTCTGCACAATTCAAAGGTGATGGTATCATGATCGATTCCTCCGGCTGTTCCATCAGATAAAGTGGGTTGCTCGGGCACATCGATAACTTTTCCAGCTTTGATACATTCGTACATTACGGGGGCATTGGCCGGCAGACACCCGATTATTTTAATATTGGGGTTAGCAGATTTTAAATAGGCGGCAATACCTGCGATCAACCCACCACCGCCAATAGAAACAAAAATAGCATCTAACTCTGGCAACTGTCTGTAGAGCTCAACTCCAATTGTTCCTTGACCTGCAATCACATCTTCATCATTGTAGGGAGACACATAAATCTGATTCGTTTCTTTAGCAAACTTCCGAGCATAGGTCTCAGTGACTTCGCCACTTTCTCCATGAAACTCCACGGAAATACCTCGCTGTTTGATGGCTTCGACTTTGGCAACGGAGGCTTTGGTCGGCAGAAAAATGGTGCCTTCTTTTCCTGTAGCTTTTAATGCATTGGCCACTCCAAGCCCATGGTTGCCTGTTGAGGCAGTAATTATTTTTCTTTTGTCTTCTTTTAAAGAAAGAATTTTGTTCATCGAGCCTCGCGCTTTGAACGAACCAGTAATTTGAAAATTTTCTAATTTTAGATACACCTCACAACCTGTATCGGCAGATAATGAATAAGAATACTCCAATGGAGTTTCTCGGATAAAAGGACGAATGACTTTTTCTGCTTTTTCAATTTTGTCTGTGAGCTGGGTCATTTTATCCTATGGTTTGTGAGTGGTTACCCTTTCAAAGGTATGTGTAGTCTGGAGATTGAGGTAATATTTGTATGATTATTGCAAATTAATTGTTGTTGATAAATAATAGATTTGTTATAAACCAACCAAAAATTACTTATGAAAAACTACACTAAGGTATTGCTTTTTGCCTTTATCATACCAATGGCTATTTCTTCCTGTAAAGATGATGATGAGACACCGGGGGCAGCTCTGGTTGGCACATGGGAGGAGAAGAGCTATACATCTAGCGGCTGCGTTGATCCAGATGATAATGATTCGTTTACCTGTACGTCTTCATGTGAGCGAATCGTGGTTACAGAAAATACCATTAAAATTGATACTGACCCTGCTATTCCGTACACAATAAATGGAAATCAACTTACCATCACTCAGTCTAGTGGAAGTATCAGTGTGTCGTTTACAGTAACTTTTGAAGTATCTGGTAATACCTTGACAATTACGCAGCAAGACGATGCCGCTGATGGTGGCTGTAAAAATGTTTCTGTTTATACTAGGGTTTAAACTTATTATTTTATTTGCGAAAGAGCTATGGTTTGAATGACCATAGCTCTTTCTATGTTACATATAATACCCTTCCCAAAGTCCTTCAAAAAAATGACGGGCATTAATACCAAGATCCCTATTTTTGTACCCACCCTCCTGTACAATCAATGTGGGTAAGTTTAGTTTGGCTAGCATTTTACCATTTTCAACAAAATCCTGTGAAGATAGCCTCCACGTACCTGTTGGGTCGCCTTGAGCGGTGTCCAGACCAAGAGCAATGATCAGATAAGTAGGATCGAATTTTTTAATTTCGTCAATGGCGGTTGCTAAAGCCTTTCGGTATTGCTTTCCATTGGTTCCTTTCTTTAATGGGATATTCAAGTTGTAGGTCTCGCCTTCATTCATTCCGCGTTCATCTGCAAAACCAGTAAAATTAGGATAAGCATATAAGGGATCCCCATGAATCGAGATGGTATAAACATCACTGCGTTCATAAAAAATATTTTGCTGCCCATTTCCATGATGATAATCAATATCCAGAATAACGACCTTGCCTTTTTTACTTAGGTAGTTGGCAGCTACTGCATTGGAGTTTAAATAACAAAACCCACCAAAGTATTTTCGTTCTGCGTGATGACCAGGTGGACGCACGAGTGCATAAGCCATCTGTCTGCCATGAAGCACCTGATCAGCCGCAGTAAGCGCACAATTGACCGCAGCACGTGAGGCTTTGTAAGCATTGGCATGCAATGGAGTTGTACTATCAATACAATAATATCCTATTTGATGTTCGGGGGTGAGAGGAATACGATTAGAGAATCTTTTGGGAAATATCTCTGGGTAAAGAATGGCGCCATCTTTTGCACCTGCACACACTTTTTTAAGGAAACTGACAAACTCAGGGAGATGAACTTCTTCTACCCAACTATCGGGGTAGGATTTTGAAGGTGCCTTTTCGAAAATTTTAACTTTTTCAAGTTCTTTTAGTATAGATTTTATCCTTACCGGGGATTCCAAATAGCCTTTGTCTTTTACATGATGAATGATATGGCCTTCATTGATAACCAATCCGATTTTCTTATCAGAAGGGATATCTTTTTTTATTTCAATATACCGCTCATTTTTAACATATCGCTTCTCCCTTAGCAATAGGGTGGTTCCTTTTATGGAGTCAATAACCTTCTGAATGTATTCTGTTGAGCATTTCCCGCTTTGCTTGTCCTGGAGTATGGCCTTAATAATTTTTCGTCCATCTGAGGCTTTGAGTTCTGATTTTTCGCCAGGCCCTTCAAAGACCAAGTGAAAAACGGAGCCATCGTTTCGCGGAAGCTCGTACTGGGTGCCTACTATAGGGCGTGCACCGTAACGCTCATAGAACCTTAACCTTGCAATATTTTGTTTTCTCTCAACTAGATCCGTACAAAGTTCTGGCTCATCTGGAAGGCAATCAAAAAATATCCCAATAGCATTGTTAGCAGCAGCTTCTTCACGCAATCGTTCATATAATGCTCCGCCAACGCCCCCACTGCTTCTTTGTTGGTGCGAGGCTATGTAGTCAAGGAAGTAGAATTTTTCTTTTGGATAGTAGGAAGCGATAACAATACCTAATACTTTTTTATTACGCGCCTCTGCTACCAGAAGGACATAACGAAAATGAACAGCCAGTGGGTTTTTGGCTGCCGCAAAAATTTCATCGGCTTCTGAAGGAGTTAAATGTGGAAATTGAGAAACCAGTATTTCTTTGCATTGGGTTAATGCACTTTGATTTACTGGATTGATGTGATCGTAAATTCTGCGAATTGCAATCATAGTAATATGTTCATTATCATCGAATGAACATAAAAAATACTACGATTGCAATTCGCAGTATACTACTTTTTATTTTTCAAGTCAGGAAGAATAAAATTGTCAAGTGGACTTGGTAGTTTCATGGTGGCTTCAATCTCTTCTGTTGTGCGAGGGGCATAATCTGAAAGATGCTCGTACCCGTTTTTAGTTACCCTATAGTCATCTTCAATACGCACAGCTATACCCCACCACCGTGGATCACAGTTACTGTTTTCTGGGATATAAATTCCGGGCTCAATAGTGAATGTCATGTTCTCCTGCATTGCATTTCTAAATCCCTTGTCATGCACATCTAATCCTATGTGATGGCAGCAGCCATGCGGATAGTACAAATGGTTTTCATCTTCAGACTTTATAATGCCCAAGTCTTTCAACCCTTTGTTAACAACATCTTTGGTCACTTGATTGAGTTCTGCAAAGCTTACCCCCGGCTTTACCTTTTTCATGGCAGCCTCTTGAGCTTTTAGTACAATGTCGTAGATGGCCTTCTGGTCAGGAGAAAATTTACCGCTGATGGGAATGGTTCGAGTTATATCTGCTGTATATCCGTGATATTCTGCACCAAGATCCATTAGAATTAATTCCTTTGATGAAACCTCAGGTTTGTAGTTTTCGATGTAATGAAGAATGCAACCGTTATGACCAGCACCTACAATAGACGGGTAGCCAACATCTTCGGCTTGATATTTTTTAAATACAAATTCATGAACACCTTGAATTTCCCTTTCAGACATGCCTGGTTTTAAAGCTTTCATTACTTCGATCTGACCTTGGCATGAAACTAGAACTGCTTTCCGAATCATTTCTAATTCTTCTTCGGTTTTCACTCCTCTCAATGCCCTCATGTATCCATCCAGCGCAGTTAGGTTGAGGTTGTTTTTTCTTTGCTCACGCGAAACAGAAAGGTTGTTCTTGGATTCGTAATTGACTTTTACTTTGAAATCCTCAATCAGGCTATACAAATCTGATGAGTCGGCAGGATTGTCTCTGACGTCATTAAAAAAGTCATAAAATAATACCTGATCGAATTTGTTAAAATCTACATTGTACTTTTTGAATTCGGTATTGTCAAAAGATTGTTCTAAACCTAATAAACTTTTTGTGCCTTCGTCTCCAAGTCTCCTGCCTGTCCACATCTCACTCATAGCGTCTCGTGGCTGTACAAATATTATTTCGTTATAGGACTTTCCATTTGCTGAGGTTTGATTGTCCTTAAAAACCAACAATACAGCATGCGGTTCTTTATACCCGGTAAGATATAAGAACTCTGGATCCTGGTGATAGATGAAATCGACATCATTGGCGCGATTGCGAACAGGGTTGGCAAAAAATACAGCCACTGAGTTAGCGGGCATCTTTTCACGAAGTTTTTGCCTCCTCTCTTTATGAAATTCTTTCGATAAGAAATCTGTCGGGAGGTCACCCTGAGCAAATAGAGATAGATTTGAAAGGCATATGATTGCAACAACAATTAATCGTAAATTCATAAGTTAATTTTTTTAGGGAATTCAAATAAAACTAAAAGTGTAAACTCCTCCTATACTTACGTGAAAAAAGGAGATGTGTTATGACGATCTTAAATCGTCTAGTCTAAAATCGTGCCCTATTCCAAATTTCAAGGTATCTTTTAATAAATACCTCTCCAGGGTGTGGATATCTTTTACTTTAAAATCTCCATTAGAAAGTATGGATTCGATGATAAATTCATATTTGTCGCCATAATTGGTGAGACGGTATTTTTTTCCAACCCGAAGCACATCGAAAGAAAGGCCCGCCATTATAAATCCTCCTCGCGTTCAAGCATAAGTATAGAAGACTGAGGAACGATAAAATATCTTTCATTCTCATAAATAACTTCTACAGCACCTTTTTGCAGGAAGATAGCCAGATCTCCTTCATGAGCCTGCAGAGGAAGGTATTTAACGATGTCTTCCTTTCCCTTCCACATGTCCTCTTCATCTACAGGAGTGGGGAGGGGGTATCCTGGCCCCACCTTTATAATATAACCGCTTTGAATTTTTTCCTTTTCCTGTACACCGGGGGGAAGGTACAGGCCGCTTGCTATTTTGTCGCTTTGTTTTTTAGGCTTAATCAATACACGATCGCCTACTACAATTATTTTTTTAAGCTTATTATCTGCAGTTAGTTTCACTTTAATTTCAAATTAGTAAATCATAGGGTAAATATTTATTGACCAAATAGATCGCCTTGATCTTCAGCTCTTCCCAATAATTGTTGGTCGATGGTCTTCTCTGCTTTTGCTCCCAATTTCTTTAAGTTTTCCACCTTACTCACAATATTACCATTACCAACAGATAGTTTTTTCATTGACTCCTCATAGAATTTCTTGGAAGAATTTAAATGACGCCCAAGTGTGAGTAAGTCTTCGGTAAATCCAACAAATTTGTCATATAAGTCCCCGGCTCTCTTAGCGATTTCAATTACGTTTCTATTTTGATGTTCTTGTCGCCACACACTTTTGATAAGCTGTAGTGAGGGAAGGAGTAGTGTAGGACTTACAAACACTATCCTTTTATCGAATGCTTCCTCGTAAAGCTTTGGGTCGGTTTGTATTGCTAATAAATAAGCTGTTTCGATGGGGATAAACATGATAACGAAATCGAGGCCATTGTCGCTATAATTTTTCTGGTAATTCTTATCTGTAAGAATGCGCATGTGCTGTTTGATGGACTGCATATGTAATTTGACCTGGGCGTCTCTTTCATCATCTTTCTCAGCATTCACGTAATTGTTGTAGGCAGTTAAACTGACCTTTGAATCAATAATGATATGTCTTGAATCTGGAAGGTTTACGATTACATCAGGTCGTTGTCTTCGTCCATCATCAGTATAGAATGTTTCTTGAACCATATATTCTCTCCCTTTTTCCAATCCGGATTTTTCGAGAATAGTTTCAAGAATCAATTCACCCCATGATCCCTGGGTTTTTGTATCACTTTTAAGGGCTCGTGTTAGGTTACGGGCATCCTCCCCCATTTGAAGATTAAGTTCTTTTAAATTTTTGAGTTCATTAAATAGACTAGCGTTTTTTTCGATGGAATCTTTATGCGATAAGTCGATTCGTTTTTCAAACTCCACAATTTTGTCACCCAACGGTTTCAACACATCGGTCATGTTGGTTTTGTTCTGCTCGGTAAACTTTTTGCTTTTCTCTTCAAATATTCTATTAGCTAAATTTTCGAATTGAACTGTAAACTTCTCTTGTAAACCTTCTAACTCTTTCTTTTGATCAATTAATTTTTCTTGAAGGTTGCGATAGTCTGCTTCGGTAGAAGACAAATTTGTGTTCAATTCTAGATTGGTATGACGAAGCTGTTCCAGTTCTTTTTTTAATTCTAATGCCTGGCTGGTCAAGGCGCGTGCCTTTTCTTGTTCAATAGCCAATGAGGCATTGTCGGCAGAATACTTATATTTTGCAATTAACCATCCTGCAACAGCGCCAATCACAACTCCAGAGAGCAAAATCACTATTTCCATCGCTGTAAAGTTAGGGCAAAAAACCGCAAGCCCAACCTCAACTTCTTAGGCGATTGGGCGCAAATGGCATATCTTTGTAGGCGCCAGATGGCGCCTTTGATAAGAGGTGGTGGAGCGATTGAAAGAGTTTATCAAGCGTTTTGGCGTTCAAATTCTGGATCATTATTATTTAAAGTAATTTATTGACTATGGAAACTGCAATTATCACAAGCCAAGAAGCAATAGCACTAGAGCAAAAATATGGAGCCCATAATTACAACCCTATCGATGTTGTTTTGAACAAAGGCGAGGGAGTATTTCTTTGGGATGTGGAGGGGAAGCGTTATTATGATTTTCTTTCTGCCTACAGTGCTGTGAATCAGGGTCACTGTCACCCCAAAATCATCAATGCATTGATTGATCAGGCGAAAGAATTAACGCTAGTTTCTCGTGCCTTTTATAATGACAAACTAGGTATTGCAGAGAAATTTATCTGTGAATTATTTGGCTACGACAAAGTGCTGTTTATGAATAGCGGAGCTGAGGGTGTGGAAACAGGCATAAAACTGGTGAGAAAGTGGGGATATAATGTCAAGGGCATTCCTGAAAATGAGGCCATAATTCTTACAGCTAAGAAAAACTTTCATGGAAGAACAACTACCATTATCTCGGCTTCATCGGATCCATCAGCCCGAACTGGCTTTGGACCTTTTAATCCTGGGTTTAAGGTAATTGAATACGATAATGTAGAAGTCCTTGAGCAAGAGCTTAAGGATCCAAACGTTGCAGGTTTATTGATTGAGCCTATTCAGGGTGAAGCCGGAATTTATGTTCCATCAGAGGGATATTTGAAAAAGGCAAGTGAGTTGTGCAAGAAGAACAATGTGCTTTTGATGATTGATGAAATTCAAACAGGTATTGCGCGAAGTGGAAAAATGCTGGCCAGTGATCATGAAGGAGTTCATCCTGATCTATTGATTTTAGGAAAGGCAATTTCAGGAGGTGTTCTTCCTATTTCTTGTGTGCTTGCAGACGATGAAATTATGCTTGGAATAAAGCCAGGGCAGCATGGTTCGACATTTGGAGGAAATCCGCTGGCCGCTGTTGTATGTAAAGCAGCGCTTGAGGTGGCTATAGATGAGAAACTTGCTGAAAATGCCGAGAAGCTTGGAAAGGTTTTCAGAGAGCGAATGAATGCACTGATTCAAAAATGTGATTTGGTGACTCTTGTACGCGGCAAAGGACTCCTCAATGCAGTGGTGGTAAACGATACACCTGATAGCAAAACGGCATGGAATATCTGTGTGCAGTTAAAAGAAAATGGATTGTTAGCTAAACCTACTCATGGAAATATTATTCGCTTTGCGCCTCCATTAGTGATGACTGAGGAGCAAATTCATGAATGCTGTGATATTATTGAAAAGGTAGTTACCAATTTTAAGAAGTAGAAACTATTTAACTTTTTATCAAAAAGGCAATGATTAATCATTGCCTTTTTTTTGTTGTAGCACTATCACAATTGGTTCGATAAAGCTAAAGCACAGCTTTTACAATTCTGTCCTTTCCTGATAAGTCCTTAAAGGTTTCCACAAAGCGAAATGAATTTTTCATAAAGATCAATTCTACATCATTTGCAAATTGTTGGTTTATCTCTACCACTACAATCCCCCCATAATGAAGGCATTCTTTACTTTTTTCCGCAATGGCCTTATAGAAAAGAAGTGGGGCATCATTAGGGACGAATAATGCATTGTGTGGTTCAAAATCCAATACATTAATTTTCATATCTGACTTTTCTCGTTCCGTTACGTAGGGTGGATTGCTGACAATAATGTCATATTGATTGTCAGGAAATGAATCATTCAATACGTCTGCCAGCAGAAAATTTACTTGTGTATGATGCAGTTTGTTATTATTGCTTGCGACAGCAATTGCTTTTTCACTTATGTCTATTCCAGTGACATCCTTAGCGCCTAGCTCTAATTGAAGTGTAATAGGTATGCAACCACTTCCTGTTCCAATATCAAGAATTTTTGGAGAGTCTATTATAGCCATACTCAAATGGTCAATGACTGTTGATATTAGTATCTCCGTTTCTGGTCTTGGAATTAATACAGATGAATTAACTTCAAATGTTCTTCCATAGAATTCTTCTGTCCCAATAATATACTGGATAGGCTCCCCTTTATTTATTCTCTTTATTAATGGATGCCAATCATCTGGCCTAAAATCAGGCAGCTCACTTGCAGCAATAATTTTCGATTTAGTAATGTTGAATTTCTTTTCCAGAAGAAGATAAACAATGCTACTGATTTCATCAGGATGTTCATCTAATGTGATTTGGTCAACAATCCAACTAAAGACGTCTTTGGAATTGGGCATGGCTTAATTGATCTTTGCAATGTTACATAATTGAAATGATCTCTGACAAATTTTACATGCTTCGCGCCATGGAGTTGGCTAAAAACGGTATTGGCCAGGTTAGTCCGAATCCATTGGTCGGTTGTGTAGTTGTGCATGAGGATAAAATAATTGGAGAAGGTTGGCACAGGAAGTATGGAGAGGCCCACGCAGAAGTCAATGCTATAAATGCGGTGGCAGATAAATCACTTCTTAAGGACTCAGTAGTTTATGTTAATCTGGAGCCTTGCGCACATACCGGGAAAACACCACCATGTGCAGATTTACTTATAAAGCATCAGGTAAGTCGTGTTGTTATTGCTAATGTTGATCCTAACCCACTAGTGGCAGGGAAGGGTATTAGCAAACTAAAAGAAGCAGGGATTGAAGTGATCACAAAAGTATTAGAGGATGAAGGTCATGAGCTGAACAAGCGCTTTTTTGCTTTCCTAAAATATAAGAGGCCGTTTATCATTCTCAAATGGGCAAAAACTTCGGATGGTTTTATTGCCCGAGAAAATTTTGATTCAAAGTGGATTAGCAACGAATATTCAAGAAAGCTCGTGCATAAATGGCGTACAGAAGAGGATTCAATTTTGGTGGGGTACAATACAGCAGTACATGATAATCCAAAATTGACAGCCAGAGATTGGACTGGCCGAAATCCTGTTCGAATAGTTATCGATCCTAAATTAAATTTAGATTCATCGCTCAACTTGTTTGATGGAGCAACACCCACTATTTGCTATAACACCTTGAAGCAGGAAGTTAAGGGTAATCTGGAATATCATCTTCTGAAAAAAGAACGTCTGTTACAGGATATGCTAACAGACTTATTCAATCGAAGTATCCAATCTCTATTTGTAGAAGGGGGTGCTCAAACTATTAAGACCTTCTTGACTAGTAATGTATGGGATGAGGCGAGGGTATTCACTTCGGAGCAAAGTTTTGAGCATGGTATTGAGGCGCAAATAATTAAAAAGGAACCGTGGAGTAGTGAAATGATTGGAAATGATGAATTAAATATCTATTCCAACAACACTAAAATTTAATTACTAATCTCCCTCCCGCGCCTGCTAAGTAGAAGTTAAACTTTACCCTTCTGGCGCTAAAGTCAGCATTGTAGTTATCAAGAGCAGTTAATGCATGCTGTTTGAAGGCATTATTGAAAGGTATAGATGCTAGAATCAAACCAACACCGCCAGCAGCCAGGCCCCACTCCGGGTCACCACCTAAAATGGCAGTTCCAATAGGGATTAGTATTAGCAACCCTCCTGTAAATTCTAAAGCACTTGATATATCAAGGTTGGTTTTGGCTTTTTTAAATCCCATATAAGCCAACTGATTATCTTTCATAGTTTCTAACACCATTTTCGGGCTTATTGAAACGGAATCCCTTTCAAATCGATATCCGCCAAATGTTTTATAAATCTCGATCTTTTGCCCAAAAGAAACGATGGCACAAAAAGACAGACAAAAGAATACAATAAGTCGAATATTCATATGAATTGCTTTTGATCAGGAGTTGCTAATCCATAAAATTAACTAAAAATTTCTAGCTTGCGTTTGGCCAAAACTGCTACTGATGACTGACGTACTATTGGATGAAATCCCATCTCTTGATCTAGCTGATTTTGTTACTGGGGATGAGAGCAAAAGAGAAAAATTTGTGCGCGATCTTGGTGAGGCCTATCAGCAAATAGGTTTCGTAGCTATTCGTAACCATTTCTTAACAGATGAGCTTTCCGCAAATCTTTATAGGGTTGTTAAATCTTTTTTTGATTTAGATGATAATGTCAAACAGCAATATGAAATCCCTCATCTTGCCGGCCAACGTGGATATGTGAGTAAGGGTAAAGAGCATGCAAAGGGAAGAAACACGGGTGATCTAAAAGAATTTTATCACATAGGACAAGAAGTAACTGACAACGATCCAATTAAGGAGGAGTATCCGGATAATGTATGGCCTGAGATAATTCCTGATTTTCAACCTATAAGCCTTGAGGTATATAAGAAGTTAGAGCAGACTGGGATGGAAATGCTTAAAGCCATCTCCCTTTATTTGGATTTGCCTGAGGACTATTTTGTGAGCAGGGTGAAAAATGGTAATAGTATTCTTAGACCAATTCACTATTTCCCAATCCAAAATCCAGAAGAAATCCCATCGGATGCTGTTAGGGCGGCAGAACATGGTGATATTAATTTAATCACTTTACTGATGGGAGCGAGTGCTGATGGACTTCAGGTTTTGAGGCGTGATGGACAATGGATTTCTATAACGGCACTGCCTAATCAACTGGTAATTAATGTGGGGGATATGTTAGAGCGATTGACCAACGGAAAATTGAAATCAACCATACATCGTGTTGTTAATCCTCCTACTCATCTAATGAATACGCCAAGGTATTCCATTCCTTTTTTTATGCATCCAAGATCTGAGATGAGTCTGGCGGCTCTCCCAAATTGTGTGGATAGCATGAACTCCAAAAAGTGGGAGGATATAACCGCAGGTGAATTTTTGAATCAAAGACTCAAAGAAATAGGATTGAAAAAATAAGGACTTGACTGAGCGCGTACCATACTCACAGTTTCTAAAAGATGTATTTCAGTTATCTGTAAGTTGTTTTGGTGGCCCGCAGGCTCATTTAGCTTATTATCAAAGGATTCTTGTTGAGAAAAGGAGTTACCTCACAGAAAAAGACCTGCTGGAACTTTACGCACTTTGCCAGATTGTTCCAGGTCCTACTTCTACACAAACTTTAACTTCTGTTGGCTATCGATTAGGTGGGCCTAATCTGGCTTATCTTACTTTGATTATCTGGATGCTTCCCTCAGTTACAGTCATGACACTTGCGGGGATTATGATAGGAAGTTTTCAGGAAAAGGAATTGTCTCTTGCTTTTACCCGTTTTATCCAGCCTATGGCCGTGGGTTTTGTGGGCTATGCCGCGTATACCATCAGTCTGCGAACAGTCAATACCAGAATTGGATTTATTTTGATGGTAATTTCTGCGGTGGCTTCCTATTTTGTTAAAACTCCTCTCGTCTTCCCAATAATCTTAATTGTAGCGGGTACGGTTACAGCTTTTAACTACAAGCTTTTCCCGAAAGAGGAAAAGAAGAAATTTGATGTTCCATGGGCTAATTTCTTTTTATGGGCAGGTGTTTTCATTGTAGCGGCTGCATTGGGAGGCATCACCAAGGCACTTCCCATAAAGCTCTTTGAAAATTTTTATCGGAATGGGAGTTTAATTTTTGGAGGAGGGCAGGTACTAGTACCTATGCTTTACACAGAATTTGTTCAATATGCCAAGCCACTCCATTTCCCCACTTCACCTACTGAGTTTCTTTCTGGATACGCATTGGCGCAAGCTGTTCCCGGGCCGGTATTTTCATTTAGCTCTTATATTGGAGCGTTGTCCATGAGGGAGTGGGGAGTAGGAGGCGAGATTTTAGGGGCCATAATGTCTGCTGCCGGTATTTTTCTTCCGGGCACATTCCTCATATTCTTTGTGATCAGAATATGGGATAGCCTTAAAAAATTTAGGCCTATTCGTGCTTCCTTGGAGGGAATCAATGCCGCTAACGCGGGCCTGGTGGCCGCTGCGGCCGTACTGCTCTTTCAACCTTTGGATAATACAGTCACCAACTTTGGTTTTATGATCGCCACCTTTTGTTTGTTGGCGTTTACCAAATTGCCAGCTTGGTCTATCATTGCCACAGGTCTTGTATTGGGGTTTGTATTGACATAAAAAAAGCCTTCCCAATTTCTTGAGAAGGCCTTGATCTATTATCTAAAGTGATTATCCTAACTTGAATGTAATTGGAAGTACCATTCTTTGTCTTACAGGCTTACCGCGCTGCTTACCGGGCTTCCATTTAGGAGCTCCTTGCAAAATACGTACGGCCTCTTCATCACATCCAGCACCAATACCTTTTACAGCTCTTACTTCTGAAAGACTTCCGTCTTTATCAATGATAAACTCAACGAACACCCTTCCTTCAACACCCATTCTTCGTGCTTGTGGTGGGTATTTAATTTTATCTCCTACGTATTTGTAGAAAGCTGTCATTCCTCCAACTGGTGAGGCAGGGTCTTCCACAATCGTGAAAATTTCTTCAACCTCCTCTTTTGGCTCTTCAGCTTGAATTACAATCTGTTGAACTTTGGTTTCCTCAGTAACCTCCACGTCAAACTTTACCTGAATCTCTTCCTCAATTTCCTCTTCATCGGGTACCTCTATAATCTGAGGTTGTTGAACTTGTGGTGGTGGTGGAGGTGGTTGCTCCGTAGGAGGAATCTCTAACATCTCCTCAAAAGTGTTAGTACTCTTTCCCATCAGGTCGATTTCCTGCTTTTCTCTATCCTTCCATTCGAAGGCCATAACGACAATACTCATCGTTACTAGTAAGCCAATACTGAAGAAAAAACTCGTTTTCTTCGTCAAATCAGCCTTTTCGGTCTTTTTCGCTTCCATACAATTATTCCGGTTTAGGATGTCAAATATATAAATAGAATCCAGTTTAGGCCATTCAGTCACATAAAATCTCAAAATTTTAAGCTGCCTAAATCTTCTATATCCAAATAGTTACTTTCTGCTCCCGTAAAACAAGGTAAAATATAGCGTGGGAAACACGTTTGAGTTACTTGCCGTTGGTACCAAGATAACTTTATTAAAGTAGGTATCCAGCAAAAAACCCACTTCAAAACCCGTAACCTGACTTTTTACAGTGCCTAATTCAAAGTTGAGTCCAGCCTTAATATTTCCGCCTAATTGGATTTTGGATTGACCTAAACCTTCAAATAGATAGCCTGTACCCAATATTTTTGTATAGGAGTGAAATGGATTATTTGGGTCGTACTGCTCATGTTTTGTTGAAAAGAAGCTATTGTCAAGGGTGCGCTCTATAAAATATGGTGCGACCACACCTATGCTTGGCCCTGCAGCTACTACAGCTTTAATCTCCACCCCTTGTTGTGGCGCTTTTTTGAATATGATTAGGTCCCTTCCATACTGAAAGCGGAAGGAGTACAGATAGTTGCTTTTACCGTAGATAAAAAAATTGCCAGTACCCGAACTTAGACGACTTTCCTGAGGATGCTTTACGTTCATTATTTCAAGACCAAAAGTCTCTAGCGTCCGCTCATTTAATTTCCTTGCCTTCTTAAATACAAAGCCTCCAATTAAGCCTCCAGAGGTATTTTTGTTTACCCCCCATGTAAATTCAGAATTATAGTCGTAGCTATCCTGCGTTTGGGCAAACGAGGCCGTTTCCAGCACTAGAAGGGAAACAATAACTACTATTTTAATTCTGGTAAGCATTTCAAGAAATCTACAAGTTAAATTTATACTTTAATTAACAAACGTAAAAAGACATAGTTACAATATACCCCACAATGAGTACAATTTCAGGTCAATATCAAGGTTCACTACGTACACAAGCCACTCATCTTAAATCCCAAAACTCTATCATTACTGATGCCCCACCTGACAATAATGGCAAAGGTGAGGCCTTTTCTCCCACTGATTTGGTTTGTGCAGCGCTAAGTAGCTGTATGATGACATTGATGGGCATATTGGCTGAACGAGAAAACATCAAACTCGAAGGCTTACAATCTGACATTGTAAAAATCATGGGCAGTAACCCAAGAAAAATTGGCGAAATCCAAATCACATTTACTCATCCCAATTTGGTGGCTACAGAAATACAACGCAAGAAGCTGAAAAACGCTGCCCTCACATGTCCGGTAGCACTGAGTCTTTCAGATTCAGTGAAGCAGACAATTACCTTTAACTGGTAAGCCTATTGCGCAGCTAACTGCAGCTTACTCTTGATGTCCTGATAATTGATATCAAAGTGCGATCTGTCATAGACTGATTTTCCTTGTTCAATAATCAGTACCTGTGGAGATTCGTGTTGAACACCAAACTTTTCTTCAATCGCATTAGAGATGTTGCGATAAGACAGTAAATCGAGCAAATAGGCTTTGGTTTCTTTTTCCAAATTCCAGTTTCTTTCTAATCTGTCTAAAGATGCTTTACTGATAGAGCAGCTTCTACTGTGTTTAAAAATTAAGACGGGGTTGATTTTTGATTCTTCAATCACCTGATCGATTTGATCAAGTTCAGTTAGTTCATGCCAATTCATAACTATTAAATTATTCGTACCACAAGCCCTTCTCTCGCTTGTCATACCTTGGCCTTCTTTCCTTTTCCTTCAGATGGTCTGGCTGGGTATCACTTTTATTGAAGAGCTTCGCCCACATCAACTTAATATTCATCAAAATGGTTCTTTCATCTTTTACATTGTTTCGGAAACTGTGTGCAAACTGCGTATCAGGATGGAGGCGGTTGTCTCCATATTTTTTCATTTTAATGTTTCCTTGATAATCTCCGATTTTGGCGTACGCCCTGTTAGGAGCTCTTCCCTTCAATGCCTCAGATGCACTAAGGGGGTTGTGCTTGTACTTCCAATTCATTTTTACTCCACGCGCATATTCACTGGCCTTCACAGAAGATTTGGTTGGAGCAATTCCTGGTAAGGATCCTTTCGCGGCATGTGGTTTATTTTGATAATTGCCTTCCTTTACTTTTATCTGAAGCCCGGCTACTTCATAAGTTGTTTTATCTGGCCGCTGTTTTTTAATGGATTCATTGCTGGCGTTGGGGTTTTGAATATAGTTTTTACGGAATCTTGAAAGTTTGATGTTCCCAGCATAACCTGCTGCCTTGGCATCGTTGGAAGGTGTGCGTACTTCTATTGGAGTTTCGTTGTTGTTCCACATATCACCACTTATACTTCCGCCCCCTTTTTTAGGTTTTTTAGCTTTGATATAACCTGTAAACTCTTCTCCTTGATAGACCCTACTGGGGGCGAGATCGAATAATTTATAATTACCCGGGTATCCAGCTGCTTTTCTGGCATTATTGGATGGGGTTCTGCCTGGTATGGGTGTTCCGTTGTTGTTCCATACTTTCCCGCTGATGCTTCCACCGCCTTTTTCAGGTCTTTTGGTTTTAATGTTTCCAGTAAAGTCTGCTCCCTGCTTATTGAATCCAGGAGAAAGCGCTCCTCTTTTGAAGGTACCAGAGTAGCCTGCTATTCCTGTGTTTTTCGGTGTTCTTACAGGAATAGGTGTTGTGTTATTATTCCATACTTTGCCGCTAATACTTCCTCCTCCTTTTTCAGGTCTTTTGGTTTTGATGTTCCCAGCAAACCCAGTTCCCTGTTTACTAAATCCAGGTGAAAGTTCACCTCTTCGGAATGTTCCTGAATAATCGCCAATGCCAGTTCCACCTCTAGGCGTCCGTACGGGAATGGGTGTTCCATTATTGTTCCATCGCTTGCCGCTAATACTCCCACCCCCTTTAGCTTGTCTTCGGGATTTAATATTTCCTGCAAAGCCTGTCCCTTGTCGGGAAAATCCGGGCGATGATTCACCCCTTTTAAACCTTCCACTGTAATTAATGCCATCTGCACCAATTCCAGGTGCCCTTGGCGGGAGAGGACTCCTGTTTTTATTTTTACCAGAAATGGATCTGAACCCACTTCCTTTTAAAGTTTGTGCCCCTCTGCGAGGTGTATTAAATCCACCACTAGTTCTTCCACTATATGCCCTATCACCTCCCGGTTTTCTTCCAAAAAATTTAAGGCTATCTCTCCCCACCAGTCCTGCAGGAGTAGAGCGAAAGTTGCGCATTCGTAGCGGTCTGCCGGTGATGTCTCCCTTAAAGGGTTTTTCGCCTTTGGATACTTTTCCCCAGTAAACATTTTTTTTGCCTCTCTGAATAAATGGCCCCGAACGTGTATTTGGAAATACGTTGATTCTTTTGGTTCTCCCACTAGGGAATTCTCTTTGGGCAGCTTTTCTGATTTTTGATTCGTTGGGGTATGTTCTTTGAATGTCTCTGCCAGACTTGGAAGAGTGGTTTACAAAGCGACCACTTTGAGGGTAGACTTTTTTATATCGGGCTGACCTTGATGGTGTGCCTACTGGCCCCCCTTTAATATTACCCTTCCATGCTCGCTGACGATCTTGCGGCACTTGCCTTATGGGAAGCGCACCTGATGCTGTTCTTTTATAAACAATTGGTTTGCGAGGCTTCTGAGAAGAATTATTAACATATGGCCCCCTTTGAGGGAATACATTACTACGAGCAGATCTACCTTTGCGCGATTGAATTCTGATTTTATGACCAGAAATGTCTCCTTTCCAGGCGCGCGCACGGTCTGAGGGCGGAGTATCAAAAATCCTTCCTCTGGGTTGTGCAGCTCTGTCAGTTTTGGTTCTTGCCCGATCCCTGTAAGGATCGTTTTGTTCCCATCTGCGATTGGCCCTTGAAGCAGAGGATTTATTGAGCGTTCTAAGTCTACGTCCCGAAATGTCTCTCGTTTTTACTCGTTTTCTCTTTTTGACGGTTTTGAATTTTGCCTCACGTACCTGTTTTTGGTTGGGAATGGGTTTATCTCCTTTTGTGTTTTGTGCCTGGGCAGAAACTGAAAAGAATAAGATAGCCGCTAAGAACCCAATCGTTTTCAAAGTATGTCCAAAAAATGCGTTATTTCCCTTGATGGTCGTCAAAAAAGCTATTGGTGAAACAGGCTAAATTAAGAAAAAAGAGCCAAAACCATTCAATTTGCAGTTTTTAGTCAATCTGAACAGTAAACGGACTGATTTGTGGAAAATTTTATGTTTTGAATCACCAGCACACTAATAATTGGCCAATTCCAAGATTCTTTCTTTCAGTCTCCCTTTTGGTAAAAAATTGCTTTCCAAAGCTGATGTAAATGGAATTGGTGTGTCGAGGCTAGCCACTCTTATAACAGGCGCGTCCAAGTGATTAAAGCAGTGCTCGTTGATCCATGCTGAAATCTCAGCGCCAATTCCTCCTGTAAGTGTATCCTCATGGAGTATCAGTACACGATTTGTTTTCTTTACCGTTGCCTCCACCGCTTCTTTATCCCAGGGAAGCAATGTCCGCAGGTCAATGATATCTGCGTTTATTTCCGGCAACGATTCTACCACCTCCTTAGCCCAATGTACACCCATTCCATAGGTGATGATGGAAATGTCGCTACCCTCAACTACAGTTTTGGCTTTGCCTATCTCAACGGTATAATAATCATCAGGTATTTCTTCCTTTATAGATCGATATAAAAGCTTATGCTCGAAATACAAATAAGGATTTGGATCTTCAATGGCAGCATTGAGCAACCCTTTGGCATCGTAGGGATTAGATGGGTATACTATTTTTAAACCCGGAGTATGGAAAAACCACGCTTCATTGGATTGGCTGTGGAACGGCCCGGCCGCTGTACCCGCACCTGTAGGCATCCGAACCACAACGTCAGCATTTTGACCCCAACGCCAATGTGACTTGGCCAAATTGTTTACAATCTGATTAAAGCCTTCCGTTACGAAATCAGCGAACTGCATCTCTACCATGGCTTTCATCCCTTTAATAGAAAGCCCAAGCCCCGCACCTACGATAGCGGACTCACAAATGGGTGTGTTACGAACACGGTCTTTGCCAAAAGCGCTTACAAAGCCATCTGTAATTTTAAAAACACCCCCATACTCAGCAATGTCCTGCCCCATTAAAACAAGATTGGGGTGCTTCTCCATGCTTTGGCGCAAGCCATCAGATATAGCATCAATAAATCTTTTTTCTGAGGTCTTTTTAGATTTAGGCCGAACTGGAGTTTGCTTGAATGGTTTGAACAAGTCCGCTACTTCTATTGCTGTGCTTACTTCGGGAGGTTTGCTTTCGAATGCTACCGCTAACCCATCTTCAATCTCTTTCTTGATTTTTTTAATAACTGCATCTGCATATTTTTTGTCTATGACCCCCTCCTTTATTAGGTATTTTTCATAGTTGATTAAAGGATCTTTCTTAGCCCAGTCGTCCATAAGTTTCTTCGGCACGTATTTGGTGCCTGAGGCTTCTTCATGGCCGCGCATCCTAAAGGTGATGGCTTCCAATAAAACTGGTCTTGGATTTTTTCTGATACTTTCGGCAAGCATTTTTACAGTATCGTATACCTCAAGAATATTATTGCCGTCAATTTTTACACCTTCTATTCCGTATCCGATGGCTTTATCCACAAAGTTTTTGCATCGGAATTGTTCATTGCTAGGAGTGGAAAGTCCATAACCATTATTCTCTATAATAAATATTACTGGTAAATCCCAGACCGCTGCTACGTTGATCGCCTCGTGAAAGTCACCTTCACTGGTTCCTCCATCTCCATTAAATACTGCTGTAACACTTTTTTCTTTTAATAATTTTCCAGCCAACGCAATTCCATCTGCTACACCATTTTGCGGCCCGAGGTGAGAAATCATTCCTACAATGTGATGTTCATTATTGCCAAAGTGAAAAGAACGGTCTCTACCCTTCGTATAACCCAGAGAAGTTCCTTGCCATTGAGAGAACAAGCGATCGAAAGGCATATTTCTGGACGTGAATACACCCAGATTCCTGTGCATGGGTAGAATATAATCGTTGCTGTTCAAGCCTTTAGTTAGCCCTACGGCAATACCTTCCTGCCCAATGCCACTGAACCATTTACTGATTTTATTTTGCCGCAGCAGAATAAGCATCTTTTCTTCAATAAGCCTTGGTCTTAAAAGCCCTTCGTAAAGGTCTTTAAGGATTTTATCTGAGTATTTTTTACGGTTGAATTGCATAGCACTTAAAGTAATTGCGTGGCAAGTTAATGATAGGTTAGATATAAGAATAAGGCTTGGGTGAGGTATTTTGATAGGTTGGATGACTGGGTTAATAGGTCAATCCAAAAAGTACAACTATTTTTGAGCAATGATCAATTTTGATTCTTTTACATTGGAGAATGGTCTTCGTGTTTTGGTTCATGAAGACCCAACCGTTCAGATTGCGGCTATCAATATTTTATACGATGTAGGCTCTCGTGATGAGCAAAGTAATAAAACAGGGTTTGCTCACCTTTTTGAACACTTGATGTTTGGAGGATCAGCCAATATTCCCAGTTACGATGAGCCCCTACAAAGGGTTGGCGGGGAAAACAATGCTTTTACCAATACAGATATTACAAACTATTACCTCACACTTTCTGCAGACAATATAGAAACTGGCTTTTGGTTGGAAAGTGATCGTATGCTGAGCTTGTCCTTCGATCCTCATGTATTGGAAGTGCAGCGGAAAGTGGTGATAGAAGAGTTTAAACAGCGTTACTTAAATCAACCCTATGGTGATGTCTGGTTAAAACTGAGGCCACTAGCCTATCAGGTTCACCCTTATCAATGGGCAACCATCGGAAAGGAGATTAAGCATATAGAGGAGGCTACTATGGAGGATGTTAAATCATTCTTCTATACGCACTATTTACCTTCCAATGCCATTATGGTGGTGGCTGGAAATGTAAAGACAGAGGACATCAAGCAATTGTCAGAAAAGTGGTTTGGCAGTATTCCTTCAGGTAAGAAAAAAATAAGAAACCTTGTAAAGGAGCCTGCGCAGAAAAATAAAAGATCACAAGAGATAAAAATGGATGTGCCAGCAGCGGCCTTATATAAGGCCTATCATATGCCTGGCAGGTTTGATAAAGACTTTCATGCCGCTGATCTAGTGAGCGATGTACTGGGGCGGGGAGATTCAAGCCGGTTGCACCAACGGTTGGTAAAAGACAATCCTATTTTTAATTCACTATCAGCATTTACCATGGGCACTATTGACCCAGGGCTTTTGGTGATCAATGGTCGGGTGCGTGAAGGCATGGATTTGAAGGAGGCAGAAAAGGCATTGGACCATGTGGTGTATGATTTTGTTGAAACAGGAATTACTGATGCTGAATTGGAAAAGGTAAAGAATCAAGCCTTGTCGACATTAGAATTTGGTGAAGTCGATGTACTCAATAGGGCTATGAATTTGGCCTTTAGTGCTCTGTCCGGAGATGCTCATCTGGTGAATAGAGAGCGAGGTCTTATCGAGAAGATGGAGAGTGAAGAGGTCGATCGTTTGGCTCAACAAATACTGAAAGAAGAAAATTCTTCAGTGCTTTATTACAATACGAATAAGTAAAAGGAAGCTGTTAATATAAATTTTTTGGCGATGAAAATGAGAGTGGGAATGGGTTTTGATGTTCACCAATTAGAGGCGGGTAAAGACTTTTGGTTAGGAGGAATAAAATTAGAAGCTGAAAAGGGTGCCGTTGGACACTCAGATGCAGACGTACTTATTCATGCTATTTGTGATGCTTTGCTTGGAGCGGCTAATCTAGGAGACATTGGCCTTCACTTTGCGAATACCGACCCAAGGTGGAAAGGAATGCAAAGCAAATTCTTTCTCAAAGAAGTAAACAAAATGATTACTGAAAAGGGTTGGCAAATTGAAAATATAGACTGCAGCCTTTGCCTTGAAAAACCAAAGATTAATCCACACATCCCTGCAATGAAACAGACCCTCGCTCCATTGATGGGAATATCAGAAGATCTTATCTCCATAAAGGCTACTACCAATGAAAGGATGGGTTATGTAGGGAGAGAAGAAGGAGTAAATGCGTATGCTGTAGTTTTGCTTCGGAAAGATTAGCATCTGCCCTGTGCTGCAATTAATTAAAACATCTGATGGGTCACATACCATCAAACACCTTGAGCTGAATGAGACTTACCACTCTACACATGGTGCAGTTCAGGAATCGAATCACATTTATATTGAACAAGGTCTCCATTATTTTATTGATCGTTTCAAGGCTAAGTCGATAAACATTCTGGAAATAGGTTTTGGTACAGGGCTCAATGCTTTGCTTACTATGCTGGACGAGAGAACACGCGGCATTAAAAAGACTTACCATACAGCGGAGGCCTTCCCTTTGCCTGACGGTATGATAAAACAGTTGAATTACCCCGAACATCTTCCTTATGAAGGTGCCGCTCAGGGTTTTATGCAGTTGCATGAAGCGACATGGAATAAAGAGGTGACATTAAGTAATGATTTTACGATTCATAAAATCCATGCTGATGTCTGTTCTTTAAAACTGGAAGAAGATTTTTATGATCTTGTTTATTTTGACGCATTTGCCCCAAGAGTTCAGCCCGAAGTGTGGGCGAAATCGGTACTAACTAACGTAATAAGGGGGATGAACAATAAGGGGGTGATAGTAACCTATTCTGCCAGTGGTCAATTTAAGCGAGACTTGAAAGATTTAAATATGCAGTTTGAGGAGGTGCCAGGGCCACCCGGTAAGCGGGTGATGGTTCGGGCCTGCCGATTGCGTAAATAGGGAATTTGGTATTTGAAAGTTTCTAAATTACCGTAATTTGCATCCTTAATTTCTGAAAACAACACATTCTTGAAAGCCGTCTTACTCTCCTTGTTTATTTTTTTCGGATTGACTGTTTCAGGTCAAAGCATATTAGGGAAGAAACTGGATGGATCTGAACAAGGAAAATTGCTATCTGATTATTTTGAAGAATTAGAAAAAAGTGATCCTATTAAATTCTTTTACCTACCAGACTGGATTGCTAATACAAAAATAGAGCAGGACTATAGTGGGAAAACGCTCGAATATTTTCTTGAGGATATTTTCCGAAGTACAAATATTGAATTTCAATTGGTCGATGATTATGCGGTCATTCTAATTAAAGACCCTTCTCAATCTATTTTAAGAGATCGCCTTCTTAATACGGCTAGCCAAGAGCGAAAGAAAATAGAGCCTATAATTATTGGCGCTCCATCTTCAGGTCGGGTTGGCAAGGTAACTCTTACAGGTAGGGTAGCCGATGAAAAAAGTAAGGATCCATTAGTTGGGGCTTCTGTGATTATCCAAGATTTAGATGATGGAGTAACTACTGATATAGATGGAAATTTCAGTATCAGTCTCCCGATAGGTGAGCATATATTGAACGTAAGGTATTTCAATTATGAGGATAAGGTCTACGATGTACAAATTTATGAAGATGGAAACCTCAATGTCACGCTAAGTGAAACACCAACATTATTAGAAGAAATTGTGGTTACTGATAAAGCTTTTTCCAATGTTATGGGTAACAGGGGAGGGCAAACAACCATCAAACTGGCTGAAATAAAAAGAATGCCTTCTTTTATGGGGCAGGTGGATTTGATCAGGCAAGTACAAACTTTACCTGGGGTAACATCAGTTGGAGAAGTCGCAACGGGATTTAATGTGAGGGGTGGTGGTGTAGATCAGAATCTGGTGCTGTACGATGGCATTAACGTCTTTAATATTTCACATGTTTTTGGTTTTTTCTCTGCTTTCAATTCAGATGCGCTAAAAGAAGTGAGTTTTTATAGAGGAGGAATACCGGCTGAGTTTGGTGGGCGAGTATCTTCGGTACTTAACATAAGTGTAAAAGAAGGAAATTTTGAGAAGTGGGAAGGCAACGGTGGTATTGGGATAGTGGCCAGTAACTTTACGGTAGGTGGTCCAATTATTAAAGACAAAACCTCAGCCATTATTTCTTTGCGTTCTTCCTACTCTGACTGGTTACTCAAAAAAGTAAAGACCAATTATCAGGATATTCAAAATAGTTCGGTAGCTTTTTATGATGCTTCTTTAAAATTAAGTCATCTGTTCAGCAACGATACCAAATTACAGTTTACTGGTTATGTGAGTCAGGATAAATTTGGTTTGCCAACAGATACAGTATACAGATGGCATAATCGCATGGGAGTTTTGAGGTTGGACCATAACTTCAATGAAAAGCTAGGGGCCTCAGTTACGGCAGGTGTAGGTAGTTACGCCTATACAGTGGAAGATGAAGAGCCTGGCAATGCTTACGAACTGGGATTTGGGGTAACGTACCCTACCTTTAAAGCAGACTTTAATTACAATTTTGGCAATCATAAAGTAAATTTTGGTGGAAGTTCAGTTTATTACCGGTATAATCCTGGTTCAATTCAGCCGTCATCAGATGAATCATTGGTAGCTCCACAACAACTGGACAAGCAAAACACACTCGAGAATGCGATATACATCAGTGAAAATTTTCAATGGCAGGAGCGCTTTAACATCGATCTTGGAGTAAGGTACTCTATGAATACCGCTTTTGGCGCTGCTAATGTTTACGTTTATGACCCCGGTTTACCCAAGGATGTAAATTCGATTATTGACACACTCTCTTTTGCGAAAGGAGATAAGGTAAAAAGCTATACAGGTCTGGAGCCAAGGTTTAGTGTTCGTTACTCGTTTACACCTAATGCATCCGTTAAGGCAGGGTTCAATCGCATATACCAATACACTCACTTGATATCAAATTCAGCAGCGGTTGCGCCAATTGATATTTGGCAACCTAGTAACTATCACTTTCAGCCGCAATATGCTGATCAGGTTTCTATTGGATTTTTCAAAGACTTTAAGGAAAAGACCTACGAGACTTTTGTAGAATTCTATTATAAGAATATTTATGATTTACTAGATTTTAAAGATGGGGCACAACTTATTCTTAACGATCATTTAGAGACAGACTTATTAAGAGGAAATGGGCTTGCCTATGGATTTGAACTTTCTATTATAAAAAGTAAAGGACGTTTTAGCGGAACATTAAACTACACCTATTCGCGTTCATTTAGAGAAACTAAGGGAAACACCTCTGAGGAAAGTGTTAATGATGGAGAACAGTATCCTTCCAACTTTGACCAACCTCATGTATTTAACTTCAATTGGAAGTATAATATTTCTAAGCGCTATTTTATTTCCAGTAATTTCACTTATCACACGGGTAGACCAATATCAGCACCAACCACCGCCTATTTGATTGATAATGTTCCTGTAGCCAATTTTTCACTACGCAATCAATACAGGATTCCAGATTACCATCGATTGGATTTGGCTTTTATTATTGAGGGCAATCACAAGCGAAAGAAATTCTGGGATGGTACATGGACAATTTCTGTTTATAACGTTTATGGAAGAAAAAACCCTTACACCATATTCTTTGCTGATAATGGTAAAGGAGTGTTGCGTCCATACCAGATGGCAATTATAGGAGCAGCAATACCATCAGTTTCATACACATTTAAATTTTGAGTTAGAATCATGAAGAATTTGACTTTAGGATTCATAGTTTTTTTATTGGTAGGTTCTTGCATCGATCCCATTACACTGAAAGTGGACTCCGAGGCAGGGGCAATCGTAGTAGATGGTGGGATTACAGGAACTGATGGGCCTTATGTTGTTAACCTATTTAGATCAGTTGGAGTATATAGCGATTTGGAAAAAAGGCCTGCCGTTACTGGTGCTTTTGTGTATATCATTGATGAGGATGGTACAAAGCATCGGTTGAAGGATGACACCCCTGGTATTTTTGTGTCAGACCCAAGCTTTAAAGCAGAATATGGGAAAAGTTATTATTTAAGAATAGAGGCTTTTGGTGGAAATATTTATGAATCTGAACCAGATATACTTCGCCCGATTGGGGATATAGATAATGTATATTTTGAATTTGAGGACAAAGTAGATGAACCCAATAGTCCAGAGAATAATGCGGGGTTTAACGTTTATATTGATGTTACTATTAAGAGTGACGTTGATTATGTGAGGTGGAATTGGAGCGGAATTTATGAAACACAAACCTTTCCGGAAAAAAAGATGAGCCGTTCACCTGATGGTCCTTTGGTGCCTGACCCACTACCTTGTAGTGGCTATCAGATAATTAATGGTTTTCTAACTCAAACTTCAACGTGTACATGTTGTTCATGCTGGGTCTCGGAGTTTAGCCGTTCTCCTGAAGTTGGAGATGTGGGATTTTATGGAGGCAAAGTTTCCCGATATAAAATCGCTTATATCCCTGCTACAAAGGATTTGTTTCTTTCTAAGTATCACATTCAGGTACAACAAGCCAGCATTTCAAAAGAGGTTCATGACTATTGGAAATTGGTAAAAGTTCAAAAAGAAGGAGGGAGTAGCCTTTTTCAACCTACATCTGCAAAGATCAAAGGGAATCTGAAATGCATTAACGATCCAACAGCTGAGGTTTTTGGATTATTCTCAGTATCAGATGTTAAAACGAAATCAATTTTTATTCAACGAAGTGATATACCCTATAATTTACTTCCTATTGATGAAGTTCCTAATGACTGTAGGTTTGTAGCTGAAAACTCTTCAACTGTTAAACCAGACTTTTGGTAGCGGATATGGGTAAGAAGATATTTTTTGGAATTCTAGTTCTTTTATTCTCCCTTTTTGGGTTTATAGCAGACGAGTCGTTAAAAGAGCTAACAGAGAAATTTAACGCGTACAACGCAGTTTTCCAGCAAAATAAATTGGTGCTTACCTTTAATCAGCCTGAATATGCGCCTGGTGATACCGTTTATTTTAAAGCACATCTGTTAGATGAAGATTTACGGCCAATAAAGGGCAGACAAGTGGCTTCATTGGTTTTGGTGGATGCTGAGGGTGCGGAGGTAAACCGCGAATCATTTACTATTAACAATGGAGTGGCGAGTAATCAAACTGTATTGTCCGAAGATTTGTCTGGTGGTGTATACAAATTGGTGGCCTATACCAACTGGATGAAGAATTTCTCACCCAAAACATACTTCACTACTTTGTTAAACGTAGCGAGTGACAACTATTTTATGCCACGATCAGAATTACCGGTGAGAATGGAATTATTCCCTGAAGGCGGTAACCTGGTGGCAGGTTTGCCAACAAAAGTAGTGGTGGTGGCAACTAAGGGTGGGGTGCCTGTTACTGCAGATGGAAAAATCGTGGATACTCAGGGAAATGAGTTAAAGAAATTTACTTGTGATAATACGGGACTTGCCAGTTTTGAATTGACGATGAGTGATGAGATGGACTACACACTAGAAGTGACAGGAGGAGTTAAAACACCGATCGTGGTAGTGAATGAAGGTTATCTATTGCAAGTAGGTAACGAAGATGAATTATTGAAAGTATCTATTCAAACCCAATTAAGGAGAGCAACTAAAGAAAGTGTTTATATAGTAGCCACAAGTAGAAGTAAAATAAGATACGCTTCTATGATTTCTCTGACTGAAGAGAAGGCAGCCGATGTATTAATACCTTTTAAAAACATTCCCGAAGGCATTCTTCAAATCACATTATTTGATTCGAAATTGAAGGAGTTGGCCAGCAGATTGGTGTATGTTGACAATCAGAATGAGCCTAAGGTAAATATTCAATTGGATAAAGAGAGTGTTGGTACGCGCGGCACAGTTTCTTTTGCGGTAAGTGTAGCAGATCAGGATGGTAATGCTAAAGCCGGAGACTTTGCTATTTCCGGAATTTATAGTGATCTATTCTCAGGGATATATGCTGATAATTTTCGAGAGCAATTACTTGTTGGTAGCGATATTCCCGAATCAGATTATTTTTTACGGGAGGTTGATTTGGCTACAGAAGGTGGTTTAGCGTCACTGGATGATTTTCTT
>JAGQYK010000019.1:5298-7626 GCA_020436125.1 Cyclobacteriaceae bacterium | reverse complement strand
TCTGATAACAAAAAAATGGGAAAGGTTTAGTTGGAACGATATCCTGGGCAATAAGAAGAATACACCAAATTATAAGCCGCAGGACATCCTTGTTTATGAGGGGGTTGCCTCTTTCAAAGACAGTGGGAAGGCCGTTCCCGACTCAACACAGGTAATGTTCTTTCTTCAGAAGAATATTTTTGGATACGAGGTTAGTACGGGTGACAATGGTAAGTTGACATGGCCTGTTTATTTTGGCTTCTATGGAGATGAAAATGTAATGTATTCGATGGAGTCTAGAGGAAAGACCCTTGCTAATACAACTATTCAATTGCTTCGAGATTCATTTCCGGATATTAAAGCGCCATTGGTGGCTCCATCCAATAAAAAGAACCCTTATTACTCATTCAATACTATTGCTAAAGTTTCCAACACTTCGTTTGCTTATGGGTGGAATCAAGAAGTTAAAGAGGTTAAAAATACGAACCCAAATGCAGCTATTGAAGATGAGTTGAATGGGGTGGATTTTACTATTAAAGTAGATGACTATGTCGTCTTTCCAACTATTGAAGACTTATTCAGAGAGGTTGTACGATTTGTACAAAATAGAAAAGTAGGAGGTAAACAAACACTCCGTGTGCTCTCAACGGATAGTAATAATCCTATGATGGGAGACCCTTTGTACGTTGTAGATGGGATTGCAACCAAGAACACGGACTATATTTTGAGTATGAATCCTGGAGATATTGCCATTATCAAGGTGATCAATGATGTAAAAAAACTGAAAAACCTGGGAAGCATAACAAAGAATGGAGTTGTGTTCTTTCAGACCAAGGTGGCCAATATGGGGTCGCTTATTCCCAAAGATGATATATTGAATATCCGTGGTTTGAGTAAACCTCGGGTGTTTAGTGAATTACCCAATCAACTATCTGATCGCACACCTTATCTTATGTCATCGGTGTATTGGAATACCCAACCTGAACTGAATGAAAGCGGAATTATCTCGGATACATTTCACGCTGCTGATAACACAGGGACAATAAAAATTAGAGTTCAAGGGATCACATCAGATGGTGTTCCTTTTGATAGAGAGGAAGAGGTTAAGGTATCTTTTAGGCCCAATTAGATTAACCAAAAGAAATAGTTTGTTCCGGGGTCAGACAGGAGGTAAGCCTGAAATCGTACTCTGTGGTATCGGATATTTTGTTTATCGGTGGAAAAAAAGAAACACCAATCTTTTTACAATCTTTTCTGCAAGTGGATAGAAACCGATCGTAGTATCCTTTACCATAACCAACCCGATGCCCCGTCCGATCGAAAGCCAATAATGGGACGATCACCAAATCTATCTTTTCATTTTTGATAGGGTCTCCTTGCTTGGGCTGCTGGATACCCCAGCTATTGGATTCCAGTTGATGAAGTCCCTCAAAATAAAAATTTTCAAGTAGGTCTGTCTTTTTATTGATGCGTGGAATGGACAATCGGATATGGGGAAACTCTCTTCTGATTCGATCAATAATTAGCCATGTATCAAATTCTTTATTAGCTGTGATTGGTAAAAAACTATGAACAACTTTAACGAATGATAAGTCTACGAGTGAAAAGAATCTTTCTGAGATGGCATGATTGAATTGGAGATAGGCAGGTTCTGTTATCTCCTTCCGTTTTTCCAGATATACCTTTCTCAGTTCACTTTTTGTCATGCTTATTACTTGGGATAGGGATACATGAGCATGTTAAGTTGAAAATCAAAAGGATCAAAAGCATCAAGTGCTTTTTGAATGAATGTCGGATCCTCCTGATAAAAATTCAGAAAATTATCACTACGCTCTTGAAGGCCTCCATTTGGAAAAAGGTAATCCTTAACCTCTTCAATCTGTCTTAGTTTATCCGAATGATTTCTCTTTTCCGCCTTCAATAATTTCTGTTCTATCCGTTCAAAACTTTTTGCAGCTCTTTTGGTCTCAGCTTCAACTAAGGGGCCTAAAGTAGGGTCAACTTCAACTGCGCGATTTTTTACTTCACTAAATAAGCTGTTTATACTCTTTAATTCATTAGTGAGTGTCAGATTGTGGTGCGTGTGTTTAGAGACCCAATCATTGAAAAGAAAGTTTTTCTCAAGGAACAATTCTTCAACTGTTAGCCCAGTCTTTTCAAATTTGCGAGCTATCGGTCCATCCAAAACGAGCGCAAAGTTTCTTGGCATCAAGATTGGGAAAGGGATTTTATAATGATCAAAAACGCCCTTTAACTGCAGCCAATAAATGACTTCAGCGGGACCTCCAAAATAGGCAAGATTGGGTAATATAACCTCCTGATACAATGGACGTAAGATCACATTGGGGC
>JAGQYK010000019.1:0-5200 GCA_020436125.1 Cyclobacteriaceae bacterium | reverse complement strand
CTGAATTTTTCAGGTTCATTTTTAATCATGTTCCTGATTTGCTCATCCGAGAATTTAATCTCCGTATCGATTACAGAAAACCCATCCGCTGTCTTTTCCAGCCGACTTCTCAGGTTATCGTCCAAATAGAAGAAATTGATATCACGCGCATACACCTGCGTGGAGTAGCCTTCATTATTTAATGCAGTATTAGTAGCCTCTACTTTAGTTTTGGCACTATGATTGAAAAGATCGTCTGTAATTACATCGGCCAATTGAGATTTTAAAGCACGGTGGTCAGCATCTACCACCACTAAACCTTCCTTGCCAAAAAGCTCGTTGACATAATAGCGAACGGCATCACTTAGGTTGTCGTGTTTGAGATAGGCCCTTTCAAAAACAGAAACATCTCCGGGTAGCTCACTAAGAATACTTTTAAGGCTATTTGGGTTGAATCGGCCTACACCTCCTTTTTGATCAGTTTCCCAGGTGTACTTTTTTCCATACAACTTAAAATAGCTGATCTCTTCAAAGTCGTGATCCTCAGAAGCCATCCAATACACGGGCACGAAGTTGAAGGAAGGATAGACTTCTTTTAATGCTTTACAAGCGTTGATGACAGATGCAATCTTATATATAAAATAAAGTGGACCGGTGAATATATTTAGTTGATGCCCAGTGGTAATAGTAAAAGTGGTGCTCTCTTTTAATAAACTAATATTCTTGTCTACTGGTTCTGAAATTTCAAGATCCTTGTATTGTTCTTTTAGGCAATCATGTAGAATGCTTCTGGAGGTATCCGAAAATGATTTTTGTTTGTCCTGAATCTGAGCTTCAAACTGTGGGATGTTTGGAAAGCGATTGTAAAATTTCTTTAATGATTCCTTCTGATGGATGTAGTCGAGGAAAAAAGGCGAAAAGATATTAGTGTCCTTAAAAGGAATTTTTATGTTCTGCATAATCAACAATAGCTCAGGGTTCGGATTAACATAACTCGACTAACGACTTTTTGGGCTTATAAGTTTATGATTTTATAAAAGTTACTCAAACGGGTTGCGCAATCAAGTCAAATTCGGAGGCATCAGTTACTTTAGCCATCACGAAATCCCCAATACGGAGGTAGTTTTCTTTGGCATCGATAAGCACTTCATTGTCGACTTCCGGAGAATCAAACTCTGTTCGTCCAATAAACTGACCTCCCTCTTTTCTATCAATCAACACCTTGTAAGTATTGCCGATCTTTTTTTGATTATTTTCCAATGATATACTCTGCTGTAAGTCCATAATGGTGTCTACACGTTCTTGTTTTACATCAGCAGGGACATCATCTTCCATAGTGTGAGAAAAGGTATTCTCCTCATGGGAATAAGGAAATACACCCAGTCTGTCAAATCGAGATTGTTCCACAAAATCGAGCATCTCCTCAAATTCAGTATCTGTTTCACCAGGATGTCCTGCAATTAAAGTAGTGCGAATGGCAATGTCAGGCACTTTTTCACGAATGGTATTGATTAGTGCTGCGGTCTTTTCTCGAGTAGTTCCCCGTTTCATGAGTTTCAACATTTTTGTTGAGCCATGTTGCAGCGGTATGTCAATATAGTTGCAAATGTTGCTCCTCTCTGCCATTACATCCAATACGTCTAGCGGGAAGCCGGTAGGGAAGGCATAGTGCAAGCGAATCCACTCAATACCTTCTACATCAGAAAGATTTTTTAGAAGATCTGATAATACTCTTTTCTTATATAGATCAAGCCCGTAATACGTGGAGTCCTGTGCGATGAGTAACAGTTCTTTGACTCCATTTTTAGCAAGATTTCTCGCTTCTTTTACCAGTTCCTCAATAGGTCTTGAAATATGACCACCACGCATCAATGGTATCGCGCAAAATGAGCATGGCCGATCACACCCTTCAGAAATTTTTAGATAAGCAAAATGACTTGGGTTGGTGAGTATGCGCTCCCCTAACAATTCATGTTTATAGTTAGCATTGAGTTGTTTAAGTAGTCGGGATAAATCACGGGTGCCAAACCATGAATCTACTTCTGGAATCTCCAGCTCGAGACTGTCTTTATACCGCTGAGACAAGCATCCAGTTACATACACTTTTTCAACTAGGCCTTCTTGTTTGGCATCGACATAGCGCAAGATGGTATCAATTGATTCTTGCTTGGCATTGTCAATAAACCCACAAGTGTTGATTACCACTATGTTTGAGTCGTCCTTTTGAGATTCGTGGGTAGCTTCAATCCCATTGCCCCTCAGCTGGGTCAATAGCACCTCACTGTCAACGGTGTTCTTTGAGCAGCCGAGTGTTACAATATTTACCTTGGTCTTCTTTGATCCTTTTGTTTTCAAAATCGTTTGTATCCTATTGGGTGGCAAAAATACGAAGGTTGGCTCAGTTAAGCTCCAACCTTGTAGATATGATATAACCGTTTCCTCTCATTTCAATCACGGGTTATTATTAAGTGCTTAAATACCCTTTTTGGCTCCCAAATAAGTGTTGGACAAAGATTTGGGCTTAATGTTGATGGCGTATCTTTGCTGCCTTAAATGAGATTTTTTGCTCAAATATTGATTATTTGTATTGCTAGCCTCTTTGCTGGCTCTTGCTATGAAGACCCTGAATGCATCAATCTACGCAATGATTATGTGGGGTTCACCTTCAAAAAATTGTTTGACAGGCAGGCTGACACTGTGGGCGTGTTGGGTATTACTACTTCTGGGACGGATAGCGTTTTTTACGAATTTCTTAATGTTGGTGGAAGTATTCAGGTTCCCCTAAACGTTTCAGCCACATCTCAATCATTTGTTTTTAACCTTCTCAACGGCACATATTCAATGACATTGGACTACAAATCTCAGCCTCAGTTCGAATCGGTTGATTGTGGGCCTCGATTTGTTCTTACTGATTTGAATGTGTCTCAACACAATTTTGACTCCATCAGCGTAACCAATAATGTGGCCGTTACGAGTGAAGGTGGAAGTAACTTTGACATTTATCGTTGTCCAATTACCAACAACTTTAAAATATCATTTCGGCAATTATATGCGGATGAAGAAACCAATGGAGTGGCGCTAACAGAAAATCTTCATGGAGTGCGCCCGGACTATCTTCCTTTTATTTATTATGCCAATCAAAAAGTCAACTCGGTTGTGGTGCCGTTAAATCCGGCCACAGCAACTACAAATATTCTGGTGGATTCAAAGGATAGCGGCTTATCAAGTCTGAATGTCAGTTATCAATTTGAAACGGCCAGCATTTTTGACGTGTGTGGCAATCAGAATTTCATAAAGAACATTGAAGTAGGGGGAACTACTAATTATGATTTTGTAAGGGTGCAAAAAGATACAATCACTGATCCGCCCACCACCAATTTAACATTACTTAAATGTCCCCAAACTAATCTTGTTGAATTACAATTAGTAGGAGCGCCAACTTCAGGAGTGCAGATCAACAAAGTGACTGCTGGCTTTACTTCTGAAGTATTCTATGAAGACAGTCTCACTACGAAATTAGTGCTGCCTTTAGATGAAACTCAGGCGCAGACAGACTATACAATAGAGTTTGAAGATGTTACCAAACAGATAAGTTTTGGGTATGATCGAACAGTTCAGACATTCCATGAGCAATGTGTGCAAACCTTGTTTTCAACTGTAAGAGTTTTGTCTTCTGATTTCACAACACCACCAGTCACTAAAATAGATTCTATACAATTTCCAACGGTAGTCAATTTTGAAATTACTAACGACTAACATATTACTTCTGCTTTGTTCATTTGGGGTGCTGGCTCAAAAGGCTGACACCATAAAGAATAAGTATATGCCTACCGGAATTCGTATTGGCACAGACCTTATTGCATTGGCTAAAATACCTTTGTCGGATCAGTTTGATGGGTGGGAAGTAAGTGCAGATGTCGATTTGTATAAGTATTACCTCACTTTTGAATACGGGAATTGGCAAAAAACAAAATCATCAGTAGATCAAAGCTATTCCAATTCGGGTAATTACTTCAGAGTGGGAGGGGATGTAAATCTTTTGTTGAAGGACCCGGACAGAAATATGTTTTTTGTTGGTCTTCGTTATGGCCGATCTTCTTTTGATGAACTCCTTACTTACAATTTGTCAGATGCCGTCTTTGGTAATACAGCCGAAGTGAAATCCAATAAGGGTATGGTGTCAGGGTGGGGTGAAGTGACTGTGGGGTTGCGGGTAAAACTGTGGAGGGAATTGTGGATGGGGTATACCGCTCGTCTCAAAATGTCTCCTTCAATCGATGAGGGAGGTGAGTTTATTGTTTATGATATTCCTGGGTATGGATTGGCCTCCAAACGGACCTATTGGGGTTTCAACTATCAATTATACTGGAGGTTTCCGGTGCGGAATTAACCTTTCTTAAACAAGGAATCTACAAATTCCATTTTGTTGAAGACCTGCAGGTCATCCACTTGTTCACCAACGCCTATATATTTCACAGGTATTTTAAATTCATCAGAGATGCCGATAACCACACCCCCTTTGGCAGTGCCGTCTAATTTGGTAACAGCCAAAGAAGTGACCTCCGTGGCTTTTGTAAATTCTCTCGCCTGTATTACTGCATTTTGGCCAGTGCTTCCATCCAGTACCAATAGTACTTCGTGTGGCCCCTCAGGCACTACCTTTTGAATGACTCTTTTTATTTTTGATAACTCATTCATCAGGTTTACTTTGGTGTGAAGCCTTCCTGCAGTATCAATAATAACAATATCTGCTCCTGTCTCCACTCCTTGCTTTACAGCATCAAATGCTACTGCTGAGGGATCTGTATTCATTCCCTTAGCTACTACCGGGATGCCGACACGTTCCCCCCATAGCTTCAATTGGTCTACCGCTGCAGCACGAAAGGTATCAGCCGCTCCGAGCAAAACGCTCATGCCCTTTTTCTTGAATTGCGAAGAGAGTTTACCGATGGTTGTTGTTTTGCCAACACCATTTACACCTACCACCATAATAATGTAGGGCTTGATGTCTTTGGGTGTTCCAAAGTCCGCCAGGTCAACAGTGTTGTTTTCCGAAAGTAGGCTGGCTATTTCTTCTTTTAATATCCGGTCGAGTTCAGAAGTACCTAAGTATTTGTCCTTAGCTACCCTGTCCTGGATTCTTTCAATTATTTTTAAGGTAGTTTGAACGCCAACATCAGAACCAATTAATACTTCTTCCAGGTTGTCAAGTACCTCATCA
>JAGQYK010000199.1 GCA_020436125.1 Cyclobacteriaceae bacterium | reverse complement strand
AGTTGGGGTGAAGCGTGAATTGGGAATTCTATTTCAAATTTAATTTTATCGTCCATACTTTAATTTTGTAATGACGCTCAATATATACATTAATTGAAAAGTTTAAAAACTATTTCAAAAAATATTTTACAAAAGTATTCTTTGTTTGCATGTAAATTAGTTTTTATATTTGCAGCCTGAATTTTAGGAAAGATCTAAAGTTTGGTTAAGATTCCTGTCTAGACAGGAAAGTAATGGCGAGGTAGCTCAGGTGGTTAGAGCGCAGGATTCATAACCCTGAGGTCACGGGTTCAAATCCCGTCTTCGCTACGCGACAAAACCCAATACTGAAAAGTGTTGGGTTTTTTGGTGTACAGCTTCCATCTTTTGGACTCATCAAACTTGTCCAGGCCGAAAAGCGTCTGGGCGTAGCAAGATAATTTCCGTTTTTTGTTGTGTTTCATTTCCTTAATGCAAAACCCTTCGACTCCGCTCAGGATAAATCAAGCCAAAACAGCAAAACGATTTGAGGACATTATCTTGAACATTCATTTTCTTTGCTCGTCCAAAGAAAACGAACCAAAGGGAAAGACGCCCCGTCAACAGGCATTTCCTTCGGATTTTATAAGCAGTAGCAGATAGGTTTTGAA
>JAGQYK010000198.1 GCA_020436125.1 Cyclobacteriaceae bacterium | reverse complement strand
CCAACCCCAATGTCATATAAACAACTAACAGAATTGAATGGAGGTTGAATAATATCCACACTCGAATAAGATTCACCTTTTCTATTGTTAAATACCATTATTTTACCTTGATAAGGACCCTCCTCAATCCAATTTACATCATGCTGAAAAAACAATTTTTGATCTGATGCCAACCCCCTACCATATGTTATTGGGTTTCCCCATCTATAAAGCAGGTCACCTCCCTTCCCTGAAATCCCTCCAAAATGGGATGATGCCTGAGCGGTTGTTGTACTGTGATCAATAATCCAAAACTCATTAAAAAAAGGAGAACTAATTATTATCTGATCAATTGAGATATTGGTTGGAGCTGCTTCTGAGTTGGTCAAATATTGATTATTAAGCAGAATAGAATCTTACTTAAGTAAGTGGACTTATATAAAAAATGTCCCCTCGCAAGAGCCTGGAAGTGATTAGCACGAGGATTGCGTTTCGGAGTCTCCTTTTTTGTATCCTTGAGCCAGAACTTACCTGTCTCCCTGACAGGATACCAGGCAAGTACCTGTACCCCTACCTTAGCTTCAATCGTAGAGGGTTTTGAGATTTTAATATTTGAAACGTTATGGGTTGTCCAGTCTCAGTCGTCCTCGCAGG
>JAGQYK010000197.1 GCA_020436125.1 Cyclobacteriaceae bacterium | reverse complement strand
ACTGCATTCCAATGATCAATCCGGCAGAACAGTTTATGTATCTTGCCTATCATATATTTATATTAGCAACACAATCATCTAATCCTACTTTAACCTTGCCAATTCAATATGGTTCAACTTTGGTTTTAATTGCAATTACATTTTTATTAAATATTACAGCAATATATTTTAGATATAAATACAGAAAAGCTCTTGGAAAAATTTAATATTAAACAAAAATACAAATGAAGAAAATTAAAATATCAACAGAAGATTTGTCTCTCTATTACAGTGAAAAACAGGCATTGAAAAATATTTCAATGAACATAACTGAAAAGCAGGTTACGGCTTTTATTGGACCTTCTGGATGTGGTAAATCAACATATCTTCGTGTTCTTAACAGAATGAACGATCTAATACCAAATGTAAGAATAACAGGTAAAGTGTTTGTTGATGGTGTTGACATTTACGATAAAAATTTGGATGTTGTAAATCTTAGAAAAAGAATTGGAATGGTTTTCCAGAAAGCTAATTTATTTCCCAAAACTATTTATGAAAATTTAATTTACGGGCCATCAATAAATGGAATTAGGGATAAAAATATATTAAACGAAATAGTTGAAAAGACTTTGAACCAAGCAGCAATTTGGGACGAGGTAAA
>JAGQYK010000196.1 GCA_020436125.1 Cyclobacteriaceae bacterium | reverse complement strand
AACCGTCTCGGCCATTGTGTAGATCAAACCCGTTTCCGCGACCGTCTCTACAATTTCTTTGCAATCCTCAACAGTTGTTGCCATCGGCACAGTACATGAAACGTGCTTGCCCGCACGCAGAGCCATTAGCGAGTGCTCCGCATGGAACTGGATGGGAGTATTGATGTGCACGGCATCAATATCTGGGTCTTCCAGAAGTTTCTCATATGAGCGATAACGCCGATCTGGATCGATGTTGAACGCGTCGCCTACTTTCTTAAGATCCGATTCCGAACGCTGGCAGATTGCATACATATTCGCATGAGGGTGCTTTTGATAAATCGGAATAAACTCAGCTCCAAATCCAAGACCTACTATTGCAATATTCACCTTACGTTTCTTCATAATTATACGTTTCCCAATCTTAGGATTTTAACCGTGATATTGGTTCAAAAATACAAAGGCTCCGTACTTATTACTGGTAAGAATATCCGCGTCCCCGTTGTCTGTCGGATCAGCCAGTAGCGATTTCAATACCAACATCAGAATCATGATCAAATGGGGCTCATCAGTTCCCCCGGAACATACTGAAGTTCGAGCGCGTGATATGTATATTCCGGCGGCCCGGCCCGCATAGTCCAAAGCCGGATAAAACAATCACA
>JAGQYK010000195.1 GCA_020436125.1 Cyclobacteriaceae bacterium | reverse complement strand
CATTTGCCTTGAAGTTCCAAGCCCTGCAATACCCAGTTCAACGACATCCCCCGGTTTTAGATATTTGGGAGGCTTCAGCCCTAAACCTACCCCAAAGGGCGTGCCGGTGGAAATGATGTCGCCGGGCAGCAGGGTCATAAACTGACTGATATAACTCACGACTTCCTGGACATTAAAAACAAAATCGGAAGTAGAGCTGTTTTGCATCATTTCTCCGTTCAGTTTCAACCATAAATTCAGGTTATTCGGGTCTTCAATTTCATCAGGAGTAGCAATAAATGGCCCAACCGGTGCGAAAGTATCGCAGCTTTTTCCTTTCACCCATTGTCCTGATCTTTCAATCTGGAAGGAACGTTCGCTGTAATCATTATGCAACACATAACCGGCTATGTGACCAATAGCATCCTCCTCGGAAACATAACTCGCCTTCTTCCCGATCACGATAGCCAGTTCGACTTCCCAATCCGTTTTTTTACTTCCTTTAGGGATGATCAGGTCATCATTTGGACCTACCATAGCAGAGGTGGCTTTGAAGAACAATACCGGTTCTTTTGGAATATCCATACCACTCTCCGCAGCATGTTTGGCGTAATTCAACCCTACGCAAACGATCTTCGAGGGTCTGACCAAAGGTGCGCCCAGCCG
>JAGQYK010000194.1 GCA_020436125.1 Cyclobacteriaceae bacterium | reverse complement strand
GGCCTCTACTGCCCCTATCAACTACCGTTCTGAGACAGGCATTGAAGCAGAGAAACTTGACTGGCAGAACTTTAGTTTGTTACGAGAAAAAGTTTACCTGCACACCGACCGTGATTACTATTATCCTCGTGAGACCATCTGGTTCAAAGCTTACATGGGCTACAGCATGCCCCTGCTTCGGGATACTCTCAGTCGGTTGTTATATGTAGAAATGATTTCTCCAGAAGGTGAGATTCTGAGTACGAAAAACATCAGGATCAGGAATGGATTTGGTTGGGGAGAATTTGTTGTTCCTCCTGCCCTTACAGAAGGAGAATACTACCTGCGAGCCTACACCAATTGGATGCGCAACTATGGACAAGATTTGTACACTAAACCCGTGCCCATCCTCTCTTATGATCAAAATGTAAGAATTGCAGAGAGCGAGGCTTTGGAAACAGGAAACATAAAAGTGACTCCTGATAAGACTACATATCAGACCAGAGAGAAAATAGCATTGACGATTTCCTTGAAAGACAAAACTGTACTTCCTGCTAACATTTCCATATCCATTACCGATACGGAGGCAACCCTACCACTCCCGCAGGTGGAGCGCATCACCGAACCAGGACTACTGGAAGTAAAATTGAAAAAAGAAAAAAATGAAT
>JAGQYK010000193.1 GCA_020436125.1 Cyclobacteriaceae bacterium | reverse complement strand
AAAAACCTTTATGAGCTCAAATCGCAACTCGTACATATGCGGGCGATTATTTTACCAGTACAGGATATCTGTAGTTTTTTTATCAATCATAAAAAAAGCGAGATGGTCTCTGGGTTTTCTCAGGCCGCTAAGCCCTACTTCCGCGACGTCAATGACCATTTGCTACACTCATTAGACGCCATTAATGGTCTGAATGAGATGCTGAGTGTGGTCATGAATACCTATATGGCCATGGTTAATATGGGACAGAACGAGGTGGTGCGTAAGCTTGCTGCTTGGGCAGGTATTTTAGCTGTACCGACGGCCATTGCGGGTATCTATGGGATGAACTTTGATTTCATGCCCGAGCTGCATTGGCAATATTCCTACTTTGTCATCATGCTCATCATTGGGTCATTATGTGGCTATTTATATTACAACTTTAAAAGGCTTAAATGGTTATAACCAAAATTTATAGTTGATGTTTCATTTGTAGTCAGCGTTCAGCTTTTAAAAACAGCATCCTTAGTGGTGCTGTTTTTCCACTTTATTATTGATAATAATTCTTATTTGTAATACTATTCACATTTATTATTGCTAAACTCTTGCCGCCATTTCTATTATTCCAACGCCATCATATACGATTGACTCAGTCAATAGCACAAACCCTACAACCGTC
>JAGQYK010000192.1 GCA_020436125.1 Cyclobacteriaceae bacterium | reverse complement strand
AACAAAAAAAGCCATCTTAGGATGGCTTTTGATCGTGGGAGCTGAGGGATTCGAACCCCCGACCCTCTGCTTGTAAGATATAACACTATTTACTTCTACCATTATCATTCTTTATCTACCTTTACAATATGGCATTTATAGGTCATTTTAAAGCCTCTTTGTTAGGCATGTTTTTCCTGCTATTATCAGGTAAAGTTTTAAAGTAGTTTCAAAGTAAAATCAAACGGCCTCAATAGAGACGATTTAAGCATGGCAAGAAGAAAGGAGGGTATTATCCTACCCACGAACGTATTATGGTCTTACAGCGCAAATAAAGAGGGATTGCACCCTGTTAAAATCAGAATTATTCATCAGAAAGTTGCGAAGTATTACACGGTAATAACTCCACAGAAGGAAAAGTTATTCCTTAGTGAGAAAGATTATAACTATATCATTGAGACTCCAATTCAAAAGTTAAGAGGCAAAAACAGGCTAATAAGATCGGTGATTGATGACGCAGTGCATGCAGCTAAGGAAGCCATCAGTGAGGCTACAAGTGGAGGAAAGTCGCCATTTTCATTCTCGTTGTTTGAAAGGAAATATCTAGGAGCAGACGCAAGCAGAAACTTCCTTGCTTATTTTGAGGGTCACATTAAGAAATTAAAAAAAAAGGGACAAGCAG
>JAGQYK010000191.1 GCA_020436125.1 Cyclobacteriaceae bacterium | reverse complement strand
TTACAGCAGTGGGCATCCATTCTATAAAACGTTGGGTACGGCCTTTTAGCTTTCAAAGTTGGCCTAATGATTTGTTACCCGATGAGTTGAAAGAAGAAAACCCTTTAGGCATTTCAAGAGTTGAAAACGGTACATTGATCCCTTCAAAAAAATAATGTATGCCAAAGCATATTTTTAAGTGTATAGATGCCCACACGTGTGGCAATCCGGTACGTTTAGTTGTAGAAGGTGGCCCGGAGTTGATTGGCAAAACGATGGAAGAAAAACGCCAACACTTTATGAATGAATATGATTGGATTCGCAAAGGATTGATGTTTGAGCCCCGTGGCCATGATATGATGAGTGGAAGCATCTTATATCCGCCACATGACCCTGAAAATGATATTGCCATCCTTTTTATAGAAACTTCCGGTTGCTTGCCTATGTGCGGTCATGGAACTATCGGAACTATTACTATTGCTATCCAAGAAGGGATACTAATACCTAAATCACCGGGAAGAATAAAAATGGAAGCTCCAGCCGGATTGGTTGAAATTGAATATCATCAACAAGGTGATAAAGTGGAGTGGGTTAAACTTACTAATGTAAAAAGTTTTTTGGTAGCTTCTGACTTAACTATTGAATGCCCTGAATTAGGTGAATTGATCTTTGATGTGGCCTATGGAGGTAAT
>JAGQYK010000190.1 GCA_020436125.1 Cyclobacteriaceae bacterium | reverse complement strand
ATATCTCTCAGGTAGTTGAGGCTTTGAATAAAGCTTTTAATCGGGTGTATCCCTACAACAGAAGAGTAAAGGTGAAGAGAGAGTTGTTGAAGGCAAATGAATAGGATTTGAAAATTCGGACTACATGGATAGTCCGAATTTTACTTCTTTCTCTTTACTCCCCTCACTGCTTCAGCAGTCCAGGGATCGTCTGGCCAACTGTGTTTTGGGTACCTGCGTTTTAGGTCCTTCCTCACTTCAAAGTAGGCATTACTCCAAAAGCTCTTAAGATCAGATGTGATTTGAACCGGCTTATACCCTGGTGATAATAAATGAAGGACACAATTAGTCTTTCCATTGTTTACTCTGGGTGTGTCAGCCATTCCAAATACCTCTTGTAATCTTACGGCTATAATAGGAGGCTCTCCAGGAGCAGGGTAATTGATCTTAATGGTTGAGCCACTGGGAACTTCAATAGAAGTGGGCGCTAATCGATTTAACTCCTTTTGCTTTTCCCATTCGAGGGTATTGTTGAGTATAGATAGTAAATCAATTCTTTTAAGATCGTCAGGCTTCTTTACGTCATTGAGATAAGGCCCGAGCCATTCTTCGTTAGTCACTAATAAGGTGTGTGTGCTAACCTCTGGCCACTCTTCTTCAGGATTCCATTTTCGTAAACTCAACACGCGGTTTTGCCATTGCTCGACATTTTCGTCAAATGAAAGTAGTCGTTCAC
>JAGQYK010000018.1:27916-51310 GCA_020436125.1 Cyclobacteriaceae bacterium | reverse complement strand
GTAATTTGTTTAAATCTTTCCTTGTCAAGGGTATCCAGACTCAAGTTCACGGATTTCACTCCAGCCTGTTTCAACTCCTTCACATGAGGGGCGGTAAGCACTCCATTAGTTGTTAGGTGTATATTGGTAATTCCATCAATAGCTGAAACAGATTGCACCAAGCGCATAAAGTCCTTTCTCACAAAAGGTTCGCCCCCTGTAAATCTCACTTTAGAAATACCCATTTGTGCCAGCAGGGTTACCAGCCTTTGTATTTCCTCAAAAGTTAGGAGCTCTTTTTTAGGCATATATTGGATTCCCTCCTCAGGCATACAATAGAAGCACCTCAAATTGCACCTATCGGTAACAGCAATTCTTACGTAATTAATTGGCCTGCCGTGATTATCAAATAGCATCTTCTAATTCTTATGTCCCTAAGCACGATTTCCTACTATCACTACGAATATCGAGGGTCAATGATTGTATCGACAATAACAAATCCCTTCGAATTCAACGAAACTAACATATAAAAGGGAACAAATTCATTCAATTCTCGGTATACTGGGGAAGAATTCAATCTAAGTTAAGAAATTACGCACTTTTTTGAATGGTCATGCGATACACACTTAAAACATTTGGAATTACTCGTGATATATTGGGCGGAAAGGAAGTCGTCTTTGAAATGGATGGCGGAAAGGTATCAGAATTGAAATCTGAATTAATGCTCCGTTTCCCTGAAATGAAGACATTAAATTCTCTACTCATCGCTGTTAACAATAATTACGCGGAAGACGATTTGATCATCTCAGAAGCGGACGAAATAGCACTCATTCCACCTGTAAGCGGTGGGTAACCATAGCACGCTTTAGTAACATTATACCATTTGATTTCTGGAGCCTAACTTATTATATTCAATCATTCCATTTTCTCTTTGTTTCTCCAACCCAGTAAGTCATGATAAAAATTACAGAGAAAACCATCGATGTTCAGAAAGTAATAGAAACCGCCTCTAATTTAGGAGCAGGAGCAGTAAATGCTTTTATCGGAACAGTAAGAAATAAAGCGAAGGACAAGAATGTAGTTTGGTTAGAATACGAGGCTTATGAAGCCATGGCGGTGGCCGAAATTCGTAAAATCATTGACGAGGCAGCTCATAAATGGAATTTGCTGGGCTGGGCTGTGAGTCATCGAATTGGCACCCTCAAGCCCGGAGAAGTAGCCGTAGTTGTAGCTGTATCAACGGCTCACCGCAAGGAGTCCTTTGAAGCCTGCCAATACATTATGGATAACGTTAAAGCCAAGACTCCTATTTGGAAAAAGGAAGTGTTTGATGATGGTGAAGAATGGGTAGATGCCCGTCCTATCTCCAACACTAAAAACTAGTTTTCTTACAGTTGATTCAGCAGTACAATACCCATCGTCACGATGGCCACTGCAACCAGAAATCCAATGGAGAAAACGATAGTTAAATCCCTATTAATAGGATTTAAATGACCGGATGTTTTTTCTGCCGTATTCATAATACCAACTATTTTGAATTGACTATAAAATTAACCACAACACCTTTCCACTGCCATGTGTTTTTAATATCAACTGGTGGAATGTACTTTTTAAAGTCAATTTTTTAAGAAATAGTTCTGGTTTTTGAATATCGAAAAGGCCTGTAATTTCTAGAAGAAATGATTTAGAGTTTATCAATCACTGATCAATAGGAAGTTAGCAGAAGGTAGTGAAAGCAAAAAATTGAATGTTAATTTTTCATCAAAGTAATTATCCAAACAAGTGTTTGTAAAATGGCGGAAGTGACCGCCCTGTAAGGTTTTATGAGCATCGACTATTTTAAGATCAAATTCTTATTTAAAACCACTTAACTCATCAAAATCCTCGGGGGTGTTGATGTTAGTCAAGGCTTTTTTATCTGGCACCCGTAAAAGTTTGATATTGGCTATTTTTAAGAAATCTCGCGGACTGGTTTTTCCTTCCTTGTAAAAGGCCTGCAATAAAACAGCACAACTCGGTTCCCAAATAGTCAGCAAGGGCTCTGGAAGTTTGTCATCAGAGTCATAAAAGCAAGTTGCTACTTTAGTGAAATCTCGGTGACCCATTAAAAATTGAATAACTGATTCATCAACGAATGGCATATCCACAGGCACAGTAATCCAAGCAACATCTTCCCTATAATTAAAAGCACTTAATATCCCGTTAAGTGGCCCTTGAAAAGGATGTATATCTTTTATCGTCCTGTCATCTGGAATGGCTTGAGCATTGATTGAATGATAAACACGATCACAAAACTTTTCTAATAATGCAAATACATAATCTCGCTGGGGCTGACCATGATAATTTAATAAGGCTTTGTCGGTACCCATACGAGCACTTACCCCTCCTCCAAGCACCAACCCATACAACGGTATATCCTTAGATTTCATCTCTTTTGAAATCGCTCTTGCCTCCTGTCTTCTCCATCAGCTTAATTTCTTCAATTACAATATCGTGCGATAGGGCCTTGCACATGTCGTATATAGTGAGTGCCGCCACGGAAGCAGCGGTAAGGGCTTCCATCTCCACTCCTGTTTTGGAGGTGATGGTAGCGGAAGTATCTATCACAATCTTATTGCCACTCGTTTGAATAACTACCTGGCAATCTTCTAGTCCAATAGGATGACATAAGGGAATAAGCGTTGATGTTTGCTTCGCTCCCATTACCCCGGCAATAATTGCGGTTTGAAAAACAGGGCCTTTTTTGGTCATGAGCTCCTGATCTTTAATCAAGGCCATAATCTCACCTCCTACATTCACAACCGCCCTCGCTTTGGCCATTCGTTTTGTTGCATTCTTCCCCGAAACATCCACCATGGAAGGATTGCCGCTATCATTGGTATGCGTGAGTTTAGCCTTCATAATTATTAACTTTAACGTTTAATGCTGATACATCCAAAGTTATAAATAATCATGGTAAGCGTTTCCGAAGCCACTTCTATCATTGAATCTCATCTTTACTCGCCCAGCCAGGAAATCATACCTATAACCGTGGCATTGAATAGGGTATTGGCTGAACCCATATTGGCCGATCGCGACTTCCCCCCCTTCAATCGTGTAGCTATGGATGGTATTGCGATTCAATTTGATCAGTTTAAAAAAGGAAATCACACATTTGAAATTGAGGACATTGCTCCTGCAGGTGTTTCTCAAAAAGTATTGATCCATAAAACTAATTGTTTAGAGGTGATGACAGGCGCCCCCCTTCCTGCCAATACGGATACTGTAATCCGGTACGAAGATTTGGATATCAAGGACAAAAAAGCAACCATCCTGATTTCGGTGATTAATGCCAATCAAAATGTACACCCACAAGGGCAAGATGCGCAACAAAATCAGGTATTACTGAAAGAGGGAACTCAATTATCACCTTCAGAAATAGCACTGATGGCATCTGTGGGAAAGTCGCAAGTACTCGTAAAATCCATCCCCAAAGCTGCCATCATTTCCACAGGAGATGAACTTGTAGATATTAATGACACTCCGCAAGCCCATCAGATCAGAAGATCCAACAGTTATGCACTACAAGCAGGATTGAAATCTATGGGTTGTGAAGCACATCTATTCCACATTAAGGATGAGAAAGAGGAGATAAAAAAAGAAATGGCCGGCATTCTCGAACAACATGATTTGATTATACTTTCTGGGGGTGTCTCCAAAGGGAAATTTGATTTTATACCAGAAGTACTTGAACTGCTGGGTGTGAAAAAACATTTTCATAAAGTGAAACAGAAGCCAGGGAAACCGTTTTGGTTTGGCAGTGCAGCTAACAAAACCGTTTTTGCATTGCCTGGCAATCCAGTTTCAACTTATATGTGCTTCTACAGATATATTCAACCTTGGCTTAGAAAAAGTTGGGGATTAAATACGGCACCCAAATTTGCTACGTTGGCCACCGATTATCAATTCAACGGTGACCTCACCTATTTTTTGCAGGTTAACATTATCAATGAACTAGGTGTGCAAGTGGCCTACCCTATGACTGGTGGAGGCTCTGGTGATTTTGCTAACCTAAAGGAAGTAAATGCTTTTATGGAATTACCAGAAGAAAAGATAGCCTTTAAAAAAGGAGAAGCTTACCCAGTATTCTTTTTCAGGTCACGGTGAAAATTGTAATCGCCCCGGACAAATTCAAAGGATCGCTCACAGCCAGTGAAGTCTGCGACATTGTGCAATCCGAATTACTCAGCAGGTCTCGCGATTTTGACATCATTACCCTGCCACTTGCAGATGGTGGAGAAGGGACTTGTGAATTATTAACTGAATTAAGCAATGGACGAATAATTGAGGTTGATGTGCTTGACCCACTTCATAGAAAAATAAAATCCAGCTATGGTATCTCAGGTGATGGCCATACCGCCTTTATAGAAATGGCCAAGGCCTCCGGGCTTCAATTATTAAAACCTATAGAAAGAAACTGTACCGTTACCTCTACCTACGGAACCGGGCAACTAATAAGATCAGCTCTTGAAAAGAATGTGACTGAAATAGTAATGGGTATAGGTGGTAGTGCCACCAATGATGCAGGCCTAGGCATGGCAAAAGCCTTGGGTTTTCAATTGTATTCCCGCACAGGTGAAGAACTAAAAGGAATTGGAGCTGATCTTACTTCACTGAATGATGTGGACTTTTCTCAAGCCCATGAACAGATCAGGCATATAAAGTTTATTACACTATGTGATGTGAAAAATCCATTGTATGGACCAAATGGTGCTTCGCTTGTTTTTGCCAAACAAAAAGGTGCCTCTGATAAGGAAATCAAAATGTTGGATACAGGGCTACAAAATTTCGCGGCCATTGCCAGCCAGCTGAATTGTGATGTAAATTTCCCAGGAGCTGGAGCCGCTGGAGGCTTGGGAGCAGGTTCAAAATTATTTCTTAATACTCATATCCAGAGTGGTACTGACTTCCTAATTAACTTTACACGGTTGGAAGAAAAAATAAAGGAAGCTGATGTAGTAATTACAGGAGAAGGTAAACTGGATATTCAAACCTTATCTGGCAAAGTAGTGGATGGAGTTGCCACGTTAGCACGCAGACACAACAAAAAACTAATTATCATAGCAGGATCCTGTGAGCTTAACAAAAAGCAAATCGATCAAATGGGCATAACCCAGCTAATTACACTAAAAGATCATAACACTTCAGAGGTGGAGGCTATCGAAATGGCCAAAGATCATTTGAAAATTAAAGCTGCCCTGATTCAGATGTAAAGCCTCCACCTAACTCTTTACTGGTTTACGAGATTTGGTTACCCCCTGCCAAGGCATTAAATTTGAGCCCTCAAATTGAAATACACTCATGTTCGATAGTTTAAGTCTCAAGCTGGAAAAAGCCTTCCAAACCCTCAAAGGGCAAGGCAGAATCACTGAAATCAACGTTGCCAGCACCGTTAAGGAAATAAGAAAAGCATTAATTGATGCTGATGTTAACTATAAGGTAGCCAAGGAGGTTACTGACGACATCAAGGAAAAGGCCATGGGCATGGATGTGCTTACAGCCGTTTCGCCAAGTCAACTGCTGGTAAAAGTGACCAATGACGAGCTCACTGCCCTCATGGGTGGACAGAGTGAAGATATCAAATTGAGTGGATCACCAGCTGTAATCCTTATTGCTGGTCTTCAAGGTTCTGGTAAAACTACTTTTTCGGGAAAACTAGCCAGCTATCTCAAACGCCAGGGAAAGCAGGTAATGTTGGCTGCATGCGATATCTATCGACCAGCTGCTATCGATCAATTGAAGGTACTCGGTGAGCAAATAGGTGTAGAAGTGTATGCAGAACCAGATAATAAGGATGCCGTAAAGATTGCAAAAGCCGCCATTGACCACGCCAAGAAAAATAGCATTAGCGTTTTGATCGTGGATACAGCAGGACGTCTGGCCGTGGACGAGGCCATGATGGACGAGATTGCTGATTTGAAGAAAGCCCTTAACCCTTCAGAGACCCTTTTCGTGGTAGATTCCATGACGGGTCAGGATGCAGTGAATACCGCTAAAACTTTTAACGAGCGGCTCGATTTCAACGGAGTGGTGTTGACCAAATTAGATGGTGATACCCGTGGTGGTGCGGCCCTATCTATTCGCAAAGTGGTAGACAAGCCCATCAAGTTTATAAGCTCTGGTGAGAAAATGGAAGCCATTGACCGCTTCTACCCGGATCGTATGGCCGGTAGGATACTCGGCATGGGTGATGTGGTGGGTCTTGTTGAAAAAGCACAACAAAATTTTGATGAAGAAGAAGCACAGCGCCTCAATAAAAAATTCAGAAAAAATCAATTCGATTTCAACGACTTCCTTTCTCAGTTAGAGCAGATCAAGAAAATGGGAGATATGAAAAGTTTGATGGGAATGATACCAGGCATGGGTAAAGCCTTGAAGGATGCCGATATTGATGACGACTCTTTCAAACCCATCGAAGCCATCATTCGCTCAATGACCAATGAAGAAAGATCAAACCCTGAGAAGATCAATCCAAGTAGAAAAAACAGGATAGCTAAAGGAAGCGGCAATAGTGTGCAGCAGGTTAATCAGCTATTGAAACAATTTGAGCAAATGCGCAAGATGATGAAGACCATGAACAAAATGGGGGGAGGTAAAAGAGCACTTTCTGCATTAAACCCATTTGGCAAGTAGGCGACATTCTGAGCATTCACTAAAAGAAATTATATAAAAAGAGGAACCTAGTAGCCATTACCCCCGTTTATCTGGTTAGTTTACAGGTTATTCTAATATTAAATGAAAGTAAAAAGTGCCCGAATCAAGTAGGGCACTTTTTTTGCATTACTAACTAAACACAAACCAAACTAAATTTATTATGATTCGAATCAATGTAATTTTAATGCTAGTAGCATTTGTTGCCACTACGGCAATGGCCCAAAAACCGATGGCCAGTCCTCCAGACAAGGCAGAAGCGACAATTGACGGCATCTCTGTTGTGGTTGATTATCACCAACCATCCGCTAAAGGCAGAAAAATCATGGGTGGCCTTGTACCTTATGGAGAAGTTTGGAGAACGGGTGCCAATGAAACAACTTCAATTGAATTTGGCGCTGATGCCAAAATAGAAGGTAAAGCCATTGCCAAAGGCAAATATGCTTTGTTCACGATTCCAGGTGAGAAAGAATGGACAATTGTTATTAACAAAACTATTAAATGGGGCTCATCCAGCTACGATGCAAAGGATGATGTATTAAGAGTAAAAGTAAAGCCATCAAAAACTGACAGCTTTGTAGAAACTTTCAATATCGCAATTGCAGGAAATAAAGTAGTGATGAAATGGGAGAACACCCAAGTAGCTTTTGCCATTAGTAAATAATAAAAATCAGTTTCAAGATTTTTAAAGCCCCTTTATGGGGCTTTATTTTTGCCAAATTTTGAGCTAATCTGGCGATTCACTTTATTACCACTCTATTTAGTCTTACTTTCTTATTTACTTTAAAAATCACTCTCTTCACAATATGCTCATCTTAGGACGATCAGACCGGGTAGATTTACCTGGATTGGGACTTACAGACATCCATGCCAAAATTGATACTGGGGCTTATACCAGCTCGCTTCACTGCTCAAGCGCAAAATTGGTAGATGGTAAACTTGAGTTTGTTTTATTAGATGAAGAACATCCGGAATTTACAGGAATGAAGTTTACCTTTGATGAATACGATCAAAGGGAAATAAAAAACTCATTTGGTCAGGCTGAGCTGAGGTTCATAATAAAAACGACTGTAAAAATCCATGGAAGAACCTTTAAAACTCAGTTTTCTTTAAGTGATAGAGACAACTTGAAATTTCCAATTTTACTGGGAAGACGTGTATTAAAAAACAGATTCCTTATTGACGTATCAAAGCAGGATGTCTCATTCAATAGCAAAAGAGAAACTCCGGAGCATTAGCAATCAGTCCGAAGTTCAGAAAGCTCAAAACATTTATTATGAAAATTGCCATTTTATCTAGAAACCCAAAATTATACTCAACGATCAGGCTGGTTGAAGCGGCTAAAAAGAAAGGTCATGAAGCCATCGTAGTTGATCATTTAAAATGCATCATAGAACTCGAGAAGAAAAGCCCCAAAGTATATTATAACGGAGCCTATCTGGATGACATCGATGCGATTATTCCCCGTATTGGAGCATCTGTTACTTTTTATGGTACTGCAGTAGTGCGTCAGTTTGAAATGATGAAGGTATTCACAGCTATTGAATCACAAGCCTTAGTACGATCAAGAGACAAATTAAGGAGTTTGCAAATATTGGCAAGAGCAGGAGTTGGCTTACCCAAAACAGTATTTACCAATTATACCAAAGATGTTGATCACGTCATCGAATCGGTGGGGGGTGCCCCATTGGTTTTAAAACTATTGGAAGGAACGCAAGGGCTTGGTGTAGTACTGGCAGAGACGCATAATGCGGCCAGTTCTATCATAGAAGCTTTCAATGGTCTTAAAGCCAGGGTGATCGCTCAGCAATTCATTAAAGAATCAGGGGGAGCTGACATCAGAGCTTTTGTAGTCGATGGTGTGGTGGTTGGTGCCATGAAACGACAAGGAAAGGAGGGCGAATTCCGGTCGAATTTACATAGAGGAGGAACTGCTTCCATAATTGAATTGACTGATGAAGAAGAGAATACCGCTATAAAATCTGCAAGAGCAATGGGGCTTGGTGTTGCTGGCGTAGATATGTTACAATCTTCTAAGGGACCTCTGGTTTTAGAGGTCAATTCATCTCCTGGTCTTGAGGGTATAGAAGGAGCAACCAACAAAGACATAGCCAGAGAGATCATTCGCTATGTTGAACGTAATGTTTGATAGCAGCACTGCTCTTAAAAATAGTGGTATTGATTCACAGTCAATTTCATAGCAAGCTCATAATTTCACTATGAAATTGTCCGCCAGCTTTAATCTAAAGAAGTTATGAAGGTAGTAAAAATAGCAGGCCAAGAAATAAAGCCTGGCGAATCAAAAGAAATCGATATTAAAATTGCTCGGCTCCCCTCCCACACACAAATTGACACGCCCATTTTCGTCCATCGTGCTTTAGAAGATGGACCGGTATTGGCTTTAATGGCTGGAATGCATGGAGACGAAATCAATGGCGTAGAAATAGTAAGGAGAATGTTGGACAGTGATTTAAACCGAGCAAAGAGAGGCACCGTGGTTTGCATGCCCATTGTTAATGTTTACGGTTTTTTGAACTACTCCAGAGAAGTGCCAGATGGTAAAGATATCAATCGTTCATTTCCTGGAAACAAAACTGGTTCACTGGCGAGCAGAGTTGCCTACCATCTTATGAGGGAGGTTATTCCTTATATCGATTATGGTATCGACTTTCATACAGGAGGAGCTGCAAGAACTAACTACCCACAGGTCAGGTGTGTAATGAGTAATGAAAAGAACGCAGAACTGGCTGCTGCCTTTAATGCACCTTTTACCATCGACTCTCCATTCAGGCCTCGCTCCTTGAGACAAGCTGCCAGCAAAAAAGGAAAAAACATTATTGTCTATGAAGGAGGTGAGTCCCTTAGGTTTGATACTCATGCAATTGAAGCGGGACTGGCAGGGGCATTGAGATTAATGAAACACCTGAACATGATCGACTGGGCTCCTGAGGCAAGTGAAGAGAATAGGGTGATATGGAATTCAACTTGGGTAAGGGCCCGCACAGCAGGATTATTTCAAGCTAATATACGTGCTGGTAATAAGGTGGAGAAAAACCAGTGGCTGGGCACTATGACCGATCCATTTGGAGACTTCAAAGAACAAATTAAATCACCAACAACGGGATATGTTATCGGTTTGAATAATGCTCCAGTGATCAATGCTGGTGACGCACTGCTTCACATTGGACTGGATGACTCTTGTAAAATCAGGTAAAGATCGATGCTAAAAATCAGGACAAGGGATGATCAATTTATCCTTTGGTGGCTTACGCGGATCGCGCGTAGACCAAGAGTACACTAAACTAAACTCATGTGCACCTCCACTCCCGGAGCCCAATTTGGAAATGGTAAAGTCATAACTATATCCAATATTAAGAATGTCTTTTGCCCCCTTTTTAGTAAAGCCAAGTAAAAGCACAATGGACTCATTGTTACTAAAACCATTTACCTGTTTAAAGGGAACCCCTCTGTACCACATTCCAACAATTAAAGGTTCAAGTGTGAGGTAAGTACCAATATCCATTTGATCAAACTCTCCCTGATGCCGGTATTGCAAAGCAGGGGCAATGCTCCGCTCTGATTGGCGCGCATAAATTCCTGATCCAACCACACCAGGTCTAAAATGGAACTTAATTCCTGTATGTGCTGAGATTTTCATCGGAAGCTTACTCTCCTCTCCAATTAAAGATTGATTCGGTTGTGTAATGTGATGAGCCGCAAAGCCAAGCCATGCTGTAGGAGTATAAAACAGCCCACCAAATGAAAGGTCGGGGAAAAATTTATTTCCTCCGTTTAACGCCTCTGCAGAAGTGGGATTGATAACATCACCCGTTGCAGGATCAAATTGATCTCCAAAAGTAAGTTTATTAAAATTGACGGATCGTTGGTACAAAGCAAGTTGAACACCAGGTCTAAATGAAAGGCCTTCTGTCAAACTCAGGTTATAAGAATATTGTGCTGCAAGGCTTATTGATTGCAGGCCTAAAATACCTTCCCTGTCGCGAGTCAACATCACCCCAACCCCACTATTCTTGTCTTCAATATAGGTATCAAAATAAGCTGAGATAGTGGTGAAATTTGCATCGATGGCCGGCCACTGATTCCTGTAATTAATTCCAAACCGGGCCTGATTGGTAGAGCCTGCAAACGCAGGATTCAGATAAAGTGGCGCAGCGTAAAATTGAGAATATTGTGGATCTTGAGCAGTTACCGTTTTGTGCATCAACAGGATACACCCAAGAACCAGGGACAACTTGTACAACAACTTGGGGGATTTAAATCTCTCCATTAAAGCAAATTAAAACGTTTATCCCTATTAATAAAAATGCAAGCGGCATTCAAACGTTAAGCTTACCGCTACTTAACGATTTTTTCAGTCAAAATGTATACTTTAGCATACGTTAGGCGTTTTAAATTTTGGGAAGAAAGTTTGAAAGATTAGGTTGAAAGCATAACGCACAATATGAACTCTAGAATTCCGGGCGTGTCAGTAAATAAAATTCTCTTTTTATTTTTATTCTGTTCCATCTCTTCAGCATATGCTCAGGAATTGACCAGAAACAATTGGTATTTTGGTAACTCTGCCGATGGCATCAAGTTTAATCGTTCGGACAATACCGCAACCAGTGTTAACAATCAAGCAACACCATTTGGGACAGGTGGAAGTTCAGTAGCGACAGATCCTGGCAACTCAAACCTTCTGTTTTATTCTGATGGAGCCAATGTGTACGATGCCTGTCACGGCATTATGCCCAATGGAAATGGATTAACAGCAAACAGCGCTGGTAATCAACCTACAGCAGTGAGTGCAGCACCAGGCCAGACCGGAAAATATTTTCTATTTACCAACACCGCCAACTTCACAGCCGGTGGCGCCATTAGCAGAAGTGTTATTGATATGAATCTTTTTGGTAATGCGGTGTTCCCCTCTCCGGAATTGGGTGATGTGGAATCAAAGAATGCAGCCATTCCAGGATTGACCAACAGGTCCGAAGGAATGATTGTGGTGCCACATAGTAACAATACAGATTTCTGGTTAATCACGCATGAAGTCAATTCTCAAAATTACTCTGCCACATTAATCGACCCAACAAGCTACACAGGCACATTTACCACTACTACAACCTCTGGTGTAGGACTGACCATAACGGTAGCCAATTTTGCATACAATGCTGCCTTAGGAAAAGTTGCTGTTTCTCCACAAGGACCGAATACCGATGCTTTGATATTGAATTTCGATAATACGACAGGAGCTTTCTCATTTGATCGATATATCCTAAATACTGGTTTGCCAACGGTAGGCAATCAATCCATCTATGATATTGAATGGAGTACTTCAGGACAGTACTTATATGTTTCGAGACATGGTGAAGCTGGAGTAAATGCTAATTTATTCCAATATGACTATAACAACCCTAGCATCACGCTGGCCTCCGTTTTACCCAATCCAGTTTTCAGAAGCTATGGAGTTCAATACGCACCAGATAGTGCTATCTATCATCTTTATCAAGCAACATCTGGCGGACCTTTTTTAGTAGGAAAATTCACAAACATAGATTCGGTTGCCAGTCAGGTGATTTATAATACCACTCCTTTTGGCGCCAGCAACGTGGATGCCACACAATTTCCTTCTTTTTTACCACGAGAAGATGTTACACTCAATGTTAGCTTTACTTCGATTGGTACCTGTCAATTTGCACCAACTACTTTCTTTAGTGTAGTTACTCCAGCAGCCGATAGTCTAGTTTGGAATTTTGGTGATGGAGTCGGATTAGCCAGAGGGGCAAGCCCTATTTACACTTATCAAACGGCAAATACGTTCAACGTAAGCCTTACTGCCTTTTACCAAGGTCAAACGCAAACTACATCTCAACCAGTGACCATTACTGCACAACCTTTACAATTGCAATTAGTGCAGGATACAACAGCCTGTCGAAGTGAATTTCCTCCGCCAAGAGGTTCTTCTACTCCATCACAGTTTCAGGTAACGGCCCAAGTATCCGGAGGCACACCTGTCTCTGCCATTTGGTCTAATGGAGATACTGGTTTAACACTTACACCCGACTCTGCAGGGTATTACTATGTAGTAGTAACTGATGTGTCTGGATGCTCTGTTTATGCTGGGGTGAATGTAAGAGAATACGGACTTCAAGAACAACGTGCCAACATTTGGTATTTTGGTAATCGAGCGGGAATTGATTTTAATCCATTACCCAACCCTCCTATTCCGCTGGATGACAGCGCCATGGATGCCCCCGAAGGAACCTCAACCATTTCCGATCGAAATGGAAGAGTAATTTTCTACACTGATGGGGACAAAGTATACGATAGAACGCATACAGAAATCGCAACAGGTATTGGAGGTGACCCTTTGTCGGCACAGGCAGCACTTATCGTACCGGTACCTGATGATGAGACGCTCTATTACATTTTCACCACACAAGCTATCGATGGTACCTCTGCTAATGAACTTCGTTATTCACTCTTTGATATAAAGCCCAATGGTGGACTAGGAGCAGTTACACAACAAAATATATTATTGTTCGCCAAAAGTACTGAACGCATTACCGCCAATGGCAACTGGTTGATCACCCATGAATATGGTAACAATACTTTTAGATCCTACCCCATCACTGCTGCTGGCATTGGTGATCCCGTTTACTCAAGCATTGGATCCGATCATACTTTTAAAAGCCCTCAAGCAGGCGAAGGTTATATAAAACTGGGTGCTCGGAATAATGTGGCTGTTGCTTTATCTAATCCAGGCACCAGTAATCTGGTTGAACTGTTTACGCTGGTTGACTCCACAGGAAGGATTACAAACTTCAGACAGATTGATTTGAAAGAACCTAATGGACAAGTATATGGGGTGGAATTTTCTCCTGGAGGTAACAAAGTATTCGCCACATTGAAAGGTGCGCCAGCTCCCTCTGCAGTGTATGAATACTTTCTCGATTCTTTAGACATGCCTTACCTAAGGAATGTAACTCCTGAACCCGCACAAGAACTAGGCGCATTACAGATTGGTCCTGATGGGCAAATTTACATGGCCATTAATGGAAGTAATATCTTGGGTACCATACAAGCGATTGAAGATACTACACTGGTAAGCCCTGTTAATTTTTCTGGTTTTGCTTTAGCTGCTGGTACTAACAGCCGATTAGGTCTTCCTAACTTCACTCAGATCATTTCAACAGCAACAGGTGGACCAGCATTAGACTTTACAGGCGTGTGTCTTGGACAACCCACCGCTTTTGTAGCAACGCCCACTGATGCCATTGACGAGTTTCAGTGGTTCTTTGGAGATGGAGGTAGTGATACCACACCCAATCCAATGCATGAGTATGCCACAGCCAATACCTTTAACGTTTCTCTTCGTGTATTCAACCGATGCGGGCTTGATGTTACGCTGGTCGAACCCATAACAATTAATCCTTCTCCTCCTGCACCTACTATTCCGGGAGCAGCAGCTTTGTGTACAGGAGCAGTCATTTTGGATGCCAATAGTAACAATCTACCTGACCACACCTATCTGTGGTCCACTGGGGAAACGACACAACAAATAACGATTGACAGACCCACACTGCTATCTGTTACCAACACAGATGGCAATGGTTGTACTTCCACTGCGCAAAGTATTGTGGTGGAAAACAGACCGCAACTTGAACTAGGTCCGGACCTTACTATTTGCGAAGACAATAACACACCCGCCCTGAATGCTTTCAATCCGGGCGCTAATTTTGTGTGGACCATCAATGGCGCACCAGCAAGCACCTCTCAAGCACAAGCGGTAGATGTAACAACCCCTGGAGTATTTACTTATGAGGTTACGGTTACTGACCCCATTACAACCTGTACTGTTACTGATTCCAAAACATTTACCATTAATGTTTCACCCTCATTTACAATGTCTGGGATTAACCCCTCAGCTTGCAATGTTGCTGATGGAAGTATTTCGTTACAATTAAATCCCAGTGCCCCTACAGGAGGACCCTACTCTTATTTTCTAACTGGCCCGGGAGGATTTAACCAGCAAGGCATTGATCAAACTGCACCTACATTAGTGGGGCCAATCGGAGGGCAACCTGCAGGAACATTCTCGGGAATAGTCACGGACCAAATTTCAGGTTGTACTATTTCTCAAGCATTTGGCCTAAGTGACCCTGCTGCTTTTACTTTTGATTTTAATGGCACAGATTGTGACCCCACTGACATTACTGCTGTTATTACCGGAGGTGCACCAACTGCACCTATACTTTATCGGTTTACGAATGGAAATACCGGTCAGTCTATATCAACAAATAATATCCCAACTGCCACTCTTTCACCGGGAGCAGGGGATTATGTTGTTGAGCTTCATGAAAATAACGGAACTGGCTGCCTTGCCACCCTGGCAAAGACTATTTCTGTAACTCCAAAAACTATAAATTTTACTGAAAATATATGCACCGATCCAGCCACGGTAACAGCAGCTCTTGCAGCACCTTTCGGAGCAGGGGCCACTTATAGCTGGACTGGGCCGGGTATAGTAAGTGGGGCCGCTACAGACATCATTACGGTAAATGCCAGTGGCACTTACCAAGTTACTGCAACCACGGCAGGAGGTTGTGATGTAGTAGATACTCGAGATATTATTTATGATAGTAACATCACACCATCTTTTACGCAAAGTGATGCCTGTGCTGAAAACGTCATACTGACTGCCAGCCCAAGTGGCCCGTATACTTATCGTTGGTTTAGAGGCGGTGTTTTTCAACCCAATCTCCTGGGACAACAAATTTCATTGGCTACTTCTGAAAATGGTGCTAACTACGCTGTAACAATAGTAAATGGGGTCAATGGATGTACTTATCAGTCACCTGTCCAACCGGTAAATGTTGTGGGGGCAGTAACTGCCAACCTGATGTCTACACCAGCTTGCGATGATGACTTACCATTTACGCTCACTGCGTCTTCGGTGGCATCGGGTGTGTCGTTTTCCTGGTTTGCTGATGGAAATGTTATTCCAAACGAAAGTACAGCCACCCTGGCTCGTACAGAAGAAGGAACTTATCGGGTAGAAATCTCAAAATCAGTATGTACGGCTTCCGCACAAATTCAAGTAATCAAAGCCCCTATTCCGGTAGGAAGCCTTCCCAACAGGGTCATTATTTGTGATGATCCTGATAACAATGATCCGGCTACCCGCCAGGTTGATTTGGATCCGGGTTCATTTAGCCAATATGAGTGGTTTAAAAATGAATTGACAACCGGTAATACGGATCAGGTTTTCACTGCGGATAGTGAAGGCTTATACATGGTAAATATTACCAATTCATTTGGCTGCGTTGCTCCTGATGAAACTGAAGTACTCAGTCAGTGTATACCCAAATTGGTAGCGCCTAATGCCTTCAGACCTACCAGTTCTCTGGATTCCAATAAAGAATTCTCGGTGTTCTCCTTCTTCATCACTGACGATTTTGAGGTCTTTATATACAATAGATGGGGTGAGTTGGTATTCCAATCCAATGACAGGTACTTTAAATGGAATGGAACCTACAATAATTCTGGGCGACCACTTCCGAGTGGATCGTACGCCTATGTAATCAAGTACGTGAGTTCTTTTCGTCCAGAATTGGGTGTGCAGGAAAAACGAGGCGGTGTGGCTTTGTTAAAATAACAGCCCAAACAGCCGCGTATCTAAAAAACAAAACTGATTGTCTCATTGGTTTTATTTTCTGGAAGCCTTTGGGTATCTATGTAAGCGTATATTTAAAATACAAACAAAATGAAAAAATTACTGATACTTCCTTTCGTATTGCTGCTTATGACTGCGGTTGATAGTCAGGCTCAAATATTTAATACATCGCTCACTCTTACTGTACGTGATGACCTGGGAAATACCATTGAAGGGGCAACTGTTCAATTGTTTGAGACCGAGGCAGACTACCTTGCTGAAACCAACATGGTTATTGATGGAGTAACCGATAAAAAAGGAGTAGTGAAATTTAAAAAGTTAGAAGCCAAATCTTTCTATGTTATCGCTCGTAAGGATGACCTTGATAACAGCGGAGGCGGAGAGCAAATAGGCCAACTAGAAGAAGGTAAATTCAACAAGGCGACAGTAATCATACAATAGTTTGGATCGACATCAACTGATAGAAGAACTTACACAATACGGCTCCTCCTACCCGGAGGAGCTTTTGTTTATTACCCAATTTAAAACATTGCTAAAGCACCCTAGGTGCTTCCATCGGGATCATCTTCCGGGGCACATTACTGGATCTGCATGGATAACCAACTCTTACTTCACCAAAGTGTTATTGGTTCATCACGCCAAGCTTAATAAATGGCTCCAACCTGGAGGGCATGCTGATGGTGATGAAAATGTAATGAATGTAGCATTAAAAGAATTACAGGAAGAAACAGGTCTAATGAGTGCCACCCTCAACCGCGATGCAATATTTGATATTGACATTCATACCATACCTGCGAGAGGTGATTTTCCTGAACACTTACATTATGACGTAAGGTTCTTGTTTTCTGCAGACGAAGCAGATTCTCTGACTATCAATCATGAATCTCATGATATTCAATGGGTCAACCTTTCGACATTGGAAAAATATACCCAGGAAAAATCAATTCTGCGAATGAAAGAAAAATTGATTCACCTGAATGCTATTTGGAACTAATAAGCATAATGCCAAATGCAGCCACAACCATCCAAAACTTATACACTGCAATAGCCGGAATCAAAATAATATGAAGGTCCATTAACACGGCCAATAACACGATTACTACTGCGATGGCTCTTAAAATTGATCTGGTTTTATTACTCATTACGGTTTCGGTTAAAATCTTAGCAAAATAGATTTTAGCTTTGGATTTATAAAATGGCAATAATAGGAAATGACATATCGCAAGCCAAAAAGCTACTTCTCGAAGGTGAACTAGTAGCTATCCCCACTGAGACCGTCTATGGGCTGGCCGCCAATGCCCTGAACCCTGAAGCTGTCACCAAAATCTTCGTAGCTAAAGAAAGACCCTCTTTCGACCCTCTTATTGTACATGTAGCCTCTATAGATCAAGCACAAGAATTTGTTACTGCTCTACCCGATAAAGCAATTCAATTGGCACAACACTTCTGGCCAGGACCTTTAACACTGGTTCTTCCCAAGCAATCTGTCATTCCTGATATCGTTACTTCAGGTCTCACAACGGTAGGAATTCGGTGCCCAGATCACGATCTCACACGGCAACTCCTCAATGAGTTGCCCTTTCCACTCGCGGCCCCTAGTGCTAATCCATTTGGTTACGTAAGCCCTACCACAGCTGAGCACGTAAATAACCAACTTGGACATCAAATAAAATATATATTAGACGGAGGCCCATGCCGTATTGGTCTGGAGTCAACTATCGTAGGTTTTGAAAATGACAAGGCTATTATCTATCGTAGAGGAGGAATTAGTGAAGAAGAAATTTCTAATATAATTGGAGAAGTAAATCACCAACTTACTTCATCCAATCCCGTGGCACCCGGTCAACTGGACAGCCATTATGCACCCCGAAAAAGGTTCTTTTTGGGAAATATTGATGAACTCAAAAAAGATCACGCAGGAAAAAAAATAGGTATCCTTCGTTTTAAGGATGGCTCCAGTTCATTGGAGGAGCATCTATTAGTTCTATCAAAATATGGAGACCTTGAAGAAGCCGCCAGAAACCTGTTTGCGGCCCTAAGACAATTCGATCAAATGGATATTGAAGTCATTTTAGCCGAACCTGCACCAGAGTCAGGGATTGGAAAAGCAATCAATGACAGACTGAAAAGAGCTGCCACAAAATAGTGGTTTGGGTGCGGGGCTCCCTCCAAAAGTATTATTTTCGCAAAAGTTTATTTTGACTCAATATTCCCCTCATGAAAACAGTTAATGACATCAACTTCTCTAATAAAAAAGCGCTTATTCGAGTTGACTTTAACGTACCTCTTGACAAAAAAACGTTAGCGGTAACAGATGACAACCGTATCAGGGCTACCATCCCAACTATTAAAAAGATCCTGAGCGATGGAGGAAGTTGTATTTTAATGTCACATCTGGGGAGACCAAAAGAAGGACCGGAAGATAAGTTTTCATTAAAACATACGATAAAGACTGCGGAGGAGTTAATTGGTGTTCCTGTTCAATTTGCCAGTAACTGTATTGGGGAAGAGGCTGAGACAATGGCGGCTAACCTAAAGCCGGGAGAAGTATTATTACTGGAAAATCTACGCTTTCATAAAGAAGAAGAAAAGGGAGATGTGGCCTTTGCTGAAAAACTGTCAAAGCTGGGAGACATTTATGTAAATGATGCGTTCGGAACAGCCCATCGTGCCCATGCCTCCACAGCTACAGTAGCGCAATTCTTTTCGGAAAAATGCGCTGGGTTTGTAATGGCAGCTGAATTAGACAATGCAAAACGTGTATTAGAAAAAGCTGAAAAACCCTTCACTGCCATCATGGGTGGTGCGAAAATATCAGATAAAATATTGATCATAGAAAAACTTCTTGATAAAGTGGATCATCTCATCATTGGCGGTGGTATGAGTTATACATTCTTTAAAGCCCTCGGTGGACAAATAGGCAACTCTTTGGTAGAAGATGACAAGCTGGATTTAGCCAAAAACCTTATCCAACAAGCCAAGGAAAAAGGAGTAGAACTTCATCTTCCAATTGACTCAGTGATCGCAGATCAATTTGATGCTAATGCAAACACAGAAATAGCCAACAACAGTAGCATCAAAGAGGGGTGGATGGGATTAGATATTGGACCACAAGCTGCCCAGGTATTTAGTGATGTGATCAGCGATTCAAAAACCATATTGTGGAATGGACCGATGGGTGTATTTGAAATGGAGAAATTTGAATCTGGCACCAAAACAGTGGCCGAGGCTATTGTAAAGGCTACTGAAAAAGGAGCGTTCTCATTGATTGGTGGTGGAGATTCTGCCGCTGCTATTGCTAAATTTAATTTTAACGATAAGGTGAGCTATGTTTCTACTGGTGGTGGGGCGCTACTAGAATATTTCGAAGGAAAGATACTACCCGGGGTGGAGGCTTTAGAAAATTAAGTAACCCTCAGAACCCAAAACTCATCGTAGTTAATCTCATTAGCATCCAACATCTCCCGGATTACCTCTACCAATAGTTCCTGATCGCTGGGATTTACTGCTTTTTCCAGTTCCTCGGAAGTCATTGGTTTTTGCTTTAAAAGCAAAAGAATCTGATCGTGATAATCTTTTATTTCAGTCTGATTTTCTTTCTTCTTTTTTACCAAACAAATATCACATACTCCGCAGGTGTTGAAAGTTTCTTCATCAAAATAAGATTGAATAAACTGGGTACGGCAGCGATGCGTTTGCTCAACATATTCAATCATTGTCTCCATTTTTGTAAGGGCGAGGTCTCTCCTTTCATTTAACCTTACAACATCGAGCTGCAAGCGTTCAGCATCTTGCCTTGGTGTTAAAAAAGTAATCTGCGGCATTTCACTGGCCGGTTCATAATCAAGCAATTGCATTTTATGCAATTGATCCAATCCAATTTTAGTCTCTGGTATATTCCAACCCACTGCCCTGCTAAGCTGTGATTCAGAGATATTCACATAAGTAGAAAACAACTCACCGCCTGACAAGCGCAACAAGCCTTTAATCAGTTGGTCAAAATGATCGTTGGATACCTGAAATTCATACAATTTTTTCTTCTCAACTAAAAAATGAACCTTAGACGGACGGTAGAAACTTTCACTCAGTTGAATTAGACCTTGCTCTTCCAGTTTTTTTAATGCGGCATAAGTTGTTATCGGCTTAAGTTCATAGCGATCACTAAAAGTAGTGAGGTCAAAATCAAAACTCTCCCCCATCGCACTTCCTTCAGCCAGTTGCAAGTAATTAGAGAAAGCCTGATAGGTCTTTTTCAATACGGCAACCTCCGGCTGAGATTGCTCTACTTTCTCACGCAGGGACATTACATCAATGGGGTGATAAATCACAACAGCATAGGATTTGTTTCCATCTCTCCCCGCTCTTCCGGCTTCCTGATAATAGGCTTCCAGCGTTTCTGGCAAGTCCATATGAATCACAGTTCTAACATTGGCTTTGTCTATCCCCATCCCAAACGCATTGGTGGCCACTACTACTCTTGCGTCTCCCTCAATCCATCTTTTCTGATGTTCATTTCGTTGTTGATAAGTCAACCCAGCATGATAAAATGTGGCTGAAATTCCACTTTTGATAAGCCATGCTGATAACTTTTCAGTAGCTCTTCTTGATCGTACATACACAATGGCCGACCCATTCACCTTTTGAATGACTTGCAGCAACAACTTTTCTTTGTTCTCTGTTTGACGAACAACAAAGGATAAGTTTTCCCTGGCAAAACTCTTGGTAAAAATACCTGGTTCTTTCAACCCCAATTTCTCAACAATGTCCTCTCTTACTTTTTTAGTAGCTGTGGCGGTTAGTGCAATCACGGGCACCTCTGGCTTCATCTCCCTGAGATCTGATATTAACAAATAAGAAGGACGAAAATCATAACCCCACTGAGAAATACAATGCGCCTCATCGATAGCAATAAGATTGACTTGTATTTTTTGAATTCTTGCCTGAAACATTTCAGTTTGAATTCGTTCGGGAGACAAATACAAAAACTTAATTTTTCCATAAGAGCAGTTGTCGAGCGCTACATCAATTTCACTTCTACTCATGCCAGAGTGAATGGCAATAGCAGCAATTCCCCTCTTCTTCAGCTGGCCCACTTGATCCTCCATCAAGGCTATCAAGGGGGTAATTACCAGGCATACTCCTTCAGCCATTAGTGCTGGAATTTGAAAGCAGATAGATTTACCTCCCCCGGTAGGCAGAAGTGCTATGGTATCCTTACCACTGAGAACATTATTAACAATATCTTTTTGAGGAGGTCTAAATTGATTATAACCCCAATATTGTTTCAGTATGTGCTCAGGGGTTTCCATCAACCAAAAATTACCAAGTCAGCTTCTCTTTATTCAAGAAAGCTCCAATACCACGTTTACAATCATCGGTCGCTCGCGCTTTGGCATTCATCTCAGCAGCATAGTTTAACCCTTCTTCTAGCGTCATTGATTGAGATTGCGCTATCATCTGCTTGGTCAACTCCATAGATTGGATAGAATTATTTCGAATAAGGCGGGCACAAAATGCATTCACCTCATCAGAGAGTTGCTCTTCAGCCACCAAAGTGTTGACCAACCCAAATTGGAGGGTATCTTCCCCAGCTATTAATTCTCCACTTAGAAGTAATTGCTTGGCTTTTTGTTCACCTATTTTACGAAGTAGAAACACCATCACAATAGCAGGTACAAATCCAATTCGCACTTCCGTATAACCCATTTTTGCCTTCGGCACAGCAAAAACAAAATCACAGACTGTTGCCAAGCCACAGCCACCGGCCAACGCGTGCCCCTGTACTTGCGCAACCACTACCTTTTTAAGGGTATAGATCTGAAGAAACAGCTCCTTCAAATGATTAGAGTCTGCCAAATTTTCTTCGTGAGTGTTTTTTTGAAGTTGTTGAAGTGATTCCAAATCGGCACCGCTGCAAAACACATCCCCGCTGGCTCTCAACACAATTACTTTTACACTTGGATCGCTCTCTGCCTTGGCTAACTGGCTCTTCAGATCAGAAACCATAGCAGCATTCAATGCATTCTTTTTCTCCGGTCTATTCAATGTTAAAAAACAAACCCTATCCTTTACTTCGTACAATACATTACTCATAACTAAAATATTTCTATAAACGCTCCCTCATGCTGAACTGAGTGAACAACGTCATCGCCTTCACTTTGAATACGACTTGCAAGATATGAACTGTTACTGCTATCCAGTATCAATTTATCAAAATTGATGGTATTCCGAACCTGAGTGAGAGACTTAAAAGAATTATTCCCAATAATCAGGTAATCCAATTGTAGATCATCCGGCCACGATGAAACTGGGGTATTAATAACGCCTATTTTCTTCCCATTTTTTACAAACACGTTGGGATGATGGCTAATCAATTGCGTATCAACTTCTTTCACACCGCAGAACAAACGATTAGGTCGTACATGAAAACGCATTCTTTCAGTATCAACAATCAAAGAAGAATCCCCTAAAAATTGTGACCTCCCATTTGAAATCCATTCAATGCCCTGGTGTCCTGAAATATTATAAACTACAAAACGATCTCCTTTTACATCGATAGCATAATGGTACCACTGGATCAACGAAAAGGAAACCACACAAAGGAACGCTACCAAGATCAACGAAAATTTTTTCTCTGTAAACAGAAAGAATAGAAATCCAATTGTCAGAATCAGTAACCAACATTGTAGTGTAGTGATATAAATATTATTAATGAGACTAAAGGGAAATTTCTCAAAGGAGAAAACGGCAAAATTGAGAATTTGAATGAGCCATTGGAGAATAGTTCCAAAAAAAGCAGCTACTGGAGCAATCCCACTCGTTGCCAACACCAAAATACTTGTCACTAAAACCGAGATGGCACCCGGAATGACGAAAAGATTTGAAAATAAAAAATAAACAGGAAACTGGTGGAAGTATAAAACACCCAAAGAAAAAGTAGCCAACTGCGCGGCAATTGAAACGCATGAGATGTTCCATACCCAATCAAGAATGACACTCCTCGGTTCCCATAACTGATAGAGAGGGCGATGAATAGTAACAATTCCCAA
>JAGQYK010000018.1:0-27819 GCA_020436125.1 Cyclobacteriaceae bacterium | reverse complement strand
CTGCTCCACGACAAGTTCCTAAATGGTCTGAACAACAACATCACTATACCATACAGAATGCCTACATGCAATCCTGAAACTGCCAGCACGTGCATGGCGCCACTGGAGGCATATGCACTTTGAAGTTCGTTGTCAATGCCATCAGTCACACCCAGTGTTAAGGCCAATGCTATGGCCTGCTCTTGTTGGTTCGGTAACTGAGCTTTTAATTGTTCGGTACCCCATTGTCGTACTATGTATGAATAATACTTTAGGTCTCTTGTTTTTGTATTGGAGATCAGTAGAACCTGATCACTTCTTACAAATTGTTGGTGGTAAATATTCTTAAAGCTTAAGAAGCGTTTGAAGTCAAACTCATGAGGGTTTTGAGGTGGTTGTAGTAGTTGAGGATGTCCATATACCAATAGTTTATCACCATAAAAGTATTTAGGTTGCCTCTCCTCTTTTCTTATATAAATTAAAGCTTTGGTATCGGTGTTGTTCCATGACTTCCCATCGCTCACTTTTACAATTTTCACATTGTATTTATAGGAGTTTGTTTTGTCTTCTGGCAACCCTAAAACCTCGGCTTGATAATATTTGATCTCTTTCCTATAAGTTGAAAGGTGATCCGGCTGGTGCCAGTCAACGAACAACAACAAATGGACATAACCAGCAAGGAAGATAGCCAAGAGACCAATCCCCCCTGCCACCAGTGTTCTCTTTTTTCTTGAAACTATCCAATAAACCAAAACATAGAGTACAACTGATGCAATTAGAATAGTCTCGGCCAGCTCCAAAGAAATAATTTTGGATTGATAAATACCCAATAAGATTCCTGCAATAAAAAAAGCAGCGATCCTGACCATGGTATAAGGAATCCATCGAAACATGCCATAATTTAAGTCAAAGAAAATCCCGAATCAATCTATATCTGGACGCTTTTCGTGGGCTAGAATTATATTCCGAACAAGGTCAGATCGTTCGCTTTTGGGACAACATTTTAGAGTTCGGGCCCAGACTCGTTAAAAACATTTTCATCTGAATTGAAGCGGTATTTCGGGCCTGATCCTATAGAAATCTCCCAACCACCAAATTTCGTCTTAGAAATCAATGGTACTAGAAACCCCATTTGAAATAAATCATCAATAACTGATCGCAGTTACCCCATTAGATGATGAAAATCATTCCTATTAGTATTTCAGATATGTAGTTTCATTGACAACCTAATGGAAATGAAAAGCTCAAAAAAATGGGAAACGATCTATGCTGAAAGTATAGAAAGTAAAAAAACACCTAAAGCCAATCTGGCTAATTATCAGGGTTTGATTTTAAGTTTTAGTTTGGCTTTAACGATGGGTATAGTAATTATGGCTTTTGAATGGAAGAGTTATGATAAGGCTATTGCTGAGCTAATGGACAAATCCGTAAATACGTTTGAGGTGCTTACAGAAATTCCACCAACCGAGATTCCACCCCCTCCACCTCCATCAATAACCTTATCCTCTTTTGTGGAAGTTCCTGATGAAGAGGAGATAATGGAAGACCTGGACATTAAAATTGATGTGGAGATAAGCGAGGAATCCCGAATCGAGGAAATTACAATTCAAGTCTTGGATAATACCATTGAGAAGGAAGATAGCGATGCTATCTTCACCATTGTGGAATCGCCTGCTGCACCTGAAGGAGGTTTTGAAACATTTTACAAAGACATCGCTGAAAGAATGAACTATCCTGCACAAGCAAGAAGGATGGCCGTTGAGGGGAGAGTATTTGTTGAGTTCGTAATCAACAGAGATGGTTCACTTACTGACTTATCCGTGATTAAAGGGATTGGTGCTGGCTGTGATGAAGAGGCAATTAGAGTATTGAAGACTGCGCGTCCGTGGACACCGGGCAGACAACGAGGAAAGCCAGTGAGGCAAAAAATGGTTTTACCCATTGTTTTTAAATTATCTAAATAGAAGAATGATAAGCTAATCGTCAGTTCTCTCACATAAATCAAGCACTATTGCTCCATAAAAAATAATCACTTATCAGTCTAGTTGCTGATCAGGACGCTTCTCATATGCAAGAATAATATCTTTAACGAGGCGATGTCTAACGACATCACGCTCATTGAGTTCCACAAAACCTATTCCCTTTGTTTGATCTAAAATCCTGACCGCCTCTTTAAGGCCTGATCGTTGATTATTGGGTAGGTCAACCTGGGAGGTATCCCCGGTAACAATCATTTTAGAGTTGGGGCCCATGCGCGTTAAAAACATTTTCATTTGCATAGGCGTGGTGTTTTGAGCCTCGTCTAATAAAATAAATGCGTTATTTAGCGTGCGCCCTCGCATATAGGCCAGCGGGGCTATTTCGATAATCTCCCGCTCCATGTAGTACCCTAATTTTTCAAAAGGAACCATATCATGAAGAGCATCATAAATCGGCCGAAGATAGGGATCAATTTTTTCCTTCAAGTCACCAGGTAAAAAGCCGAGGTTTTCACCCGCTTCAACAGCAGGCCGTGTAATTATTATTTTCTTTATCTCTTTATTCTTCAAGGCCCTTACCGCCATCGCCACGGATATATAGGTCTTGCCTGTGCCTGCAGGCCCAAGTGCAAATACCAAATCATTCTTTTTCACCGACTCAACAAGGCGCTGCTGGTTTACTGTTTTTACTTTAATAGGTGTACCCCGAGTTCCGTAAAGCAACAAACCTTCAGGGCTGTCTTCAGCCACATGCTCTTGTTTCTCCTGAGTGATAAATCCGCTCACATTCTCTTCGGTAATTTTACCATACTTATGAAAGTGATTTACCAATGCATCCAGCACATCAATGATCTGTGTGATCTCCTTAGAATCTCCTTGAACCAAAATTTCGTTTCCTCTGGACACGATTTTGCTTTTAGGAAAAGCTGATGCCAATTGGTTGATATTTTTATTCTCTATACCAAGAAAGTCGGTTAGAGAAATATTTTCGAGTGTAATGCTTTTTTCTATCAATGAAATATTGTGGTTGAAATCTTCTATTTTTGAGGTTAAATCTAATAAAATATAAACTACCCATTCATAACGGTGTGGGTGGAAATAGAGTTCGCCAATGGCTATTGTTACCTTACTTACCGACAGCGGAAAAAGCGACCACTATGCTGGGGCGATTAAAGCCGCTATTCTTAAGGTAAATCCGGGTATTAATATTGTGGACATCAGTCATCAGGTAGAAGCATGCGATATTGCTCATGGGGCATTCCTACTCAGAGCAGCTTTTAGAGACTTTCCGAAAGGCACAGTGCATCTGGTGGGTGTAGATGCTGTTGGCAATCCTGGTGATGCCCATCTGGCATTACAACTTGAAGATCATTTCTTTACTGGTGTAGACAATGGCTTGTTTGGGTTGATTAGCACTAAACCTCATCAACAACTGGTTGCACTTAATACTATCAATGCCGTAGAGTCTACCTTCCCAGAAAAGGATATCCTTGCACCTGCTGCAGCCAAATTAGCAAGTGGTGTCGCCATTACGAGTTTAGGAAAGCCAATGCCTTCCTTTAAAAAAATGATAGACAGGCATGTGAAGGCAACCCGAAAGCAAATCTCGGGGCACGTGATAAGGGTAGATAACTATGGGAACCTCATTACCAATATTCCTAAAACTGATTTTGACATTCTAAGTAAAGGAAAAAATTTTACTGTTCAGTTTGGTGGGGAAAAATTCAGACGAATACATACCAATTACAACCAAACAGAACAAGGTGAGTGTTTTCTTATATTCAATAGCCAGGGGTTTCTTGAAATTGGCATCTATAAGGGCAATGCCAGTGAGCTTCTTGGATTAATCTATGATAGCCCTATAAGTATAACATTTGACGAATAGCCATGCTGATAAGAATTGTAAGAATGCATTTTACGGAAGCGGGAATTGATGAGTTTCTTGAAATTTTCAATCAGAATAAGGAAGCCATTAGAAACTTTCCCGGATGCTCTCACCTTCAATTACTCAAAGACAGCGAAGATCCCTATTGTTACACTACCCTTAGTCATTGGGATCGTCACGAAAGCCTTGAAAACTACCGGAAGTCTACTCTTTTTGGAAGTGTATGGGGGCGGGTAAAAACCTTGTTTTCGGAACGGACGCAAGCGTTTTCTCTAGAGAAATATATCGAGCTGTAAATTGTCAGAAACTTAAAGTTTAAGCATATTTGCAACCCGATTACCAAAGTACCTGCCTGAGTGGCGGAATTGGTAGACGCGCACGACTCAAAATCGTGTGTCGCAAGACGTGCCGGTTCGATTCCGGCCTCAGGTACACAAAATATACCCCTAAGGTTCTTAGGGGTATATTTTTAGCACATTTATACCTCATTCTCGCATAATACAGCGTCAGTGGAATTTCTTTAGGACTTCTTCTCCTCCGTTCTCACAATCCTCTTAAAATAAAAGGTAAAGAAGTAAATCAAAGTGCGAATGGCGGCAAAAGCACTCCATTGAACAAACCTTTTTAATACATTGGTGTGTTTTGCCCGATAAGAATCAGAGATCAGCGTACTGTGATTGATTACGTTTTGTTCAAGGTGGTATCGTAGTTGATGAGCAAACTTTGGGTTTTTGACATCCAGATTAAGCTCCACACTTGCATAAGTACTAATGTCGTTGACATTAAACGACCCTAGTGTTATCCAATTATCATCGCAGATGGCCAGTTTTCCATGAAGCACTGTACGGTTATATTCATATATCTTAATGCCGTTTGATAAAAGCCATTCATACATAAAACGCTCAGCCATTTTAGCAATTTTCACATCTGAAACCCCCGCAACGATGACCGTTATTTCAACACCCCGCTTTCTGGCGTTGCGTATAGCTCTTCTAAAAACTCTTCCGGGAAGGAAATAACTTGAAAGAATAGTAATCTGAGATTTGGCTCCCCTGAATAACTCCATATAACTCAGTGAAATCTCATCCTTCCAGCGCACCCAATCATTTCGCCTCATCCTAATTTCACTTCTTTCCTCTTGAGGAATAGAAAAAGAAGGCAAATTTTCTACTTCCGGTATTTTTTTCAACGATTGAAATCCATTCCACGTTTTCTGGCAGAGTATTAACAAATCCTGAACAATCTCTCCTTCTACACTGAGTGCGAAATCAAGCCACGGGGGATCGCCAGGAAGATCATTATAATGATCAGCGATATTGATACCACCCACCAATCCAAAACGCAAATCAATTACACAGACTTTATGATGAAGTCTTCTTCCCAGATAAAATTGTCTGCTTCTGAAGAGGGGTTCAAAAAACTTGAACTTGATACCCTGTTGCCTGAGCTTACTTATAAAATCTTTACTCAAATTTTGAGAAGCATACCCATCTACCATTAAATATACTTCGACTCCTCTTCCAGCAGCTTCCACCAGGGCCTTTGTGACAAACCTTCCAGTTTCATCTTCAGCAAAAATGTAAGTCTGCAGGTAAAGTGTATTCTCAGCTTTTGAAATAAGGTTTACGAGATGATCGAAATAAGGACGTCCCCCGGTGATCAGATGCACACGGTTATTCTTACTATATTTATTGACTTGCGTATTCAGCAATTTTATTTGATCAATTTCATTTGTAAGTTATGCCTTTTAACAAACAGTTTAAATAGATGGTTTTGGATTAAAACTACCAAAACTTAGTTTTAAAAAAATAGTTTGGATTCTCTTACTCATATCGCATTAGGTGCTTGTATTGGCGAATTGTGTGCAGGCAAATCATTAGGCAAAAAGGCTTTGCTCATAGGTGCAGTAGCACAGTCAATTCCAGACATCGATTTTATAGCTTCTTTTTGGAATTCCCCCGCCAGTGACTTACTGGCACATAGAGGTTTTACACATTCTTTCCTTTTCATTGTAATCACTTCATACCCGCTAGCTTTAATTGCTGCGCGCTGGCAATGGCTCCCAAGGATGTCTGTGCGTAAATGGACTGGATTTCTATTACTCGAACTATTCGTTCACTTATTCTTGGATGCTTTTAATGCCTATGGAACAGCGTGGTTTGAACCTTTCAGTCATTATCGAGTATCCTTTCATACCCTTTTTGTCGCTGACCCATTGTTTTCAATATCTATTGGAATTGGTGCCCTACTCCTTACTTTTTTTCCTTTAACGCATTCAGCCAGGAAAAATTGGGCCAGAATCGCAATTCTTATCAGTGCAATATATTTGACCTATGCATTGATTAATAAACGCCTCATCGCCACCTCAGTTGAGGATAGCCTTGCCCATCAGCAAATCAATTATAAGAGATATTTCACCACACCCACCCCAGGAAATGTATGGTTATGGAATGTTGTGGCAGAAGGAGATGATGGTTTTTATATTGGTTATCGATCAGTATTTGATAAGGCAGAATTCATTCCTTTTCAATTTTTTAACAAAAACGACAATCTACTTGATGCGATAGATAATCATGAAGATATCCAACATTTAAAACGTTTTTCTGAAGGGTACTATGTGATTTCAACATATGATGGAAAGCTAGTTTTCAATGATCTGCGTTTTGGGCAAATGCTGGGGTGGGAGAATCCAACAGCTCCGTTTGTTTTTTATTATTACCTTCAACACCCAAGTGACAATGAACTGCTGATACAAAGGGGGAGATTTGCCCGGTGGAACTATGAGTCTGCCATGTCCTTCATAAAAAGAATCTGGGGATTGTAAATCAGATTCACCATTTGTCTGATTAATATCTTCTTTTATTATGACTCCCATCATGTCTAAAAATGATGACCATAACTAAATTGTACTAGCTCGTTACTAGTTATTAAAAAAAACTTACAACCATGACCATTTTAGTCCCCACCGATTTCTCAAAGCCATCCAAAGTTGCAACATTGTATGCTGCCTTACTTGCTAAAAAAGCAGGTGCAGAGTTGATTATAGTTACTGTCGCTTTTGGCCAAGCCTCCTCCCGCGCCATGTTAGTTTCCCAAAAACTTGATGCCGAGATGAAGAACATCGCGCGGGAAGAATTAGAAGAATTGATAAACGACATCAAAAGTAAAGTACCCGGTAAACTTACAATCTCTAGTGAGGTATTATCTGGTTTTCCGGTAACCCAGGTTGTACAAAGGTATGTGAAAAATAAAGAAGTTGACCTTATCGTGATGGGTACCCGAGGAGCAACGGGATTGCAAAAAGTGCTTATCGGAAGTAATGCGGCTGCTATGATTCAGAGTTCCTCTGTTCCTGTAATCATTGTACCGAACAATGCAACATTCAAGGGGTTTAAGAGAATAGTCTATGCTACTGACTTAACTCATATGGAAGAAGAATTGGCCACAGTAACAGATTTTGCTAAGCTTTTTAAAGCAAGGGTAGAGATTTTACATGTAGTACCTGAATCCGACTCTACCAAACACAATACAAAACAGATAAAATTGGATTTAATCAAAAAGACTAAATACGAAAAAATTTCATTCCACTTATCAAAGAATAATGCTGTACCTGAAGCAATAGACAATTTCATGATTGACAGGAAAGCAGATATCCTTATTATGTTCACTCACAAACTTAGTTTCTTTGAAAAGCTATTTAGTAGAAGTGTTACGAGAAAACTTGCCTTCCATTCCTATATACCAATGCTTACATTTAATAAGGATAATTTAAACTAGGCTGCTAACTATTGATTAACTATGAGCACAGGCAAAGCAGAATGGTTAATTAACCGTTCTGCTATACCTGGACTAAATAATCTTCCTACCAAGTTTTTCTTTTCCATTACAACTGCAATTAAATCGGCATCTATTTCACTAGCAAATTGCGCTATACCAAATTCCTTGTCATTGGTTTCCGTAATATTCAGCGTATAATCCACATTTAAAAAATCCTCCATTTGCTTAGACATCATCCCCCGAGCCGTATTCTCCTCAATAAGATGATTAAGAAGATTAATAAACAACAAGTGAACTCGTGAACCCCATAATCTGGAAATAGCAATAACCTCATTGAGCGAATTAGAACAGTCCCTTTTAAAATTGGATGCAAAAACGATATGCTTCAATTCTTTTCTTTTAGGCATTTGCTTCACTACTAAACTGGGCACTCTGATATTTTTAATTACATTTTGGGTGTTAGATCCCAAGATCAACTCTCTAATACCTGTGGCACCATGAGATCCCATCACCAAGAAATCAATCTTATAGGGTTGTATGTAATCCTTGATCTGTTCTTGTCCACTACCAATGACCAATTCTCGTTTTGCCCGAATACCATCTGCTTCTGCGGCTTTCACCAGTTGATCAAGCTTATCCTTAATGATTCCGATTTCACTACTATCATGAACCACTGATTTTCCAGGTACGTGAGCAGGAGTTGAGTAGTCAGTAGACAGATGAAGAAAATAGATTTCCGCCTCATTTAATTTTGCGATTTGTAAAGCCATTTCTGCTGCAGCATTGGCACAAGCAGAAAAATCAGTAGGGACCAATATTCTTTTCATAATCTTCGGATATACTTGATTAAATAACTTTTTGTTATTGGAGGATAAATTCAATCAAAGTATTTGGTTCTTTAAACACCTTCAAATTAAGAACCATGCATTAAGCATTTTATGATATTAAAAAGTAGCTCAATTGATTATTATCATATTAACGAGGTTTCTTCCTTCGTAATACTTTTTCCATAGCATTGGCAGCTAATGAAACTGCTTCCTCAAATGTTGCTGCCGTTTTCTTTAGAAAGGGATCTTCTCCAGGTAATGACAATAAGAGCTCACATGATTTATTTTCAGGACTACTACCTGGCTCAACAGAAAGTGTTACGTGAGCTCTGATTATTTTGGAATTCAGCTTACTTAAGCCATCGATCTTATCCCTTGTATATTCTTCTAGTTCTGGTCGAGCGGTAAAGTGTACTGATTTGATAAGTGTTTGCATTTAGTTTAATTTAAATAATTCGTTTCAAAATTTCTTTATTCCCTATCCATTCATAAATCCACCATACCACCAAAATGTTGGATGATTTGGCAATTCAAATAAGTATACTTTTGCGCACTTATTTACTGATTATTATCAGCTCACTGACTTACTCTTATCATTGAATAAACAGCATATCAGGTGTAATATGCATAATCACATTGTTAATACTTTGAAAATTTAAAATCATGGAATATCACTATTCAAAAAAATCAGGACTGCCATTTGACGAAACTATCGCAAAAGTCACTGAAGCCCTTCAAAAGGAAGGTTTTGGTGTATTAACCAATATTGATCTTAAAGCAACCTTTAAGAAAAAACTAGATGTTGATTTCAGGAATTATCAAATCCTGGGAGCTTGTAATCCCAATTTCGCTTATCAGGCTTTAAGCATTGAACCTACACTTGGGGTTATGTTGCCGTGCAACATTGCTGTTCAGGAAACAGAAAATAAAGAGGTAATCATTTCCGCCATCAACCCGATGGAAACAATGGCCAAAACAATAAAAAATGAAAAGCTAACAGAAGTGGCTGAGAATGTGAGCACAAGACTTAAAAAAGCCATAGATACCTTTTCTTAAATACACCTATAAATTATCAATTCTATGGGGTTTCGCTCACTCCCAAAAGGAGACAATAGTTATTTGGTTGCCTTACAATATATTTTTTTTGGATCAATAATCCTGTATTTCGGACGTACATTCTTTATTCCATTAAGCTTTGCGGTACTGATTAGCTTTATACTCTATCCCGTTTGTTCCTGGCTTGAAAGCAAATCAATTAACAGGATGGCTTCTATTCTTTTTAGTATGACGGTTGTTGTTCTCTTTGGCGCAGCCATACTTCTCCTATTGGTATATCAGTTTAGCACCTTTATTTCAGAATGGCCAATAATTAAAATAAAACTCCTCGAAGTCATCGAACAACTCAGCGGCTATTTATTCACGACTTTTGGTGTTAGTCGCATACGACAAAATGAACTCCTAAGCCAAATCCTCAATCAATCGAGTGGCGATTTGTTTTCCCTTATCCGTCAACTGATATCCTCTTACAGTCTATCTATTGTTTTGCTTATTCTAGTCCCCATATACTCCACACTTATACTCTTTTACAGAAAAAGATTAGTAAAGGCCATGTATATGATTTTTCCGATAGAAAGTAGAGTAGGCATAAGAGCTATCCTCAGTCAGACCATTACGGCCTATTATAACTTCATTAAAGGTATGGGAATTGTTTACTTGGTTGTAGGTACATTAAATAGTATTGGATTACTTTTATTAGGCGTACCTCATGCTATTTTCTTCGGTTACACTGCAGCCATACTCACTTTCATACCTTATGTTGGTATTATGGTAGGAGCACTATTGCCAATGGCTATGTCATGGATCACATACAATTCAATTTGGTATCCAATAGGTGTTGTTCTTTTGTTCTCCCTTGTTCAATACCTGGAGGCCAACCTTATATTCCCTCTTGCAGTTAGTAATAAATTGAAAATCAACGCCTTAGCTACAATTAGCGCCATCTTCATCGGTGGCATTATCTGGGGTGTTGCAGGCATGATCTTGTTCGTACCTTTTCTTGCCATCGCGAAACTTATCGTTGACAACTCCCCAAAACTAAAAACCTGGTCCGTTCTTTTAGGTACCTCTAGTATTCAAAATTGACCTTTATCATCCGGTACCTTGATGCTTATCATCCTACTGGGATGAATAGTTCTGTATTTTACCTTCCCTTTAAATATAATCAATGAACTATATAATCCCGTTTTCAAAAATAACAATGAAGGATCTTCCTCTTGTAGGAGGTAAGAATGGGTCACTAGGTGAAATGATTCAAAATCTGTCTCAATATAGCATTAAGGTACCTGACGGATTTGCACTTACATCTGATGCATTTGCAAAATTCTTAGATTCAAATAAGCTGAAAGAACCTCTCCATACTAAGCTTAATTCACTTGAATTAAGCTCTATGGATAATTTATCAGAAATCGGAAACTACTGCAGGGACATTGTAAGCAAGGCCACGTTACCAACTGAAGTCAAAACAGAATTGCAGTTGGCCTATCAAAAGATTGTCAGTACTTATGGGGAAGAAGCTACCTTTGCTGTGCGTAGCAGTGGAGTAGCTGAAGATTCCCCAGAAGCGAGCTTTGCTGGTCAACATGATTCGTTTCTGAATGTAGAGGGCATAGAACAGTTGTACTTAGCGGTAATGGGGTGTTACACTTCCTTGTATAATGACAGAGCCATTAAATACAGAATTGACAATGGCTTCCAACATGATCAGGTAGGCCTGTCCGTAGGAATACAATTGATGGTACGATCTGACAAAGGTAGTGCAGGGGTAGCATTCACCATTGAACCAGAAAATGGTAACAAGAACCTCATCTACATTACAGGTGCTTGGGGATTGGGGGAAAGCGTTGTACAAGGAGCAGTTAATACTGACGAATTCTACCTTTTAAAACCATTGCTTGATCAAAACAGAAAAAGTCTCGTCTATAAAACTATGGGTACCAAACAACAAATGGTGGTTTACAATGAACTTGGGTCAACTGATTGGCAGCAAACCCCCTTCCATTTAAGAGATCAATATGTGCTAACACCTAAAGAAATAGAACAATTGGGAAATTGGTGCAATCAAATTGAGAAGCATTACAAAATGCCAATGGACATAGAATGGGCAAAAGATGGCCTTACCAATCAACTATTTATTGTACAGGCTCGCCCAGAAACCATTCACACAAAACAGAAATCGTTAACCTTAAAAGAATATGTACTAAAAACAGATGCTGAGCCTATTGTTAGTGGCAAAGCTGTTGGTCGATCTATAGTGAGCGGTAGAGTAACTATTGTAGAAAGTCTTGCTGACGGTAAAAAAGTAAAACAGGGCGATATTATTGTTGCGGACATTACTAATCCTGACTGGAATGCATTACTTAAAAAGGCGGTGTGCATTGTTACAAACAAAGGTGGTAGAACCAGTCATGCATCTATTGTCGCACGAGAACTTGGAATACCCGCATTGGTGGGCACCCTTTACGCAACACAAAAGTTAAAAGACAATCAACTTATTACAGTGTCCTGTGTCAGTGGTGATGAGGGGCTTGTTTATGACGGAGAATTAGAATGGCAAGTAAAGGAAGTATCTCTTGAGCACTTGAAAAATACCAAAGTGGAACCCATGCTGATATTGGCTGATCCAAAAAAAGCATTGCTTCACTCTAGCTACCCCAATCAAGGTGTTGGTTTGTTGCGCATGGAGTTTATCATCAACAACAGCGTGCAGATACATCCTATGGCTTTGGTAAAATATGATGAATTAATAGATGGACCTGATAAGAGTAAAATAGATGTGCTGACAAGACATTATAAAGACAAAAAACAATTTTTTATTGACACCCTCGCAGAATCCATTGCACTAGTTGCAGCCGCGTTCTACCCAAAAGATGTTATTGTCAGAATGAGTGATTTTAAATCAAATGAGTACGCGAAATTATTGGGCGGAAAGCCATTTGAACCAGAGGAGGAGAATCCCATGTTGGGGTTCAGAGGAGCAAGTAGGTATTATAACGAAAGATATAGAGATGGATTTGCTTTGGAATGTGCCGCCATCAAAAAGTTAAGAGATGATATGGGTTTGGTTAATGTCAAGGTAATGATCCCCTTTTGTCGAACAATTAAAGAAGGAGAGAAAGTATTGGAAGAGATGAAAAAGCATGGTCTGATCCAGGGTCAAAACAAACTAGAGGTCTATGTAATGGCAGAGATACCCAGCAATATTATTCTGGCCAAGGAATTTGCTGAACTTTTTGATGGCTTCTCTATTGGTTCTAATGACTTAACCCAACTCACATTAGGGTTGGATCGTGATTCAGCAATTATCAGCGACCTATTTGATGAAAATAATGAAGCCATTAAAACTCAAATCAAGCATCTTATAGAAACTGCAAAAAACGCAGGTGTCAAAGTAGGCTTGTGCGGGCAGGCACCAAGCGATTATCCAGAATATACCAAGTTTCTTGTCGAGTGTGGCATTGACTCAATTTCTTTTAACCCGGATGCCATGATTAGGGGAATTGAGAACATTATGATCGCTGAGCATTTGTGATTAAAAGCAAAACTTACCCCCTATCATCAGCTGACTTTTATCATAATCCAAGTTGACAGTAATCATTAAAAGATTGCTCAATACGAGGTTATCTTTGAAGAATAGGTTGAAAAGTCTTGTCAGTACTCAGTCAAATGCCGGTCCTAAAAATTGATGAAAATAAATCAGTAAGTGATTTTCAGAAAGATTTCACCACACTCTTTCCATTCTTAAAAATTGAGTTTTTCAAAACTCCAAATAGCCTGCTTGATCGTAAGCATTACAAAACAGGCACCCTTTTGGCTCCCAATTTTCCGCTAAGCAAAAATGCTTTTTCGATAGACCTAAGCCCTTCAACCACTGTAGCGCAACTAAAAACTATAATATTTGAAAAAACAGGGGTATCCTGTTTAGTGTACCGCAAATCAGGCTCTATGTGGATCGTAACTTTATTAACTGAAGATTGGTCACTAGCTAGGCAAAATCATGAGGCAGAACTGATGAGCAATCACTCAATTGGATAAATTCCTCAGTTTGCTTTCTTGGAGTATAAGTATTTTACCAGACTCAATATCAATCAGTTTTTCACTTTTGAAATCACTTAGCGTTCTGATCAATGATTCCGTTGCGGTGCCTACTATCCTCGCCAGATCATCACGAGAAATTTTGATTCTAGCATCCTCCTTCATCTCATTTTTGAACTTGTCCAATATTTCAATCAAACCAGAGGCTACTCGCTTGCGAACAGAGTTATAGGCCAAACTAAGTAACCTGTCTTCTTTCTCCCTTACATTTTTTGCAAGCAGTTTGATAAACTGTCCCGCTATTTGACTATCATAGCTAACCAAATTCACAAAATCTTCTCGCGGAATAATCATTACTTCAGCATCCTCCAGTATTTCAGCGGCATCCTTGTAAATTGTATCTTCCAAAATTGGTGTATAACCTATAAAGTCTCCTGTACTGCTTATTTCAATGATTAACTCCTTACCATCTTCATTGATTTTATAAGTTTTGACCTTTCCTGATTTTACAAAAAATAAATTACGAGGATACCCTGCTTCAGAATACAATGAATGTTTCTTCTTAAATTTTGCCACCTCATAACTTTCTGACAGCAATTTTATGTTGGTATTTGATTTTACCGAATCAATAAAACCATCAACACCTTTTTGGTCTTGAGAGAAGCTTTGTTTTAAAATCTCGCTCTTTCTTAACCTCGTTTCAATTGCATTCAGAAGCTCTATATCATCAAATGGTTTCGATATATATCCATCAGCACCCATTTCCATTCCTTTCTGGTAATCACTCTTCTCTGCTTTTGCCGTAAGGAAAATAAATGGAATGGTCGTTGTCTCAGGATTTTTACTGAGCAGGTGGAGTACTCCGTAGCCATCCAATACAGGCATCATGATGTCACATACAATAAGGTCAGGCTTCTCATCGATGGCCACTTCCACCCCTATTTTGCCATTTTCCGCTGTGAAAACTTTGTAGCCGGCCAGTTCCAGAATCTCTGCCGTATTCTCCCTTACCTCCAAATTATCTTCAATGATTAGAATGTTTTTCATAAAGAATGGTTGTTCCTCTTGTACAAGTTTAGTAAAAGTAAAACGGATTATTGAGGGATTTCTATGAGAAAGGTAGTTCCCCTGTTAATTTCGCTTTCACACTGTATTTTGCCACCCATCAATTCTAAGTATTTGGATACAATATTTAACCCCAACCCAGTACCCTGAATATTGGAAGCATTCTGAGCTCTGAAAAACCGCTCAAACAAATGCTGCTGATCTTCTACAGATATACCCATTCCAGAATCCTTCACCAAAAAGTGAAAAACATTCTTATCCATTTCACAGCTTAGTTGAATTTTTGAATTCTCTGGGCTAAACTTTATCGCATTAGAAAGAAGATTAGATAGGACATTACCCATCAGTTTCTTATCCAATCTAACGGATCCTACCACTGTGCAATCAAGGTCTATTTTTTGCCCAGGTTTACAAAGCTGCTCCATACTATTGACCACCCTATACAGCTCGTCCTTTAGCTCTTCATTAGATAACGACTCCATATTGACATCAATCTGACCTTCTTCCAATTTTCCTAATGACAAAAAATCTTCCAAAATGTCGCGCATATTATTAACCGCCTCCTTTATCCGCTCCACATGTTTTTGTCTTTTGGAGTCTTGTTCTTCGGTAGTGTATTTTCCTATTAATGAAGCCGATGACAAAATCGTACTTAAAGGAGTTCTGAATTCATGCGAAGCCAAGGTTACAAATCTGGATTTAAGATCTCCTAATTCTCTTTCCTTTTTCAATGCCTTTTGTAAATCATCTTTAGAGGCCTCCAACTCTGCCAAAGTCTCTCTAAGCATTTTCGTTCTACTATCTACCTTCTGCTCAAGTTCTGTATTTATTACCTTAATCCTCTCTGTCGATTCAGTCAATTCAGCTTCATTTCTTTTTCTAACGGAGATATCTATAATGAAAGCAATTACAAAACCCTCATCGCCTTCCTTAAAATGGCTTAAACTAATTTCAACAGGAAATACTGTATTGTCTTTTCGTTTGGCAAATAAATCTCTTCCAACCCCCATCGCTCTATTAGATGGGGCCTTAACAAAATGGTTACGATGCTGGATGTGCCTCTCCCTCATTTTCGAAGGGAGTAGCATCTCTATGGACTCGCCAATAACCTCATTTTCAGAATATCCGAATTGTGTTTCGGCAAACCGATTAAACTGCTTGATTTTACCTTCAGAATCAGCTATAATCATTCCTATAGTGGCATGATTAAACACTGCTTCAAATTGATATTTGGCTTCCTTTTGACTCACTCTTTGTAAGGATTGATTGAATTGCTACAAAGAGTTAAAATAGGCGAAATTTTAAGACTTTTTCTAAAAACTTTATACCACTGCAAACGATATTTGATCCCCTTTCGATAACACCGATTGCAAAAGCATCATCATTCCGAATAATTACTATTGTAAAATTTAGTCGCGGTGATAAAATCCTCAATTTTATTTAATCGCAATTTTTGGGTCTGAATATATTTTAGAGTGGCAGCGTGATTTTCAAAATAACCAAAATTAGCTTTCTTATCGTTTACAAAACCCTTTAGTGTTGAATGGGCTTTTACAAAGTGATTTTGCTTTATTAACACTTTGTAATTCTGATCTCCTACAGCCAGCCCGGGAACATAAGTTGGGGGGCGCACATCTGTATAATATTGACAATACACTTCAACAGCACCTTCTTCAATCACTTCAAAAAAAGTATCCTTAAAAGTTGATGCATCCAGGTACTTGCCATTGATAAATTTCCTGTTCTCTACCTCAAACGATTCAATTTTTGTACGGTTGAGTGTTCTTACTTCATCACCATAGGGTATTTCAATTTCACCATCAAGGGCATTGAGATTAATATTTTGATCTGCCACAAAATTGCCAGCTTCCAAGTGAATGTCTGCAAGAACCCAATTATCAAAGAGGTAATAGTTCCCAAATACTTCAGGCGCAGGTCTTTTCTTTCCTATCATATTATACTGAGATAGTGACCCACCAGATTCAATGGCTTCAACATTGGATAACATTTGACCTTTTGTCTCCATGCAGAAAAACATTAGCATGAAAATATAAACATATTCCTTTTTCATAATACTTCTATTTAATTTCAATAATCTTGGTTAACTTATTATTAATTTGGAGTACGTAAAGACCGCTTGTAACCGTACTGACATTCAGGAGTATTTTTTTTCTACCCATTGCACTGCGAATAATTTTTCCATGTGTAGTAATTAATTTAACTAACAGCAACTCTTCAGAATCTGGAGTTTCGATATAAAGCCGATCTTTAACAGGGTTAGGATATACCTCCGTGAACAGCTTAGGGTCTTCCATAGTATTCGTGATTATATTGCATGGTATCCAAGGCTCCCCCTCAATAGGTTCGAGAGGGGTTAGTTCTTTATTATCAAAGGCGGAATAGGTCTTGCTATATTTTATAGCACGAAAATTATTGTCACTTGCAAAGTTCGCATTCGTCTCCTCAAAATTCCTCCCAACAATACCATTAGCAGTTATAGGACTCTTGTATATCCATACAGTCTCACTTTCATTTGTTACTTCAAATATTAACCCCTGCAAGGATGAACAAATCAATAGGTTATTATTGGGTAGTGATTGAACACCTCCCATTATTCTGGAATGAAAAATCTCTGCCGGATTGGCCTTATAAATAAAATTTGGAGCAATAGGACCGTAGGATGATTCCACTAGCTCATATTCAGAATTTTCATCAAATGATGGTGTTACAATTTCTACAGTTGAATATTTTTCTCCTCTGTTGTTATTGAATAATATAATACTTCCCTCATACTTATTCATTTCATCAATCCAATGAACATCATGTTGACCAAATAGTTGTTGATCCTCAACTGTCCCTCTTTTATAGGCAAGTGGATTACCCCATCTATATATTAAGTCCCCCCCCTTATTAAAATTACCTCCAGAGTGAGAGGCTGCTTCTTCCGTTGTTGTACTGTGGTCAATTATCCAGAATTCATTAAAAAATGGCGAACTAAGTACTACTTGATTCAACGCTTCGTTAAAATCAATTGAATTGGCATGTACCCAATCAGAAATATCTCCTTGATTGACATAATTAATATTTACCAATTCTGGGTGATCGGAAACAATACCAAAACCTTCTTTATCAGAATCAAAATCTTGTATCAGATGATCCCATAAAGACCATTTCCAAACCACTTCATGTGAATTGGTTGAAATAGGTTTGATCTCAATAATCTGTTCAGACCAGATGACTTCATCGCTGGAAATCAACGCTGGGTCTCTTCCTGCTTCAATTGCTTCATCTTTATACTTTAATTCCCATACAATCATTAGGATATTTCCATTAGGCAAACTTTCGACATCGTGATGAAGTCGCAGATTTTCATTATTTAATTCATATGACCATAGTAAGTTTGATTCCCAATCAAATAACTCTATACCACCACCTCCTCCTCCGCCATCGATTATTGTATTTGAAAGCTTCTTGGTCCTCAACAGATTTCCATTAGGAAGCAGATAAGTTGTATTACCAGGAGTAAATTCACTTTCCCAAGTATTTATTATTCTTCCACAGTTATCGATTAGATAGGTAATATTTGAGTTTAGAGGGGCAAACAAGGTATACCCCTCCTCGATACCAGGTTTTATATCTAGTACTCCGGCTATTTTTTGCGATAAGCCAAAGGAGTTAATAAAAAGAGCCAAACCAATTGCTGTTATTTTCAATAATGACATACACAACGGGTATCGTTTATACAGTAATAAAAAAGAGGGACAAGGGCCCCTCTTTTTTATTACAACAAGAATTCAATTAATTACTAAGTGCTAACGGCCAAGATCCTCCGTCAGTTCTTGTAAGTACTGTAGTACCAGAATCTCCGTAGTCATTGGACCAATCAATTGTCAATGTAGTGCCAGTATTGTCCGTTATTATGAATGTATAGAGCAAACCATACTGATCAGAACCTCCCTGTGGGCCAGATCCAATTTTTGAACAAACATCAGTAATTTGGACTCCTTCAGCTTCTGTATCACCCCAAGCACAACCATACTGACCAAAAGTAGCATCAGAGACAGAATAAACTCCACCTCCGAGATCAGTCCATGAACCCGTACCAGAAATAGAAGCACCACATGCTGCTGCCCCAGGAGCAGGAGGAGCGCAGTTTGCACAAGCTATATTGGTCGTAACATAACTATATTCTGCTCCTATATCTGATGGACATGATATAGCCCATGCTACTCCGCAACCACCGAAAGACGGTTGCGCAGGTTCATTGCACAAATCAGAATCCAAAGCGGTAGTTAATCGTCTTCCATCGGCAGTATTAATTGGGAGTGTTATTTGAAATGAATCCCCCAAGTCCAAACTATCAATTGGAATACCCAACGCAGCTGCTACGTCCGCTCCAGTTACCACCACAGTTGATGGGAAAGATGATAGTGTCATGAGGGTTACAGCAGAATGCACTGAGTCATACTTTTCTTCACGAAACGGATCATAAAGTCTGTCTTTGTCAGTATAGACCAACTCTACCTCAACACTATTTACTGTTGTAATTCCAAATCCATCTACATCAACTGAAAACTCAACTTCAGCTGTTGCCAACGCAGCATTAAGATTAAAGAAGTTTTTAGTTGGATTAACTGTCACCTTCGTAACGGCCCCAACATGGTCATTAAAATTGGGGGAGTTTCCAACAAATTCATCGGAGCACGCCATTACTATTAAAAGCAGTAGCGTACATAACATTGAATATATTTTATAATTTTTCATTCTTTCAAATTTTTAGTTATCCCAGAAAACTTTTTCGGAATTAAGAGGGGCTGGATTAGGTGCATTCGGATTGGTTACCAATTCACTTCTTCCATAGGGCATGCGATTTAAGAATGGCGCGAGGGGAACAAGTGACAGCGGTAAGTCATTAGGTGACCCCGTCCTTCTTAAATCCGTGTAGGAATCAAACCCATTACCAAATTGAGCAGCAAACTTTTCTTCAATAATTAGATTGAGTTTCCCGTTATTTGATGCTGCCTGGTAGGCTGCAACTCGATCATTAATGTATGTTGTTTTCGCTGCTTGAATAGTCGCATCATTAGGTGCAGGTGCAGTAGCTGCCATTTGGTTCCCCATGTTATAAACGTACTCAATAGATAAGTTCATCCCTTGGCTAAAAAGCAATTCAGGGTCGCCAGTAGTTCCTAATTGAAGGGCAGCTTCAGCAAGCATAAATTTGGTGTTAGCTGCAATCAGCCATGGCATTATTCCTCCACCATTAGCGCCAGCTCCCAAAGTAGCATCCGTCTTTGAACCATCATCATATATGCCGCCAATAGGATAAACACCCCAAGATGTTCTTATCGTATTATCACTTGGAATACCAGAAGGGTCTCCATGATCTCTTCCTATTAAACCATCAGCTGTAGGATCATTTAAAAGCAAAACGGCATAAACACAGTCCGTTCTGTTTGAGCAAGGAGTGGTTTCAAAATCCAACTCTGTATTGTCCCCTTGTCGATTAAAGTAATACCTCATACGAGGATCATTTCTGCTATGCATTTTATACATAAAGTAATTATCCATGTAAAAAGTCTTGTTTCCCGAACCAGTGTAATCCTGCTGATATATAGGGTTTTGATTAAGAGGGGAAATTGCAGTGCCATATCTAAAGACAAAATTTTCATTGTTGTCGTCAATAAAGTTATTCTCGGCAATTAAGGCATTGATCTCCGTTGTTGCCCTTGCTGGTTCAGTAAGACGGAGGTTAAGTAACAAACGAAGCTTTACGGTATTCGCCACTTTTTTGTATGCACTTAAACTTCCATTCATTACAATATCACCAGTTACAATTTCCTTATTGGCAATACCAGTATCAAGGTTTCCCTTAGCCTCGTCCAACAACAATAGCAACTTATCATAAATTGCTTTATCGTCCTCAAATTCAGGGCTGATATTGGTTTCACCATTTAATGCATCACTATAGGGTATATCCCCCCATAGATCCACCATGAGCCCAAAAATATAGGCTTTGTATACCTGTGAAATCCCAACTAAGCCAAACCTCTCCTCTTCTGTACCTTGATCAATAATTCGTTGGAATTCTTTAAGTACACGCGAATAAAGGTTGTCAAAATCGTTATTGATATTGTCTGGGCCAATACTATATTGGCTCGGAGCAAGCCGGTATAATTGGCGCGACAAAATCATAGCATCTTCATTGGCAGTTCGGTTTGTCCAAAAACCAGCTGTTGCTTCAGCTCCTGTCAATAGAAGGTTTAACTCCGCTTCTGTTGCCAGATTCGGGTTGTCATTGATGTTGAGCACTTCATCTGCACAAGACATCAATAATAGTATCGAGAATATTGAAAATATTTTTTTCATAGTTAGTCTTGATTAAAAAGTTAATTTCAGATTAACACCAAAGCGCTTTGTAGTAGGAATAACACCAAAATCAACTCCTTGAGAATTACCCGACTGGTTTGGGTTAGCGGTCAAGCCAACTATGTTACCCGCCCCCAACGAACTTGTCTCTGGGTCAAAGTTTAGATCACTTGGGAAATTAAGCGCCTTGTACCACAAGTTACGGCCGGTAAATGTAATACTTGCTGACCCAAACGGTGTTCTTGATAAAAGTGATTTAGGTAAATCATATCCAATAGACAACTCACGTAATCTAATTGTTGAAGCATCAAAAACAGAAAACTCATCTCCCCCAGAAGAGGCAAATGTGTTAATAAAGAACCAGTCATTCACAGTTAATTGTGTTCCATTCGGAATTGAATTTCCATTCTCATCCAGTACTGCTTGTTGAGTAGTCGGATCTCCAACTACGCCCGGAATAACTAAGGTTATTCTACGTCCGTTAGGTCCATCAGGAATTGTACCTGGGGTTAACCCTCTTCCATACAATTGGTTGTAAGTTCCTGAATACATATCTCCACCGTGACGATAGTCAATTAAGAAATTGAGAGAAATGCCCTTGAAGCTAAAGGTGTTAGTGATACCAATTTGATAATCCGGATTGGGATCTCCAATAAACTCTAGATCGTTACCAATAATTAGTTTACCAGTGCTAGGATCCACCAATAAGTTACCGGCAGCATCACGCTCTGCAGTCTGCCCTTTTAGCTGACCGTAAGGCTGCCCTGCAGCATGAGCTACCTGAACACTGTTACCAAAACCGGCCACAAATACCTCATCGAGTCCTTCAGTCAATGATACCACTTCATTCCTATTTCGGGTAAACACCGAGAATATATTCCAGCGGAAACTGTTATTTAACTGCACAGGTGTAATATCCAAAGCAGCTTCAATTCCACTGTTAGTTACCTCTCCGATATTTACGGTTTTAGAGTCAAATCCAGATGAGCGAGGAATTGGAATAGAGACAATCTGATCCGTTGAACTTCTGTCATAGTAAGTCAATTCAAGCCCTACTCTGTTGTTTAAAAATCTCAAATCTGCACCAATCTCCCATTCCGTTGTAAATTCAGGAGTTAACTGCGGGTTACCCAAGGCCTGCCCAATGCTTTGAACGTTATATGTAGATGCTCCAGGTGCTGCTGATGTATAAGGGAATCCAAATGCAGCGATATTATTACCCAAAGAATTGTTGGTGAAGAAATTAACCTGTTGTGTCAAATAGGCTTGAGTGTCGTTACCAACACGCGCAAATCCTGCGCGCAATTTTCCATAACTAAACCAATTATTAGAAATGTCAAACGCATCAGAGAAAATAAACGATGAGCTAGCACCTCCATAAAAATAACTTCTTTGATCAACCGGTAGTGTTGATGTCCAATCGTTTCGACCTGTTAGATTTAAAAACAAATAATCCTTGTATCCAAATGTCAAGTCTGTAAAGACGGCCTCATAACCACGCTCAGTAATGCCACCCCCAAAGGGTAAGACACTTTGTGTGTTGTCCAGGTCATTCAAACCTCTTACAATAATACCAGTACCTTGATAAGCTTGACGCTCTGTGGTCCTCTTATTCAGATTTCCACCTAGTATAGCTTTCAAATTAAGATCTGCTGAAATGTCCTTTGTGGCTGTAAATATTAAATTATAATCTGCCTCACGGTTTGATATTCTATCATCGGTGATTTGCCCCGTAGGTGCTGCATTAGTCGATATTGGCAGTACACCAAAGTTTTGTTGACTATAGGAGTTAAATCCACCTTTCAAAGTAACATTCAACCAATCCGTAAGATCATATCCAAAATAGAGATTACCAAAATAACGATCCACATTAGATTCCTGAGGCGCAAATTCCGCCAGGAAATATGGATTATCATTATCTGGCCTGTAGAATGCAGAATTACCTTGAGGGTCCCTACTTGGCAAACCTTTTACATCAACATTTGGTGGAGTATACAACAAACGCTCTGTGATTGATGTTCCTCCAGTAAACAGACCTGCAGAAGGAGGAGATGTTAATTCATTTCTTACATAGCTTGCACTACCTCCAACATAAAGACCATTATCCAGCTTCATGTTACCTCCGATGTTTACACTTGTTCTGGTTCCAATATTAAAAGGTGTAATTCCCTCATTGCGTGAACGCGAAACCCCGGCAGTGATATTGCCAGTTTGATTTCCTCCAGAAACGCTCAAGCCAGTCTCAAATACGCTACCTGTTTGGAAAAAATCCTTAGGCGTATTATGAGGTGATAGCAATACAGAATCTCCTACATATTTTTGACCAAAAAAAGGAGATGAACTTGCAGTTGTATACCTGTCATATGGGTGTGAAACCCAAGGTTTTCCAGTTGTAGGATCAATACTTTTAATTAGGTTGGCATTGTTAGAAATAAGCCATTCAGGCTGATTAGGATCAAAGGATGCTCCCCATGTTCCAAAGTTACCATCTACATATTTGAAGTTATTTCCCTGGACATAACGTTGCTGATAGTCAGGTAAGTTGGCTACAGTTTCTGCGGAAAACCCAGAAGTCAAAGTAATTTCAAGCCCCTTCTTCGTTGCTTTTCCACTCCCTGATTTTGTAGTCACTACGATAACACCGTTTGCAGCTCTTGATCCATATAAGGCGGCAGCAGCAGCTCCTTTTAAGACCGTCATAGACTCAATGTTGTTAGGGTCTAGGTCAAAAGAACGGTTCGAGGCAGTAGTTCTGCTTGTAAACGATCCCGTTGTGTAAGTGCTATTATCAAAGGGCACGCCATCCACAACAAACAAAGGTTGGTTGTTACCTAAAAGAGAAGAGTTACCTCTAATTGTTATATTAGTTCCTTCACCAACTGCTCCTCCCGCTCCTATAATATTAACACCCGCTACCTTTCCTTGTAAGCTCCTTACAATGTCCGGTTCGGACTTTTGGCGAATTTTATCTCCAGCTAACTCTGAAACTGCGTAACCAAGTGCCTTCCTCTCGCGCTCAATTCCGACTGCTGTAACCACCACTTCAGTAAGTTGCTGAACATCAAGCCCCATCCGAATATCAATTATTGAACGATCCCCAATTACAATTTCCTGGGTTTGTAATCCAATAAACGAAAACACCAATGTACCGCCAGAACTAGGCACACCTAATCGAAAGTTACCGTCTACATCGGTAACCGTTCCCGTTGTAGTTCCTTTTAGAACCACGTTTACACCTGGTAAGGTTGTGCCGTCTTCTGCGGCAGTAATCTTACCAGAAACCACCCGCTCTTGCGCCCATGCACTCAGCACAAAAGCGAACGAGAAGCATAATAGTAAAAACTTCTTCATAGTTATTATTTAGTTGGTTAATAAGATTTCACAATCAGTATGTCTAGGTCTAGCACACATAATTGCTTATCCCAAATTTGCCCGAACTAACTATGAAAGACCCTAATCCAATTATGAGTATTTTTTCAAAAAAAGGTTGATGCACGGAAGGTTTTGCGTTAAGTAAATAACCCATAGCATGCTCAATACCCCCTTGTGTGGTATGCCATAAAAAAGAAAAAGCCTAGTGTAAAGAATTGGAAATTTATTCTAAATAAAACGCTCCTTTTGCGCTAAAGCTATTGCCTCAGATTTAGAATTAACCTGAAGTTTTTTATAGATGTTTCTAATATGAACTTTGGATGTTTCTTTCGAAATACTTAGCTCTTCAGCAATCTGAGAGTAGGTCATCCCACGAGAAATCATTTGCAAAACCTGAATTTCACGATGACTAAGAGGAGAGTTTACATTAACATGAAATTGATCCACTACCAGCCTAGCCACACTGCTACTCATGGGAGATCCCCCAGAGAGCACATCATCTATAGCTTGGATAAGTTCGGCATAATTAAAGTCCTTTATTAAATAACCCGATGCTCCTGCCTTAAAGGCCTCTAGGATCAGATTATTATCATCATGTACTGAAATAACAATTATTTCCACTTGTGAAAACTTCTCTTTAATCAGTGCCGTTGCTTCTACTCCATTTTTTCCCGGTAGCTCTATATCCATCAGTATAACATCAGGTAGATTTTTTGAAATTTTCAAGATGGCTTCCTCATAGCTATCATATAGACCTGTGATATTATACTTATTGGAGCTTTTAATAATAAAGTCAAATCCTTCCCGAAGCTCTTTGTTATCCTCTATGATTGCCACTTTCTTTTTTCCAAGGGAGGACAAGTTGACTTTACTACTCATATGCTTTAAAGTTTATGTTTGATATTATACCCCATTTTGACTTATCTCCAATTCAGTTCTCAACCCCATAAAGCCTTCTTCCATTTTTTACAACCAACAGATCAATATTTATACTTCAATTTGGTGTATGTTTTTACTACTAAAATTGGCGACACTTATTTCAATAAAACATTTTGATTTGATATTGAACGAAACTAATAAGAATAGGTTCTAATCAAAATAATTCAATTAGATAATAGAATTACTATGGAGAAATTTTACAAACAATAACATTTCGTCACTAACTATGTGGTATTGACAAAGACTAGCAGCGAGCAAGTAAATATTACTCTCAATAAATACTTCAGGCATCAGATTGGGTTACATATTTATTAAAAAAACAAATGTTAATGCTGAAGTATCTTACTTATCCATCAACCACGCCCCGTCTAATCCTATGTCATACGAGGATTTTTACCCCAATCACCTTTTAGTTTGCTGATCTAATACCTAAATTTGAGGTATAATACGAGGTTTAGTCACGTTAACTTATCTTTTTATTAACTCCTCTTTCCCTCTATTATTTTCAATTATATTATTTCATCACTAAACCTTTATTAAAAATGACAATCTCTAAAGACGCTGTAGTATCTATTCATTACACACTTCGAGACAACAATGGTAATATTTTAGATTCAAGTACTGGTAGAGATCCACTGCATTATCTTCATGGCCGAGGTAATTTAATTATAGGAATGGAAGAAGGACTTGAAGGGAAAGCAAATGGAGATCAGCTGGATTTAAAAATTGCTCCTGAAAAAGGATATGGAGAAAAAAATGATAAGTTGATTCAAAAAGTTCCTAAGTCAGCTTTTGGTGATCAAAAGGTGGATAAAGGAATGCAATTCAATACTCAAAACGGTCAGGTAGTTACTATCACCGAGATTGGCGAAGAGGAAGTAACAGTGGATGGCAATCATCCTTTAGCAGGAGTTCCATTAAATTTTGAAGTAGAAGTGGTTGGAATTCGTGAAGCTACCAAGGAAGAACTAGATCATGGCCATGTACATGGCCCTGGTGGACATGCGCATTAATAATGCGCTGACTAACGTATTAAAATAATTTTACCGTTTCTGAAGTGAGGGATACCATCTATAGTGATTCCCAATTTATAAATGAACATCCCTCCCTTCAGTGACGTTTCAGAATTTTCATTTCCTGCCCAAGTAAGTTGGTTATGACCAACATGCATGCTTTTCTCACTATTGGAAAAACTTCCCACTAGCCTTCCATCTAAACTAAAGATTTGCAATTGGTATGAATCAGGTGCTTGGTTACCTGATACCACAAACTCAAAAAACACCTTACCTACAAATGGATTAGGATACGGTTCAATAAACTGCACTGCAGTACTGAGGTCAACTTTTAACCTGACTTCATAGGGAGTCGCTGCCATATTACCGCTACCATCTGCAATTTCAATCCTCAAAGTATATTCACCTTCAAGTAATAGATCAGATTGATATTCAATCCTAAAATCTGAAGTATCCGTAGCCGGAAACCATTCCATATCAGAACGATTAAAGTAGATAGATTGAAATTCACAGTTTCCATCACACGGGGATTTGAGTAGCAGTCGTACACCCACAGTATCCTTTTTCAAAATGAATCGATTCTCATCCCATATTGTAGCCACAACAAGTGGGTTACTTCCAATAAAATCTCCATCTTCAACATACCTTCCGTCAACTGTCACATCCAATACAGGTACAATCTCATCTATTTGTACATCCAGATAATTGAGTAATTCAAGTGCATTGTTTTCATAATATTGCTCAGGAAGTATTCTGTCATTTACAAAAACATTCACATCATTTAACCCTCCCTTTTGTTTAGAGTCAACCGAAAAGCTAAAATGAGTTGAGTCTCCAGGTGCTGGTGCTTTAATATTTATATTCCTTTTTTCAGATACTCTTTGTCCTTTGTTAAAATTTTCAAACTTAACCTCTAATGAATCTGAAAATAACTTCTCAGAAATATTTAAAAATGAGTAGTTAGCTTCCCACTTTTCCCCTTCCAATACCCGAACACCTTCAGATGCTCCTTTATACAACAATACACCCTCAGCAACGGGCTCATAGTTTACCACCCAATTATGAAGCTGAACGGGTGTTTGATCCACTTCATCTTCGGTGTATAATATCAACTTCATTATTGGGAAAGTTGAAGCATCAACACCCGTAAGATCAACCGTTCCTGTGACATTAGAAAAAAGTAACGTTTCTGCCCCTAAAAGATTAACCCCTACCAAATCAAACGAATAGGTATCAGAAACCGCAACCTCCTCCACTTTAGCGCTAAAATTATCCCAACTAGTGGCAGGCCCTACAATTGCAGAAAACATTTTCCCGCTATTGTACTTCCCAGTCAGCGATTTACTGATTTGCAATTCCTGCTCATCAGCTGGAATTCCTCCTGCTTTCTCAACCATTGCATTACCAGATGCACTTCCTTTCTTTCCAAATATTGCAACTGGTTCGCCATCTTGAAGGGATGATAACTGTGCTCCACTTAGTCCGAGTTCTTCTAGTTTTGATTTTACATTTGCTGACCATGA
>JAGQYK010000189.1 GCA_020436125.1 Cyclobacteriaceae bacterium | reverse complement strand
TTGTCGTTTCCAATGGTATACCTCAACTGTACCAGGTCATAGGGGTAGCCTTGTTTTTCCAATTCATCCAAATGCCTGAGTATGGGATCGCCACCCGCTTTGCTGAGGATATCCACCGACCAGCTGTGAAACCATGAATACCCGTGGGAAGTCATCCAAAAAAGAACCTTTTGCTTGCCAGAGGCTGAGCTCCAATAAAATGGCACGTCTCCCCATGCCTCAAATGTATGTCCTACTTGATATCCCCCATGAGGGAGGTGAGGCATGTGATTGGGACCTGATGAAAAATACTTAACACCAGTTTGTGCTAATGACTCCACCGTTCCCCAACTGTAACCCGGTACGTCACTAATCATGGCAGTAGAAATATCAAATCCATATTGCTCTGCTAATTCACCTGCAAAGCGTTGATTGTTGATTAGCTCTTCTTCACGTTGCAAACCAGTAAGCTGACTACCATATAAGGCATCCAAGCCAATCCATCCTTTCTCTATTGCGTTGATAAATTGTTGTTTTTTTTCTTCGGTGGCATTTTTTAAATACCTGTCTATTGCCCAGGTTATTTCAGCATTCCATTTAAACTGCGCTCCATCAGGATAGTCTTTAGTTTTTTCAGCCAATTCAATTCCCAGTTCAAAATTTCTCCATTGCAGTTTCTCTACCTCATCTTGTCTATGGGTGAAGCCAATGTCCACATGAGAGTGTGGAAGAAAGTACACTTCAAATTTCCTTACAGGATTCAAAGTAACTTT
>JAGQYK010000188.1 GCA_020436125.1 Cyclobacteriaceae bacterium | reverse complement strand
CCTCACTGAGCAAAGGCAACAGCTACAAGTTAATTGCAGATCAGCTAACGATTAGCATTGATACGGTACGCTCTCACATTCGAAAGATTTATGAAAAGCTACATGTACATTCACAGACGGAGGCGGTAAGTAAGGCTATTAACGAAAAGCTGATATGAATCGGACAAGCGTCTTTTATAAAAACGCCTATCTCTATTTTATACTAGCCGCTCTTATTACTGTTTTTGCATTCTTGCCATCTTATTTCCAGCGATTAGACAAAACAGATTCAGGGCATCACCTTCACGGCATAGCAGCCATGCTTTGGATAATCATGATGATTGCTCAACCACTCCTTTATGGAAAGAAGTTAATGACTTGGCATAAACGAATCGGAAAGTTCTCTTTTGTTTTAGTACCCATTTTTATCCTTAGCGGACTAAATATGGTATACGCTATGCTTTTGGCAAAGGACAACTATCCACCCCAGCTTCCTTACCAGCTGGCGTTCATAGATTTTTTTACACTCATTATGTTTGTTGCATTTTATGTGTTGGCAATTTTTCACCGTAGAAATGTTCAACTTCACGCGCGATACATGGTGTGTACCGTATTGGGAATTTTGATTCCAGCCATCACTCGTTTTCTTTTCTACTTTCCTTTCATTGACAGTTTCAATAAATCACTAAACGCCAGCTATCTGATCGTTGAAGTGATTTTACTGATGCTTTTGTTTGATGATAAACGATCGGGTAAGATTAGGGCTCCCTACGTTATTGCAATGATACTGTTCAGCATACAACATTTCTTAATGAATTTTGCTAAAGACTGGGAATGGTGGCG
>JAGQYK010000187.1 GCA_020436125.1 Cyclobacteriaceae bacterium | reverse complement strand
GGCCTCGTGGCCATTGCTTTTGCACTTTACTATCTATTGAAAGTAAAAGAACCTTACTACACGGGCATGGCCTGGTCTCTCCTGGTGCTGGGTTTGTTTTTCCTTATCGTTTGCGTGGGGGTGTTTATAAGGAGTCCCAAAGACATCGTGCGGGTGACGGAGTATGTGGAGGCCCGTAGCCCACTGTTGCAGACAGAAGAACTACCTCGTATGGAGAAGGTGATGAAGAGTTTCAGGGTGATCATGGTGGTAGAGATTGCGTTGATGGTGCTTTCGCTGGCGCTGATCTTTTTTGCTCCGCTCTCTCCTGCCTGGAAGGGTGCCTTTACGGGCATTCTGATTATGGCGGCACTGTTGCTTTGCTTCGACTACCTGGCCGACAAGCGTGGACAAGTGTATTTTGATTATCTGAAGGGAGTGGTTGACAACTCAAATCTGTCAGGCCATGCCACAGGCAGGTAGACAGGTGCTTGCACTCGTTTGGGCTCTAATTGGAGGCTAGCGGGTATACAACATATACACGCCCCAACCTATCATTTCTCTAAGGTCTGCACTGGATAGGAGTGGGTAATTTGGAGTATAGTCTATCACCATCTGGCTGACATCAAAGTCCTCCATCTTTGCGTAAACTGAAGGCGTTTTATTATAGTATTTAGATCTTGTTAATAGTTTAATTTCATTGGCCAGCTCATTGCGAAGCATTCGAATGTGATCCACACGTTCTTGCCGGTAAGGTCCGAGGTTATAGTATTTCAATCTTCGTTTGATCTTCGCTTCGGTTTCCGCCTGCATGACGGGAGCGTACTCGTAAATAAGTTCCTGGAAGATCAAAAAGTCGTAAGACTGGTTTGCCTTTTTACTCATGACTTAAAGTTAGAATATTTTA
>JAGQYK010000186.1 GCA_020436125.1 Cyclobacteriaceae bacterium | reverse complement strand
TCCATGTTTAAACATATTTCAATAAATTAGATTGTCTCCTAACCTATCTAATGAAATGAATAGAGTCATTATAATCATAATCGCCCTTTTCTTTTGCTTACTACAATTTGGTTGCTCTTCTGATGATGTAATGCAAGCGATTGATTGCTCTCAATCCACTCTTGCATTGAATTTAAAAAGTGCTACCAATGCAAGCACATGCACTGCTGCCGATGGTGTTATTGTTGTGGAGGCAATCGGAGGAGAGGGCCCTTACACTTTTGAAATTGGTAGTGTTAAAAATGATGTTGGAAGTTTCGAGGGGTTAGCAGCAGGCAATTACGTTGTGATAGTCACTGACTTTAATTCATGCGAGAGACAACTGGATGTTTTGATTGAAGCCGCAGGCTCAGACCTTAGTTTAATAGTTACATTAGTAGCAGATACCGATTGCCTTACGGGGAACGGTACAATCACAGCAGATGAGACAGGAGGTGTGGGGCCTTTTGAATTTCGACTTGACAATGGTTCATTTAGTTCTGCTTCGACTTTTACAGCTTTGGAGGCTGGTAATTATGCTGTTGAAGTTAAAGACAATGAGGGTTGTTCTTTTGTAAAGATTGTAACCATTGCAAAAGGTGAGACAGGAGTAAGTTTTGATGTACAGATAAAACCAATTATCAATACCAAGTGTGCAATTACGGGTTGTCACAACGGAGATAACGGAGCCAATCGCAACTGGACTGTGTTTAGTAATGTAAAAGCTAATGCTGCCAATATCAAAATGCTAACTGGTAACCGCACCATGCCGCAAACGGGAAGCTTAACCCAGGATCAAATCGACCTTATAGCTTGTTGGGTAGATGATGGAGCAAAGGATAATTAACTTATCCCTCAGCTGATGAAATTCTTACTTTCCACTTTTTTGATTTTTATTTCTGTTACAGTTCTGG
>JAGQYK010000185.1 GCA_020436125.1 Cyclobacteriaceae bacterium | reverse complement strand
ATTCAATCCAACAGTGTGAGTGGTGGTATGGAAGCGGCATCGGCTATTCTTTATAGTGAAAACTCCGTAGTAGGAGACCGAAACGTACGTTGGCGCAATGTGGTGATTCATGAAATTGCTCATCAGTGGTTTGGCAATGCAGTTACCGAATACGATTGGGATGATGTGTGGCTCAGTGAGGGCTTCGCTACTTATTTCACCTTGCTTTTCATTGAGCACGAGTATGGGCACGATGCCTTTATGAAAGGGTTGGCTTCCAGTAAAAAGAGTGTGGATGCTTTTTATGAAAAGAACCCAGATTACCGCATCGTTCATGACAACCTCAGTGACATGAGTAAAGTGACCAGTTCACATACCTATCAGAAGGGGAGTTGGATCCTGCACATGTTGCGCGGTGTGGTGGGGACCGACAACTTTTGGAAGGGTATACAGTCGTATTACAATAAATACAAAGACCTGAATGCCACTACGGAAGACTTTCGCAGAGAAATGGAAGAAGCATCGGGGAGGGATTTAAATGACTTCTTTCAGCAATGGCTTTATCAACCAGGCGCATTGAAATACAAGGGAACATGGGCGTATGATAATAAGAAGAAGGAAGTGAGCATCAAGCTGGATCAGGTGCAGACAGATGGCAGCTTGTTTAAGATGCCACTAGAGGTAGGTATATATTTGAAAGATAAGCAGCCTATGATGAAAGTGATTCAGGTGAATGAAAAAACTAATGTGTTTACTATTGCTGTAGAGACAGAACCGGAGGAAGTTGTTCTTGACCCGAATAATTGGGTATTGATGGATGTGGATTTTGGGAGCAGGTAGTATTGAGTCTTTAGTCTTTAGTCTTTAGTCCTTAGTCTTGAGTCTTTAGTTCTTAGCAAGAATCGGGTTTTAGAAAGTTGGGACAGGTCGCAACTTTGCTTCATAAAACAAAAAAAA
>JAGQYK010000184.1 GCA_020436125.1 Cyclobacteriaceae bacterium | reverse complement strand
CTATTACTGCCTTGGCATCAGATGAGGGGAGTGCGTTCTTATGCTCAATACCTCCTAAACAATCCTTTCAAACTCCACCACCACCTGCGCGGGCTAATAAAGTTGTAGCTTATACCTCCGGTAAAATCCATCTCCAAAATTACATCCTTAACTTCTCTGGCATAGTCCTGTTTTGCTATTGGTACTTCTTTGCTTTGAAATCCAATAAAGGAAAATACAAGCGTTTCACTTGGCCCAGGGTTGAGGAGTGGTAAAACAAATGATCCATTTTCATCTGCTACTGTTCCGTTGTCAGTTCCTTTCTGTACTACGTTCGTGCCTGCGCCAGGTTGATTATCCTCGCTAAACAGCACACTGCCTCGAATAACATGTTCAGCATTTGGCGGGGCGGTTGTAGTCACAGGGGTAGAGGGGAAAAGTACCTCCCGCTCAGGGGGATCAATGATGATCGTTTGGGCATCTGAATTTCTTGCGAACAGAAGCAGCCATACACTTAAGAGCACCGTTAGAAAACGATTGGAGCGAGGTTTGTTATTGGGGTGGATGATATACTCCTTCAATTGTGAACTTTTCAATCGGCCACAAATATTGGTTGGCCTTTGTTCAAAATATTCTTTTATGCGCTCATCACTCCATGTGGTAAAATCGATAACGTTCTTACTGCAGGAGGCACAATGCCCGGTCAGGGTAAAATCAGAAATAGTTTTAGGGAAGTTGTTCCAGTTTTCACTGCAAGGTGTATCTATATTGATTTGTAAAACCTTTTTCATGACCTTACCCAAGATCACATTTTTTGTAGGCAATTCCTTCACCCGCAATTCGGTATATCCAGCGATGTGGTAAAACTACCTTATAGGACGTGAGGCTTGTTTGCTTTAATCCATTCCATAGCTAGGGGATTGCCACTCCGCCAGCTGGCGGATCGCAATGACGTGCGGA
>JAGQYK010000183.1 GCA_020436125.1 Cyclobacteriaceae bacterium | reverse complement strand
GATGCAGATGGGGAGCATAGAATTTGGTATTGGGAACGTGAGTTTCCAGGAGTGATTCAATTTCTTTTTTAAACAATAATTATGAAACTACATTTTATCGCGCTTGTCGGAATTATTGCTGTGGCCATTATTGGTTGTGAAAAACCTCTGCAGCCTCATGAAGGTTATGTGCAAGTGACAGGCGGCAAAATTTGGTATAAAGTAATTGGGAACGGGCCAGGTAAACCCTTATTGGTAATGCATGGAGGACCCGGGGGAAGAAGTTGTGGATCGATTGAGGCGTATCAAGCGCTCGCCAACGATAGGCCGATTATATTTTTTGATCAATTGGAGTCGGGTATGTCAGATCATCCCAATGATACGAGCTTGTGGAAGGTTCCTTATTTCGTGGAGCAGGTAGAGGCACTGCGAAAAGAATTGAAGTTGAAAAGCTTTCATTTATTAGGAAGTTCATGGGGAGGGTCCATTGCGGTTGAATACATGGTGACCAAAAATACAGATGCTATTGCTTCTGTTATTTTTGCCGGACCACTTATAGGAACACCTCAATGGATGAAGGATTCGAAAGTGTTGATTTCAAGGTTATCTCAACCTGTTCAAGACACCATTAATAAGTATGAAGCGTTGGGTGATTATACATCTCCAGCTTATAAGGCAGCGACTGATACATTTAATATCACCTTTGGTTCAAGAAAGAAAGGCCCAAGGACACCAGCGTCAGATTGTGAAGGAGTTCCAGGCTCTAATCGTGCGATATATAATTATATGTGGGGTCCTACAGAATTTAACGCAACAGGTACGTTGCGTGATTTTGACCGAGTAGCTGACCTTCCTACAATCACTAAACCAACACTTTTTATTGGAGGTGAATATGATGAGGTGTTGCCTGAAACACTTTATTATTATCAAACACTTGTTCCGGACTCTAAAGTCGCTATTGTTCCTAATGCGGGTCACGCTAAGACACGAGACAACCCAGAGGATTACATGAGATCATTGAGGGAGTTCCTGGCAGAGGTTGAATCCAAATGATTTGATTCCACATTGTGGAAAACTGTAGAAATATTTTCACACTTTTTTGAGATCAACCTGTGTTTTTCATTTAAAATGAAGGTGGCCATTCTTTTGCAAGACTAGCTTAGAAATAGTTAGTGTTGCAAACCATTAAATGAATAGTTATGACAGAGGATAATGTGATCTACACCAATGGCAGAGATGTGACGATTACCGATTCTGTTTTTGAAGTCGGTAAAATGAAGTACAGACTGAATGGTATTACCAAGTATGGATTTTCGGTACTAAAACCTGAGCGTTTGCCGAGTTTGTTGTTACTGGTATTGTCTGTACTACTAATGATATCTGGATTTTTGAATACTTTCCCTAATCCGGATGGCCTGTACCAGTCCTTTAAAGAAGGTGGTCATTATGGAGCCAATCTTATTGCCATATGGGGAGGTGGATTTCTCGCGGTGGTTGCTATTCTTTTATTGGTGATTATGCGCGAAAGATATTCAGTACGGATTTCTACTGCCGAGGGAGAAAAAGATGCAGTAGTCAGTC
>JAGQYK010000182.1 GCA_020436125.1 Cyclobacteriaceae bacterium | reverse complement strand
AAAATACTGTTGATATCGGTAAAATTCAGCCCGCTACCACCCAGTGCGGCGCTTCTTGCTCCGGCGGTGGGGGGCAACCCATTTTGGCCCAAAGCCTTAAAGCATAAAAATAGGAAACAACAGAGTAAGAGTCTTTGCATAGCGCAGCTTTTCTAAAGGTTTACGGTGCCCGTTTGGGTAATAGTGTGGTAAAATCGACCGGCCTCAGTCATCCTACGATCCTTGGTCTCGGGATTCACTTCCACCAGTCCAAAACGGTAGGTAGGGCCAAGGTGCCATTCAAAATTGTCCCAGGTGCTCCAGAAAATATAGCCCTGGATAGGAATATCACTTTTCAGCACCTGATGGCACACGTGAAGATAGTCTTTTATGGCCTGAATTCTTACTTTGGGATCATCTGTGCAAATGCCGTTTTCGGTAACAATCAGCGGTTTTTTATATTTTTTCCAAAATCGACGCAAGGCAATGCCCAGTCCTTCAGGGAAATAGCCCCACATCTTATCGTGCGCAATTTTGTGCTTATCCAGTTGGCCAGGATGTTCTATTTCCGTCAGGGGAATGGGGTCAAAGGGCACATAGGCGTAATAACTTAACCCCTAGTAATCTACCATGCGGAAGGGACGGGCTGCTCTGTTATGAAACCACCAGTCCGTAAACAGGGCGGGAATTTTGCCAAGCAGGTTAATGCCCTTAAAATAGGCTGTATTTAGAGAAATACCCACCGGAACCAGCGGATAAACCTCCTTGATGATTTTATAGGCAATATTATGGGCACGGCCAAGATTTTTTAATACTCGTCCCGCCTTGAAGTAATTCATTTTGAAGGGAGGAAAATTGCCCAGGAGGTAAGCATTCAGGGCATAGACATTTGGTTCATTAAACGTATTCCAGTTGAAAACGTATTGACCGAAATGAGTTATACATTGGCGTGCAAAATCGACGTAGGCGCTGACATTTTCTTCATTAAGCCAGCCACCCCGATTTTCAAACCACACCGGATTGGCAAAATGGTGCAGGACAAACATGATCTTCACCCCTTTTTGGGCCAATAACTCAAAAAAAACCTGGTATTCTTCTACTACTTCCGGGTCAAATGGCGCATAAACGTATGACTGCAGCCGGGCCCAATCCACACTGCAACGATACACCGTTCCAAACTGAGCAATGTTTTCGATGTCTTCATCGCGGCGTTTTTCGTGATCGGTGGTGCGGTCAAAGGTGTGGCCATCTTTGGTTTTGATGCCTTTCCAGTTATGTAGAGAAGCAGTTTCCACCTGGGCAGCGGAAGTGGAAGATCCCCAAAAGAAGTCATCGGGAAATTGAAGCACCATAAAGGAGTGATTTGATTACTCGACACGGAAGATAGTGCTTTTCTTCCGTGTCGGGTAATTCTAAGGAAGTTAATCTTCCCATTCTGCCAGGAAAATATTGGTGTCGCGGGTACCGCCATTGTAGCGGTTGGAAGCGAAGACCAGATATTTGCCGTCAGAGCTAAACATTGGGAAGGCATCAAATACGGGATCGTAGGTGATTTGCTCCAAACCAGTACCGTCCAGATTGATAGAGAACAGGTTAAACTGGCGTCCTGATTCTGTGTGGTGGTTGGTTGAGAAAATCACTTTTTTTCCGGAAGGGTGCATGAATGGCGCCCAGTTGGCACCCCCCAATTGGGTGATTTGACGCAAGTCAGAGCCATCTACATTGCAAATGAAAAGCTCCATAGCCGTAGGCTGTACCAAACCTTGTGCCAGTAGCGATTTGTAAGTGCTGACCTCTTCTTCTGTTTGTGGACGTGAAGCACGGAAAATGAGTTGCTT
>JAGQYK010000181.1:865-1828 GCA_020436125.1 Cyclobacteriaceae bacterium | reverse complement strand
TCGGCCTTGAAGTGCTGATCCAACCTGAAGGCGGCGAACCAACAAGGGTTTCCGAATCCAACTTTAAATATATGTATTGGAATATTTGTCAACAATTGGCCCATCATACGGTCAACGGCTGCAACATTCAAACGGGAGACATGTATGGTTCGGGCACCATCAGCGGCGCTGATCAATCTTCCCTCGGTTCTATGATGGAGATCACCTGGCGCGGCACCCGTCCGGTAAAGATGAGCGACGGCACCGAAAGAAAATTCATCCAGGACAATGATACGGTGATCATCCGCGGTCACGCAGTAAAGGATGGCGTTCGCATCGGTTTCGGAGAAGTGAAAACTAAAGTATTGCCAGCGAATTAGTACTGAGTAGTTAGTAGATAGTCCTTAGTTAACGGTAACCTGAATCTTGCCTACTGCCTACTAACTACTAACGCGTTGACCACTTAGGCATGTTGAAAAGAATGTTGAGAATCGGGCAAAAAAAAGTCGTGCAAACAACTGAATATCAGTATATTGTAGATATTAATAACGACAAAAACATCTACATTATGCACGACTTGTCCAGCAATTTTCAAAAGTTTTATAAGATTACCAAAGAAGCCCTGGGAAAAGATTTAAACAAAGATGGTAACCTGCAATCCTACAGCTATAAACCAAAGATGAGCGACGCCCGCATTATCGCTCTGAGCTTGTGCTGCGAAGCTTTGGGGATTGATTCAGAGAATTATTTCTGGAGCAAATTGCAAAGTGATTATGCAAGCAAGTTTCCTGATCTTCCGCACCGCACCAATTTTAACCGGCGCAGAAAACGTTTGGCTAATTTCATTCATTTGATTACCCGGCGGCTTTCTTCCAGACTGAATACTTCAGAGCGTTACTTTATTGTTGATTCCATTCCGGTTCCTGTATGCAACATAGCCAGGGAGAGACGTTGCAAAATATGCAAGGAGGATTATCTAACCAG
>JAGQYK010000181.1:0-858 GCA_020436125.1 Cyclobacteriaceae bacterium | reverse complement strand
GTTGATTCCATTCCGGTTCCTGTATGCAACATAGCCAGGGAGAGACGTTGCAAAATATGCAAGGAGGATTATCTAACCAGTCCGGATAAAGGCTTTACTGCCTCACTGGCCAAATGGTTCTTTGGATACAAGCTCCAGTTGGTTACTTCCATCGATGGAGTGTACAAGTCAATGGAATTGACCAAGGCGAGCATACATGATGTGCATTACCTGGAGGAATTCAAATATATGGAAGACATGGAAGGCAGTACTGTTCTGGCTGACAGGGGGTATCTCTCAGCACCTAAACAACTGGAATTGTTTGAAGAAAACAAGATATTGATGGCCACACCCATGCGAAGGGGGCAACGTAATTATACCACCTATCCCAAAATCTTTAAAAGCAAGCGCAAACGAATTGAAACACTATTCTCACAACTTTGTGATCAGATGATGTTGAAAAGAAATTACGCTAAATCATTTAACGGTATAAGAGCCAGAATAATCTCTAAGATAGCTGCCGTAGCAGCACTACAAATGATCAATTGCCAGAATAATAGACCTGTCAATCACTTAAAACATGCTTTGGCTGACTAAGTGGTCAACGCGTTAACTACTAACTACTATCGACTATCGACTATCGACTAACTTCTTACCTTTGGTAGACTATGCAAGTGATAGACAGGGAACAGGAAAAGAAGGAAATCCTTAACAAGTACCGGGCACTGCTCAGGGACTGTCGCCGCAGTGTGACACGCCACGACAAGCAGCAGATCAGAAAAGCCTTCAACACGGCGATGGAAGCGCATATGGACATGCGCCGAAAATCGGGAGAGCCATACATCTTCCATCCACTTGCCGTTGCACGGATTGCCGCAG
>JAGQYK010000180.1 GCA_020436125.1 Cyclobacteriaceae bacterium | reverse complement strand
TGCCTCTACCCATTCCGAGTTTCTTTTGTTGGTGCGATAAGTCTCCCAAGGTTTTAATTGTCGCATGGCATGGCGCAGCGTAGTTAGCCATGCAATATGCCTCATCACCAGGGTTTTCTTATGTGCTGCCAGCTCCTCTTCGGTAGCGGGGTCTTTGGCATATTCGTTTGTAATCATGTCAAGCACCATAATCGTAAACATCCTGGAGTCATTCACTATGCCGCCCCAGATTTGTCGGGCTTCCCATAAACGTCCATACACAGCATTACTCTGGAAACCAATAAGGAATGCCACGGCAGTACCTATCAGAGCCAGGGCCGTCCAGGGCACCTGCAGCCACTGAAGACCAAGCACTTCGTATAGTGCAGTTACAATCAACGACCAGATGATAAAGAACCTGAGCTCTCTTCGTGTCCAACGCAGCATAGTAAGGCCGCTGAATTTCTTTTTGGTATACATAGTCAGAAAGGTTAAGCTTTAAAAATAAGGAACTGTGGGCTAATATTCCTGATTCATACCCGTCATAGTATCTGATTTCAATCTTCTGCGACTGATTCTGAATTGGATCTTACCCTCAAATAAACTAATGATAGTAAAAGCATTGACAAAAATCCTAAAAGACCTAACAACCCAGCCTCCGGCCCATAATCACCCCCTGTCCATATAGGATGGCCAATATTCTTAATGATCAATAATGAATCACTAGCTTTATTTCCACTCATGGTAAACCCAAAAAATGATTGAAAGAAATTCCAGGAAAAGTGCATCCCGATGGATAAGCCCAAGTTATTCGTAATTATGAAAGGGATACACCAGACAATACCATTTATGATAAGGAACCCGATTGAAATGACAGAGGCATTATTGGTACTAAAATGAGCCAAACCAAATAAAGTGGATGACACCCCTACCGCAGCGATAAAAGCAAATCGATTATTAGAATTGCCTTTTGATTGAAACGTCTCGTAGAAATTCGTAAACAAATATCCTCGGTAAAGGCTTTCTTCAATGATCGCAACAAAGAACATTTTTAACCCAAACAGCAAAAGAAGTTGTCCATCAGGAGTGCCAATATGTTTTGAAATCGCTAAGGTGCCCGTGAAGTATCCAACACCTAAAAGCAGACCCACCGAAATGGCTCCGATAAGAATTCCCACAACCGAATAGTGAAAGGTTTTATTTGTGCACTTTAAGCCATATTCAGAAAATGCTCTTTTATCAATATATCTGGCATTCAGGTAAAGACTAATAATTAGAATCACAGTAGCTCCAAGAAACTGTAAAGTCGAATTATTAATTAAGAGTAAAGGAGCAATAGCCAGTAAGAGCAGGCTGATGAAAATAATTATTCTCCATAGAAGCTGAAGTCGGTTGTCAGAAGAATAAAATAATTTTTCAAGACTCATTGTATGCCAACTTTATGGTTGAATAAAACACGCATGTCCTCTACTAGTGACACGGAGTAGAGTTGTGTGGTATACCAATTTATTTTAGGAAGTCCCCATCTATAATCAGTAATTTAGCTCCATCTTTCGCAATGGATCGATGAGAACTCATTCCATCAGAAACAACATAAGTCATTCCTTCTGTTAGCGTAATCATGTCTCCATTTTTTAGCTCACTCACAAATTGCCCTTCTAAGCATTGCACGACATGTCCTAACTCACACCAATGGTCAGCCAAATAATTTTTAGAATATTCTACGATCCGAATTCGCAATCCACCAACCTGAATCGTTTGCCAATAGGCAATTCCAGTCTCTCCTTTATGTTCAGTTTTAGGTATTGCCGTCCAATCAATTGATTGGAAAGGAATATTTTTAGTACCCATTGTAGTTTACATTTAAATCATTGAAAACTTTATCCAAACTGTAGTGCTTATGGTCTTTCTTCCCTACATAAATCGCCACCAAAGTAGCACTTTTTGAATATCCTTTCAAAAACTACCAGCGTTACCATTTTCTAACAAACCAGATGAGGTGAAGAAAAGTCTTGCGTGAAGACGTGAGATAATGAAGTAGATGACATATCAATCTAGTTAGCTGCTGTAGCTATTTTAATAATTCCGTTATCAGATCAATGGGTCTAAAGAAGTCCCCGCTAGCTTTATTATTTGCTACAATC
>JAGQYK010000017.1:50466-57252 GCA_020436125.1 Cyclobacteriaceae bacterium | reverse complement strand
CAGTGCCGCATTTTTGTTGAAGTGATACTTGCCTGAATTGTTAAAGAAGGTATCATCAATCAACTCAATGCCTTTTAGCATATCGGCCTCTACCTTGTTGTATACTTCTTTTACGGTGTTGCGTTTGTATGTTTTTATGAATACGGTTTCTGGTGTTTCTACGTAGGGCACACCTTTATCACTTTCCGCTTTATTTTCATCATAGTGCTTAGCAAAAAGATTGACAAGCATGAAGTGACCATAGGCTCTGGCCAACCGAGCTTCGGCTTCTATGGCACGCTTTCTTTTCTTTTCTGTTTCTGTTTTGGCGGGAAATGTTTCGAGTGCAGCTAAGACTTCATTGGCATGCGCAATAGCATTGTAAGTTTCCTGCCAAAAGAAGGAGGGGGTATCCAGTTCATTGGGATCATCTATAAAATCCTCCCAGGCATAGGCGCGCTCATGAGATTGGCGTAGGGTAACTTCTCTTATATAACCGGAGTTGTCCGTCATCCAGTCGGTGAATGCCGGGGAGGCTATGGAGTAGGCATTGGTGAGCAACTGTGCCGCTTTATCCAAGTTGTCCAATTTCACCCGGTTGTCCGGAGCTTCATTGAGAAAGTCGTTACAAGCATTGGGTACCAATAGTAATGCGCACAATACTATGGTTTGTAATGGGGTTGCTATGTTTCGATTAATTATCCTCATAATCCAATGTTTAATGAGAACGTAATAATTCGTGGTTGCGGCAAGGCCACACCACCCGTGCTAAAGAATTCCGGGTCTTGTCCATTCAGTACTTTGTCTGAATAGAGCAACGCTAGGTTTTGTCCCTCCAGAGAAATATTGGCGTTGCTTAATCCAAGTCGGTTGGTCAGATGGCCTGGAAGCTGGTAGGAGAGTCTTGCAGTTTTGAATCGGATATAATCTCCATTGGCTACGCGGGCACTGCTTTTATTATAAAGGTCATAAGCACTTTGTAGCTCACTTCCGGTCTGTGCAATTCCCTGGTCTAATATAACCGGGATAGTAGTAAGGGATTCATCTCCTGGCACAGCCCAGCGATTTACTAAGTCTCCTGGTAGCGCATCAAAATCAGAATAGCTTGAAAAGAACGCATCATTCAATCTGATTTTGTAATCGTATTTAAATGACAGTAAAAAACTAAGGCTAAAGTTTTTGTAGTTGAAGGTGTTGGTAAGTCCACCAGCGCCTCGTGGTTCGTTAGGACCTTCATAAATAAGAGTTTCCTCCAGACCTGTACGTTCCTGCAAATCCAATTGAAAAACTGTTTCTCCATCTCCATCCAGGAAAGTAGGGATACCCCGATCGTTGAGCCCTGTAAATTGCGTAGAGTACAAACCTCTTCTGGGGCCGCCTAAAACAGCTGCGCCATTTTGTCCTATAGCATCTACTAATCGAGGGCCATAATCCAAGCGGGTAATTTTATCTCTGGTATAACCAAAGTTGAAATCTGTTCTCCAGCTAAAGCCGGGTCTTTTCAGATTAACAGTAGAAATAGAAACTTCAAATCCACTGGCCTCCATATCAGCAAAGTTTCCGGTTTTCAATCCTTGTCCTCCAATCCCACTGGTTTGTACTACCCCGATGAGGTCAAATGCATTGCGTATGTAATAGTTCAACGATCCGCTGATGCTGGTCTTTTTCAACGCAAAGTCAAGGCCTACGTTAAACTCTTTTAATTTTTCCCAAGTGAGTTCGGTGTTGGTAAGGTCTACAATACTCAGTACGGGTTCTACATCAGTTGGCCTGATGGTGGCATCGGCTTGTAAGTTGAGCAGGGCACTGGCGTTGGGAGGGAGGTTGCCAGATATACCGTAGGTACTTCTTAATTTTAGTGTGCTAAAAAGATTGAGTACGGGGGTATTTTCAAAAAAACTTTCATTGTCGATGTTCCAGGCACCACTCACATTCCAGGTAGGAAGGTAGCGTACGGAATTACTTTCTCCCAATTGGTTTGATCCGTCATACCTTGCCGTGAAGTTGGCGACATAGCGCGACTTGTAAGCATATCCTCCGTTAAAGAAAAGGCCCACGAAGCGATCTCTTTCTTCTGATCGTGAGTAATAGTCAATGTTTTGAAGATTAAAGAACTCAATAATTTTAGGATCGGTGATGACCACTCCACCACTTTCATAAATCACCCCCAAGCCAGTAGCACTAGTAGTTAATCGGTTGGTGAATCTAATTTCTTCTCCCGCCAATACATTGACCTCATGGATTTGGTTGAATGTTTTGGACCAGTTGACACTCATCCTGTTAAAGAAGTTAAGAAGATTGTTTTGGTCGAGGTAATTGAACCCACCTTGAGGAAGTACTACCTCTGGGTTAAGGCCTGGGTTATCAGGATCTCTAAACAATAAGTTGTTGGCATCTTGTATGAACTGGGTAGAATTTGCTCTGTAGGCTTCTGCTTGATTGGAACGCTCATGTACTGTATGGTCTCTCCGAGTGCTGGCATAACGAGCCTGAAGCACGCCCTTAATTGAAATATTATTTCGTGGTTTGATTTCAAAATCCGTTTGTGCTGAGATATCAGAAACGGTGATGTCCATGAAGTTCAGTTCCAGTTCTTCCAGGATATTAAAAGGAGCATAGTTTCTTCTGAAAAATTCACGCTCACCATTATCATCAAAAGGGCGGATAGATCTGGCAGTATTTAAGGCGTAGCTAAATGGGTTGATATCAAACCCTCTACTAAACCGGCCGGTAATTGGATCAAATTCTCTGTTGCGCGTACCGGGTACTTTTTGATCGCGATAGCTAGCGGTGAGTTTCAATCCAAAAGTAAAGAGGTCAGAAAGGAAATAGGTATTGCGCGCAGTGCCAGTAAACCGTTGCACCTTGTCAGCAATGGTTTGCCCCTGATCGGCAAGATAACTTACCGAGTAATAACTGTTGGACTTATCATTACCACTGGTGAAACTCAAAGAGTGCTGCTGTTGCAATCCAACATCTCTGAATAAGACGTCAAACCAATCGGTGTTGGCGTTTTCATATTTATTCAAAAAATTCTCGTTCAACGTGCCGCCTACTCCCCATTCTAGTTGGTGATTGGCAATAAGATCGAACATTTTGCCCATCGCACCATAATTAGATGCCCTCACTGAAGTGCTGATATCAATCAACCCTTTTTCAAACAACTCTCTGTATACTGACATCTCCTCTGCGGAATTCAGCAAATCAAATTGATTGTAGGTGGGTCTTAGCTTTCCTGAAAAGTTACCGGTATAGTTTACTCTCAATGCTCCACTTTTTCCGCGCTTGGTGGTAATTACTATTACACCGTTAGCAGCGCGCGCCCCATAAATAGCAGTGGCTGATGCATCTTTAAGTACTTGAAAGGATTCAATATCATTAGGGTTGAGGTTAGCTACTGATGAGCTAATGAGTGTGTTGGCGTTTCCGGAAATAAAGTCATCAGCACTTACGTTAGAGAGGTCTTCCAGGATTACTCCGTCCACCACAAACAGCGGTTGATTGTTTCCATTAATGGAGGCATTTCCACGTATTCTGATTTTAGGCGAAGTACCAAATGTTCCTGACACATTATCCACGCTGACTCCAGCGATACGGCCTTCCAAAACACGCCCAACATCGGAGAGACCGTCAATCTTTATGTCTGACATCTTTACATTTTCGGAGGCACCGGTAAAGAGTTTGCGCTCCACCTCCTGAAAACCTGTAACCACTACTTCATCGAGTATGTCTGTAGATTCGCTGAGTGTAATATTAAATGAGGTTTGACCATTGATGGGCTGGCGCACTTCTTCCATACCCACCATTCTGAAAATCAAAACTTGATTGGGATTGGCCTGAATGGTAAAATTTCCGTCCAAATCACTGACTACCCCGGTGGTGGTATTCTCAATAAGGATATTGACACTTGGCAAACCAACGCCTGTGTTGTCGGTCACCTTTCCGCTAACAGTTATGGCTGTTTGTGCGTTGGAAATGAAAGAGATGCCAATGCAAAGCAGGCAAAATAAAGCCCCTCTAAGTCCACCCCAAATTCCAACGCGCATAAGCTCCAGATATAATTCGTTCTAGTATGTCCTTCGTTTATCTCAGCTCGTAAAAGAAGGTAATGTCAATAAATTGATCGGCCTGATTAAAGCCTGTAATAGAAAAATTGCCTTCTGTGCCATCCTCATTAGTTACAGAAGGTGCTTGTACTGGGTTAAATGTAGCTCCCATAACGGTTGAAAATGGATCATTGAACGTAATGTTATTTTCATCAGCTCCATCCCAATCCCTTAAAACAAATGCCCAGCTTTCGTTTGTTAAGATAAGGTCTATGGAAACAGAATTACTCACATCTTGGCCGGAAGCATTGAAGAAAATGGGACCGAGCAGCGAGTTCTCAATATCTGCATCGGTAAGATCGGCATCGCTTTTATTCACAATAAAATCTACCAATAAGTCGGGGAGTTGATCTTCGGCATCTACCTCATCTTTATCCCAGGCATATTTTAAAAGATCCGTTCCGATACTGTCCATTGGAAATGCTTTTACTGAATAAGCTACCAGATAACGTTGTCTTATAGTAATATCTCTAACCACAGAATCGACTTGATTGTCTTTGGTAAAAGCTTTTAAAACAACTGTAATCGCACCTGGATCATCAAACGTGATAGAAGGAGATATTTCATCTGAAGTTTGTCCGTCACTAAATTTCCACTCGTACCTATCTGCATTGAGTGAAAGATTGTCAAACATCACAGGTCTGCCTACCTCGGCAATTTCATTTACAAAATCAACGGAGGAGCGAGGCAATGGATCGTCTTCACTACACGCAAAAGCCAATGCTACTAAGGCAACGAGCCACAACGACCGGGTAAATTTCTTTATCATACAGTTAAAAGTTATGTCGAGTACTAAAAATAGACAAAATTTGGTAGGGGCACTCCATCCACCTACTTTCATAAAGTTAAAAGTTCCAGCATAATTTTCAGAGGTGTTTTGGAAATATACCCCACAATGGAAGAGTAAATTCTGCGAAACGGGCGAATTTCTCAACTTAGGAAGGCGGATTCGTTATCCATCAGCCATGGCGCTTTAACCAAATCGGTTTCATTCTTTTAAATATGAAGACACCGGCAATTGTTATGGCTATGGTTGCAATGATGACCATGGTAAAAAACGGAGACTTTGGGATGCGGGTCAATGTTTCGGAAGCGAAGGCAGCATACAAACCAACGATGGAGTAATACATAAAGGTAAGATGCTGGCGAAGCCATCCCGGCTTGCGCCTTATAACGGGGATCAATCCAAATAAGACTGTAATCAGGCTGGCTACTGCTGCCACATGGAACGGACCAAAGGTGCCGAACAATCCATATAACATAAATGCAGTGCTATTCATCACCAACATTAAGTAGAAGTACAAATAACCTATGAAGCGATGGGTTCTTGTTCCTTTTTTGAGCATCAAAACGAGCGTTCCAGTTGCCATGGCACCTATGGCGGTGAACAGATGGATAAATCCTGTGGTGCTGTGGACGAGTGTAGTCATACGCTTAATGTCTTTAACCTTGTTTTATAGTTTCACCAGATTCATCTCAATGGATTTCATCCATTTCGTACCATCAGGAGAGTACTCGCCCAACTCGTACCAAGTCTTTTTCGTTGAGTCTAAAGTGATAGAGTATTTTACTTTACCTCCTGTGGGAATGTCAAATCCCCATTCAAATTGGTTTTCACCCAGTACTTTGAAATAGGCATCCGTGGCATATCCTTCTTTGAGGTAAGATCTGAATTGGAATTCCTGAGTAGCAGGATTGAAGTTGACAAACGCTAAGGCGTTGAAAGTTACTTTGTCATTTTCACGGCCAATCCCTTCGATGGATAGCACTACTCCATCCAACTCCCATTGGATGTGCTCTGTTTGAGCCAAGGTCTGAGGGCCATTGGGTGTTTGAATAACTGCAGTGCCTTTCCAATCGCCAACGAAATAGGCAAGCTTTTTCATTTCGGATTTACACTGTGCTGAGAAGTCACGCTGTTGTGCTATCAACGCACTGCTTCCAATAAGGATAATGATGAGGATTGTTGTTAGTGTTTTCATAAATGTAAACTGGTTTATATTATAAACTAAATGGACAAAAAAAATTATTTGTTGATATACTGTTTCAATGAATTGACATAATCTTCAAATGCTTTTATTCCTTTTTTGGTAATCCTACAGGTGGTGAGAGGCATTTTTCCCTTGAAGGATTTATTCACATCGAGATATCCAGCGGTGGATAACTTGTCAATCTGCACACTGAGGTTACCCGCTGTTGCTCTCGTCTTTTCTTTTATAAAAGTGAACTCAGCCGACTCTACACTAATGAGTAAAGACATAATGGCCAGTCTCAACTGAGAATGTAGGAGAGGATCTAAATCTTTAAACATTTTTTTCTCTGGTTGCTTTTAATAAGTACCCTGGAATTAGATAGCCACAAGCTATCGCTACTCCTGCAATTAGAAATTGAGTGACAGGACTCACCATAAAACATATGATACCGAAAACATAAAAGCTAATTCCACCCAATATTAATGGTTTGAACTTTAGCATAACACCCGTCACAAAAGTAGGGAGTGCAATGATGATCAATACGAGTGGGCTTACCTGAAAGTTGAGTCTGTTCATAAACCCAATCACCGGAAGAAGACAAATACCAAGCGCAATCCATAACCACATATTTACCCTATCTAAATGGCTGGTCTTGCGTTCTTTTCGTCCTTGGCGTGCCCCATGAACCATGCTAACGATCCAGGCAGGAATGGCAATCAGCCAGATGA
>JAGQYK010000017.1:0-50366 GCA_020436125.1 Cyclobacteriaceae bacterium | reverse complement strand
TTGTGGATTTTGAATGTCAGTAAATTGGATCATGAAGTACATACCAAAATTAGCAGTAACCACTACCCAACCCCAGAGGATAAAATAGAAGCTGTTGTTGCTCATGTTTCCATGCGCCTGCCTGATCATTGATTGGATGAGATCCAGACTTTGCTGTGGAGAGAGGTTGTCAGTTTCTTGTGTCATTTCATCTTTTTTAAAGGTAAATGTGTTTTTTGGCCTAAAAGCGATGCTTTAGCAGGCGCTTAATGTTCTATAACGAAATAAATGTAAAGTAGTTTATATTATAAACCAAATTATTTTGACTTTAAGATTACGAGATATAGGATTGACCGTAAATACACAGATACCTTTTCCAGTTATTTATAAGGGTATAAAGCTTAGATTGGATTTCGTATTGATATTCTTGTAGAGAATCAGATTATAGTTAAGATAAAATCAGTAGAAACGCTTTATGATGTAAACAAAAAGCAACTATTGACCTATCTGAGATTGTCAAACAAAAAGTCGGGTATTCTTGTGAATTTCAATACAGCAAGATTGTTAGATAAAGAAAGCATCATCCGAATAATAAATTGATCTGTGCAATTCTGTGTTATCTGTGAGACATAACACTCGCATATTAAAGCTTTTCAAAGCAATCAAATTTGGGTACTTTGAGCGCCTTATTAAAACCTCTTTATAATGAAATCATTTTATCAACTCATTTTATTCTGCGTTACCTTTTTGGTGGCGCCCATTGCACTCTTCTCTCAAGGCCAGTCAGATACTATTCCCAAGGGAGATGTTTCTACCACTAGTCACACGGTGCGGATTGATGGAAAAGTAATTAACTATAAGGCAATGGCAGGAACCATGCTGTTGCGCAACAATGATGATGAACCCATCGCCTTGCATGGCTTTACGGCTTATATCAAGGAGGGGGTAACGGATGCTAAAACGAGACCTATCAGTTTCGTCTTCAATGGTGGTCCTGGTTCTTCTTCCATTTGGTTGCACATGGGAGTAATTGGTCCCAAGCGCGTTGTGGTAAATGACCCGGGATTTACGCCTGCAGCTCCTTACACTTTAGAAGATAACAATGCCTCCATATTGGATGTGTCTGATATCGTAATGATGGACCCGATTGGAACGGGATTGAGCCATGCGGTAGGGAAGGCCAAGAACAAAGACTTTTGGGGAGTAGACCAGGATATAAGAATGATCAGTCAGTTTATCAGACAGTTCATCAATGAGAATGATCGCTGGAATTCCCCCAAGTACCTAATTGGCGAGAGCTATGGAACGTTTCGCAATGCGGGTGTGATGCACTATCTGCAACAAAATTTGGGAATGTCGGTGAATGGTGTGGTGATGGTATCAGCTGTATTTGATCTGCGCACTTTGGTTTTCGCTCAAGGTGACGATATTTCATATGTAATGAATTTGCCGACTTATGCAGCAACAGCATGGTATCATGATAAAGTAGCCAACAAACCGGCAAGCCTTGCAGCCTTTGTTCAGGAGGCGCGCGAATTTGCAAAAGGGGAGTATACCACCGCCCTAATGGAAGGAGATGGATTAGTAGGTGATGCCCGCAAGAAAATAGCGGAACGTCTTTCCTACTTTACCGGTCTAAGTTTAGATTATCTGGAAAGAGCAGATTTGAGAGTAAGTGAGCCCGAGTTTACAGAAGAGCTATTGAGGAATGAACGCAAAACTGTTGGCAGGTTGGATTCAAGATTTACAGGAATTAACCAGAATCCTTTAAGTCAATATTCAGTATATGATCCTCAGAGTGCAGCGATTAGTCCTGCCTACACCGCTTTGTTTATGGATTATTTTTACAACACTTTAAAAGTAAACAAAGCCAATACGTATTACACGTCAGCTTATGGACGTCAGGGATTTGATTGGGATTGGGATCATGCCATCAATGGTGCTGGATTTCCAACACCACCCAATACAGGTACGGATATGGCCTTGGCCATGTCAAGAAACCCATATATGAAGGTTCTTATTCTTAATGGTTATTATGACTTGGCTACACCTTTTTATGGTGTGGAATATTCAATCGATCATCTGGGATTGGAGAAAGACATTAAGAAGAACATCATCATGAAGTACTATGAAGGTGGCCACATGATGTACACCCATAAGCCTTCACTAGAAAAGTTCAAAAAAGAAACTGCGGAGTTTATTTTGCAGACGAGTAAGCATTAATCTTGATGCTGGCTTCGGAGGTGTTTATCTTTGAAGCCAGCATTTTAGAATCTAGAAAGCATCATGCCAATGGCCATGCTCGTAAGACCAAACCTTGCCTGGAGGTGCTTCACCACTGGGAGGAGCTGATGGAGTGAATCCCTGACCCTGAGCTTCGGTACTACTGTTAGCATCGTTGATGTAATAACCAACTATTCCAATGGCTAGCAATGCAACCAATATTCCTGTGATGATAAATGCCTGATTCATGCCTCGGTTGGAGGTCTCATTATCCATGTGGCAATTCTTATATTTTTTCCCACTTCCACAGTGGCAGAGATCGTTTCTACCTATTTTTTGCATACACTCAGGGTTTTAACAATTCAAGTTAAAAAATAAACCTGAAAACGAAATGCCACTGGTATAATTGGAGATGGTGGAGTTGATACTTAAGGTTTAAAAATATCGTCATTTTTTAACTTTTCCTTTGCCCAAATTGGATCAATGGAATAGAAATGCTCGAGTAGATCAGCATACTCACTCAGATTAAATAACTCTATTTTGACTTCTTTTAGTTGATCAAATTCCTCTTGCGTGGGAAAAGAGTAGTAGTTGCCGTCACCACTTTGCTGAATGGATTGAATGGTTTCGTTATTATCAATTGTATTAATGAGTGTGCTTAGTTTTTCGCATGCTTGCGGATATAAATTAACGATATGCCATAGCACACTTTTGTCAGGTGATACATTTTGTTGGTTGATACCAATGATTTTTCCTGTGTCAATTCCGCTGTCTGTAATATAGTGAAGTGTGCTCCCTATTTTCTTGTCTCCATTAAGGATGGCTCGAAATGTCCCGAGTACCCCTTTGTAGTTGGGAAGTATGGCCGAATGTAGATTAATTATTCCCAGAGGAGGAATAGTAATGATCTCACCTTTAAATATTTTGCCAAACCGAATAGAGATAAACAGATCGGGCTTGAAAGAAGATATCTCTTTCAAGCAGGTTTCTAGCGAGGAGACTTGAGTGACGGAAACACCGTATTTTTTATTGATTTGATCAAATGAAAGAAATCCGCTGGCTGACATCAACTCTAATTGCGGAAACAAATGTTGATTAGGAAATTCTCTTTCTAGAAAGGCGAGCTGTCGTAGGGGAGCAATGGTTGATTCTTTGCCTACTTTTTCTGATAGGTAGATATTATAGTGATGAGAGGATAAAGCTGGGAGTAAGCAGTTGAGTGCAATGTTACTTTCAAGATCATTGTTAAGAAATAATGATATTCTCATCCCTATGAGGTAGTTACTATTTTTCTTCGGGTAAGTATTTTACAGGAATCTCGTTTCCGGTTCGTTCACTGTCATACACCCAATTAAGAATCCACCATCGCTCTCTATCATAGTAGAGCTGTATACTATTGATGCCCTTTGCAGTTACTGGGCCGTTCAACTGATCTCGTGATTCGTAGGTACTCCACACGTGGGTGATGTTGCCAAACGTTTCTGTTACCCTATGAATCTCTGATTCATAGAAAGCATCTTGCGGTACATTGGCATGAAACTCTTTCAATGTCATCGCACGAAGGAAGGGCTCTCCAGATCGGGTAATGCCAGTAACCATCACGTTGGCCATAGGATGGTGCAATGACTTGTCACGCTCTGTTTGCTTTGGCCCATCAGGCCCTGACACCACCTCATAATAAGCTTTAATGATCCCATCCAGCGTTGCAACATCTTTTTTTAAAGGGTAGGGGTTCTGTGCTTGAACAGAGCTAAAACCTGATAGTAGTAATATGGTGATTATTTTTTTATACATGACTTCTTTTGATCATTGAATAGGGTCATTCATTTTTAAGACATAAATATAAGGCCAGTTCTTTCCTGTAACCAACATGGATTGAGTGCCTTCGTGCCAGGCAATGCCGTTGAGCACATCTGCATTGGGATTGATAAGGTTAGCTTGCTGAACTAATTTCGATAAATCCAAAAATCCAACCACCTCTCCGTTGGCAGGGTTGATTTTTGCAATCCAATTTGTGCGCCACACATTCGCATAGATAAATCCGTCAATGTATTCTAATTCATTAAGCGCGTTAACAGGCTTACCATTATACATTACCTGCATCTCTTTTTTAATTTTAAGACTTAGGGAATCTCTGAAATAGAGCGTACTGGTCCCATCGCTCATGATCAAATCGATATTGTTATGTGTTAGTCCCCAGCCCTCAGAGGTATATTCAAATTCTTGTAGTTTTCCATAGGTCTTAAGATCATACACAAAACCGACTCTGTTTTGCCAAGTCAATTGATAGATCTTGTTATTTAGAATGGTTATGCCTTCTCCAAAGTACTTTTTATCAAGCGTTATCTTTTTATCAGCAATACCAGTTTTAATGTTGACTATTCCAATCCACGAATCTTCCTGGCCAGTGCTTTCGTAAAGCTGTCCATTGTTTATCACCAATCCTTGTATAAATGCTTCTTTATCGTGTGGAAAGGTATTTTGAACTTTAAAATCAATGAAAGTAGGGTTCTGAATGCTATCTTTTTTTTGGGTACAAGAAACGAGAATGAGCCAAAAGCTAAAAAAGTAGGTGAGTTGTTTTTGCATTTCTTATTTAACGGAATTGTTGATCCAAAGGTGACTAAACCAGTGCCAATTTCCAGTACTATCTGGTACTGTAAGTGTATAGAGCGTTCTTCGTCTGCTTGTTAGATCTTGGGTAGATTGCAGGGTCAATGTAACTTGATCAGCAGACTGGTCAATAATTTGGAGGGTGCAATCTCCACCTTGTACAAAACATTGCAATTGATCCATTAATAGCTCTTCAGTACTGATCGTCAAGGTCAGTAATGGTTTACTTGCGTCATTAGTTATTAAATTTTCTTCTGGTATTTTTCTTATCACTTTTAAGGCTTGCATGTTTACTTTTTCTTCAAACATTTTAGCGTAATGCTCAGACATAGGAAAGCGAGGAATTTGATAGGTGTCTGTCATATTGTTCATGACACCTGAATTTTGGGCAGCCGCACCTACAAAACCCATACCTTTAGTAATGACTTTCATTTTTTGATCAAATTCTCCATAGGGGTAGGCCAGCACTTTTGGAAAGATTCCAAGTTTATCCTTGATCAACTGCTGTGCGGTTTGAATATTGTCTTCGAAATAGGTGTAGCGTAAAGACGGTTCATTGTCAACAAAGTAATCGTGGGTATGAGTGTGATTACCAATCTCTATTTTTTGATTCATGGCGCCCTTTAACTCTTCCCAGTTCATATAATCTCCTGCGCCTACAGTTTCTGTATTGATAAATAAAGTGGCGGGAAATTGATATTGATGGAGTAGTGGGAGTCCATTCTTAAAAAAACTTTTATACCCGTCATCTATGGTAATAACTGCTGTCTTTTTTACGGGATCGTTATTGGAAAGGTAGTTGATAGCCTCTGACAGATTCAATACCTGATACTCATGATTCGCTAACCAGGCAAGGTGTGTTTTGAAATCCTCCACTGATATGTTGGTGCTGGAAAAACGACTGTCTCCAAAACGATGGTATACGAAACAAACTACCTCCTTATAACTTTTGATTTGATCGCTAGAAGAGTTGGATTGACTTTTTGTTTCGGTTTGTTGTGAGCAACTGGTGAAAAGCAAAAGGGATGATATAATGATCAATATTCTCATCATTCTATGACAAAATATTGCGGATCAAGTGTATAACTGTCGTATTGAGTCAAATGGTTGTACTTGATAATTTTTCTTAATTGTTCGGTGTACTCATGTCTTCTTTCACTGTAATATTTTAAATGAGGCAATAAGGTGAAAGGATCGTTACTTTCCTGAAGGGCTGTGCGCAATTCCCGATAGGCGTGAGCGGAGCCAAGTGTTTTGAAATAGTCGGCAATGGACTGAGATATGTCGTCATAAGCCCGAACATGGATTGGGCCTGATTCTCTTTTTAGCCCTGCTCTTATTCTGGGTTCATTTCGGTTGTATGACCACATGCCAAAGATGTTATTTCCTTCTTTGAAGAACCTGGACTGGCCCCATCCACTCTCTACGGCAGCCTGTGCCAATACGATGCTATTGGGTACAGTGGTCATTCGTTTCAAAAGATTTTCAATATTACTGGCTTTGTATTTTCGCTTTAAGTTCAGATAATAAGTGCTATCTTCCTTGTGCCACTTTTTTTTCTCTTTTAGATCATGAACTTTCCTTCGTTCTGTTTCAAGATTATGTTTTGTAATAAGAATGGATGGTAAAACGGCAGAAATAAATAGAGCCTTGGCCTCGGGAACAGGTTGATTTTCCAGGTCAATGATATGCGTGTAGACGATTGGTTTTACCAATGAGTCTTGAATGAGTTGAATTTGACTTAATGAATCGACTTTTATTTTGATAACCTGAAGTGTTTTTTGTTTTTCGCCACAACTACTAAGAAGGAGAGCCATCGAAAACAATAGAAACCAGTCTTTCTTCCAAATGATCATCTTTCAAAGATAAGCAGAGATTACTCTATTCTTGATGCATGTCGATGCCTGTTTTATTCATATTTTAATTATTCTGTAAGCTTAAAATAACCTGAAAAGACTATAAATATGCCGTACATACACAGATAATGTGCTTTGGATTTATTATATTCCTAAATAGGTTTTTCGTAGTTAAGTTTTCTTTAAGATTGAATGAGCAACAGATCCAAAACCACAACATTGAAAGAGTTTCCTTCCCAGGCTACACTATTGGAAATGGAAATGGAGGTCATGAAAATGATTGCTACAGATCAACCTCTGATCACAATTCTGGATTTAGTCACACAAAATTTTGAAAAAAATATAAAAGGGGCGCTTTGTTCAATTCTCTTGATGGATAAAGAAGGGAAGCATGTGGTACATGGTTCTGCGCCTAGTCTTCCGGATGAATATTGTAAGGCAATAGATGGTCTGGCAATTGGACAAAATAGGGGGTCTTGCGGAACAGCGGCTTACAGAAAAGAGAGGGTAATAGTTTCTGATATAGCCAATGATCCATTGTGGGACGATTTTAAAAACCTTGCTCTCAATCATGGTCTAAGATCTTGCTGGTCTACACCCGTTTTACGCAACAACGGCAGTGTTTTAGGCACATTTGCTATTTATTATAAAGAGGTCAAAGCACCGGAAAGTATCGATCTAGAATTAATTGACCGTTCTGCCAATCAGGTAAAAATAGCCATCGAACAGCATATTCGTGCTTTGGATCTTGCGGAGAGCGAGGAGAAATACCGATCCCTGGCTGAGGGGATAGCTGATATTATTACCCGCTATGACAGTGAGATCAGGATTACTTACGCCAATCCATCCTTGTTCAAGTTGACTGGATTTAAAGAAGAGGAGATTATTGGTAAAACACACCATGAGATCGGGTTTGCTAATGAGATGGTTGGTTTTTGGGATGAGAATATAAAATCTGTTTTTGAAATCGGTAAGCCGCTTAACACCCAATTTGATTGGGATGGAGCTGACGGAGCTCATCACTTTGATTTGCGTTTAAATCCTGAATTTGATCAACATGGAAATGTTAAATCTGTCTTAGGGGTAGCCCGAGACATAACAAATCTTAAAAAAGCTGAGCAAGAGATTGTAAAAAGAGAAAAATTTTTAGCGGTTGTAATAGATAACTTCCCTAATTCTTTCTTGAGTGTTGTTGGTGAAGATTTACGTGTCCTTTTTAATGGAGGTGAGGCATTTGTGAAATCAGATCAGGATCCAGAATCCTATGTAGGTAAGTCACCCGCGGACCTCTTTTCAGAGCTTGGTGATGAAATTGTAAATACAGTAACGGAGTACTATAAAAAAACTTTAAAAGGGGAGCCTCAAGTATTTGAATTGGATTTGCGTCAACGACACCTGTTTTTTAAAACAGTGCCGCTAATAAGTGATACAAAGGGAATTAATTCACTTCTGGTTGTGGCTGAGGATATCACTGAGAAAAAGATGAGCGAAACAGCATTAGCAAATAGTGAATTGCTATTCACAAGATTAACTGCTAATGCTCCTGTAGGTATTTTTCAGACTGATCTTGACGGAAATTGCATCTACGTAAATGAGGAATGGATAAAACACGCTGGTATCAGTTATAAAGAAGCAATGGGGGATGGTTGGATCAGGGCTATTCATCCAGAAGACGAAGGTAGAGTGCTTATCGAGTGGCAGAATGCAGTGTCTGATAAGAAAGAATTTAGAACTGAGATGAGGTTTCTTACCCGACAGGGGAAAGTTACATGGCTGGCGGCTCGGGCTGTTGTTTTATATGATACGGACTATCAGCCCTATGGCTATATAGGCACAGCTGTAGATATCACAGATCAAAAAAGTATTCATTCTTTGCTGGAGGAAAATGAGAGGCGTTATCGTACTACCTTAGAGCGTATCACTGATGGGTTTGTATCATTTGATAGTAATTGGCGTTTTACTTATTTAAACAATCGGGCAGGTGAGATATTTAAGTGCAATCCAGAGGAAGTAGTTGGACAGAAAGTGAGCACCATATTCCCTTCAGGGACGGGGCGTCCATTTTATTTGGCTTATGGAAAAGCCATGAAGTATCAAAGGTATATTTATTTGGAAGAGTATTACCCTCCGCATGACAGGTGGTATGAAAATCATGTCTATCCATCGTTGGGTGGTTTATCCATCTATTTTAGAGATATCAGTGAGAGGAAGCAGGATGAGATGAAATTACTTCAAGCAATGGAAATCCTTGAAGTAGCTGAAGAGCAAGCCAAACTGGGGAGTTGGGAGTTGGAGGTGAGTACAGATAAAAGAAAATGGTCTAAGCAATTATTTCGATTGCTTGGATTTGATCCCAGATCAGAATCGGTACCTCATTCAGAATACATTTTCAGGATTCATCCTGAGGATAGGGATAAATTTGACGCGGGTGTTGAAGGAATGCTTAATGGGGAGGACCCTAGACCAACATTATTTCGAACTAATCCAGAAATTCTTCCATTAAAGTATCTTCTCAACAGGTGGTACGCGGAGCGAGATAACAATGGAAATCCACTTAAGTTCAGAGGAATAATACAAGATGTAACTGAAAGCATAATTTTTGAACAAAAAATAAGAGAAAGTGAAGAGAAGTATCGAACATTGGTGGACCAGGCCTCAGATGGAATTTTTATTGTAAACCATTCTCTTCAACTTCAACAAGTGAATAGAATGGCTTGCGCTATGTTGGGATATTCTCAGGAGGAGTTATTAAAATTGTCCCTTCCTGACATTGTACTCTTTCAGGAAAATGAAGTATCATTTAGAATGAATGAAGTAAGGGAGGATGTGTCGCTATTGCAGGAAAGGACCTTAAAACGAAAGGATGGCACGACCTTTCCGGTAGAGGTAAACGCTACGAGGTTAAAGAATGGTAACACGCTAAGTATAGTGCGTGATATCACTGAAAGGAAAAACGCTGAAAAGGCATTAGAGGAAAGTGAATACCGTCTGAGAACCATTTTAGACACCGAGCCGGAGTGCGTTAAAATATTAAATAGAAGGGGTGAGTTGATTGATATGAACCCGGCAGGATTGGCAATGATACAGGCCGATAGCCTGCAGGCTGTGAAGGGAATTGAGCTTGTTAATTTGGTCGATGGGCCCTATAAGGAGGCCTTTAGAAAACATACTCAAGATGTATTTAAAGGAATTATTGGAAAACTAGAATTTGAAATTATTGGATTAAAAGGAAGAAAATTGTGGATGGAAACCCATGCTGTTCCGTTTCGAGACTCAGACGGGAAAATTGTGTCATCATTGGCAGTGACACGAGACATTACGGATCGGAAAAACGCTGAAGCCAAAGTCAACCAATACACTAATCAGCTAAAAGAATTAACAGTACATTTACAGCACGTACGTGAGGAAGAGAGAGCTTCGCTTTCAAGAGAACTGCATGATGAATTAGGTCAGCAACTGACAGCCATAAAGATGGATTTATCCTGGCTAAATAAGAAGGTTAATTCTGATGAATTGACATCTAAGATACAGGAAACAATACACATCACACTTGATGCTGTTTCTTCCTTAAGAAGAATCAATTCTGAACTTCGACCTTCCTTGTTAGATGATCTGGGTTTATTTCCGGCTTTGGAATATCAAGCTAGCCAATTTAGTAAAAGATTTGGTGTGTCGTGTTCAATAGTGGCAGATATTGATGAGCCTAAGTTTAATCAGCATTATAGCATTGCAATTTTCAGAATTTTTCAAGAAAGCCTAAATAATATAGCCAAGCATGCAGAAGCCACCAAGGTAAATGTTGAGATAAAAGAGGAAGAGGAGAAGTTTCATCTTATTATTTCGGATGATGGTAAGGGCTTTAACACAAATGATAAAACCAAGGCCAGATCATTTGGAATTTTGGGTATGACGGAAAGGGCAATGATGATGAATGGAACGCTTACTTTGAAATCTAAATCTGGAGAAGGAACAACACTGGAGTTAATCATACCGATAATTGCTCAGTAATATGAAAGGTGATCTAAAATTCTTGTTAGCAGATGATCATGCCATAGTAAGACGCGGATTGAATCAGATTCTAAAAGACGATTTTTCTGAAGCTGTTATTACAGAAGTTGCAAATGCTGATGATGCGCTTGATGCCATTTCCAAAAATGGATTTGATCTTGTTATTTGTGATATTAGTATGCCCGGAACTACAGGACTTGAACTCATTAAGAAGATAAAGAATCTGAAACCATCTCAAAATATATTAGTACTTAGTATGCATAGGGAAGAACAGTATGCTGTAAGAGCACTAAAAGCAGGGGCATTCGGATATCTGGCCAAAGAAAGTGCGCCTGAAGAGTTAATTAAGGCGGTGCGCCACATTTTGGTGGGTAAAAAGTACGTATCGCCATCAATGGCTGCGATATTGATAAATCATATTGGGAATCAGGAGCGGCTCGAGTTGCATGAATTACTTTCTGATAGGGAATTAGAAGTACTTCAGCTAATTGCTAACGGAAAATCGCTTACCACTATAGGTGAAAAACTGAATTTGAGCCCCAACACTATAAGTACCTACAGATCTCGCATTTTGGAGAAAATGAATATGACAAGCAATGCAGAGCTTATTCGCTACGTACACGAACATAAAATAACCTAATTCTTTGTAGTAAAAGCACTACAAGCTTTCATTAAAGCACTACCTGTTATTCAGTTTATTACTATAGCATGCTCTGTTGAATATCCAGACTTTTGAGTATTAGTATTTAGTATTCACCAGTCACCAGCAATGAGCAAAAAATCATTATTAATTATCGAAGACTCAGTTTCCATTACTTGGCGCTTACTTAGTTTTTTGAAGGAGATTGAAAACCTTGAAATTATAGGGTCCGTACGTAATGGTACGTCAGGGTTGAAACGAATAGAGTCCGACAAACCGGATATTGTGCTACTGGACCTACAGTTGCCCGGGATGAATGGCTTAAAAATTATTGAGACGCTTCAGGATAAGCATAAACCTTATATTATCGTATTCACGAATAATAGTAACTTCTATTTTAAAGAGCGCTGCATGGCTTTAGGTGCTAATGAATTTTATGACAAATCTGTTCAATTTGAAGAGGCTGTCGCATCTATTAAAAAGTTATGCCAGGAGGAAGTTGCCATTTAGTTTGCTAATCAAATAAATTTATCTTCCTGCCTACCTTTTGTGAGAATTTGACTCGTTAGCTCTTACTTTATTCATAAGTGCTGTAGAGAATTAAGAGTATTGATTTTTGTTGCCGCTATTTTTTTTCTTCCCTAAAGAATATTTTTCATCCTTATTTTATCTTCATTCCAACCTGTTGATTTCATTAGGGGTCAAAGAGGCATTAAACTAAATAATGTTTTACTTAATGTTTCTCAAAATGATGATCGAAAGAAGGGGTATTCTAAAAGTGCTATCATTGACACTTTTATTTTCAATGATGTTGGTTGCGTGTAGCAAGGATGATGATCCGAAACCAGTAGGTGTGCCTAGTCTGAACGCAGCTACGGATATTAATACTACATCATTTAAAGCCAGCTGGAATGGGGTAACAGGCGCAGAGAAATATCTTTTAGATGTTTCTTTAAAGGCGGATTTTAGCACTACGGTAACAGGTTACAGCAGAAAGGAGATTACAGGAACGAGTACCGTAGTAACAGGCCTTACTGCTGCGACTAAGTACTATTTTCGTGTATACGCTAAGAAAGGATCTGTTTTATCTTCTAGTTCCACTGTAAAGGAGGCAACTACACTTTAAACAAAAAAGCAATGCAGAATACTTCATTTCTGCATTGCTTTTGTATTCTGTTATAGATATTAGCTTTTGCTAAGGAATGACGAGTACATCCAAACCAACTTCTCCTGCTCGCGAATATTATCACTCATCATAGCATTAGTGCCTTCATCATCAATCTCTGCTGATAAGTTGAGTATTTCTCTTTGCTTAGTGAGCAATACCTTGAAGGCCTCAAGAATATTGGCTACAGCTTTATTTCCATCTGACACCTCGATGCTTTCCGGTACTTTGGTAGTTTTAAGATAGTCAGTGTATCTATGGTTGGGAGTAAAACCAAGGGTAAGAATGCGCTCAGCGACTTCATCAATTTTCAATAATAAATTATTGTATAGTTCTTCAAATTTTAAGTGCAGTTCAAAAAATTTATCACCCTTGATATTCCAGTGATATCCACGTACATTTTGATAAAATGTAGAGTAATTAGCCAATAAGTCATTGAGAAGTATGGCCAACTCTTTAGTTTTTTCTTCATTAAGTCCTATTCTATTTAAGTTGCTCATGTCTTACTTGATTTTATTTAAATGTTAAGAAGCTTAATGACTTCTTTCATTAAGAACAATGCAAGGGCCTTATTTGTTTCTAATTTTCAGTATTTCCACACCTCATGGGAATATTAGCAATGCGAATAGGTGGCAGGCAGCATTGTTAAGATTCACACCGAATTTATATCTTGCAGCTATGTTTACTGGAATTATTGAAACACTAGGAACAGTTGAAGATTTAGCTCAGGAGGGCAGCAACACTCATTTTGGTATAACTAGCAGTCTTGTGCCTGAATTGAAAGTTGATCAAAGCATTGCACACAATGGAGTATGTCTTACTGTTACTAGGATTGATGAAGATATATATTGGGTGACCGCAATTAAGGAAACATTAACAAAGTCTAATCTAGGAGATTTACGAATTGGGAGTAAAGTTAATCTTGAAAGATGTATGCTTATTAATGGTCGGTTTGATGGGCATATTGTGCAAGGCCATGTAGATCAGACTGGTCGATGCGTGGCTATTAAAGAGGAGAATGGCAGTTGGGTGTTTGATTTTGAATATGATTCATCAATAGGTAATGTTACAGTAGAAAAAGGATCTATTGCAATAAATGGTGTGAGCCTTACCTGTTATAATTCACGAGACAATGGCTTTAGTGTCGCCATTATACCCTACACTTATGAACACACCAACTTCCACGCAGTGAAAGTAGGGGATGTCGTAAACCTTGAGTTTGATATTATCGGTAAATATGTAAAGAAACTCGTTGGCTAATTAACTTTGAGCCTTCAGTTTTCTTTTTTGAACGGTTCTAATTAGCCAGGTAGAAAATTGATATCCTATCCAGCCACAAAGTAAACCAATTAAAGCGCCAACTATAACATCACCTGGATAGTGAACTCCAAGGTAGATTCTGGTATAACTCATAAACGCTGCCCATAGGAAGATGACGCTCATCCAATGGTAGCGACCTCTGAAAAGCAGAAAAACAAACATCGCCACTCCGAAAGTGTTGGCCGCATGTCCGGAGGCAAAACTGAACTGACCTCCTCGATAGTTATTAACAATATGCAATAGGCCTTCCAGCGATGGCTCATGAGAAGGGCGTAACCTTCCAAAAAAAGGTTTCATAAAGCCAGAGGTAATCTGGTCGGTAAGGGTAATACATATTGCAACCCCCAACAAATAATAAAGTGTATCCCACTTCTTGAATTTGGCCATCAGATAAACGAGCAATAAATAGAGTGGCAGCCAGAATATGGTTTTTGTAGCCAACATCATTATGGGATCTAGCCAGCTGGCATGAAATCCGTTGAAGTAAAGAAGAAGTTCTTTATCAAGTTCGAGTAGGCGTTCCAAAATGAATTACTTTTGTGATTGGCACCAAAATTAACCCATAACTGCATAATTGGATGGCTTTTTCTCAAGTTCCTCATACAATTTTAATGGTAAGACCAGCTTCTTTTGGATATAATCCGGAAACAGCAGCTTCTAATGCTTTTCAGAAAAGGAGTGACAACGAAAGCCAAGTTCAGATCATGGCACGAAAGGAATTTGATAATGCAGTGGATGCAATGGTTACAAAGGGTATTTCAGTACTAGTAGTGGAGGACACCCCTGACCCTGTCACAACAGATGCTATTTTCCCTAATAATTGGATCACCACCCATGAAGATGGTAGAATATTGCTTTATCCTATGATGGCACCAAGTCGAAGATTAGAAAGGAGAACGGATATTGTAAAACAGCTTAATGAAAATTATAAAGTCACTGAAGTTGATGATATAAGTAGCGTTGAATCGGAGGGGAGGTTTCTGGAAGGTACAGGTAGTATAATATTTGATCATCCGAATAAAGTAGCGTACGCATGCCGATCTGAAAGAACAGAGGGAGAATTGTTTACATCACTTTGTGCAAAGTTGGGGTACGAACCCATCTTGTTTAATGCTGTAGATGAAAATGGACTGGCTATTTATCACACCAATGTGATGATGTGGATAGGGGAGTCATTAGCTGGAATTTGTCTGGATTCCATTCATGAAGAAAATGATCAGGAATTAATACTTAATCAATTGGCGGCAACAAACCATAAAGTAATTGCTTTGAGCTACGACCAAATGAATGCTTTCGCTGGCAATATGTTTGAGGTAAAAAATGCAAACAATGACCGTTTTTTACTAATGTCTCAAACTGCCTATGACGCTTTGCTCCCTGGCCAGTTGAGTGAAATGGAAAAGTACTTGAGTCCACTGCCCCTGGATATTCATACCATTGAGGAAAGTGGAGGTGGCTCCATTCGCTGCATGGTTGCTGGAATCCACCTTCCCTCTAAATAAAGCCTCATTTTATGAGTATGGCAGCTCTTTTCTATGCTCGGTGACCTAATTTTTATAAATTGGAGCATATAGATTAGGCTTTAACTGTTATGACTAAATACGACCTTGTTATCATTGGTGCTGGCCCTTCTGGCTATGCTGCCGCCATGCGTGCTTTGGATTTTAGAAAAAAGGTGCTACTCATTGAGAGGGATAAGGTAGGAGGAGCAGGCGTTACCAATGGAGCACTTTCGTCCAAGACCTGGTGGGAATTATCACGAGAAACGGCAGCGTTTAGAAGAAATTTGAAGCGCTTTAATATTGATGCTCCTAGTGTCAACTATGATGAAATTCAAGCCGAGGTAAAACGTGCAGTAAGTGAACGAAAAACCATGTTGGAGCTGCACATGGATCAGTTGAAAGATTCTAATTATTCTGATCTTCTAGAGTTCAAAAATGGAACGGCAAAATTGGTGGGACAAAACGAAATTGAAATCACCAATGGCACCTCTAAAGAAGTAGTGTATGCCGACCACGTTATATTGGCAACAGGTAGCAGACCTCGGTATCTTCCCGACCTTCCTATCGATGAGAAAATTGTAATGACCAGCGATGGTATTGAGAGCATGACAGATTTTCCCGAAAGTATGGTAATTGTGGGTGCGGGTGTGATAGGTTGTGAATATGCCACTATATTTTCTGGCTTTGGTAGAACCAAGGTGCACCTGATTGATAAGGGTGATCGCATACTTCCTTTTGAGGATGAAGATGTGGTGAAAATTATTGAGCGTAACATGGAAAACAATGGAGTGCTCATTCATCGCAATTCTAAGCTCATTCGAATGGAGATTAAGAATGGAAGGGTTGAATATGAACTGCAGTATGATGACGCGGGGAAAGAAGTTTTTAATGTGGAGAAGGCTTTGGTTTCAGTGGGTAGAATTCCCAACTATGAAAACTTATGGGATGATAGTGTAGATATAAAAATTGATAGAAGGGGAATTGAAGATAATGATACGCAAACCAATGTTTCAAATATTTATGCGGTAGGAGATCTCACTGCGGATATTTCATTGGTGAACGTGGGAGAATTGGAAGGTAGATACGCAGTGGAAAGAATTTTCAGTACGCCAAAACGAAAGCTTGTATATGAAAATATAAGTAACATAATGTTTTTGAGCCCTGAGGTGGCAGGCGTGGGATTAAACGAAACCCAGGCCCGAGAAAAGGGACTTAATTACAAAGTAGTTACATTGGATTACAGTTGTATACCTCGGGCGATAGCAAAGAGAAACACACAAGGCTTTATTAAATTATTGGTTACCAATGATGAGGACATGAAAATATTGGGTATGAAAGTGGTGGGAAATCATGCTTCCAGCGCTATCCAGGCAGTGGCTGTTCTTATTTCTATGAATAAAGGAATAGAAGAGTTGGCGGAATGTGTTCATCCTCATCCCTCCATTACCGAAGGTATCCAGGAATGTGTACGCATGTTAATGGGTAAATCCTTATTTAAACCTACTGCATTGCGCGGAAAACTTTCGTGCAGGACATGCGTTGATTGTGCGTACGAGGATATTATATTTAGTTAGATGAGAAGGTTTAATTGGTTTCTAATTGTTTTGTTTGTTGGCTTGCCAGCCGTATTGATTGCTCAGGAAACAGTTAGCTCGTCAGCAAAGGGTAGGTTTGCTAAAAAACAAAAGTCTTTATTTGCTGAGCATATTGATTTTGAAGGCATGGTAAAGCGCTACTTGATGAAGGAAACGCAACCCATGGAACCTTTGGAGGGTATTTATTCTGTTTCTGCTATTATTTCCAAAAGAGGTGGCTTTTTAGCTAATCCCAATAGGGAAAAAATAATAGCGCGAAAGGATAATTATGCCAAAGTGGTAATCATGAAGGATTCTGAACACCCCAATAGAGAATACCTGGAAGTGTCGTTGGCCTCCAAAGTACCCGGAAAATATCCTGTTGTTGGTGAATTTAGTAGCCTCTCAGAAGGAAGGGCTTTTGTGTATAAACACTATGAGCCCAAACAGCCCAATATTTCCTATTCATTTGTACTGTCTGAGTTTGATATCTTGGATGGTGTTCTTACTGAGGTAGTACGTAGAAAGACAATTACCTATAAACTTTCTTATCTAAAGATTTATCCTAAAAAGGAAGAAACACCTCTTCGTAGGATTTCTAATAATAAGTAACAATATCTTCCAACGGTTTTCTTATTAAGTGAGGTACGTAAGTATCCTCGGTGGAGTACCCTACAGGTATTAAAAGAAATGGCCTCTCATTCTCAGGTCGCTGAAGTAGCTTGGTTAGAAAATTCATGGGGCTGGGGGTGTGGGTTAAGGCAACTAATCCAGCATTGTGAATCGCTGTTAATAAGAAGCCACAAGCCAGTCCCACGGATTCAGCCACATAATAATTTGTTTTCTTGCTTCCTTCTGGAGATAGGTCGTATGTTTTTTTAAAGACGATGATCAGATAGGGTGCAACCTCCAGGAAGGGCTTATGCCAGTCGGTTTGAAGCGGCTTCAGATCATCCAACCATTCAGGGGGCATACGACTATTATAACTTTCAAATTCTTCTTCTTCTGCAGCTTTTCTTATTTGCGTTTTCAGATCTGGATCACTTACCACACAAAAAGACCAAGGTTGTTTATGGGCTCCTGATGGTGCGGTGGAAGCGGTAAGGATAAGGTTATCTATTACTTCTTTTGGGATGGGTTTATTTGAAAAATCCCGTACGGTTCTGCGCTCATCCATCCAGTGATAAAAGGATTGACTACGCTTTACGGTTTCTTCTTCAGAATAACTTTCATGATGGTACTCAATAAAGTCGTATCCATCGATGGTTTTAATCTTCTTGTCCATGATGGAAATTTATGAATTGCTACTCAATGCACAAACAGGAGCCTTTACAACACTTAGTAATGTAATGGGTGCGACAACTTATGATTGGGGTGAATTATGTCGTTGTTCCAACACGTTTATTACATCTACAAGCTCGGTGTTCTTAGCCGCTAGAAGCAAGAGATAGTGATACATCAGGTCAGCAGCTTCGTTGAGAAAGAGGTCACGGTTTTCGTCCTTAGCCTCGATGACCAGCTCAACTGCTTCTTCTCCTACTTTCTGTGCAATTTTATTAATACCATCCTTTAATAGTTTGGAGGTATAAGAGGAGGGCGATGGGTTGTTGACCCTATCTTGAATAACACTTTCCAGATGTTGAAGGCTAAAAGAAGGATTCGTCTCATTGAAACAAGTATCATTACCTGTGTGACAAACAGGACCAGTTGGTTTTGCCTTGATGAGCAGGCAATCCTGATCGCAATCAGGCGTAATTTCAATGAGATCGAGGAAGTTTCCTGAGGTTTCTCCCTTCGTCCATAGCCTGTTTTTACTTCTGCTGAAGAAAGTCACCCTGTTTTCTTCCATGGTTTTCAGTAAAGCTTTTTGATTCATATAGCCTACCATCAATATTTTAGAGGATAGGTTATCTTGAACTACACAGGTAATAAGGCCGGTGGTTTTATCGAATTTTAAGCTGTTGATATCAATCATTTCAATTTCTTATAGCAATGTTATGATCTCTTAGATAAGACTTAAGATGGGGTAGAGATATTTCGCCAAAATGAAAAACACTGGCTGCCAATGCAGCATCTGCTCCTCCTTCTTTAAAGACGTCTACAAAGTGATTCATTGTTCCGGCCCCTCCGGAAGCAATGATTGGAAGTGTTACCTTTTGACCTAGGGCACGCAATGCTTCTACAGCAAACCCATTTTTTGTACCATCGTGATTCATACTTGTAAAGAGTATCTCACCGGCCCCTCGTTGCTGACCTTCAAGAGCCCACGAAAACAATTCTTTATCGGTGGATTTTTTTCCTCCATGCGTATATACCACCCACGAATCATTTACAAGTTGAGCATCAATAGCAAGAACGATACATTGTGAGCCAAATTCTTTGGCCAGTTCGGTGATCAGATTAGGATTTTTTACAGCTGAAGAATTGATGGAGACTTTATCTGCTCCTGCCTTCAGTAATCGATCAACATCCTGAACGGAGTTAATGCCGCCTCCCACAGTAAATGGAATTGTGCATTCTGCCGCAATCTCCTTAACCAACTCAGCAAAAGTTCCTCGGCCTTCATTGGTCGCTGAGATGTCAAGAAAAACCAATTCGTCAGCCCCTTGTTTTGCATATAATGCACCCAGCGATACAGGATCTCCTGCATCGCGAAGACCCTCAAAATTAACTCCCTTTACTGTCCTGCCATCCTTTACGTCAAGGCACGGGATTATTCTTTTGGTAAGCAATGCTAGATGGTTAGTGGTTTGAGCTCTTCAAGTTTTATTCTTCCTTCATAAATGGCCTTTCCTATGATTACTGAATCCACCTTGATGTACTGTAGTTGGATCAAGTCTTCAATAGAGCTGACGCCTCCACTGGCAATTACCTTTAGGTTAGGGAAACGATTAATGATTTTTTTGAATAATCCGAAGTTTGGTCCGTTGAGCATACCATCAGTGCCAATATCGGTACAGGCCATATATTTAAGTGCTGGCTCATATTGGGCAATAAGATCATACAAGCACAAGTCCGTTCCTTCCTGCCAGCCATTGATTTGTACATTATCACCTCGTACATCTGCACTCAGGATAAAATTCTCTGGATCATAGTCTCTCATCCAGCTTTTGAATTTCTCTGGTTCCTTTGCAGCTATTGAACCAATGTTAATTCTGTTAATACCCAAATCCAGTAACTGCTCTACTTCTTCCGTAGTTTTGACCCCACCTCCGAAATCAACCTTTAATGCAGTTTTATCCAGTATTTCAGTGATCACTTTCCAGTTGACTACTTCACCTTTTTTGGCACCATCAAGGTCTATGAGATGCAGGTATTCAAGGTCTGCATCTTCAAATTCTTTGGCAACTTCTACCGGATTGTCTCTATAAATTTTCTTCTTGTTAAAATCTCCCTGAGTAAGTCGTACACATTTTCCGTCTACCAGGTCAATTGCGGGAATAATCTTCATGAAATCAAACTTCTAATTCTTCAAAAACTGTTTTAATATCTTTTCTCCAATGTCAGCTGATTTTTCAGGATGAAACTGGACTGCAAAAAAATTATCTTTTTCCATTGCTGCACTAAAAGGCGCAATATAGTCTGTTTGCGCAACTGTATACTGGTTTATGGGTACATAGTAACTATGAACAAAGTATACAAAGGTATTCTCAAATTCAGGCCCAATCCACCCCTTACATTGCTTCAGGTTGTTCCATCCTGTATGCGGTACTTTATTTATCTGGGTAGCCTCAAACCGTTTTACCGTCTCGTCAAATATGTTTAGGCAGTGGGTTTCGTTTTCCTCTGAAAACCTGCACATGAGCTGCATTCCAAGGCATATTCCTAATACCGGCTGTTGGAGTTGTGGGAGCAATTGATCAAGATTTTTATCGCTTAGGTATTTCATGGCCGTACTGGCTTCACCCACTCCCGGAAATATTACTTTATCCGCAGCTTTTATTTCTTCAGGGTTGTCCGTGATTGCGTAAGAGACCCCAATCCGATCCAGTGCAAATGCTACCGATTGCGTATTCCCTGCGTTGTATTTAATAATAGCTATCTTCATTACAATGTTCCTTTGGTGGTCGGTAAACTGGAGCTTTCAATGTCTCTTTGTTTAGCCATTAGAATCGCTTTTGCAAAAGCTTTGAAAAGAGCTTCCGCTTTGTGGTGTTCGTTTTCACCCTCTACCTTCATGTTTAAGTTACATCTGGCAGCGTCAGAGAAAGATTTGAAAAAGTGAAAGAACATTTCGGTAGGCATTTCTCCGATTTTTTCCCTTTTGAAATTAGCTGACCATTCTATCCAAGGTCTCCCTCCAAAATCTAAGGCTACCTGAGCCAAACAATCATCCATAGGTAAACAAAATCCATATCTGGCAAGGCCTTTCTTATCACCCAGTGCTTTATTAAAAGCATCTCCTAATGCAATACCGGTGTCTTCAATAAGATGATGCTCGTCAATATGTAAGTCTCCCTTCGCATCAATGTCCAAATCCACCTGAGCATGCTTTGCAATTTGTTCAAGCATATGATCAAAAAAACCAAGTCCGGTTTTTATCTTGGCTTTTCCAGTACCGTCAAGATTCAGTTCGATACTTATTTGAGTCTCGTTGGTGTTACGAATCACTTCTGTTTTTCTTGGGGTTGCTATGAGGTGCTTATAAATTTCCTCCCATGATGATAGAGAAGTACAATTAGGCACGTCTGTAGTCAGGGTAGAGGAGAGGAGTAGTCCTTTACATCCCATATTCACTGCCAATTCCATATCTGTAGCCCGGTCACCTATCACGTATGAATTTTTTAAATCATATTCCTTTGTGAAGAATGAGGTGAGCATGCCAGTACCTGGTTTTCTGGTCGCCTTTTTCTCGTGTGGAAAGGACTTGTCTATGTATTCACTTGAAAACTTTATGCCCTCATTTTCCAGGGTGCGGATCATTTTATTGTGAGCAGGCCAAAAATTTTCTTCTGGAAAACTATCAGTACCCAACCCATCTTGATTGGACACCAGCACTAATTCATATCTTGATCGTTCCGCAATCTTTCTCAACCATGTGATTGCACCGGGTAAAAATTCTAATTTTTCCAGGCTGTCAATTTGTTCATCAGGAGGCTCAATGATCAAGGTGCCATCTCTATCTATAAATAATACTTTCTTCATCATTCCATATTTTGATAAGTACTAAGCGCATTAATTAATTCTTTATTCTCAATAGGTGTACCAATGGATATCCTAAGGCAATTGTCGCAAAGAATAACAGACGACCTGTCCCTTACAATAATCCCTTTTGTTAACAGATATTGATAACATGCTTTTGCGTCTGTCATCTTCACAAGCAAAAAATTGGTTTGTGAAGGGTATACTTTGTTTACAAAAGAAAATTGCTTCAACAAACCCTCTAATACATTTCTTTCCTTCTTTAATTTATCCACCCATTTAATGGTCTGATTCCAATTGTTAATTGCATCAAGTGTAACCTTTTGTGTGATGGTGTTGATATTGTAAGGAGGTTTTATTTTATCTAAAATTTCGATTATCTCCTTTGATCCGTATCCAACACCTAACCTTAGCCCAGCAAGTCCCCAGGCCTTGGAAAAAGTTTGTAGTAAGAATAGATTAGGATAGTCGTTAAGAAATGGCAAGAACCCACCACCCTCCGAAAAATCGATATATGCTTCATCGAGCACTACCAAACCTGAAAAGGACTGTAGAAGGAGCTTAATTTTATCCGGTTCTAACAAATTACCTGATGGATTGTTGGGACTGCAAAGAAAGATGATTTTACTTCTATCATTTATGCATTCATTGATATTTTGAATGTTCAATGCAAAATCTGGAGATAGATGAGGTAGCCTTGCTTCCACATTATTGATGGCAGCGCACACCGAATACATTCCATAGGTCGGTTGAGGAATTATCACATTGTCGATACCAGGTTCACAAAATGCTCTTATTAAAAGATCGATGATTTCATCACTACCATTGCCAAGCAGAATTTGTTGAGATTCGACTTTTTTTAGTTGGGCTAGGGCAGACTTGAGAACGTTTTGTTTTGGGTCTGGATAGCGATTGAATTCCGTTGCATATGGATTTTCGTTTGCATCTAGATAAACAGAAGCCGATCCCTTGAAGTCATCGCGAGCAGTGCTATAAGGCTTTAGCTCTCTTACGTTCTTCCTCGTAATTGAATCAATATCAAACTTCATAAGCTTTCCAGTCTAATGCTTACAGCCCTTTTATGAGCGATGAGTTGTTCAGCTTCGGCCATCTTTTCAACCACTGGCCCTAAGGTGATGATTCCTTCTTGAGTTAGTTTTTGAAAGGTGATAAACTTTTGGAAGCTACTCAAAGAGACACCACTGTAGGCTTTTGCAAACCCGTTGGTAGGCAAGGTATGATTGGTGCCTGAGGCGTAATCCCCAACGGATTCAGGAGTAAGTGGACCTAAAAATATGGAACCTGCGTTCGTGATCTTTTCGGCAAGAGGGTCACAGTTCTTTGTGTTTAATATGAGATGTTCAGGAGCATATGTATTCACAAAATCTATGATATCTGCTTCATTATTGATCTCTATGGTCAGGCTATTTTGTAATGCCTGAGCAGCGATGTCTTTTCGCGGCAGCTTTTCAATTTGCAATGCCACCTCTTTTTCAACTTTTTCAATCAATTCGGTAGTTGTTGCGACCAATACCACTTGACTGTCAGCACCATGCTCAGCCTGGGAAAGAAGGTCGGCAGCTATGAATGCAGGGTTAGCGGCTTCATCGGCTACAACCAATACTTCTGAGGGGCCTGCTGGCATATCGATAGCTATGCCTTCCATACTTACCAACTGCTTGGCTTTAGTAACGTACTGGTTACCCGGGCCGAAAATTTTATATACCGGAGGAATGGTTGCAGTGCCATAAGCCATTGCCGCGATGGCTTGTGCGCCTCCCACCTTGAAGACCTGCGTTATGCCAATTTCTTTTGCAGCAAATAAGATTGTAGAGTCTACAGATCCATCAGATTTTGGTGGCGTACATAAAACGATGTCTTTGCACCCTGCGATTTTTGCAGGTACCGCAAGCATCAAAAGGGTAGAAAACAAAGGGGCTGTTCCACCAGGTACATAAATCCCAACCTTTTCAATAGGTGTTGCTTTACGCCAGCATGTAACTCCCGGCATGGTTTCTATGGAAGTTGTTTCTTTTTGTTGTAAGCTGTGAAACTTTGAAATGTTGGAGGCCGCAATTCTGATGGCCTGTTTTAAATCTTCAGGTACCTGCTTTTCAGCCATGTTAATCTCTTCTTGGGTTACCAGGACGGAATCTAAAGCCACGCTGTCGATTTGAAGTGTTAATTCTTTCAACGCTTCGTCACCGGATACCTTTACTCTGTTGAGGATATTCTTTACCCTGCCCTCCAGAAATTCCAACTCCAATGCTGGTCGCTGGCAAAGTGCTGCCCAAGTGTTGCGCGATGGATTGACATATTTTTTCATTACAGTATCATTTTTTCAATAGGTATTACAAGTATTCCCTCGGCACCGAACGATTTCAGTTGATCTATCTTTTCCCAGAATGCATTCTCGTTTACTACAGAGTGCAATGAGGACCAACCTTTTCTGCTCAATGGCATAACTGTTGGACTTTTCATGCCTGGAATTACGGAGGTAATTTTTTCGATGGCTTCATCTGGGCAATTAAGTAGAATGTATTTATTGTTCTTAGCAGAATTGACAGCCTCCAACCTGAAAAGGAGTTGATCCAATATCTCTTGTTTTTCGTCAGAGAGATCAGGGCCAGCTATCATCACTGCCTCCGATTGCATTACTGTTTCTACTTCTTTTAGTCCGTTACTCAAAAGTGTGCTACCAGTACTGACTATATCGCAAATGGCTTCCGCCAGACCGATCCCTGGTGCAATCTCAACTGATCCGCTGATTTCATGAATACCGGCTTGTACGTTATTGGCTTCAAGGTATTTTTTAACAATAACAGGGTAGGAGGTCGCAATGTTTTTTCCTTGAAGGGAGGATAAGCCTGTGTAGTTATCAGATTTCGGAACAGCAAGCGATAGTCGGCATTTGGCAAAGTCAAGTCGCTTGATCAGGGTGTTATTTTTGTTTTTTTCTACAAACACGTTTTCACCCACAATTCCTACATCGGCTACTTTATCTTCAATGTATTGTGGAATATCATCATCCCTTAGGAAGAGAATTTCTACAGGAAAATTGCGCGCTTGCGTTTTGAGTTGACCTCGGCCGTTGCTGATGGCAAGTCCGCTTTCTTTGAGTAGTGCCATGGAGCCTTCCTGGAGTCTTCCTGATTTTTGAATGGCAATTCGTAAGTAGTTTTTCATTAAAAATGTAGGGTGTAGATAAAACAAAAAAAGGCCTGCCGAGTGGCAAGCCTTTTGAAAAATTCTTATTTATAAATTAATCAAAACATAGACCGACCACTCCACATATGTGAAATATGATGATGGTGATGGCCGTGAATGTTAAGATTTTGTGTCATTGTCTGAAATCGTTCGCAAGAAATGCATAAGAAGTGATTTCTCAAAATTATTCGTAATAAATTGATGTCACCTTGTCAAATACTCCATCAACGGTAGGTAATTGGTTAAATTTGTGATCATGCATAAAGTATACATACTTATTCTTCTTATCGGGTTGGTGGCCTGTACCGAAAGCAAGGAAAGCAGACTTCAAAAGTTCCTTATCAAGGGGAATAATGAAATTAATAACAAAAACTACGATCAGGGGATTAGTTATTACAAGGAGGCCATTCGAATTGAACCTTGCTTTACTGAGGGATTAAACAACCTGGGTACTGCCTTGTTCCAACAAGGTAAATTTGATCAGGCCCTTACTCAGTATCAGGAGGCCATTAATTGTGACCCTGATTATCTGCCCACATTTTACAATAGAGCCAACACCTTTTATGAGCTCAAGGAGTATTACAGTGCCCTAAATGATCTGGATCGAATTGAGGCAGCTCATTCCGATACCGCAATTGTTCATTTTACCCGAGGTCTTGTACAAACGAAGCTTCGTAATTTTGACTTGGCAAAAAAATCCTTTGAAAAGGCTTTTGCAGTGGATGGGGATAACGTGGAATTTTTGGTCAATCTGGCTAACGTTAAATACTATTTGAAGGATTATGATGCTGCAATAGCTGATTTGAGTAAGGCAATAGATTTGGATCGATCCGAAGCGAACATATATAATACGCTGGCCCTGATAGCGATTGATCAAAATGATATGGAAGAAGCTTTGAAACAGGTGAACAAAGCACTTGAATTGATCCCTGCTGAACCCTACTTTATGAACAACCGGGGATTTATTTACCTCATTCAGAATAGACTAGAGGAAGCAGAGGAAGATATTAACGCCAGCTTGAGCACCGATCCCGAGAATGGTTGGGCGTACCGTAATAAAGGAATCTATTATCTGATGAAAGGAGATTACCCCAATGCAGAGCGACTATTAACTCAGGCTAAAGAAATGGAATCTTTCATTGATAAAATTCATTTCTATCTGGGGATGGCTTATTATAAGAATAACAAGCAAGTAATGGCTTGTGAACAATTTAGGTTATCGGAAGAAGCAGGTGATGGGATGTTGACTGTTGACTTAATCAAAGTGTGTCAATGATAGATTTTGGGAAGTTGATAGATCAATTGGAGCGTAGACTCCAAGGGCCTTTACCTGGACCTGCCGCTCATGAGATGATGCGGGCAGTTCCTGTCGGCAATAAGATGCCCAACTTTGCCCACAAGACGCCACCCAAATCTGGGAGTGTCTTGATTGTACTTTACCCCGATGCTGATCGAATTATTTTCCCATTGATCAAAAGACCAGATTATTCAGGCATGCATAGTGGTCAAATCAGTTTTCCGGGAGGGAAGAAGGAAGGGGAGGAAGATAGTGTAGCTACTGCTCTAAGGGAAGGGAATGAGGAAATCGGGATAGATATAAGCGAAGTAAAAGTGATTGGCAGACTGAGTAATTTCTTCGTGATCCCTAGTAATTTTATGGTAGTGCCCATTGTTGGGTATGCTGAACGCAAGCCGGAACTAGTAGCTGACCCCATTGAAGTAGCCAGAATATTGCATGGTGATATTGAATCCATTCTACCTGATGAAGCCATGTTGAAAAGGGAAATTATAGCTGCCAAAACCTATCAGATGAATGCGCCACACTTTAGTATAGACAATGAAGTGGTTTGGGGGGCAACCGCAATGATGCTGAATGAACTGAGAGTAATCCTTAAAGAAATTATTTAAAAGAAAAAGGGTTCAACATCAATATGCACTGATGTTGAACCCTTAAAGACAATTTGGATTATTCGCTTTGCGATACTTTGGCAGCGTAGGCTTCCAATTTTCCTATCTCCTGATCAATCATAAAGAGCCCGACTCCTTCTTCTCCAATTAGATCAAAAAGTTCTACCGCCCTACGGGCAATAGTTTCTTCTTCACGTTGTTCACTAACGAACCATTGTAGAAAGTTGAAGGTAGCGAAGTCCTTAATTTTAAAACAATGATCAACTAATTCATTGATCGATTCGGTTACCGCAATTTCGTGCTTTAACGTCTGGTCAAAAACCTCTCTCAAACTTTTAAAGGTATGTTTAATGCCAGTTACTTCAGGTTGATGCGCATGGCCGCCAGCCGTGTTCACATATTTAAACAGTTTGAGCATATGCATTCTTTCCTCTTCGGAATGATTGTACAAAAACTGACTGCTTACTTCGTAACCCTGGGTTTCACACCATGATGCCATTGAAAGGTAATAGGCAGATGAAGTACCCTCCATCATGATTTGCTTGTTCAGCAAAGCTTCCGTTTCCTTTGTCAGGGACCGCGTAGGGGTGATCATCTGTTTTGATTGCTTTTTCATAAATAACTATTTTCTCCTCTTGCTCGATTTTCTATTTACTTTCTTAGCTACTTTTCTTTTTACTTTTTTAGCTGACTTCACCACCTTTTTGGCAGTCTTTCTGGCTGACTTCTTTACTTTCTTGGCCACCTTCTTCACTTTACGCACCACCTTCTTAGTCTTTTTAGCGGCCTTGCGTGTAACCTTCTTAGCCGCTTTTTTCACTTTCTTCACAACCTTTTTCTTCGGTGAGGTTTTTTTCTTGCTTACTGCCTTTTTAGTGGCCTTTTTCTTTACCTTTTTTGGTGAAGTCTTTTTCTTGGCGGCTGCTTTCTTGGCCACTTTTTTCACTTTTTTATTTGGAGAAGCTTTGCTTGTGGCCTTCTTTTTTGCTGCTTTTTTACTTGCTTTCTTGGTCGCCTTTTTCTTTGGCTGATCAGGAGACTTGGCGATCAGGTTCAATGCAGAGCCTGCTTTAAACCAACCGATTTGTCCTTCATTGTAGGTATGGTTCACCTTAATTGTATCCTTACTTCCGTCTGCATGATGAAGTACCAATGTCAGTTGCTTGTTAGGAGCAAAGCTTTCTAAGTCAATGATATCGATGGTGTCGTCTTCCTGAATTTTATTGTAGTCGGCCTCGTTGGCAAACGTCAATCCCAGCATTCCTTGCTTTTTCAAGTTGGTTTCATGGATACGGGCGAATGATTTCACTAGAATAACACGAACACCCAAGTGGCGTGGCTGCATCGCAGCATGTTCACGAGAAGAACCTTCACCATAATTGTGATCTCCTACAACGATGGTTGGTACTCCAGCTTTTTTGTAAGCACGTTGCGTATCAGGTACTGAGCCGTATTGCCCTGTCAGTTGGTTTTTGACACTGTCTGTTTTTTCGTTAAAGAAATTCTGCGCACCGGTTAGGGTATTGTTGGAGATGTTGTCAAGATGTCCTCTGAATCTCAACCAGGGACCAGCCATGGAAATGTGATCAGTCGTACACTTTCCTTTGGCCTTGATCAACAACTTCATTCCCATAAGGTTCTTACCATCCCAAGGTTGAAAGGGACTCAAAGCTTGTAATCGTTTTGAATCATTCGCAATCTTTACCTGCACTTTACTTCCGTCTTTAGCAGGAGCAAGGTAACCTGGATCTTTTACATCAAATCCTTTGGGTGGAAACTCAACACCACGTGGCTCATCCAGCATCACTTGTTCTCCATCTTCATTAGTGAGCTTGTCGGTCAATGGATTGAAAGTAAGGTCACCAGCAATTGCAAAGGCGGTCGTGATTTCAGGAGAAGCTACAAATGAATGCGTATTGGGGTTACCATCATTTCGTTTGGCAAAATTTCTATTGAAAGAAGTAATGATAGAGTTTTTTCTAGTAGGGTCGTTGGTGTGGCGTGCCCATTGTCCGATACAAGGACCACAAGCGTTGGCCAATACTACGCCTCCCATTTTTTCAAATGTACCAAGGTACCCATCTCTGTCCACGGTATATCTTACCATTTCAGATCCAGGAGTAATCGTAAACTCTGCTTTAGCTTTCAGTTTTTTATCAACAGCTTGTTGGGCAATTGAAGCGGATCTGGAAATATCTTCATAAGACGAGTTCGTACAGGATCCGATCAATCCTACCTCTAATCTTTGCGGCCAGTTGTTGGCTTTTACTTCTTCAGCAAATTTTGAAATGGGAATGGCTCTGTCTGGAGTAAAAGGACCATTCACGTGTGGCTCCAATGTAGAGAGATCAATTTCTATGACCTCATCAAAGTATCGCTCAGGATTAGCATATACTTCAGGATCTCCTGTTAAGTGTTCTTTGACTTTATCTGCAAGGTCTGCCACTTCTTTTCTGCCAGTACCTCTGAGGTATTCAGCCATCTTTTGGTCATAACCAAATGTAGAAGTGGTTGCGCCAATTTCTGCACCCATGTTACAGATAGTTCCTTTTCCTGTACAGGAAAGACTACTGGCACCGGGCCCAAAATATTCAACGACAGCACCTGTTCCGCCTTTCACGGTAAGTATGCCCGCTACTTTAAGAATAACGTCTTTAGAAGCTGTCCAGCCACTGAGGTTGCCAGTAAGTTTTACTCCAATGAGTTTAGGGAATTTAAGTTCCCATGGCATGCCCGCCATTACATCCACGGCATCAGCTCCACCTACACCGATGGCTATCATTCCAAGACCTCCTGCATTTACAGTATGGGAATCGGTACCTATCATCATGCCTCCGGGGAATGCATAGTTTTCCAATACTACCTGATGAATAATACCGGCTCCAGGTTTCCAGAACCCAATTCCGTATTTATTAGATACAGATTCCAGAAAATTAAATACTTCGCCACTGGCAGTAATGGAGTCCTTTAAATCTTTTTTAGCTCCGTCTTTTGCCAAAATGAGGTGATCACAATGAACAGTGGAGGGGACTTTTACTTTGGGAATTCCTGCAGACATGAATTGTAACAAGGCCATTTGAGCGGTAGCATCCTGCATGGCTACACGATCGGGAGTAAACTCTACGTATGATTTACCGCGACCGAACTTCTCCATAGGCTGATCGGCATGGAGGTGAGAATAGAGAATTTTTTCTGTTAGCGTCAGTGGTCTGCCAGCCACTTTTCTTGCTTTTTCAATGCGGCCAGGCATTGCTTTATATGCGGCCTTTATCATGTCTAAATCGAACACCATAATAGTAGTCTTAGTTGAACGGCTAAGTTACTAAAAAGAGAGAGGAATTTGGAATCCCTGAGGATAAACAGAACCAATTAAATTCAGAATTTAGGGCGCTAAGTCATTAATCTGGCGCCCTCAATTTTGGCTTTTACACTTTACTTACTATTGATATAATTGAGGAATTCTCGCTTTACGTTCTCGTCTTTGAACTTTCCGGAGAAGTATGCTGTTCCCGTTTTACTATTGGTGTCTCCAACGCCTCTTGAGGCCACACACATGTGGTTGGCATCGATCACGACTCCAACATGTGGAGTGTTTAATGCGCGTTCGATTTCCTTGCCAATCTGCACGGTAAGACGCTCCTGCACTTGTGGTCTTTTAGCATAGTATTGTACAATGCGGTTGATTTTAGACAAACCTATCACTTTGCCTGTAGAAAAATAGGACACGTGGGCTTTACCATAAATAGGAACAAAGTGATGCTCACAATGGCTATAAAAAGTGATGTCCTTTTCTACCAACATTTGATCGTAGTTGTACTTGTTGTCAAACAAGCGCGCATGCGGTCTGTTTTTAGGATTCAAGCCGCTAAAAACCTCTTTCACATACATTTTAGCCACTCTTCGTGGTGTACCTGCTAAGCTGTCATCCGTAAGATCAAGGCCCAGAATAGTCATGATCTCTTTGAAATGCTTTTCAATTTTATCCACTTTCTGGTCGTCATCCAGATCAAAGGCATCCGGCCTTACAGGGGTTTCCCATGAAGACAGAACGTGATCGTCATCAAATTCATCATCCAGAGGCTTAATGGACTGGATATTCAACGAAATTTCTTTCTGTCTCATAGAGTTTGATTTTAAGGTCAAATTTATCGTCTATCTGCTGTCTTAAGATTCTCCAAATCACAATAGCTATGTTTTCAGCTGTAGGATTCATGGACTTAAAATAGACAACATCTAGATTAAGATTCTTGTGATCAAATTGTTTAAGAATATGTTCTTTAATGAGGTCACTTAGCACCTTCATATCAAACACATATCCGGTATTAGAGTCGGGTTCACCAATAAGCGTTACAATTAATTCATAATTGTGGCCATGGAAATTGGGATTATTACACTTTCCAAAGACCAGATCATTTTTTTCATCAGTCCAATCAGGATTGTAAAGCCTGTGGGCTGCATTAAAATGTTCCTTACGGGATACCGCTACCTTCATAACTAGTGGAAAAACACCAATTAAGGTAAAAGGTTCTTCCAGGAGTAACTAAATGATAAAAAGACTAGAAATTACTGATGGATCGGTCGTGGAAATTAAGTACAGACATTCTGATTCCCAGCATAATCTCATGGGTGTTGAATTGTGTTCCTACTGATGCTGCTGTTGGAATTTCGAAAGTATATCCAAGACGGAACTGCTCTTTAAGGAGCGCCTGCAATTGAATGCCATACGTGTTGAAGTTCCGCGTAAACACGCCTGCAGTATACAACTGGTCAATATTCACGTTGAAATTAAGGTCGGTCGATAGGGGAGACCCCTTCACTGATTTTAATAATATTCCTGGCTTTAATCGGATACGCGTGCCCATGTTGAAGACATAGGCACCAAACAGATAGTAATGCTGGTTATACAAATCAAACTGCTCACCCATGCTACTTTTGAAGGTGGTGCTTAAAAGGCGGGGTACTGATAAACCCACGAAAAATCTTTCACTTTTAAGGGCTACACCTGCTCCGATGTTGGGTTTACTTAGGTTTTCATTGCCTGTAAATGCTGGATCACCTGGATCTGCCAGGTTCAACTGGTTATAGTTGCTTTGAAAGTTGATCAAACCTGCCTGCATACCAAAACTAAAGGTCATGTCCTCTAGTTGCAATTTGTAGGATCCAGCTACCTGAAACTCCGTATTGGTGGCGTTTCCAATCTTGTCCTGTACGATAAGTAACCCAGCTCCTACACGGTTGTCTACCAATGAGATATGTCCGTTGGCATTGACCGTAGTGGGGTTACCTTCAAAGCCGCCCCATTGGGTACGATAGGAAATCGAAGCATTCAGGTTATTGTTCAATCCTGCGTAGGCGGGATTGATTACCATTGGGTTATTGATGTACTGTGAGTACAGTGGGTCTTGCTGGGCAAAGCTTAAGCTTAAGAAAGCAAGGTTGATAATGGTGACGAGTAAAATTTTTTTCATGCTTATCGCTTTATAGTCAAGTACCCAGTAAGTTCAGGTTGTCCGTTTAAAAATTCAATCTTATAAAAATATACACCACTTGAAAGCTCTTTTCCACCATCGCTCTTTCCTTCAAACCTGCGGCTGGCGTTGTCGTAATTATTGACTTCAAAAACCTTATCGCCCCAGCGGTTAAAAATGCTTACCTTATTCTCAGCACCAAGTGTGGTGATGTTATCCAGTTGGAAGTATTCATTTAATCCGTCACCATTGGGTGACATTCCGTTTCTCACTATAACACTTCCTGCCACCTCAATACTCAATTCTGCATTGGCGCAAAGTCCATCCAGATCACAAGCTTCAATAGTGACAAAATCAGTTCCTACAAAGTTGGTACCCACATAATCAATGGTCAACAAAGCATTGGCAATGGTAGCATTTCCTACCCTGGAAGGTGTAGGTGAAACATTGGGAATAACCTTGAATGAGAGCGGATCTAAATTTCCATCTGGATCGGAAATAATGGTGTTAAGATCAACAGATGCGTTGGCATTGATCACTGTTCTCAAAGTGCTACTTGTGATCACTGGTGGGTTTTTCGGTTGCGAGGCAACATTCACCGTTCTGGAAGCAGATTGACCAATAGTTTTGTCAGCATCAATTACAGCAAAAGCAATGGTTCTTGACAATGCTTTGATTTTTCCAGCACTTCCTTTTCGTGCACCAGGATCAGCACCTGTATATTCATAGGCCACTGTGCGCAATATGGACTGATAGGTAGCCAAAGGCGCATTTCCCTGTAAGGTGAGCACTCCGGTAGTGGTATTAAAACTGCCTGTCACCGGGGCTTGAGGGGTAAAAGTCAAAACCTCATCGCCAGGTTGAAAACTTTGGATGGACACGGTAGCTTGAACGATTTTATCATTGTCCTGATCAGCTAGAGTGAGGTTGGCGTCTAAAACTTGAGCTCCCGAACCAAATGTGTAGCTGAGCACATTACTTGAAACGGTGGGAACAGCAGCCGGGTTATTATTAACAAAGTATTTAAAAGTGCCGTATGTATTACCTAGGAAAATATCAAGATCACCATCACCATCCGCATCTGCTAAACCAGGATAGGGGCGATAGTCCGTGTCGGAAATAATTGGAGTACTGTGTAAAACAAAGACTGGCGCTTCTGGAGAACCTGTATTCTCTATATAGTAAACGTTATCTCCGTGGGTATAATTATCTACATAATAATAAGCGCCTAAAAGAATATCAAAATCTCCGTCATTGTCAACGTCTACGAAACGTGCTAATAAATTGTATGGAAACAGGGTTCCTAATTCTGGTATATAAGAGGCATCCAAGGGGTTTTCTGTTGGATCTGTGGGCGCTTCAAATTCGGGATTCTCTGCATCTCCAGTATTCCTGTAAAAAGCAGCAGTTCCATCATCAGCGAATACAAACAAATCAAAGTCACCGTCATTATCAATGTCTACAAAGTCAATAGTAGAGTCAAAGTCCAGGTTGATATCTGAAAAAGGTGAAACCTCTTGCAATTCATATACGCCTTCATTGTTTTGGAAAAATTGAATGTCCTCAAAGTAGGTGGCATTGAGCAAATCAAGGTCGCCATCACCATCGATATCAATAAGTACAGGCTTGACGGGATCTCCACTAAAGTCGATATCATTAAATGGATTATCAATGCCTTCTCCCCGAACGAAGCCATTGTTTTCATTGATGAAATATTGAGCCCCATCGTATTTCCCACCTAACAGTGCGTCCAGATCTCCATCCCCGTCCATATCGGCAAAATATGCAGTGGAGTTGTCAAAAAGGGTAATGCCATTGAATGGGTTATCTAATTTAAGTTGCTGTTCAAAAACTGCATTTCCCTGATTGATGAAGTAATTAAGCCCATCATTGTCACCTACCTTGTATTTATAGCTGCTGAAAGTGGCTCCAAAAACCATGTCTAAGTCTCCATCATTGTCAAGATCGGCAAAAGCTGGAGCAGATTGGTAACCAAAATCAATGCCATCAAAGGGATTACCGGTTTTGGCTACGGGATCCCAGGAGCCGGCTTGTTCGGTGAAACTGGTACCATTTCCCTTAAAAAAGCGAACATCGCCATATTGTCTGCCCATGATAAAATCCAGGTTGCCATCCTGATCTATATCTGCGAAAACAGGAGTGGCACTGTAATTGGAAAAACCATTGTCAATAATAGGGGATGTGGTAAAGGATGTTAGCGAAAAGTTACTGTTTCCATCATTTTCATAATAGTGTACGCTGGTTACACCCGCATCAATCTGGTCATAATCATGACCAATGAAAACGTCCATGTCGCCATCACCATCAAAATCGATTAGGAAGGGAACAGGATCAGAACCAGGTAAATTAGAATTGATACCATAGAACGGGTTGCCGGTTTTGGCAACATTATCCCAAGGGGCATCTGATTGATCAGTAAAGGTAATTCGGCCAGCTCCTTCACCTAATTGGGTGCCTCCATTGTTAACAAAATATTGGATACGATCAACACTTCCTGTTACACCCACAATCAGATCCATGAGGCCGTCTCCGTTAAGATCAGCAAATGAAGGTGATCCTTGCCCTGTTAAGTAAAGTGTATTTAAATCTGTATCTACCAGGTCATAGTCATTGAACTTGGGGTTGGTATTGGTGCCCACATTTTCATACACCTTCATGTCATACTGGCTACCACCTTGAATGTCACCACCAACAACAATATCATAGTCCCCGTCATTGTCAAGGTCTATAATGGCAGGCCTCAATCGGTTTCCTTGTAAGGGATATCTTAAAGGATTGGAAGCGCGGCCTTGGTTGACAAAAGGTCCTATAGGTGCTTGTGCCAATGCATCTTGGGTATTGCCGAGTGCAGCAATCGTTCCTCCCACTGCGGCCAGTTTCATTTGCCACCTCAACTGATCCACCTTTCGGGTGAGTTTTTTAAACTTGAATAGCAGAGAATTCCTTTTTTGGGGGCTGTAGCGATAGAAGGTTCCAGACTTCTTGCTCTTATTGATGCGGGTAGCAATCAACTCAAGCTGGGCACGTTTTTTTTCAAGAATACTGCTGAAATCTTCTTTAAACCCCATAATAGAGATGGTACTTTGAGACTAAAGATATAAAATATTACCTTTCGTTGTGTGAATTTTCCCTAAGATATCTTTACCCGTCTTGCTTGGTAATTCATTTAATAACTTGTGATTTAAATTACGGGCTTTCATTTTGTAATTGATTGATAATCAGATATTAACATCTCTTTCGCCTTTATGAATTCCACTACTAAAAATATATCCTACGAAAACCTTTGGAGGAAGGATCTGGGAGAACTAAAGAAAGAGGTGATCACCATGTGGAGGCAACATAACCCTGGGCTTGAAGAAGAAAAAGCGGAAGAGCGCGCCAACCAAATCGTGTTGGTAGTGAAGAATGAATATGAGCAGGTGATTGGTGTCTCAACTGCTTTTAAGGTGTATATCAAGCAGTTTAGAAATTTCATGTATTCCATTCGCCTTATGGTGCTCCCTGAGTATAGAAGTCAAAAATTAGCAACCGACTTATTGGTCAGGTCCCGCGACTTTCTGGAATCGATTCATCAGGAAGACCTTCCTGATCCACCTATCGGTATGATTACTTTAGTAGAGAACGAATTGCTTAAGAAAAACAAAAGGGAAGCCATCTGGCCTGCGTCTAAAATGATTTATGCTGGGAACTCCAGTAAAGGGCACCATATTCGTGTGTATTATTTTAAAGGAGCCACGATATGAAAGGGGTGGGTGACATCAGGCTGGTTAACGTGCTGGAGCTGGCATCCAGGAAAGAGGTAGAGCAAGCCGCTATAACTTATTGGAAAAAGCATAAGGTGATTCTCAAAGAAGAGGTACTTCAACAACGAGCAAGTGAACTAGTAATGGTTGCCTATGATGACAATAACAAAGTGATTGCTACCAGTACTGGAGCGAAGACCAAAGTGAAATTATTGAACAACAACTGGTTGTACCAGTACCGATGTTTTATTGATCCCAACTTTAGGGTCATTGGATTTGATTACCACCTTACTCAACAATCCCTGGATGCATTGGAGGCGGCAGGTCAGAAAGATGCAGATAATCCAATCGGGGTATTTACAGTGATAGAAAACGCGGGGTTATACAATAATAAGGTGAACAATGCTGCGGTGTGGCGCGCCTACAAAATGTATTTCATTGGGTTCAACACCAAAGGCCAACCCATCAGGGTCTATTACTTTAAGGGCGCCCTTATTTAGTCAGCTTCTTTTTTAAATTGCCAGCAAACGAATTGATTGTTGGAAACTCCCAAAAGGAGTGAGGGTTAATTTCAACATTGTATTCCTTTTCTATTTCGTCAATTAAGAATATGGCATGCATGGAGTCCAGTCCCAAGGACATAAACTCCTCATCGGGGTTAACCTCATCTGGTTTTACTCCCAAAGTATCGGCTACTTTTACTTGTATAAAATGACTGATATCAGACATATGTTATTCGCAAGATATAGCGAAGGATTGAAAACTTCGCATGTTCATATTCTCTTTCCAAACGGGTTCTTTAGCTATCTTAAAACTGTCATACCTTCCAAGATAGTTAAGTAATAATTCAAATTCCTTCTTAGCCAGCCAGTCACCCAGGCATCGGTGTACTCCTGAGCCAAAGGAGAGATGGTGATTAGGTGTGCGAGAAAGGAGTAATTCATCCGGTTGCTGAAACTTTTCAGGATCACGATTGGCTGCACCCAAGCATATCGTTACCGCGCTTCCTGCAACTATCTTCTGCTTTCCCAGTTCAACATCTTCCGAGGCTATTCTCACTACAATTTGTAGCGGTGAATCGTATCTGAGAATTTCCTCAATAGCGGTGTTTGCAGTATCCTGTATACCTGGATTGAGTTTATTGTTGGTAATTAAATGATACAAACCCAATTCAATCAGTCCGGCAGTAGTTTCTTCCCCGGAGATGAATAAAAAGAAGCAGTTGGCGATCAACTCATGATGATGAATCGTTTTGGATTCCTTATTAAGTTGTATTAATCTGCTCAGAAGACCATCATCAGGTTTTGCAAGTTTAATGGCAGCATGCTTTTCAAAGTAGGCGATAAACGCTTTGGTAGCGTCTTCCATTTTTTTGATCTGACGGAAAGTCAAATAAAGATCCAATGACTGAATCATTTTATGTGATAAGTCTTCCAGGTATTGATAGTCGGAAGTGGGGAGTCCGAAGATCCTGGCCATCGTCATGGCGGGAAGGGGTGTGGCTAATTGGGAGACCACATCAAAATGGGAAGGATCAATAGTAGAAAACAGCTTTTCTATATTTTCATTGATGATTTGGTCTACCTCTCTGCTGTTCCAGGCCTGCATAATAAATTTGCGAAGCAGGGCATGGTCTGGAGGATTTTTGAAAACAAGAAAGGATCTGAGTGCGTCTATTATTACAGCAAATGATTCCCACTTGTCCATATGCTGTGTAGCAGCTTTGGACAACCACTCGGCCCTGTTGCCGACAATGAACCGATCATCTTTGAGAATCGCTTTGGCGTCTTCGTATCGGGTGATTACCCATTCCCCTGTTCTTGATTGGTGGATAGGATCGTTTTCGCGCAACTCCTTATACATGGGATAGGGGTCGAGCATGTTCTCCCGCAGAAATGGTTTCCATGGTGACTCCATGTTACTTTTCTTTTTCTGCTACACCCCAGTAATCGGTAGAAGGTGTGGTGATGGCCATTACTTTACTGGATTTGTCAGCACTTAACAATCCTGGCCTCTTCATGCTGGGCAATATCCGCACATCGTAAATTTCATCTACGTTATTTTCATATTTAATATAACCAGCTACACTCATTTTGGGAATGTACAGGATAACCACTCCGGCATAAATGGATTTTTTGGAGATGGGCAGGTTTTGAAATGCCTGCGATGTTTCTCTTAGTTTGGAAAGTCCTATAAAAAGATAATCGCCAATCCGATCCATACCTCTTACAAAACCATCCAATGATTTCACTATTTCATATTTTCCAGGTGCAGTCATACGCACCACATCTCCAGTGGCGGAGTGCAACCAATATAAATGGCCATCAATGATACGGGGGGAGTGCGGCATAGGTAGGTCTTTCATTAGAATCGAATTGCTATCAACGTCCATAATAATACCTCCATTGGCTTTGTTTTCGCGCCAGCCACCAGCTTTATTCGTAGCACCTAAAGCGGTTACATATTTTGGTGTATTGTTTTCAAAAGCAACACCGTTGAGATGGCACTGATCGGTGGGTTCTGATTTGGTTATAAAATGGGGTGTCCATTGTGGCGTAAAACTATATTGGTCATCAAGGGTGGCGAGACACGAAAACCTTGTATTAACCGCCCAAAGTTGATCGCCCGCCCAATGCAGGTCGTGAATATCATTTTCCCCTGTAAAGTACTGTATGCGCGGAAGATACAATGCATCATAGGTTTTGGGAAGCTTTGGATAGTTAGGTGCCATGCGTGGTGCATTACGCAATACCATCACTGAATCACTCGTAGCAATGGCTAACTTATCTTCCTGAATCGCTATACCCATGGGTTTTTCAAAGTTGCGTGGCAATTGCACCAAATGCTCATTGTCTTTGGCGCTGATGAAAATAACTTTGCCCGCCTGATAAGTGGAAATGGCAATGGTTGCCCCAAGTCCGTGAAGAATCTCTGGGGCAGTGGGAGAAAAGGTACAGCTAAAAGGAGGTAATGGCTGAGACTGAGACATGTTGGTTTAAGGTTGCAGGTTCCAAGTTACAAGATTAACCTGCAACCTGAAACTTGAAACTTAAACTTGGCGCTAACTTCTATCTTTTTAGTGTAAGATAACCTGTCAACTCCGGACTGCCACTGTTGAATTCAATTTTATAAAAATAAACTCCGGAAGGAAGGTCTTTACCTTTGTCACTTTCACCATTGAATCGTTTGGCAGGATCGCTATTTTGATAATTATCCATTTCAAATACTTTATCGCCCCAGCGGTTATAGATCGATACTTTGTTTTGTGGTGAAACGACTTCAATGTTTTCAATTCTTAAATACGGGTTATATTCATCATCATTGGGTGAAAGGGCGTTATATACTACAATTTCAGGTGTTACTGGTACAGGAGCATCTACTGTTATACTTATTACACTCGTACTACATTCGTTTGCCAAATCACACACTTCTATGGTAAGATTATCTACTCCTGAAAATGTAATGCCTGTGTAATCCACCACCAGTTCATTGTTGGTATTGAAACTGGCACTGGCTCCACTTACTGGTGGTGTAACAACAGTAAGAGAGGAAATGTCCAGATTGTCATTAAGGTCAGATAGTAAAGCACTGAGAGGTAGTATTGCAATAGCACCATTCTCTATTTGAACAGTGGCAGTGGGAGCAATCACAGGAGGCACATTGGGGATGCTAACACTGATAGTTGCCTGGTCACAAAGTCCGCATTGATTGCAAATCTGATAATCAATGGCATCAGCGCCTACGGTTCCGGTGTTGGGTGTGTAAAAAATCTTGCCATCCGGTTGCAGTGTAGCCACTCCTTTTGTGGGGGCTTGGGTAATGCTTACCTGTATGACATCATTGATGTGATGGTAGGAGGTAATGACAGGATCTGCAGTGGAGGATTGACCCAGGGGTGCATTTAGAAATAGTGCTGATGCAATGGGCTGATCGCATCCTCTGTCCAGTGCGATAAAATTAGCACGTGGTGGTGTGAAGGAAATAGTATGCAGGGTATTCACCCCAGTTCCGTCTGAAAGCTGGGCTTCCATAATGGATGGTGAAAATAAACCAACTATACCTCTTGATACCCACCATAGTTTGTCAGTTACGAAATCAATTTCTAACCCTCTTATTTCACCAGAGCTAGTGGTGATAAGAGGTGCTGCTGTACCAATAACGTCATCTACATCGGCATGATAAATTGTGGCGGCACCGTTTGCCTCAGTAAATACCCAATAGACCATTTTGTTTTTAACGTCCACTTTTACATCATGCATATAGCGTTGAGGCCCCGGAGCAGTTTGTGTAATCAATATTTCTTGCCCAGTGCCATCAAGATTCATGCGCGATAGGGTACCTGTATTGGTAGATAACAGATCATTTGAGGTATAATATACTTTCCCTCTTCTTAAATCCAGTGCCACTCCAAAAGGGTTGGCAATAACGGCTAAATCCTGAATGCTTCCAGCGGGAATTGGAGTAGGAGTGAAATTGTAATCTGCCCTTTGTATTCTCCCTCCGGCCGTATAGGCAAAGTACATCATGTGATTGGAAGGATCCAGGGCGATACCACCAATACCATTGGCTGCATTGGGATAATCTATTAGTGTGTCAAGGTCTGAAAAATTGGTCTCATCAATAAAACCTTTGATGATGTTGGCTTGAGCCTCATCTGTCCAGTAGGCATAACGTGTATTTTGGTCGATAGCAATGCCATTGGGTGTCGAGGCAAAATTGAAATGGTACCTTTCAAAATCTGATCCGTTCGTGTTGATACGCTGCACTTCGTTAACATTGGGTTCTGTCCAATACAATTTGGGTGGGAGGATAGAACTGAAATCCAAAGCCACATCGATAGGTGCATTGAGTCCTGTTACTACATCTATTTTTCCACTTCCTGTTAGGCTTGATCTTCCAATAGCGGAAGTGCCATCTGCCCAGAAAAGAAAACCATTTATGAGATCAAGTTTTATACCATTGATCGTTGATGCTAAATTGTCTACAATAGTAGCAGGATTGTTGCCAGTGGTTAGGTCTCTTGCTATGATTTGACCGACTGAAGAATTTGTCCTGTTGGAATAATAAAATTTCCCACCGGTCACATCAACAGAAATATCTGACATAAATTCGACACCAGGATTTGGCACTATGGTAGTAACTATCCCTGATCCGTCTAAGTTTGCAATTCTTATCTCCCTAGAGGTAATAGCTCGAATTAAGTAGACTTTGCCATTTATTTGGTCAATATCAAATCCAGGTATAAATGATTGTCCTGTAATAAATGCTGCCGGTAAAACAGTGATGGTTCCTGTGGCGTCAAGGTTAAGCTTATGGATAGACCCATTATTGGATGCCAAAAGTTCTCGTGTGAGCGGATTGATTACCAATGACAGAAAGTTGGCACCCGTAACACTGGCGTAGTTGCTGGCAAAACCAAGCCGGGTGTTCCCACTAATATCAATGAGGGACGCTTTCTTGATAAGTGTATTGGATTCAATCCAAAAAACGGTATTTCGCTGCTCATCGAATACCATACTTCTAATCGCATTCACACTTGCAAACCCAGAAATCACCTCTAGCGAAGTTCCATCTGTGTTGCTTCTTCTAATATCCGTGGCTCCATTTTCAGCGATGAATAATTTTTGAGAAAAACTAATGAGTGAAAAAAATAGCAGACAGGATAGGATAGAGAGTCTTTTGAGCATAAATCGGTACAGGTTTACCCAAAGTTAAAGGCATTATCACTCAAATGCCGATGTTAAATCGGTTTTTTTGAGATGAAGTAACCTGCTGGAGTTATTTCTGCACTTAGGAACTACTTTTGCGAAGTAAATTTGTTAGGACGTTCCTTTACGAAGGTTAAGGGTTTATTTCTTTAATGTGAGGTAACCATTAAGAGGAGAACGTCCGCTAATGAACTCAATCTTATAAAAATAGACTCCACTAGGAAGTTCTTTGCCATTATTCTGCTGGCCTTCAAAGCGTTTGTCCGGATTTAAACTGTCATAATTTTCTATCTCAAAAACCTTATCTCCCCAGCGATTGTAGATGGTTACATTGTTAGCAGGTTCAATAACTTGAATGTTTTGAATAAAGAAGTAGTCATTATCTCCATCGCCATTGGGTGAGATACCGTTGAAAACAACAATCTCTCCGTTCAGGTCAATTTGTAGCGTTACATCAGTGCAAGAATTGAGTTGATCGCAAATGGTGAAAGAGATGTTATCCTGCGCTGAAGAGAATGTTGCATTGGTATAATTCAACGTGAGTGCTCCGGTGCCTGGATCATAACTGAATGTTGCATTGGCAGTGGAACTGAAGTTCGTAAAAGAACTTAAATCGATGTTGTTATTCAGATCAGAAACAAGTGATGGAATGGATAGGACAATTGACTGACCGGGTGCAGCACTGGGCGTGGTAGAAGGAGAGGTGAATAGGGGTGCTGCGTTAAGGATATCAACAGATATAACAGCAACATCACATAAACCGCAAGCATTACAAATTTCATACTCAAACGAATCATTTCCAATTGTACCTATATTAGGTACATAGTTGATGCTTTTATCGGGGTTCACTGTTGCTACTCCTTGTGTAGGATTTTGTGTTATGGTCACAGTCGACACGTTGGATGAAGTAGTCCCTGAACTGGTAACGACATCTACAACTGTAGTTTGGCCAACATTACTTTGAACGGATGGTGCGCCCGCTGTAATAGCGGAGCATAAAATGGTTCCCGTAATGGGGAAGCTAAATGTAGATTCATCGGCATCATCATTTTCAATCGTAATGGTTTCTGCAAACGTGCCGCCCACTAAACCACTTAGGGTAACATCAAAAGTAGGACTGGGAGAATCATATTGAGCTGCGGTTGGAATGGTAGATGTAATGCTAAATGCACTTCCTGTGATTGAAATATCCGATATCATCAGATCTGCCGATCCACTATTTCCTATTACAAACTGAAGAATGATGTCAGTATTGAGATTCGCTGATCCAAAGTCAACAGGTGATGCTTGCCCATCAAATATCTCAATACCGTTTTGGAAGACTTCAATTTCAGGTTGAGGAGCAGGTGTGATTTCCCCCGCTATCGGAAAATCAAAAATTGCCTCATCCACATCGTCACTGGTGATCGTCAAGGTTTCGCTGAATGTGTTAATAGTGGCTCCACTGAGCACCACATCGATAGTCACAGTATTTCCAGCATTCACAATCGCTGTTGTTGCTGAAGCTATACTAAAGGCACTACCACTTACTGCGATATCTGAAATATTCAATGTTGCCGTTCCTCTGTTTTCTATTGTGAATTGTTGCGTAAGGTCAACGCCCACTACTTCTGATCCGAAATCAAATGCGGTACCTTGTCCATCTGTGAGTTGAATGCCACTAATACCGTTTCCCGCGTATACGGCAATTTCTGGCTCTGCTGTTGCACGAATATCTCCGGTGATCGGAAAGTCAAAAGAGGCTTCATCTGCATCGTCACTTAGGAGGGTAAGTGTTTCGGTAAACACACCAACAGCACCTCCGCTCAATTGGATGTCAATAGTTTGCGTATTTCCGGCTGGTAGCGTATAGCTGGTGGGCGACAGGATGGTAAATGCTGTGCCACTTAATGTAATGTTAGAGATAACAAGATCTGCGACTCCCTGATTTTCAATGGTGAATTGCCTAACAATGTCGCTGCCTAAAATACCAATTCCAAAATCTGATGCCGTAACCTGACCGTCTGTGATCTCAGCCCCTGTATTGTTGGGGCCTTCGAATACCGCAATTTCTCCTGCAGGGCACTGCTGACCCCCATCATCAAATATCCAGCCATATGCTGCTGTAAGTGCTGCCCGCTCTGGTCCACTATTGCAATAGAATACATTGAATCCACCGAAAGTTACACCAAGCTGGAGCGGACCGGTAAGGCTCGCCCACCCAATAATCGTTTGATCGTAGTTATCTACTGATATTCCCGAGTTGCTAAACATGCCCGTCATAAACGAAACGTTAGCAATATCCCAACTGGCCAGACTCTGATCAAAAGCAAGGGTGAGGTTAAACATGCCGCTCATGTTTGTAACGTTGCTTACATCCCACGAACTTAAATCTTGATTAAATGCATTGGCATTGGAAAACATGTTCCCCATAAACCCTACGTTGCTCACATTCCATCCGCCAATGTCTTGATTGAAAAACTGTGCACTGGCAAACATAGATGTCATATTGGTTACACCCGTTACATCCCAACTTCCGATAGGTTGATTAAAGACTGCACCGGAGAAAGCCGAACTCATATTGGAGATATTACTGACGTCCCAACCATCAATATTTTGATTGAATTGCGAAAATGTAAACATGCTGCTGATGGTGGTTACGCTTGTCATATCCCATCCGCTGATATCTTGATTGAAAGGGGTGAAAGCGAATAGAGAATTCATGTTGGTCACATTACTTACATCCCAGCTTCCAATCGGCATGTTAAATGAATTGGCATTTCGAAACATAGAATTCATATTGGTGACGTTACCTACATTCCAACTGCCAATGACACCATTGAATGCATCCGCGCCATTGAACATAGAGCTCATGTTAGTTACACCGCTTACATCCCAACTATCAAGATCTTGATTGAATACGTCAGCATCCGCAAACATTTGACTCATAGTAGTCACGCTGCTTACATCCCAACTGTTCAGGGGTTGATCAAAGTCGCGAGCTGAATCAAACATCTCCGCCATGTTAGTCACATTACCCACATTCCATGAATTGATGTTTTGATTGAAAGCGCCAGCAATTTGAAACATGCGGAACATAGTGGTGACATTGCCCACATTCCAACTACCAATATTTTGATTAAAGGCATTACAGAAAACAAACATTTCGGACATGTCAGTAACATTTATGGGTGTCCAGGTGGAAATATCTCCATTGAATGCAAAAGCATTCCTGAACATGGAGGCCATGGTAGTCACACTGCTCACATTCCAATTGTCTAAATCTTGATTGAAGACATCTGCCCCAAAAAACATGGAACCCATGTTAGTTACATTAGCTACGTTCCAATTGTTCAAAGGCTGATTAAATAAATCAGCATCACGAAACATATTATTCATGTCCGTAACGGTAGATACATTCCAATTGTCAATGCTTTGGTTGAAGGTTGAGCACCCCTGAAACATGGATGACATATTAGTTACACCTGATAGGTCAGGGGGAAGAGCAGCATTAACGACCAAATTACTGCAACCTCTAAATGCATCGGCCATGGAAGTCCAGCCAATGCTTCCCCACTGCTCTACACTTAAAATCTTTCTCCTGTCACCACCACCATTGAAGAAAATGCGAGGAAAGGAACCTGTGATCTCGACTCGGTACTCTCCAATCGAAGTAAAGTCAATGGTTACATTACCTGTAATGCCTGTTAGATTGCCAAAATGAGTGGCGTCACCAATTTCCTCCCAGTAGATATCGTAATTATATCCAGCTCCGGTAGTAGGGATAGTTATTTCTGTAGTACCTGAACTCCCAGGATTATCCGTTTTCCAGGTGGTAATAAAGGCCTGCCCACTGGCAATGGCTGGCAAGCCAAATAAAATTAATATGATTTTGATCTTTGTTGCTATCTGCCTAGTCATTATGAAAAATTACCAATGCTTAATACTATCTTTTAAGTGTTAAGTAACCATTAAGTCCTGGTCTACCCGTTGAAAATTCCACTTTATAAAAATACACTCCGCTAGGTAATTCCTTCCCACTGTTCTGCCTTCCTTCAAACCTACTCTCTGACTGATCAGGATTATAGTTATTCATCTCAAATACTTTATCTCCCCAACGGTTATAGATAATTACGGTATTGTTGGGTTCCAGAAATTGGATGTTTTGAATCTGGAAGTGATCATTAAATCCATCATTGTTGGGAGAGACGCCATTGAAGGCTATGATTTCTCCAATAACATCAATCAAAATGGTTACATCAACAAATGCCATTGAAGTATCAAATATTCTGAAACTGATACTCTCAGCATTGCCGGTGAAGGTGGCATTGGTATAATCCAAAGTAATAGTACCATTGCCATCATATGAAACAATACCATTCCCTGAGGTAGTAAGGTTGCTTACTGACGCTAAGTCAATATTATTGTTGGGGTCCGTCAAATAATCAGTTATTAAAATAGTGATCACCTGCCCTGGTAAAACAGGAGGGGGTGTCGATGGAGCTGTAAAAACAGGTGGTTGGTTGAGAATATCAATATTAACACTTCCAGTACTGCACAACCCGCATTGATTGCAAATTTCGTAATCAAAAGAATCCGCACCAATAGTGCCGTCATCAGGTGTGTAGTTGATCGTGTTATCAGCATTAACTGAGGTTGTTCCTAGTGAAGGGCTTTGTGTTACTGTAACAGTTGAAACGTTTGCAGAAGTAGTACCCGAGCTTGTAATAACATTTACAAGCGTGGTTTGTCCAACATTAGCAGATACAGTGGGGACACCTGCAACAATGGGTTGTGCAATGGTTAAAATCATTTGGGCTGTCACCTGCGGGCAAACTCCGGTCGCATCAACGGTGAGTGTGAGTGTAACCGTACCTGCTGCAATGTCTTCGGCACTTGGTGTATAGTCACTGCTCAATGAATTAGGAGCTGAAAATAAACCCGTTCCTGAAGTACTCCACATTGGGTTGCTGGCTGCTTGCCCCATTGTACCTGTTAGCATCGCGATATCCGTGGTGCAAATGGTTTGATCAACTCCTGCATCCACCGTAGCTGTTTGGCCGATACTGACAAAAGCCAGGGAAGTTGCAGCAACACAGGGGCCAGCTCCATCTGGATCATCCGTTGACAACGAAAGGGTAACAGTGCCATTACTAATATCCGTTGGACCGGGTGTATATACTGCATTGAGTTGTGTTGCATCATCAAAACTTCCATCACCCCCCGTAGACCATGTCGATAGAGTAGCAGATCCACCGATACTTCCTGCCAACGCAATCGTACTTCCTTCACAAATGGAAGCAATGATTCCTACTGACGCGGTTGGGGGGGAGGCACACCCTGAAGCTACAATGGTTCCGGTAATTGGAAATGTAAAATTAGGCTCATCATCATCATCACTTAGAATGGTTACAGTTTCATTAAACGTACCGCCTGTAGCACCGCTTAATAAAATATCAACGCTGACTCTGGAAATAATTCCATCGACCTCTGCAGCAACAAAATTGGGAGGTGCACTTGTGAGGGTAAAAGCAGTTCCACTAATAGTAATATCAAAGATATTTAAATCGGCTGGGTTCCAGTTGGCAATGGTGATAGGGACAATAATGTCTGCCCCTTGCGAGCCAGAACCGAAATCTAAAGGAGTAGCTTGACCATCGAATATTTCAGGGTCGGAAAAAATATTCGGCCCTTCATACACCGCAATGTCGGGACCAATAATTTCTCCATAAACATTAAAATCAAAAATAGCTTCGTCTGTGTCGTCACTGATAATGCTGATCGTTTCAAAGAAGATACCCGAGTTAGAACCCGTCAACATCACCTGGATGGTTTCAGTACCATCCACCGGGATCAACGCAGGAGGAATGGATCCCAGCTGGAACTCCGTTCCGGAGAAAGTGATGTCGGATATATTGAGATCAGCTGAGCCTATGTTGGTAATGGTAAACTCACCCATCAAGCTGTTTCCCTTTACTTCATATCCAATATCCAGCGGGGTAGCCTGCCCATCCAGGATAGGAGTACCCAACACGTCCGCCCCTTCAAATGCAGCAATCTCAGGTTCAGGAGTAGCTGTCACTTCTCCCGTTACATCAAATTGAAAAGAACCGCTAAAGTCATCGCTGGTGATAGAAACCGTTTCTGTGTACGTTCCAATGGGCCCCGTTAAATCAACCGTAAATGATTGCGTAGCACCTGCAGCTATACTTACAAATACAACAACAGAAGGAAATCCTGGAGAGGCATTGTTAATCTGAACATTGGTAATTGGAATATTCTGATTGTTAAGTAGGGTAAATGTTTTGCTTTTGGTTGTAGAGGTGGAGCCGAAGTCGATGGCTTCAGGCTGGGCATTTACTATTTCCGGTGCGGTAGTATCCGGGCCATCAAAAAGCGTAATACACTTCGGTCCTCCATCAGTAATGTTCCAATTGAACGTGGTTGTCAATACATCTCGTGCAGCTTGGGCTGAACAATAGAAAATTCCTTGTGCTCCAAAGCTAACACCTGACCTTACAGATTGCGCAGCCCAGCCTTCCAGGAGTTTATCATAATTACTGACGGAAAGACCTGAATTGTTAAACATGTTTACTGCCAGGTTAAGAAAGGTCACGTCCCATCCACTGAGGTCTTGATCAAACGCGGTGGCTCCCTCGAACATATTGCGCATATCAATATTGAAGGAGGTGTTTAAAGTCCAGGCACCGATAGGCTGGTTGAATGAGATAGCACCATCAAACATGCTGTTAAAGTCGCGCACTGTTGATACATCCCAAATGCTAATGTTCTGATCAAAGGCTACTGCCCCGGCAAACATATTACTCATGTCATCGACATTACTTACATTCCACCCGCTGATATCCTGATTGAAGGCAATGGCTCCATCGAACATGCCGCGCATGTCATTAACATTATCAACTATCCAATTGCCAATGTCCTGATTAAAGAATTGTGTACCGCTAAACACGGTGATCATACTGGTAACCATTGAAGTGTTCCACGCGTCACCACCATAGTTACCTGCTCCGGGCTTATAGCTAATATCTTGATTAAAATCAGATGCCCCATTGAACATGCCACCCATATTGGTCACGTTGCTCACGTTCCAGTTGCCGATATCCTGATTGAAGGCACTCACAGAAAACATTTGATTCATGTTGGTCACGTTGCTCACGTTCCAATTGCCAATGGGCTGATTAAAGGAAGAGGCGCCTCCAAACATGGAGCTCATATCCTGCACATTGGAAGTATTCCAGGCATCACCGCCTGTGTTGGCTCCTCCTGCTACGAACTTAATATCCTGATTAAAGTCTCGTGCGAAACTGAACATATCGGACATATTAGTCACATTGCTGACATCCCAGGTACTTAAAGGTTGATTGAAGGTGTTAGCATCACGGAAAAGTTCAGACATGTCAGTTACATTGCTAACATCCCAATGATTGATGTCATCGTTAAGCGCCTCCGCATAATAGAACATTCGATTCATATCGGTAACGTTCGACAAGTCAGGAGCGTCCACCGCATTGATCCGCAAAAATTCACAACCAGAAAATGCACTCCTCATTGATGTCCAGGCAACATCTCCCCATTGTTCTATGGTAAGTAATTTTTTACTGTCCTTATCGGGCAGAAAGCTGCCAGCGTTAAAATATATTCTGGGAAACGCCCCAGAAATAGAAACCGTGTAAGTGCCCGGTGTGGCATAAGTGTGAGTAATGTCACCCGTTACATCCGTATCGGTCATTCCATCACCCCAGTTGACATTATAGAAGTACCCTGTGCCTGTTGTAGGGATGGTTATTTGATTGTCATTGGATGAGCCTGAGTTGTCTGTTTTCCAGGTGGTAATGAAAGGAGTGAAGACAGTATTTTCATAAAGTTTACTTACAATATCACCAGGTATATTTTCTCCTGCCACAAACAAGTCGAGGTCGCCATCTCCGTCAAAGTCTAACCAATCGCCAACGCTTTGAAAAGTAACACCCTCCAAACCGGCATTGATGTTGGTGAAAACTCCTGCATCATTTCTGAAGATGGCGGAAGTAATGTTGTCTCCGGGCGAATAATCATTTCCTGTCAACAGCAAATCCAGATCACCATCGCCATCGTAGTCGCCCCATTGGATAGAGCCTTCCTCGATGTCATCGGGAAGACCTGCGTTGATATCACTGAAAACTCCTGCATTGTTTTGGTAGATAAATGCACCATCTGTGCCTGAGAATTTTCCTCCAAGGACTGCTATATCCAGGTCGCCATCGTTGTCATAATCGCCCCAGTCGGCAGCACTAAATCCAAAACCAGGAA
>JAGQYK010000179.1 GCA_020436125.1 Cyclobacteriaceae bacterium | reverse complement strand
ACTAACTAGGCACGAGTCGCCCACATGCCATCGCTCGGTCTGAAGACTCGCGCCAGTGAGAGAGCTCAAGCGAGAGTGACCATACTAGATGTTTTCTAAGTCTGACCTACCCTATTCTATGTCTTTTCGTAATTGATTTTTGAGCACCTCCCCTTGATGAAATAACTGACTTAGCTCAAACCCTAATTGATCTATTGATGCCTTAAAGTCTATTATCCACTTTTGTTGGAATCCTTTCAATTGAAGTTCGAAATAATACCTCTCAAAATATAGTTGATATAGATATTGAAGCTTTTCTATCAGATAGACAGTTTCAGAAGCACTGAGTGAACTCTTACGTTTCAGTCTTTTTGATATAAAAATGAACTGATTAAAAGTAAACTTCAGAAACGAATCTAATTCAGGATAAGGTGAACTCTCAGCCTTATCATCCTTTACATAATTCATTAATGAGTCTAAAATATTTGGTTGCTGATACTTAGTGCCATAGATCGACTGTATTCGAAGTAAATCATTCTTTAGTTCTTCATAAAAAGAATACAATATTTGAAGATCTCTTTGCTCTCTGAGGGCATCGAACTGGAAACGGTTCGCTCTGACTTGTTCTCTAAATGAAATAAACAATAGAACAACACCTAAAAGTCCAATTGCCGGGGCTGTCAAATTATTCAACCACTCTGCAATCGTGCTAACACCATCTACTACAACATATTCCCTTAAAACAGGAATGGTTGAAGCATAGCCTAAAGAGACAACCAGTAATATTGTACCGACTACCCAATACACTATTCCACGGTTATGCATCGATAACTATTCAGGGTTAATTTTAATGATAAAAAGAATCTCAATCATTCTCTATTTATCCCACGACTGGTAAGCATCAGCAAATATTTGGCTGATGAACAAAGATTTTTCAGATAAATCCCCTTGCACTATCCTGAATTTCAATCTTCCACTCCTCTTTCCTGTCGAAAGAAAATGAATTTTCATTTTCTTCATTTTTTCAATCCAGTCATCACCATTTGAAACCTTGATGTTTACCCTTACAAATTCGCTTCGCGGATTGAATAAAACAAAATTCCGGGGCTTCCCACTAACATTAACACCAATATATCCCACCTTATAAGTAAGCATGATAGATTTATCAATTTCTCGTAAAAGTTCAGCACATTGGTTGACTATAGCCATGCCCTCAGGGCCAGACCGTCTTAACCAATAGTCTGCACTCAACTCCTCAGATTCTTCTTCAAAACCGTCATCAGCAAATTTTACCAGAAGATCTTCTTCGCAATCAAACTTCGTTAGGAGCACTTTCAATCTCCTAAACTTGGTGTTGCTGTCAATATTGGACTCGATGTAGTATGATGGGCTGATTTGATAGGGTGAACGCGCCTCTGCGGCATTTGTAGTAAGTTGAATCAGGGATTTAATCTCATCGTGATTGAAAGCAGATGGGTTTTCATCAAACAGGCTTTTAATGACGTGATAGTACATTTTACTGACCTCATCCTCAATTATCTTTTCGTCTCTAAAAATAAAATATTCAAGCTTCCTGTTTCTTGGTTCCGGGGCGTTACCGATTGGAAACTCTGAGCTTGTATCGAACTCTTCATCCACATCGACTTCCGGGTAAGTCCATATCTGAAAGAACCGTTCAAGCAATAGCTTGTAGCGTGTTTTAAGCGCTTCTAAATTCCAGCTATCTATCTGTCTTAGGTATTGATTAAGCCAAAGCCTGCTGTAATTGTACCCCTGTTCCTTCCCATCCTTGTTCATCGACTTCTTTTCTTGGAACGGCTTGTTGCTCAGACTACCATTATTTCCAGAGAGGGTAAGATTTGAAATGGTGTTTAGATACTTTTCACTAAACGCATCAATTTCTTCTGGCGGAAGCTGGCCATACCATTTCTCGTCTGGGGTTTGAGGGAAAATGTGTTCGATCGTAATGTTAGGGTTATCTACAGACACAAATTCTCTGTTTTTATGGTTTTCTAACATCTCCAGAAAGTACATTCTGTTCTTTGATTGAATGTTGTATACATCCTTTTCAAAAAGAGCAGCCTCAATGTCTTTGTTCACCGGGAAACGTTGGGCACCTCGCTTGCGCGCAAGTGCTACCTCAAGAGAATTCACGTATTCATCCTTATCGACTTCGCTATAAAGCGTCATAAAGATTTTATTCAAAGCATTGGTCGGTAGCCCCACAATGAATCGTCTCCAAACAAAGGACTGGATGAGTTTCAGTATTGCCGTCAGAATATCTTTTGTGATCACGCCCTTTTTGTAATCATC
>JAGQYK010000178.1 GCA_020436125.1 Cyclobacteriaceae bacterium | reverse complement strand
GTACAAATCCGTAGGTCTGGGCGCGACAACAAAGAAGGCATTGCCTACTCCATGACACAATGGTATCCTAAGTTGGCGGAATACGATTTCCAGGGCTGGCACCTCGACCAATACATTGCACGCGAGTTTCAAGGGGTATGGGGCGATTACGATGTCACCATCAATATCGATCCTAAGTTCACCATCGGTGGTAGTGGCGTGTTACAAAACCCCAACGAAATTGGTCATGGTTATGAAAGCGAAGGCGTAACAATCAAGAAGCAAAAAGAAAATCTCAATTGGCATTTTATGGCAAAAGACGTTCATGACTTTGCCTGGACAGCCGATCCTGATTATGTACACACCAAAGCGCAGGTGCCAGGAGGTCCCGAGTTGCATTTCTTTTACCAGCCAGGAGAAAAAACCACGGAGAACTGGACCAACCTGAAAGAATATGCCGTAAAACATTTTCAGTTTATGAATAGAACTTTCGGAAAGTATCCATATCCTGTTTACTCTGTGTTACAAGGTGGCGATGGTGGTATGGAGTATCCCATGTGTACTTTGATAACAGGGGAAAGAAGTTTTCCCAGTCTGGTAGGTGTCACTGCACACGAAGCTGCTCACGCCTGGTTTCAGGGTATCTTAGGAAACAACGAACCGCTTTATCCCTGGATGGACGAAGGTTATGCGAGTTTCGCCAGCAGCGAATCCATGGCCTATTTGTTTGATCGCAAAGAAGACCCACACAAAGGCAGCTACAATGGTTATTTTAAATTAATAGAACGTGGTTTACAAGAACCTTTAGGTACCCATTCCGATCATTACAATACCAATGCGGCCTATGGAACTGCGGCTTACGCGATGGGTGCTATCTTCCTGCAACAACTTAAATATATTGTAGGAGAAGATGTTTTCTATCCCGGTATGCGCAGGTATTTCAATACATGGAAATTCAAACATCCGGAACCCAATGATTTCGTAAGGGTAATGGAAAAAGAATCAGGACTGCAATTGCACTGGTACTATCGTTACTGGATACTCACCACCAAGCACATCGACTATGGTATAGAAAATGTTAAAGATGATCAGGGAAAAACAGAAGTAACGCTAAAAAGAACTGGCACCTTCCCTATGCCCATCGACTTGCTGGTGACCTACAAAGATGGTAGCAAAGAAATGTTCTACATCCCAATGAGTGAAATGCTGGGTGGCAAAGGACAGGAAGATAAATCTACCAAATGGACACCGTTGGATATGTGGAATTGGGTCAATCCTACTTATTCTTTTTCAATTGGTAAACCTACTTCACAAATCGAAAGTATGGAGATTGATCCCAGTCAGCGAATGGCTGATATTAACAGGGATAATAACTCAATGAAGCCTGGCAACTAGTACCAAATAGTTGACAGTTGACAAGAGGAAAAGTTGACAAAGATGACAAAGATGATAGAAATTTGTCAACTGAATGTTGTCAACTGTCAATTACTTAACTAGCAGGCGCTTGCTGATAGAACGATTGCCACCTGAAACGGTAATGATGTAGATACCTTGTGGAAGGTCTTCAATAGCTAAGGGTATCATACGGGTCTCAGCTACCTCCGAAGTATTTATTATAGTGAGAAGATTTCTTCCTACGAGATCGCTTACCGTTATGCGAACACTTGTTCCTTCGCCTATACCATGAAGTTTTACAAAAGTATTATCACCATCAGTAGGATTAGGGTACACCTCAAAAGTAACCTGTCCGGAGAACGCAGCTTCTACCTTTACAATTGATGAAAAAGTACTGGCGCCATCAAAATCTGTCTGTTTTAACCTGTAGTAAGAAATACCATAAAGTGGCTGAGCATCATTCGCAAAGTAATTGTGTGTTTCTGTAGTAGTTCCATTACCTGCAACAGTGTATAATGATTCAAATTCCTGGCCATCGCCTGACCGCTGAACTGTAAAGAAATCATTGTTCAATTCGGAGGCTGTAGTCCATTCCAATTGCACTTCACTACCATCATAATACGCATCAAAACTTTTGAGCTCAATGGGCAACGGATTAGTACCTCCTGTGGCATTGGCCAATGTGAACGTGCTAAAGGTGGTAAATGCATTGGAAGTAATTGTACCTGAGCCTGCTGCTGATCCAGTACCTCCCATATCAAACCAAGTGGTTCCTGCGCCATTGGTCTTCGCCACCCTAAGATTGGTAGGATCTGTTACACCATCTCCTGTCCCTATTCCATAATATAATGTTGCTCTGGCACTGGTCAAATTGGCAATCGCAGAGCGGTTGATGGTCCAGTACCGCACCCCAGACACT
>JAGQYK010000177.1 GCA_020436125.1 Cyclobacteriaceae bacterium | reverse complement strand
AATACAGAAGCCAATAACTAAAGGCCAAAAGCTAAAGGCCAAAAGCTAACCACTAATTCCCTTTCTCAATCATTCTGACATTCCCTGAAATAGGAGAAATCGAAACCTCTTTCTTACCTTCCCTGACATAAAATACATAATCGCTATTATGGCCAATCAACCTGATCGGAATCTGACTACCATCAGAGAAAGTCAGAGTGTGGGTCATTTTAAAGTTTCCCGTCTCAAGCTGATCCTTTATTTTCATTCCTCCTCCCAGACCATATCCCAGATAAGCTGAAAAGATTACAAAAGCGCCCATCAAAAGGGCTTTTTTAATCAGTCCTGGTCTGGAATACTCTTTATCCAGTTTATCGATATCATGCTTTGCCCGATACTCAGGATTTTCTCTGAGTTTTACATGTTTTTTGCCTGCCCAAATCAATCCCAAAACCATAATCATCGGAATAATAAAAATGACTGCCGGAAAAACGAGGTTACGAGTCAGATAAATAACCGGGCTAAGAATGACATCCAGAACAGAAGAATAGCTCAGAATATTTACCCCAATTAACCCATAATAAATAGAGTCACTGGATACTCCCAGCAGGAGTAAATACAAATAACCCAGGGAAAGATAGTCCTGTAAACTTTGCCCAAAGACAAATGAACTTTGGTTTTGTGGAGATGAAGAGTTGGAATTAAATGTAGACGAGGTAGCCTCTTCCGTTGAAGCGTTTGAGTTTTCCATATATGTAAAGTGCTAAAGAGATTGTGAAGATAAAGATTTTTTAAAACTCAGAAAGGAAATCAGCTGCTTTTATAAAAAAAGGGATGGCTGAAAACCATCCCTTTTTTATATAATTTATTCTTTACCTAGACCGCCATGGGTTCTGTTTCAAGGATCTGTTCGCGATCAGGCCCTACAGAAACAAAGGTAACAGGAACTTCCAGATAAGACTCCAGTAATTCAATATATGAAATCAATTCAGCTGGCAAGTCCTTTTTTGAACGCGCTTTCGTAATATCCTTTTTCCAGCCAGGGAAAGTGTCGTAAATCGGTTCAACGTTTTCGCTATAGCTAAAAGGTACTTCCTGTGTTTCTCCTTCTTCAGTGAGATACGCACTACAAATCTTAATTTCATCCATGATAGAAAGTACATCCGCTTTTGTCATGATCAGGTCTGTAACTCCATTGAGCTGAATGGCATATTTGAGCAATGGCAAATCAATCCAGCCACATCGTCGGGGTCTACCGGTAGTAGCACCAAACTCAGAGCCTTCCTGTCTGATTCTTTCTCCTATGTCATCGTTAAGCTCTGTTGGAAAAGGCCCACTTCCCACACGGGTACAATAAGCTTTAAAAATCCCAAATACCTTTCCAATGGAAGAAGGAGGGACTCCCAGGCCCGTACATGCCCCTGAAGTAGTTGTGTTTGAACTGGTTACAAAGGGATAACTTCCAAATTCGATATCCAGAAGGGTTCCCTGAGCGCCTTCTGCGAGGATTTTTTTCCCTTCTTTCAGGGCATTATTGAGATAATATTCCGAATTAATCAGATTCAGGCTTTTGAGAAACTCCACAGCTTCAGCAAACTCTGCCGCAGAAGCTTCCAGGTCATATTCAAACCCATAATAATCGTCCAGGAGCTTTTTGTGTTTATCAATGAGCTGCTGATGTTTTTGCTCAAAATTTTCGCTGAGAAGGTCTCCCACTCTCAAGCCATTTCGGCCGGTTTTGTCCATATAAGTAGGGCCAATTCCTCTGAGGGTAGAACCAATTTTTTTATCTTCTTTGGATTGTTCGGAAGCCTGATCCAGCAGTTTGTGAGTAGGCAGAATCAAGTGTGTCCGGCGAGAGATATAAATCCGGTCCCGGATCTGTTCACCTGAAGCTTCCAGGTTTTCAATTTCCTTTTTGAGTGTTATAGGATCGAGTACGACTCCATTTCCGATGATACAGGCTGTATTCGGGTGAAAAATACCCGACGGGATCAAATGAAGCACATACTTTCGGCCATTAAAAACAATGGTATGACCAGCATTGGGGCCACCCTGAAAGCGAGCCACAATGTCGTAGTGGGGGGTAAATACATCTACGACTTTTCCTTTTCCTTCATCTCCCCACTGCAAGCCTAGCAAAACATCTACAGGCATATTAATATCTTTGGATTAGTTGGGTAACAATAAAAAATCAGGCAGTTTTATAAGCTTCCAGCGCTTTTTCCTGATTGGGATGAATTTTAAAAATGGTATTGAGTTTCGTGATCAAAAGAAGGTTTTTGATATAGGCGGAAGGATTAGCGAGAACTACTTCTCCTCCGACTTTTCTTGCTTTGGTTAATAAAGTAATCAAAACACCCAGTCCGCTACTGTTGATATGC
>JAGQYK010000176.1 GCA_020436125.1 Cyclobacteriaceae bacterium | reverse complement strand
CGGTAATTCACGCAATGGGTGTTCATACAAAAATTCCGTGTGGAATCTTATTTGAAATACTTTGCGTATTCGCCTAAGCCTATAGAACATACCGCATAATTGTCATGCAAAAAATCAAACACCTCCTTCAGTGCCTTGCAATAAAGCCTTACCTCCTCCTCCGTTTGACAGTACGGACTCGCTGCCGGCCAAATCTCGTTACTGTGAAACATCATGTTCAAAACAGGAGTCTTATTGGCGGGTGTACTTTTGATCAGTTGCTCACTGACTTCCATTAAATCCTTTCCATCACTTTTGAAAGGCCTGAACCATTTGCTCTTGCTCTTATATCCCAACCTGCCCAACACTCTTTTTGACAATGTGCGTTTGTCTTTCACATTTTTCACAATCCATGAAGGAAGTTTTGAGAAATCCTCATTGGCTATTGAAACAGGAACCTGAATTAAATCAGTATTCGAAATACGATACGGATGAACGGGACACCCCCAAAAATTATTGACCGTTCCGCTTTCATAGTAGTGGGTTTTAAAAGGCGTAACGCTTGAATCCACTGCATACCCTAACTGATGAAGGTGTTGAAAGGAATCTTTCCCAATACCAAACCGGCCAGCGCGAAAGGAACTAGGCTGATATCCAAATTGATCTTTAAAAAGGGATGTCAGGTTTTTTAGCTTGTCGTATTCAACACCCGAATCCAGATCGGCCTGAATTCCTTTGGTGCGATCTGCTTCCCAATCTGCCGCTGGTTCTATAAATTCAATGTGCAGATGCGTTCCTAACTCCACATGTTTTAGCGATTTAAAATAGGAAACGGAATCCGCATGCTGCATGACCTCCGGACTGAGTAAATAAGTAGGCTTTATTGAATATTGACCAAACAAAGGTGCTAAGTTCTGAGGCTGCCCCATTATGATATTTTCGAACGCCATAGGGCGTTGCAATTTCCACCCAGGACCTTTATCACATTCGGTATCTATAGAAATGATCAGGTAGACCTGTTTCATTTAGCTAGCACCCACAATTTTGGCCATCAATTTTTGAAATTTTATTTTTTTTGAAAAGGAGTTGGTAACCTGTATCTCCATATACGGCTCCGACTCATCTGTAAATTGCTTTTTGTACGCAGCTTCACCACGCATGAAATTAAACTCTATAATTTCAGGGTCTGCGAATGCACGCTTCAAACTATCGAATAATAATACCTTGCTGGGTGAAAACTCCCGGTATGCATCGTTGAAGGTAGGTGCATAGTGATACCATACTCCACTTTTCCTATCCATGAGGTCCAATTGATAAGCCCACACTGCCCCGTGCTTATCTTCGAGGATAGACAACTGTACGGATTGATCCTGTTTAGCCGCATCAATCACCTCTCGAATAAGTTTCACCTTTGCCTCATCTTCATAACTATTCTTCTCCCCTTTCTCCGCTCTTCTTTTAGAAAAATGAACTAGAAAATCATCCAGAAAAACTTCAATACCTGTATCAATTACTTTGCTATCAACAACATGCCCACTTTTATCTATTCTGTTTTTTCTGCCACGCACATCACGCAGTCGCTTGTTCATTTCAGGAGTGAAGTAACTATCCCAGGACTGATTGGTATTAATTTTATAAAACAAGCGATCCCTGGAAACCTGTACCGGGAAATATTTTTGCATCGCCTCCACAAAGGCAGCGTGCATTTTTGTTTCTGGAAGAAACTGAAGTCTTAGTTGCTCCCAACACGGGCTATTTTCACGAAACCATTTGGCGTAGTGGGTGGCCGCTTCTTCCTCACGCCCTCCCTTACATGGGATATTAAAAAAATCATTGACACCATTACCTAAATCATAAAATATTGAATAGCTGAAAAACTTATAAAACCTCTTGTCCTTTTTTTGCAAACACAAACAAGAGATCAATTCAAATCCATCACGAACAGTAAGAAAACAAAAACTTTCATTGTTCATAAAATATCTAATCAAAGTAGGAATCCAAACTCCAGATTGTTGAATAGAGTATCTAGTCGTTTCTCGAAAAAGCGTAGTTAGTCTGGCAATAAAATTATCATTGAAAGATGTCTCTATCACAACCTTCATCGTTCTATAGCTCGAATATTAATTATAGTTAACAATGGCCAACTAGAATAATCTATCCTCCAGCTACCTTCTGCAATAACACACTCATCTGGGTTTCTGCATTTTCATAGGTATTGACATACACCCTGTTATTCTCAGCAATCCGATCCATTTCAGCTCTATCATCCAACAATAGGTTAATTTCCGTAACTATTTCATCGATATCCAAAGACACATAGATAGGATGAAAGCCCAACACTTCCATGTGCTGATATTCCTGGCATCTGGTTATGACCGGAACAGACCCTGCAGCTATCCCCTC
>JAGQYK010000175.1 GCA_020436125.1 Cyclobacteriaceae bacterium | reverse complement strand
GTTAGCAAAAGGATTTGATCGTACAAGGGAGGTGGAGTCACATGAGTTGAAAGAAGCAGTTAAACTTTCTTTTTCATCAGATGTGAAAGATTTGACTGAAGTGAACTACTTCATAATAACTGTGCCAACTCCAGTTGATGAATTCAAGAAACCAGACTTGCGGCCGGTTGAAAGCGCCAGCAGGACGGTAGGTAAAGCGCTTAAAAAAGGTGATATCGCCATTTTTGAATCCACAGTTTATCCAGGGTGTACTGAAGAAATTTGTGTGCCTATACTTGAAAGAGAAAGTGGATTGAAATTTAATGAAGATTTTTTCTGTGGGTATTCTCCAGAACGAATCAACCCAGGCGACAAACTACATAGAGTCACTACCATTAAAAAAGTAACCAGCGGAAGCACTCCCGAAGTTGCGGAGAAGGTGGATCAGCTTTATAAAAAAATAATTAAAGCAGGCACCCATAAGGCTTCATCTATAAAAGTAGCAGAGGCTGCAAAAGTAATTGAGAATTCTCAGCGTGATTTGAATATCGCTTTTGTGAACGAGTTAGCTTTAATTTTTGAAAAAGTCGGAATTGACACCCACGAAGTGTTAGAGGCGGCAGGCACCAAGTGGAATTTTCTTCCATTCAAGCCTGGGCTGGTAGGAGGACATTGTATTGGTGTAGATCCGTATTACTTGACTTACAAAGCCGAAGGACTCGGCTATCGACCTGAAGTGATATTGTCTGGAAGAAGAATTAATGACAACATGCCGGTTTATATTGCTAATGCGGTAATCAAGTTGATGGCTAAGAACGATTTGCCAATTAATAAAAGCAGAATATTGGTGCTAGGCGTTACTTTCAAAGAAGATTGCCCAGACATTCGCAACAGCAAAGTGGCTGATGTGATAAAAGAACTTCAAACTTACGGTGCGTTAGTGGATGTGTATGATCCACACGCAGATGAGAAAGAGGTAGCCCATGAGTATGGTTTGAAGTTAATTCATGAACTAAAGGAAAAATATCATGGTATTGTCTTAGCAGTAGGGCACCAGGAATTTAAAAATCTGGATTGGGATATCATTCGGGGAGAGCGAACGGTGGTGTATGATGTCAAAGGCTTTTTGGACAAATCATTTATAACGGCAAGATTATAATGACTTCAAAGAAAATACTGGTAACAGGTGGAGCGGGATACATTGGCGCACACACAGTGGTAGAGCTGTATACCAATGGGTATTCGCCAGTAGTCATCGACAATTTTTCAAAGTCGGACAGAACACTTCTTGAAGGAATTGAAAAAATAACCGGTATCCCCGTTGTATTCTATGAAGGCGATTGTGCGGATAAGGAATTTTTAAAGCGTGTTTTTAAAAAGGAAGGTAAATTTGACGGGGTAATGCATTTCGCAGCCTACAAATCAGTAGGAGAATCGGTAGAACAGCCTATTATGTACTATCGTAATAACCTGGATTCATTACTAACCCTGCTCGAAGTAATGAAGGAGCAACGGGTTAACAATCTTATTTTCTCTTCAAGCTGTACAGTATATGGTGAGCCTGATACAATCCCTGTAGATGAGCAAGCACCCTTCAAAAAAGCGGAATCTCCTTATGGAGCCACTAAACAGATGTGTGAACAAATATTAGAAGATGTCGTGAAGGCTGATCAAAATCTTAATGTGATATCTCTTCGTTACTTCAACCCTATTGGAGCTCATCCCAGTGCAATGCTTGGAGAGCTACCCATTGATAAGCCCAACAATCTTGTTCCTTATATTACACAGACAGCTGCGGGTATTCGTGAAAAACTGGTGATTTTTGGAGATGACTACGATACATCAGATGGAACCTGTATTAGAGATTTTATCCATATTGTTGATTTAGCGGCTGCTCATGTGAAGGCCATAGATAAGCTTTCAGAGGCAGGTGAAAATAAAGGCTATCAGTATTACAACCTTGGCACAGGCCGAGGTGTCTCAGTGTTGCAATTGGTAAAGGAATTTATTGAAGTTGCGGGAATAAAACTGAATTATGAGATGGGGCCAAGGAGAGCTGGGGATGTAGTGAAGACTTATGCAAACCCTACCAAAGCAAAAAATGATTTGAATTGGTCTGCACAATATACTGCCAAGGATGCATTGCGTGATGCATGGGCATGGGAGAAGAAAATTTCAACGAGTAGAAAATGAGTACATCGAACATATCAATGGTAGATCTTCGTGGTCAATACCAAAATATTAAACAAGAAATTGATCAGGCAATTCAAGGAGTACTGGATTCAACGGCATTTATTAAGGGGCCACAAGTTGCGCGATTTGAAAAATCATTATCGGATTTTCATGATGGTGCTCAAGCAATTACATGTGGCAACGGAACAGACGCCTTGCAAATAGCCATGATGGCATTAGATTTTAAGCCCGGTGATGAAGTGATCTTACCAGTCTT
>JAGQYK010000174.1 GCA_020436125.1 Cyclobacteriaceae bacterium | reverse complement strand
GAGAGGCATGGAGGGAAGATTTTCGGATTGCATAAAACTTTCCATCGACATGCTGAAGCGAAAGGAGTCGGTTTATTTATTACAAAGACGCAAGTGGAAGCCATGGGGGGGACGATTTCAGTAGATAGCGAAGTAGGAAAAGGAAGTACGTTTACAATAAATTTTGGTAATAGTAATGGGTAAAGCAGTAGTGATTTGTATCATCGATGATGATGATGTCTATCAGTATACCGTGACCAGGGCACTGAAGTCAGATAGTTTGGCAAAGAAAATACTTGTTTTTTCGGACGGTGAAGAGGCACTGGATTTTATGATCGATAACATTGCAAGCAATGATAGCCTTCCAGATGTAATCTTTTTAGATATTAACATGCCTATTATGGATGGGTGGCAGTTTCTGGAAGAGTATGTGAAGCTGAAGCCAAGAGTAGGTAAGCAGATTACTATTTATATGGTTACTTCTTCTGTAGATCCAGTTGATGTGGATCGTGCAGCAAAATTTAGTGAAATTTCTGATTACCTTGTCAAGCCCATTCAACCTGATCAAATCCGTGAGCTCGTGGCTGCGATGAATAGTAAAGAATAAAGGTCATTTGATTTAGTTTCTAAATAAATACCCAATCTAATTATCATAATATTTATAGTAGATTTAGACCTTAGTAATAGTAAGGTTCTAGATTAATAACTATGGATATTGACAAAAGTAAAAAGGGAACGGCTTCAGTTTGGGCTGGTGAACTGGAAGAATTTTATAAAGGAGCCACCACGCCACCTATTGTGAATAGTGTAACGTATGGCTACCATGACCTGGAGGAGTGGCATGAAGTAGCTCTTGGCAATAAAGAAGGTTACATCTATAGCAGAAATACGAATCCCACTGTTGCAGTATTCGAAGAAAAGGTAAGAGTTTTGGAACATGCTGAAGCGGCTACTGCTTTCTCTACCGGAATGGCAGCCATCAGTAACACACTTTTTGCTTTATTAGCTCCAGGTGACAGTGTAGTTTCTATCAAGGATACTTACGGAGGTACCAGCAGACTATTTTTAGAGTTTTTACCTGCCATTAAAGTGAATGTAACACTGTGCGAAACAGGGCATCACGAAGAAATGGAAGAGGAGATTGCAAAGGGATGTAAATTGGTTTATCTCGAGACGCCTACAAATCCAACACTCAAGGTACTCGATTTGAAAAGATTAATTAAGGCGGCAAAGGCAGTAAATGCAATTGTAGTAGTGGATAATACTTTTGCTACTCCTATCAATCAAAACCCAATATTGTTGGGTGCGGATGTGGTGGTGCACAGTGCTACCAAATTCCTCGGAGGCCATTCTGATGTAATGGGAGGAGTAGCTTGCGGGAAAAAAGAATTGATCAAAAGAGTATTTCAGTATAGAGAAATCACGGGTGCATCCCTTCACCCCATGTCAGCCTATATGCTGGCCAGAGGAATGAAGACTTTAGAACTTAGGATTGATCGTCAAAATAAGAGTGCAATGCAGGTGGCTCTTTTTTTAAACGACCATCCCAAAGTAGAGGAAGTTTTCTATCCTGGATTAACGACACATAAAGGACATGATTTTGCGAAGGAGCAAATGTCAGGTTTTGGAGGAATGCTGAGCTTTTCTTTAAAAGGAGGTTATGAAAAGGTAAAGAAATTTTTACCTCAATTAAAGTGGGTACACCTTGCTGCTAGCTTAGGTTCGGTAAGTTCGTTGGCTGGTCCTCCGCGCACTACAAGTCATGTAGAACTTACTGAAACTCAAAGAGCAGAGTTAGGAATTCCTGAAAGTTTAATCAGATACAGCGTAGGCATCGAAAATGTGGAAGATCTTTTGGAAGACCTGACACAAGCCCTTAACAGAATTTAATGAGACGTAATTATGGAGGTGACTCCAAATGTAGTGAAGGAGAAAAAGTTTTTACAAATTGTAGTAATAGATGACGTAGAATAAAAATGACGACTTCATTCTCTTTGACCGCTTTCGAAGTTGAAGGCACGAAACTAAGATTGTTTTTATTTTAGGATAAGACACATTATCAAAAGAAAACTTGAATAATATAGCTATTGCCATTCATGGAGGAGCAGGAACACTCCTCAAGGAGAATATGACGCCAAAGATGGAGCAATCCTATATGGCAGCTCTAGAGGGCGCTTTAAAAGCAGGCCGTACGGTACTGAAGAACGAAGGGAATGCATTGACTGCGGTTGAGGAAGCTGTGAAACAACTGGAAGATAGCCCGCTGTTTAATGCAGGTAAGGGCTCAGTGTTTACGTCTGAGGGCACGCACGAGATGGATGCTTCGATAATGGATGGCAAAACTTTAAATGCGGGGGCGGTATCTATGGTTCGTGGAATAAGAAATCCTGTGTCGCTTGCAAAGTTGATCATGGAAAAATCTGGCCATGTATTTCTTGCGGGGCAGGGTG
>JAGQYK010000173.1 GCA_020436125.1 Cyclobacteriaceae bacterium | reverse complement strand
TAATGTAGATGTTACTCAACAATATGAAGGATTTACACTGACTATTTCCGGTCAAAACTACACCACTACAAATGGAGGGAACCCTTGGCCTAGCGCTGGTACATATGAAATTACTGCTGAAGATCTTTCTACTATCCGCAGGAGTGATGGCACAAATATTACTATCGACAGTATAACAGGAGATGAGCTTATACTCTCTTTCAAATTCAACACCCTTGCTGGCGGACGCACTAAAGGCGTGACTGGCAATTTTACTTTTTCACTTACTAGATAATTTACTGACATGACATCAAGAATAAATGCAAATGGGATTTCGCTGATCGTTCTGCTTTTGATTGTAGGGCATAGTTACGCGCAGCCTGCCTTTTTTGGCACTACTTATCAAGGAGGAGAGGGTGGACTTGGAACCATCTTCACTACAGATGCAAGTGGAAATAACTTTCAGGTCATTTTTGAACCTAAAGCAGCAGCCTCCTATCCTAGCGGCATGTTGTTGGAAGTATCCAGTGGAGTATACTATGGACTTTCTGCAGAAGGGGGACTTCAAGGTGCGGGAATAATCTTCGAATACAACATAAATACTGGAGTCTATACTGAAAAGTATGAGTTTGACTATGATGATGGATCCGGACCTTTGGGCAGTTTGACAAAAGCAAGTAATGGAAAACTCTATGGTATGACTGAGAGTGGAGGCGTTGAGGGTGATGGAGTAGTTTTTGAATATGACTATATCAACAATGTCTTTGTTAAGAAAATTGATCTCAAGTATAGTACTATTGGGAGTCAGCCCTTTACTTCTTTTCTTGAAGCATCAAATGGTAAATTGTATGGTCTGGTTAGCAATGGAGGGACCAATGCATCAGGAGCCATTATTGAGTACGACCCTGTAACAAATAATGCCGTAAGAAAAGCTGATTTAATTAATTCAGTAAATGGTAGAATTCCTAGCGGCCGGCTTATTGAACATAACGGAAAATTATATGGAACTACCTTAATTGGTGGACTTAACAATGGAGGAACTCTTTTTGAATATGATCTTACCACTTCTGCCTTAGTCACCTTGATCGATTTTAAAGTAGATGCGAATTCTATAGGTACTCCAATGATAGCTTCAAATGGAAAATTGTACGGTGTTACTACTTACAGTGGTGCTGGTTCAGCAGGAGAACTATATGAGTATGACTTTTCAAACTCTATGACCACTTATCTTGTGCAATTTGATGACTTTCCTTTAAAGTCAGGTGTTGGTCAATTGACTGAAATTTCACCGGGAAAATTAATTGGTAAATGTGAAGAGGGCGGATCTAATGGCTACGGAGGTATTTTCGAATATGATCTCAATACTTCTTCGTTTGTTGTTAAGGCCAGTTTCGAATCAAAATCGGGGGGCAGCTATGAATCCCTTATAGTTGGTTCAGATGGCAAAATGTATGGACTTAATCCTTACGGGGGGGCTGCATCTTACGGAGTACTGTATGAATTTGAGCCGTCCACATCCACATTAAACGAATTTTATAATTTTAATATTATTGAAGAGGGGTATAACCCGACCTCACTTGTACTTTCATCCAGCGGTAAATTATATGGTGTTAACAATCGTGGTGGTGTTTATGATGGAGGTACTTTGTTTGAGATGAATCCGCTGACCTATGAAATTACTCCACTTGTACAGTTCAAGCCTGTTGTCACAACATCTGCACGCGTCTCGCAAATAGCTAATAATTATAGCAGCCCACACTTCTTAATGGAAGCTTCCAATGGCAAACTCTATGGTCGCACGAATAGAGGAGGTGGTAATTATGGGGTGATATTTGAGTATGATCCAGTCACAGATGCACTTGCTAAAAAGCTTGAATTTGATAGTAACACAGGTTACAACGCAAGCAGTATTCGAGGTGGTGGATTACTGGAAGTTTCGGGAAAGCTTTATGGAGTGACACGCGTAAGTGGGCCGTCTGGGAGGGGGGCTTTGTTTGAATATGATATGGCTAGCTCTTCTATTACATCCACTGCAGATTTTGATGTGGTTGGTATTAGTGAACCTACTTCAAATTTGATTTTGGCTGCGAACGGAAAGCTTTACGGAACAAGTACTATAGGAGGCTTAAATAACAAAGGAACCATTTTTGAGTATAATATTGCGACAGAGACTATTACCAAAAAAATTGACTTTGCTTCTGTCTCCGGAGTCAATTCCTTTGGGGGATTGCTCGCAGCTTCAGATGATCAGCTTCTGGGGCTTACATATGGAGGGGGTACAAACAATGAAGGTGAAGTTTTTAAATACATCCCATCAACCAACACCTATACTACCCTCACAAGTTTCGATGCTGCTATAACAGGCTACCCTGTTGGTGATTTATTTGCTGCAACAAGTGGAAAATTCTATGGTTTATCAGGTGATTCGTTTTTTGAATTTGATGGTACCACAAACCTGATTTCTAAAAAGCATGAATTCTTAAATGGAGCGGGTTCTCGATTTTATCCTTCCAATTTAGTTGAATCTTGTACAATACCCTTATTCGATCAGCCGGATGATATGCGCCAGTGTGCC
>JAGQYK010000172.1 GCA_020436125.1 Cyclobacteriaceae bacterium | reverse complement strand
TTTAGTTATAAGCCCTCTACCGGGTTCCATTTAGGAGTCTATGGAAGTATCCCGTTGTCCAATAAACTTTCATTGAATCCTGAATTACAATACATCAAAAAGCAATTATCTGATGATTATTTCCGTTTAAACTACCTTGAACTTCCTGTTTTATTTAACTACCAAGTTTCAAATCATTTTGAATTCGAGTTGGGTCCTTCTATTGGTAAGGAGATTTATGCTAAGCCCTATCTTCCATGGTGGAGATCGATTGCGTTTAAATCCTATAAGGAGGCATTGGATTTAGGGCTCATTGGAGGAGTTAAATTTAAGGCCAGTGATAAGATATCTATAGTGGCAAGGTATAATTATAGCTTTTTACCTTTCGTTGATTACAATTTTAACAATGGTCCAGGAACTCAAATTGAACAGTATGAATTATACAACTCAAGTGTTCAACTAAGTGTGATGTATAAAATTAAATAGACTATTCTGCTTTGATCAATTCGAGACATTTGGTGTCTATTTTACCATCGCAGTTGAGGAAGAAATCCGTTCTAATTTTTGCGACACAATTGCCCTCATAATCATCCTCATAATGATTAAGACGAAGCACCTGATTGTGCACTAATGCATCTTCAAATAATTTGGTATTGTGTGGAGGCATGAGTGGATCCAAATCATTGGTGATGATTAGTGTTGGTATGGGAATATTTTCGAGTGTGTTCTCTTCTTGTGATACACGACCGTCATGCCACTGTACGAGGGCGGGAATAAAGGCCTGAAACCATGCTACACCCTCGGCTAATTCAGGGTTAGATTCCATAAAGGCTGAAACATTGGAAGGTGTTTTATCAGAATACTCTTCATAGGCTGTGAAGCTGAAGAAGGTAGAATTGTTAGCTCCTTTAAGCATCCTTGCGGGAAAATCACCTAGCTCTTCCACAACAGCGGTGTCTCTCACATTGATGGCGTGAACAAATCTCGGTACGGTTTCAAAGGCATCCGCTTTGTAAAATAAGTACCGGATAAAGAAAACGGCATCCTGCGGATTTAAGGTAAAGTCCCTGTCCAATAATCTTACTGTAAAAGGATTGTCTTTTAATGATTGTATCGCCTCGATGGTTTCTGCCTGTAGATTGGGGTGTGCTGCACTGCAGGTAGAGTCACTGGCACACTGTTCATACAATCGATTAAAAGCCCTGATGAGATGGGGGAAGCGCGCCTCCAATGCTGTATTATTGAGGATGGTTGGTTTATCAAGGATAGCAGCATGAATCTTTGAAGTAAAATACTTCATCGTCATGATTCCAAGCTTTGTTCCGTAGTAAGTGCCATACAAATTATACTTCTCGTATGGAAGGGCTTCCATTAAAGCTCCAAGGTCTTTAGCGTTTTGTGTGGAGTTATACTTTGAGAGGTTGATTCCAAGGCCCTTTATCTCCGCTACCTTGTCTTTCATGGCTTTTAAAGTAATTTCCTTTTCTTCTTCAGAGGAGGCATCTGCAGCTATGATGTTGATAAATGTCTCGCTGATGTCGGGTAGTGGACTGGACAAACCAATGCCTCGCTGCTCCACTACAATAAGGTCGCCTACGAGTCTCCCTTCATGATCCCTCCAGCGATCTGGACTATCTAATGTTCGCCCTCCGGGGCCTGCTGGAAGATAGATTACAGGAATTGCGTCAGTACTTTTATTTTTTGATTGGAATATGGCAAAGGCAATCTTGATTGATTTCCCCATCGGCTTAGAGTGATCCTCAGGGACAGTTAAAAATCCGCACTGAACCCCCTTTTCATTCTTCCAATTTTCCCAGGAGGAGCAATCACAATAGGTAATAGGATCGATCTCTTTATCACATGACCATGAAGCTACCGCAAATAGTAGTACTGCAAGTATGTTAATTACGTAAGAACGGCCAACCATGCTTAAAATTTGAATATTCAAACTACCCTAAAAATTCAGTTAACTGAAGTGGATTTTGTTTGAACGGATACCGACTATACCTGCAGCGGGAGATTTCGCTACAGGGCTTCAAAAATATGGATTATTTCTTTTTTGGCTTATGGGTGTCTGGAGAATTTTTACGTGTTGACTTCTGTTTGGCTGATTGTTTTACCTTTCTCACAGGTTTAGCCTTCATTTTTTGAGGGGGTAAGGCATCAACGAATTCAACGCCCATTTGTATCCAATAAACGAGATCTTTTTCCTTTTTAAAACCGTCTGGTTCTACAAATACAAAACCCTTTAAAGGACGGCCGGTAAAGTCCATCTGTCTGCCATAGGGATGAGATAGCGCCTCTTCATACCGGTTTTTGGTCACTCTTACCATTAGGTCGTCCCTAACTATACCGCAGCACATTTTGTTTTTATACATAAAACATAATCCACCCATCATTTTCTTTTCTTCCACCTTATTATGTACGGCCATCTTTTCCCGAATAAGATCCGCTAACTTTTCGTTAAAGGCCATAAGTTATAATTTAGCTTTGTCCAGTTTTAAAATAGTTTGCAGTAATACGCTGGCACCGTTGGCCATATCTTGAGGCGAAGTGAATTCTTTAGGAGAGTGGCTGATCCCGTCTTT
>JAGQYK010000171.1 GCA_020436125.1 Cyclobacteriaceae bacterium | reverse complement strand
GGTTTTCATCAATGGTTACCGAAAAATCCTGAAGGGTTAATTCAACCACATTGTTCAGGTTGATGGTGGCTGTTAAGGTTTGAATGTTTCCTCCATTGCCTACTGATATCTCTGCTGTAATTACCGGGTTACTCTCGAAATCAAATAAGGCGGCATCTGCCACTGTCAACTCACCTGTAGTTGCATTAATAGTAAGAGCGGATGCAGGAGCCGAAGAGGTAATGCTGTACGCCAACGTACCCTCTCCACTGGCTTGAACCGTTCCGAGCGATTGTCCGTTGGCTGGATTTTCGTCTATGGTTACTGAAAAGTCCTGAACACTTAGTTCATTCACATTATTGACTGTGATGGTGACCGTAGCCGTGTTTTGTGCTTCCTCAGCAGAGATTGTGGCAGTGATCACGGGGTTCGTTTCAAAGTCGAACAGGGCAGGGGTTGCGACTGTTAACGCTCCCGTTTCCTCATTAATATTTATCGCACCATTGGGAGTCTGAGAGACAATGCTGAATGTCAGGGGCATTGAGCTGTCGCTCACAATTGTCCCCAGTAAGTAACCGGTTTCAGGATTTTCATCTACAGTTACCGCCAAATCCTCAAGGCTTATCATCACTTCATTATCGTCATCTTTACATCCTGCTGTTATCAGCAACAAGGCAAGTGCCCATGTCATTCCAAATAGTAGTGTTCTTTTCATTTTCATTTTTAGGTAAATAGTTTGATTCAAACATTCGCCATCATCGCATACCAAAGCGGTTAAGGCGCAGCGAACTTAGGAAAGTGATACCTACACTGATAGATTGTGATGGGGGACAAACAGGGGGACAGATTTTTAACTACCTGAAATGCAAGTAGTTATTTTTTGTAAAACTGAAGAAGAAAGTCCTCAAGTCTTACCTCTGATGGGACTTCAAGTTTCTTTCTAGCTCGGTTTCTACCTTTTTTTACACTGTCAGGCGCTATCCGTAAAATATCTGCAATCTCTTTCTGTGAGTAGCCGATGTGAATCAAGATGAGTAGCCGAACTTCCGACTTGGACAAGCCCGGATGCTTTCGGAGTAGCTGATTGTAAAAGTCAGGTTGCAGTTGATCGAACCGAACCTTAAACTCGTCCCATTCAGCTTCTGTAGACAAGGAACTCTCCACCAGTTTAAAGATATTGGCAAAATCCGTTTTCTTGATCTTACTATCCACATCCAACGCTTTCTGTTTCTCTCCTAGTTCTTGCCTTGTCAGGGCAAGATCCTTTTCTAACTGTTCGCTGGTTTTGAGTTTTTTCTTAATCAGCACGGTGATAAAGTAGGTAAAGCCGATGAACTCAAATATGGTTCCGATTTTGAAATAAGAAAACGGATCACCCGGCAACATGGTCAGGTGACTGTCCAAAAGCCCCAGCGTGACAAAGAAAATAAAGGCTGAAAATGCAATGAGGTAATAGGTGGATTCCAACTTTCTTTTTCGGTAGGAGATACCCACCACCGCCAGTGATAGCATAATCCATAAAAAGCCGAGAAGGTTTTCGGTCATGTGCAATGTACTGATGGAGTCCGGGAAGAAAAACTGATAGAGGGTAGCACCTCCAAGGGTGAGTATCAGCAGTGCAATGATGAATTGGTAAAAACGAAAGTTGGTTTCTTTTGTCTTGAGAAATTGTGTGGCGAACAGGATGCTTGTCAATATCCACATTCGGATAGCCACAAACATCATATGATCGATGGTGGCATGGCTCAATCCCAACCCATAGAGTCTTCCCTCTACAAAGAGATACATAAGGCAGGATGACAAGATATACGCCCCGTAGAAATAGTAAATGTTGCTTTTTACACTTTGAAAATAGAAGAGATTGATGAGTACCAGAAGGGCAATGGCGCCATAGAAGATGATGTCGAACAGGAGGGTGCGTTCCTTTATCGCATGAAATTCGTTTAATGAAACAAGTAGGGGTGATCCTTGCAAGATTCTCCCATCACTTGTGGTTGTGATATAAAAGGTCTTCTTCTCATTCTCATCTAAATCGATTTGAAAATTGGGTTTGGCAAAGTTGTAGGTTCTGTGGTCTTGATAGGCCAGATCCAGGTCCGGGTCATAGGGCAGGAGTGAATTACTTAAGGTGTCCAGTTCATAAAACCGATAATTCCGATTGATGAGATCACCGCACATGACAACCACCGACAATGGTTTCCCTGTATTTTCAATATTAAGCTGTATCCATGCAGATCCTTCATAAAAGCCCAAATCCAATTGTTGCCCGGGAGTAAATTGAATTTGATCAAAATCGGCAACATCATATTCAACATCCCTGGCCACTGCAAAAGAGTATTGTACATCCAGGCGCTCAGTATTGGAGCAGGATGAAAACAGCGTCACAATGATTCCGCAGGTAATGAAGAGGGAGTAATTATACTTTCTCAATGATCACAAACAATAGTTGTATCGGAAGATACAGGTCAAACAAATGGAGCAAGATAGTATGGAAAACAGTGAAAACATTACAATCCAATAAAAGAAGCCTAAATGTTGTTCCCTCTTCCGGGCACCGAAGGTAATCGTCATTGCGAGGAGCAAAGGGCAAGCATGAGGGCAGCGTTACGTGGCAATCTCCCCAACGGTGTTACAGGT
>JAGQYK010000170.1 GCA_020436125.1 Cyclobacteriaceae bacterium | reverse complement strand
CATTGGTATTGTTAACCGTTATCGTAAAGTTCTGATTCACATTCGCGCCAGACTGATCCTCTACATTCAATACAATACTGAAGCTTCCTACATTAGCATTTAACGGGGTTCCGGTCAGCGTACCGGTGCCATCTCCATTATCATTCAATGTCAACCAGATGGGCTTCGATAAGGCCTTCAAGGTCAAATCATCGCCTACATCAGGGTCGGTGGTAATAATATTGTACTGATAAAACTCATCCTCATTCACAATCAAAACAGGTGATGACGTAAAAAATGGCGCATCGTTGGCATTATCCACATTGATGGTAATATCTTGATTTGAAAAAGCTCCTGAATTATCTGTTACTCTCAGCTGAACAATATTTGATCCAATGTTAGTGTTATTAGGAGTTCCTGATAGTACTCCTGTTTTATTTCCATTATCCACCAGCGATAACCAAGCAGGAAGTATGGGAGCAGTAATGGTAAGTACGTCACCTACATCATCATCATTCACATTAATGAAATAGGTATAACTAATATCTTGCGTTGCCGCGGTTGTAGGTGTACTGACAAAAAATGGCGTGTCATTTGAATTCGATACTACGATATTAAAAAATTGTGTATCATCATTACCCTTGTCATCAACAACACCAAGCGCAATCCCAACAGTTCCTATATCTCCATTGGTTGGTGTACCCGACAAAAGCGCAGTTCCATTACCATTGTCAGTAAGAGACAGCCAAACAGGGAGTGCAATTAAATTGGAGATCGTCCAGGTGTCTGTAGGGTCAGGGTCACTGGTAATCACATTATACGTATATAATTGTCCTTGCACCGCTCCAGTAACTGGGGCGCTTACGAATTGAGGGTCATCCTGAACAGAGGCCACATTGACTGCAAAAGCCTGATCCACAAACAACCCTCCGGTATCTGTAGCTCTGATTGTAATATTAGATGACCCAAATTGATTCTCAGCAAAATCAAGGGACAATATTCCTGAATTAATAACGGTACTCGCAAACAAGGATGAATTGGTATTTTGGATGATGCTGAAATTCAAATTTGGGTCGGTATCTTCCACATCATCAAAAGCAGCGTACAAGTTGATATTGAAATCACTGGCATCTTCATTTACATTCACATTAGCAATACCATTGGAAGTTGGCGCACCATTAATCACCAAAACCGCTGATGCAGATCCGGTGTAGTTGCCCTCATTGACTACAGCATCCACATTGTAGCTTCCTACCGAAGAAGGCACGGTTGCACTCCCATTGTAGGTCAATATCAAGTTCAAACCTGAAGGACTGGTGCTTGTTGTAACGGGTTTTGGACTACCTGTGAAATTCTGATATAGGTTGCCAATGTTGACAATGGCTAGTGCTTTATTAATTGTAAGTGTGCCAATACCACTCCCTAGATAATTGGTTTCATTTATGGTTCCCACCACATCATATGCGTCTGCATTGGTTGGAGCAGTACCACTTCCATCATAAGTAAACGTTACATTTAAACCAGAAGGTGTTGTTGTAGCCGTTGCTACTTTTTGGGAACCATTGTAAGTATAGGTGTTATTATCAACTACAACAGTTGCTGTCGCCTTATTTATTGTCAAAGTTCCACTTTGATAAGTATAAGTATAGTTGTTGTCTGTTCCTCCGCTCAATGTAATTGGATAGCTTCCTACATTGGAAGCCAGAGTCGCAGTTGTTTGGGGATTAGGTTGTACATCTAATCCTATGGCATTATCTCCATTTAAGAACCCCGTGTAAGTGATTGTGAAAGTGGGATTGACTTGCCCATATATTCTTGACTTATCATCTGCCTTTGCCGTAAGCGTGGCTTTGTTGATGGTGAGAATGCCATCGGTGTAGCTAAAGGTATAATTACCATCTACACCACCGGAAGCTGTAATCAAATACCCTCCCACTGGAGATAACACTGTTGCGGATGTTGCTGCCGTTGGCAATACATCTATTACCGCAGTATTCTCACTATTTTGAAACCCGCTATAGGTTATTGTCAGGGTAGGATTAGCAGCTCCATACAATCGGCTCTGATTATTGGCCGTAACGGTAATGGCAGCCTTATTAACGGTTAAGGTTCCATCATTATAATTAAAAATATAGTTGTTGTCAGACCCTCCAGCGGGAGTGATCACATAGCTACCAACAGGAGAAGTATTGTTTGCCATAGTACTGGCCGTTGGAAGTACATCAATGACGGTGGATGTCTCTCCATTTTGAAAACCACTATAGCTTATTGTTAAAGGCGGATTAGCTGCTCCATAAATCCTGATTTGATTATTGGCAGTGACAGAGACAGTCGCCTTTGTGACGTTCAAGGTTCCATTGGTATAGTTAAATGTATAGTTATCATCTGAACCTCCTGAAGGTACAATTGCATAACTACCGACTGGAGATACAGCATTAGCCACGGTACTCGCTGTCGGTAATACATCAATAACAGCAGATGTCTCCCCATTTTGAAAACCCGTATATGCGATTGTAAGTGGAGGGTTTGAGGCGCCATAAAGCCTACTCAGATTATCGGCAGTGGCAGTAATAACAGCTTTGTTGATGGACAGCACTCCTGGATTATAAGTGATGGTATAGTTAGCTGCATTGAAGGTGCCACCCGTAGCGTTGCTGGCCGTGATGGTATACGGACTGCCTCCCGCAGAAGCAGTCGCTGGTGATCCAGTGCTGGTCAACGTTACGTTTCCTATCGTCTCGCTATTTTGAAGTCCG
>JAGQYK010000016.1:14766-60750 GCA_020436125.1 Cyclobacteriaceae bacterium | reverse complement strand
AAGGAGTTGAATACCAAATTGAAAGCCATTGCCATTGAGCGGAGTATTACGCTAAATGAGGGTGTATATGTTTGTGTTACCGGGCCTAATCTTGAAACCCGGGCCGAATATCGCTTTTTGCATAGAATTGGTGCGGATGCAGTAGGGATGTCAACGGTTCCTGAAGTGATAGTGGCCAATCATGTCTCATTGCCTTGTTGTGCAATTTCTGTGCTAACCGATGATTGTGATCCGGATAATTTAAAACCTGCCAACATTAATGAAATCATTGAAATCGCTGGAAAGGCGGAAGTTGCCCTCACTGATCTTTATGTCGATTTGATAGGATTGCTATAAGGTGCAACCTCTGATGGTTAATCAGCGTCATATGGGTGAAAACCATCCCATATGAAAACCACATTACTTACCATTGCCGCCCTTTTGTTTAGCATTACACTTTGGGCACAAAAAGAAGGAGACTATCACTTGGATAAAGAATTTGACCTGAGTCCAACAGGCAGTATAGATTTATCCTCTTCTGACGCCAAGGTTACCATTACTGGCTCAAGCAGAAAAAATGTGCATTTGAAAATTGACAGAACGGTAATTACCAAAGGACTATTTTTTGGTAGTGATGAATTTGCTATTGAAATAGACAACTCCAATGGCAATTTGAAAATCAGAGAGCGATCAAGCTCTTCTAGTCATGGTATTGTAGGGTACTATAATGAAGATTACGAGATTAAAATAGAAGCCCCTGAAGGTGCTAGTATTCTGGTGAAGGGTGATGATGGGGATTATCAGATAATGAATATCAATGGATCTATTGTGATGGGTGTTGATGATGGTGATATTGATTTGATAGGATGTAAGGGAGCTAAGTTTCGATTTCAAATGGATGATGGCAACCTGACTATGGATCAGGGAAGAGGCGCTATTGAAATTGATATTGACGATGGAGACGTCAGAATTAAAAACGGAAATTTTTCGAAAGTAGTAGCTGATATTGATGATGGGGATTTTATGATTGAAACTTCCTTGTCCAATAGTGGAGAGTATAATATTAATGCGGAGGATGGTTCGGTGTCAATGGTGGTGACCAAAGGAGGAGGCCAATTTGACGTGCGCCACGATGATGCAAGAGTGATTGCAGAGGGGGCTTTTGATGTTTATGAAAAATCAGAAACCTTCACCAGTCTGAAATTAGCCAATGGCACTGCTAAGGTCAACATCAGGGCTGACGATGCAAGGATTAGACTCTCCAAGCTCAATTAGAATTTACTTCTCGTAGGAGTAGTGCCCGATGATTTTGAATTGAAACAAGCAATCAGAAATTTCCTGACCATTGCCAATGTTGTGAACAACCAGGTATCGCTCATTGTCTTGCGATTTTTGATCGATCAAAATTCCAATATGGTTTGTTCCTCCTCCTAAATTCCAGGTAACAATATCGCCCGGAGCATAATCGTTAGGGTTGGTGCTTTTCTTTTTCACCGTGCCATGTCGTTTAAAAAATGTCATCAGATTAGGGACTCTTCGGTGGTCAATGTTTTTATCTGTAGTCTTTAAACCCCAGTCTTTTGGATAAAGCGAGAAATTACTGGCCATGTCCTCATGCACTTCTTTTTGTAAATCAATCCCAAGCTTTCGGTAAGCACGAATAACTACATCGGTACAAACTCCTTTATCGGAAGGAACATCTCCATTGGGATAAGGTATGCTGAAGTAGGTGGGATCGTACTGAACTTTATGAGTGGTAAGTTCAACAGCTGCATCTGATAACTTTTTAGAAAAAGTATCCTGTGCCCTGCTTAGGGAAATAACAAGTGAAAGGAGAATTGTTATCCCGTACCTCACTTTATTTTAAGGTTTATTACTGTTTATAAATAACACCGTTTTTCATTACAAACGAAACGTTTCTAAGATCAGATATATTTTTTGTTGGGTTTCCTTTTACGGCCACGAGGTCAGCTAGAAATTCTGGCTTTATTTCACCCAAGTTTTTCAAGTGAAATGTTTTAGCATTCACAGAAGTCACTGATTTCAAAATAGCCATTATATCCATTCCATAATCTTTCATTAACTCCAGTTCTGTTACATTTTCTCCATGAGGGAACACGCCCACATCTCCACCAGCTGCAATCACTACACCCGCTTTTAACGCACTGCTGAAACTTGATTTTTTACTCACTATTCTTTCCGGGTCTGGATCAGTTCCCTTTTTCCAACCATTGTATTGAAGGATAGCGTCACCTGCTGCCAGTGTAGGACAAAATGCAACCCCTTTCTCCTTCATCAATTTGAAAATCTCATCATCACCCTGATCGCCATGTTCTATGGTTTCCACTCCTGCCATTACGGCCCTACGCATTCCTTCTTTGGTGGAGGCGTGAGCCACAGTTGGTCGGCCACTACTTTTTGCTGTTTCTACAATTAATTTTAATTCTTCAATAGAGAAGGTAGGTGCGGCCTCACCGTTGGCTCCCCATCTATAATCAGCATATACTTTTACAATGTCGGCTCCTTTCCCGATTTGATCTCTCGTAACACGAATGAGGTCATTGCCATCAGCAGGCTCGGCCCCAAGCATCACATCAAAGTCAGTATCAAATCCTTTTGGCCCATAACTTCCTGTAGCCACTATAGCTCTTCCTGCTACTAACATTCTTGGGCCTGGGATCACACCATCCTCAATTGATTTTTTTAACCCTACATCCGCATACCCGGCCCCTTCAGAGCCAAGATCTCTTACCGTGGTAAACCCTGCCATCAAAGTATTTTTGGCATGCACCGTTCCTCTGGCTACTCTATAGGCATCTGATTCTTTCATTACCTGATCATTCCAGGCAGTTTGGTTGTAAGGGTATAATAATAAATGAGAATGCCCTTCGATCATTCCGGGCATCAGTGTTGTGCCTGATAATGAGATAGTAGTAGCGCCTCTGGGTTTTGTAATTTTATTAGCCGGACCTGCTTCAGCAATTTTATTTTCTTTTACTATCACTACCCAACCTTCATGCATTTCGTTTCCGTCAAATACCCGATCAGGTTGGAGATAATAGGTTTGTGCACTTGTGATTTGAATGGATAAGAATAAAATAAGACTCGCTGCTGTTAACAATTTCATGGTTTGAGAAAGGGAATGATGGATAGGAAAGGTAGAAATAAATGAATCGGCTACAAAGTAAAACTCCCCAACTGAAAAGAAGGGGAGCTTGTGATTGAGAGTTTATGCAACTTAGAGCGCACTCAATGCTGCATCATAGTTGGGCTCTTGTCCTACTGCAGGAACCACTTCCGTATGTTTTACTTTTCCTTGGTCGTCCAAAACCACAATGGCTCTGGCAAAAAATCCTTTCATTCCTCCATCTGTCATCTCCATTCCATAATCTTTTGAAAAACCTGAGTTTCTGAAATCGGAAAGTGTAACCACTTTGTCAATTCCTTCTGCACCACAGAAGCGTTTGAAAGCGAAAGGCAGGTCTTTAGAAATGGAAACTACTACAGTATTATCTAATGAAGACGCCTTTTTATTAAATTCTCTTACAGAAGTAGCGCAAACGCCAGTATCAATACTTGGAAAGATATTGAGTACAACTTTTTTTCCTTTGAAATCCGCAAGGCTTACGTCTTTCAAAGTGTTATCCACCAAAGTAAAATTTGGTGCTGTGGAACCAACGGCTGGCAAATCGCCAATTGTATTCACTGTATTTTCTCCTAGTTTAGTTTGTGCCATGTTTCAATTGATTTATAGATTGAATAATAAGAACAATTTCTATGTGATAAAGTTTAGCGAAGTCGATCGGAGTCTCTCACTAACTTTTCGTCTTTTCTGATAAAGCGATTGGCTATCATGTTGCTAACCATTGCGATCACGGGCAGAAACATTGCGAATCCGTATTGTCCTGCTTCTTGATGAGTTTTGATCAAGTCGGTAGCAAAATAGACTGCAGACCCAATGCTGCCTGCCATAAAGAAAGAGTTAAGTGCTCCTAGCTTTATTTGCAGCATTCGGTTATTAAATTTTCCGATTTCAAAGAAGGCTACCGTTGCTGCGGCAATGGCGAAGATGGCACTTAAACTAAAAGGGAAATAAATGGTTGTCTTTACATCGCCTTCCGTAACGGAGTAATGAAGTGGAAATAATACTTTCTGTACACCATCACTATAGGATTGCCATACAGGAAAGAAAATACTGATCAGCATACATGCTCCAACAATCACCAGAAATACAGTTTGTTTCCTTTGCCACATAGGGGGGTTGATTTAACTTGCAGCAAAAGTAATGAATTCGAGGCTTTTTGGCCTAATTCCAACCCTTATTCAAAATGAACAGCACTTATATTGTAGACATATTACGCACTCCTGTCGGGAAATATGGCGGAACGTTAGCATCTGTGAGACCGGATGACATGGCCGCTCATGTGATTAAAAAATTAATGGAGCGAAATCCTCAGGTAGATCAGAAACTGGTGGAGGATGTAATTTTTGGAGCTGCCAATCAGGCGGGTGAAGACAATAGGAATGTGGCACGGATGGCTCTGCTATTGGCTGGACTTCCTGTTGAGGTAGCGGGTAATACCGTCAACAGACTTTGTGCCTCCGGGCTGCAGGCAATTATGGATGCGTCACGCGCTATTGCCCATGGAGATGGTGAAGTGTACATAGCCGGAGGTGTTGAAAGCATGAGCAGAGCTCCTTTTGTGATGCCCAAGTCTGGTGACGCTTATTCCAGAAACGCAGAAATATTTGATACTACGATTGGGTGGAGGTTCATTAACTCCAGACTTTCCAAGTTGTACCACCCGTATAGCATGGGAGAAACCGCTGAAAATGTGGCTGAAAGATGGAAAATAACCAGAAAAGAGCAGGATGCTTTCGGGCTTCAATCTCAGCAACGGTATTTTAAAGCTGCCGAGGCAGGCAAATTCAACGAAGAGATTGTACCTATTCAAATACCCCAAAGAAAAGGAGATCCTATTGAGTTAAGTAAGGATGAATACCCTCGTGAAACTTCCATCGAAAAATTGGGTTTATTGAAGCCAGCATTTAAGGCAGGCGGCACCGTAACGGCAGGAAATTCATCGGGAATAAATGATGGAGCAGCCGCAGCTTTGCTGGTAAACGAAAAGCTGGTAGAAAAATTGAATTTAAAACCACTGGTACGAGTAGTATCAATGGCAGTGGCTGGAGTAGATCCTGCTATCATGGGTGTTGGTCCAATTTCGGCTTCTCAAAAAGCAATGAAGCGTGCCGGACTTTCATCAAAAGATATTGGATTAGTAGAACTGAACGAAGCTTTCGCTTCACAGTCCATCGTCTGTACTCGTGAGTTAGGCTTTGACCCCGAGATTGTAAATGTTAATGGTGGCGCCATTGCTATTGGTCATCCATTAGGATGCAGCGGTGTACGTATAAGTGCTACGTTAATTCATGAAATGCAAAAGAGAAATGTAAAGTATGGATTGGCAACGATGTGCATCGGTGTTGGACAGGGGGCAGCAATCATTTATGAGAATGTGGGGATGTAGAGGTCAGAATATAGTAGCAAGAATTAAGAAATAGGAATATTGGAGCCAGCAAAGAGTTTTAGGGATCTGATTTTATGGCAAAAAGCTCACGGATTTGTTTTGTCTACCTATTCCTCTACAAATGGTTTTCCCAAAACCGAGATTTATGGTCTAACTTCTCAATTTAGAAGAGCCGCAGTTTCAATCGCTGCCAATATTGCCGAAGGTTTTATAAAACGGACAATACTCGATAAATTAAGGTTCCTTAACATTGCTCAGGGGTCTCTTGGAAGAGTGCAGGTACTATATAATTCTTGCAAAGGATTTGAATTTCGGAGATACCATGCACCTTGAAAATCAAGCGGAAGAAGTGAGTAAAATTCTTAACTCTTATATGAAAACAATTAATTCTGCCCAAAGCAAATGATCCAAGATTCTTAATTCTTAACTCCTTACTTTCTTACTCCTTAATGAGATTCTTCTTCGAAATCAGTTACAACGGCACCAACTATCATGGATGGCAATCTCAAAAAAATGCCGTTGGTGTACAGCAGGTAGTGGAGGAGGTTTTTGAAAAATTGTTTAGAAATAAAATTGAAATTGTAGCGAGTGGAAGAACTGATACCGGGGTTCATTGTATAAAGCAGTTTTTTCATGCCGATTTTGAACAGGAATTAGATTATCCAGTTACTATTCAAAAACTTAACTCCTTTTTGCCGAAAGCAATTTCGATCAATGCCATTAGAAAAGTGAAGCCTGAGGCTCATGCACGCTACAGTGCGGTGGAACGTGCATATGAATACAAGATTACGCGTGTCAAAAACCCTTTCTATCAGGACTATGCCTACCATTTCTTTAAAGAAATAAATATTCAAACCATGAATGAGGCAGCTGCGTTATTAGTTGGTGAGCAGGACTTTCAGTGCTTTAGTAAGGTAAAAACGGATGTAAATCATTTTATTTGCGACCTGAAAACGGCTCGTTGGAATCAAAAAGGTGATTTGTTGGTTTTTACCATCGTGGCCAATCGTTTTCTCAGAGGAATGGTGAGGGCAGTTGTGGGCAGTTTACTGGATGTGGGAAGTGGTAAAACTTCGATTAAAGAGTTTCAACATATTATTGAGAGTAAGGACAGAAAAAAAGCAGGAATGAATGTGCCTCCTTGTGGACTGTATCTTTTCAATGTTAAATACCCAAAGAGAATTTTTTTAGACTAGTAGTGGAGAAAGAAAAGATCAGCAGCGGTAATATCATCGACTTTAATGTATTAAAGCGAATACTTCAGTTTATAAAACCCTACCGAGGAAGATTCTATTTTCTAATCGTATTAACTGTGGTGCTAGGGGTGCTTACCCCCATCAGGCCCTTACTTATCCAGTACACATTAGATCGTCACGTTGCTAATGGCGATTACTATGGCATGGTTCAAATCATGCTGCTCATCTTTGGCCTTCTTATCGTTCACTCAGTTTTCCAGTATGTACATACCTATTTGTCAGGCAGAATTGGCCAATATGTAATTCGTGATATCCGTATAAAATTGTACAAGCACCTCGTTGGGTTCAGATTAAAGTTTTTTGACCGTACGCCTATTGGTAGGTTGGTGACAAGAACCATTTCTGATGTTGAAGCGCTGGCCGATGTATTCAGTGAAGGATTGGCTGCTTTGGCAGGCGATCTATTACAAATAGTTTTCATACTCGCATTTATGTTTTATACGGATTGGCGATTAGCACTGGTGAGCTTATCAACCATTCCGTTGATGCTTCTATCTACTTATGTTTTCAAAGAAAAGATTAAAGTCACATTTAACGATGTGCGCAATGCGGTAGCCAACCTTAACTCTTTTGTGCAGGAACACTTAACAGGAATTAGCATTGTGCAGATTTTTGGAAGTGAAAAGAGAGAGTTTGAAAAATTCAAAGACATCAACAAAGAACATAAGGCAGCTCACCTGAAATCGGTATTGTATTATTCGGTCTATTTTCCGGTTGCTGAGATCATTGCTGCCATGGGTGTAGGTCTACTGGTGTGGTATGGAGCAAGAAGTGTTATTGGTGGAGAAACAGGTGTTACTATTGGAACACTTACGGCTTTCATTATGTACATCCAAATGTTCTTCAGACCCATCCGAATGATTGCAGATCGGTACAATACTTTACAAATGGGAATTGTGAGTTCTTCAAGAATAATGGATTTGCTGGACAGTGAAGAACATTTGGTAAACAATGGAGCAAAATCACTTTCAGAGATTAAGGGTAAAGTAGAGTTTGAGCATGTTTGGTTTGCATACAACGAAGCGGATTATGTACTAAAAGATATTAACCTCAAGATTAACCCAGGAGAAACAGTTGCATTGGTGGGAGCAACAGGAGCAGGAAAATCTTCCATTATTAATTTACTCAATCGCTTTTATGAAATTAATAGAGGAAACATCAAGGTGGATGATAATGACATTATTGATATAGAACTGTCCTCCTTGCGTAAAGGTATTGGTGTGGTGTTGCAAGATGTTTTTCTTTTCAGTGATACAATTAGATACAATATTACACTAGGTGCCCCGGAAGTTACCGATGATATGATCATGCAGGCGGCTGATCTGGTAGGGGCAAGAAAATTTATTGAACGCTTGCCGGGTGGATTAGACTATAACGTAATGGAACGTGGTGCGACTCTTTCTGTAGGACAAAGGCAGTTGCTATCGTTTATCAGAGCTATGGTATATGATCCAAAAATTCTTGTTTTGGATGAGGCCACAAGTTCTGTGGATCATGAGACGGAAGAAATGATACAGGTAGCTATTGAAAAGATGATGAGTAACAGAACGTCAATTGTCATCGCTCATAGGCTTTCTACTATTCAAAAGGCCGATACCATCATGGTATTGGACAAAGGGGAAATTAAAGAGGCTGGAAGCCATGAGATTCTTTTGGCTCAAGGTGGTTACTACGCTCACCTCCACAGGATGCAATACAAAGAGGTAGTTTAACGTTCATCCTCAAAATTTACGGTTCATCCTGCGATAATCCCAAAAGAGTTATATTTGCCTTAATGCCCTTTAAAAAGACATTTATAATACTATTTGCGTTGGTGCTTGCTGCCGGATATACCCATGCGCAGGTAAGAAAAAGCGTGAAGAGTGCCAAGTTTAGGGTACCTACCGTTTCGCGTAGTAAAATGCGCATCATGTGCCCTATTTTTGAGACCAGTGCTTACCCTTATCAAGGCATTGGGGTGAAGATGGGCGACCCATTTGCACTTACCTATAAGTTTTATCCTAACAAAAACTGGTCGTTTACGGCTGATGCCGGAAAGGCAGCCAGTGGATTATACAACAAATATTACCGCGACCTTTACAACACCTATCTACCTGATACTTTGGGGGACGACAAGCGTATTACGTACCTCGCGCATAAAGCTACTACTGACTGGTTTTTCCAAGCCAAGTTTCTCTATCAATGGAACATGGACAAAGTATCTGAAGGACTACAGTTTTACACGGGCCTTGGATGGCAATGGAGAAGTACTACGCTGGAGTACGATTATTTGTACGAAGATGGACTGATTGTAAATGTGGAAAGCAGATTTGACAAGTTTAAAAGAAATCGTTTTACCTATGGTCCCGTGGCTGTTGTTGGGTTTGAATATTCTTATTTCACTTTACCCATATCCGCCTTTATTGAGATTGAATGGTTTACGGATACCTTACTTGACCCCGGCTATCAACGTTTTCAAGGTGGAGTTGGCCTTCGTTACGTATTTTAATTCTCTACCTCGCTTGATTGCATTTGCTTTTCGTACAGTTCTCTGTAGGTTCCTCCTTTAGCAAATAAACTTTCATGGGTTCCTTCTTCCACAATTTGTGCGTCATGGAGCACTATAATTTTATTGGCCAATTTTGCTGAGGATACACGGTGTGAAATAATAATACTGGTTCTTCCCTTCATGATCTTTTTCATGCTGTTAAGAATAGTGTTCTCTGTCTTCGTGTCAACAGCAGATAGGGAATCATCCAACACTAATATTTTAGGTTCGCGGGCGATGGCGCGGGCTATCGACACACGTTGCTTTTGCCCACCAGATAGTGTAATCCCCCGCTCCCCTACTCTCGTTTGAAAACCTAACGGGAAACTCATGATATTATCATATACATCAGCATCGATAGCAGCTTTTTTTACCTTCTCCTCATCAGAATCTGAAACACCAAACCCGATGTTGTTATAAATAGTATCGCTAAAAAGGAAAACGTCCTGGGGTACAAATCCCATTTGACTTCGTATAGAGGTCAAGTGGTATTTTTTAATCGAGATATCGTCAATCAGAACTTCGCCTTTTGTGGAATCGTAAAGTCTGCCTATCAGATTGGCGATGGTACTCTTTCCAGATCCTGTTGTTCCAATGATAGCAAGCGATTCTCCAGGGCTAATGCTGAACGATATATTTTTCAGTGCTACGATGCCAGTATCTGGGTATTCGAAGCTAACATCTTTAAATTCTATTTTCCCTTGAATCTCACGCTCCAAATTCTCTTCTGAAACGATGTCAGTTTTGGTTTTCAGAAACTCGTTGATTCTTTTTTGTGAAGCTTCGGCTCTTTGAACAAGACTACTTGTCCATCCTAAAGAGGCAACAGGCCAAGTGAGTAGATTTACATAAATGATAAACTCAGCGATGTTGCCAAATGTTAATGCTCCGCTAATCACTTCTACCCCACCTGCGTACACAGCAAGGATAGTACTCAGCCCGATGAGTCCCGTAATCAAAGGGAAAAACAAAGCCTGTACACGTGTAAGGCGTAGCGATTGGCGCTTGTATTCATTACTTTCCTTAGTAAAGTTATTGATGGATTCATTCTCACGTGTAAATGACTTGAGAACGCGTATGCCAGAGAATGCCTCCTGAACGAATGTGCTTAACCGTGACTGACTCTTTTGAATTTCTTCTGACCTTCTCTCAATAATATTATTAACGTAGTAAATGGAGAACGACAAAATGGGTAGTGGTATCAACGCATACCAGGTGAGCATAGGGCTAATGCTGAACATGATAGGGATTAGCATAGCGAATAGTGTAAAGAGCTGCATACCATACATAATGGATGGGCCGAGGTACATCCTTACCCTACCTACATCTTCCGATATCCTGTTCATTAAGTCTCCTGTGTTGTTCCTTCTATAGAAACTTAATGGGAGGGTTTGGTAGTGCTCAAATATTTCATTCTTAAGATCATATTCAATGAGACGACTCATTACGATGAGTGTTTGTCTCACAAAATAAAGGAAGATGCCTCGTAGCAAGGCCATAATAAGAATAAGAGCAGCGTAAACGAGAATTCCGAAAGCAAAGACTTCAAAAAAATTGTTTTGTATACTGAGTTGATCAAAGGCCTCATAAATTCTGATATTATCAATCACCAAATCGATAGCATGACGCACCATTTGAGCCGGAAGAATCTGAAAAACATTGGATATGATAACAAAAACGCCTCCCCAAACGATATGCCATTTGTATTTTATCAGGTATTTATTGAGGTATCGCAGTTCCTTCATGAAATAAAAATTAGCTTGATCTCCTAAAAACGAAAGAATATTGCATTAGTTCAATTTAGCAGCAGAACAGTCTTTGATATAAAACCAGAAAAAAGATAGTTTTGCCCACCCACTTTACAATTTCGTTTAACGCGAGAGGGGCAAAAGTAGCCAATCAATAATTTAAATAATAAGTCGATGGAGATTAAAGAAGTTCAATCGGTGCAATCTGAAGGTCTGTTTGCAAAAGTTGCAGAGCTTGGTCACGAGCAAGTAGTACATTGTTATGATGAGGCTACAGGTCTTAAAGCATTAATCGCCATACACAATACAGCCCTTGGGCCAGCTCTTGGTGGCACCAGAATGTGGAACTATGCTTCAGAACAGGAAGCCCTTACTGACGTACTTCGCTTATCCAGAGGCATGACTTTTAAGGCGGCTATCAGTGGGTTAAACCTTGGTGGAGGGAAAGCAGTGTTGATAGGAGATGCCAAGACAATGAAAACTGAAGCGTACCTAAGAAGGTTTGGAAAGTTTATCCAAAGTCTCAGCGGCAAGTACATTACCGCAGAGGATGTCAATATGAATACGTCTGATATGGAATATATCAGCATGGAAACAAAATACGTAACTGGCCTTCCAGAGTCTATGGGAGGAGGTGGAGATCCATCCCCAGTTACAGCTTATGGTGTTTATATGGGTATAAAGGCCACTGCAAAAAAAGTGTTTGGCAGCGATGATTTAGGTGGAAAAAAAATCGGAGTACAGGGCGTAGGTCAGGTAGGTACTTATCTGGTGGAGCTGCTGGTAAAGGAAAATGCTAAAGTGACTATTACCGATATTTCTGAAGAGAAAATGAAGGATATCGCTAAACGTTTTGGTGTCGATACGGTAGAGCAGGACAAAATCTATGATTTGGACATGGACATTTATGCACCATGTGCACTTGGTGCATCGCTAAATGATGAGACTATTCCTAGATTAAAATGTGCTGTAGTAGCAGGAGGTGCTAATAACCAGCTAAAGGATGAGCTAAAGCACGGAAACATGTTGCTAGACAGAGGAATTGTCTATGCTCCAGATTTTTTGATCAATGCTGGTGGTGTGATCAACGTAGGTAACGAGTTTTATGGTAACTACAACAGGGATAGAGTGTATCGTCATACTGAAAAAATTTATGATACCTGTCTCAATATTTTGAATCTGGCGGAAAAGGAAAAAATCACCAGTCAGGAAGCAGCGATTAAAATGGCGGAAAAAAGAATAGCAGAGGTTGGAAGAGTAAGGATTCCGAGATAGTACCTCCGTTACTTATTTTCGTTTATTAACACATTCGTTGTAATTTCGCGCACACAACGTTCATTGAATCATGCTAAACAGACGTACGCTTCGAATAAAGATTATGCAAACATTATTTGCATACGAACAATGCATGGAAGCGAACAATACGCTTGCGCAGGATTTAATCGATGAGCGTTTTGCTCCAGACCTCAATTCTATGGAGGTTCAAGACAAGCCATTGTTGAAGGCGAAGAAGAATGAGGCCCTCTCTTTATACAAAAAGCTTTTTGTTAATGAGAAAGTAAGCGAGAGTGATGACGCGCGCGTGAATAGCGTAGCTGAGGAGGCCCTTAAGCTTTGCCATAGCAACAATAAAAAAGACTTTAATTTCTTAAAAAAGAACCTTGTAGCAGAAGTGGAGAAGATCAATCAGCGCTATTATGAAGTACTGGGCTTATTGATAGCGTTTTCTGATGCAGGTAAATCTGATAAAAAAAATGATCATTCTAATTTTCTAAAGAATGAGTTTATCAAGGTGCTAAGAAAAGATGAGGTATTGCAAGGGGTACTGCTGAAAAGCAATGCAACATGGGAAAACAACACAGCATTGGTTCAAAGTTGGTTTCGTGACGTCATTAAAAATGACAAAGTCTATTTAGAGTATGTAAGAGCCGATTCCCCGGATGAGAATGAACAGAAGAATATCATAAAGCATATCGTTCGTAGGCTTATTTTGGGAGAGACAGTCATTAATGATTTTTTTGCTGAGCGGGACATTCGCTGGACTGAGGATCATGACATCGTTAAGAGTCTAGTCGATAAAACGCTGAAGTCTCTGGATGCTGACCAAGGGACTATTCAATTACAAAAGCTATCCATGGACTGGGAGGATGATCTCATATTCATGAACACGCTTTTTGAAAAGACCACACAAATTGAAAAGTCAAACAAAGATTTGATAGCTAACAATACAAAAAACTGGGAAGTAGACCGGCTGCCTTTGACAGACAGAGTTATTCTGGAGATGGCTATCACGGAGTTAATCAATTTCCCTGCGATTCCTGTAAAGGTGACCATTAACGAATACATAGAGCTGACAAAGCACTATAGCACCCCCAAAAGCGCCAAATTTGTTAACGGCATCCTGGATGTGATAGCCAAAGAGCTTCTGACATCCGGGGCGGTGAAGAAAAGCGGAAGAGGCCTGATCGACAACAAATAGGGATTCAAAGGCAAAAATGCCGTAAAATGCCTCAAAAGTGGACTTCTTACAATTTCGTTGTATCTTTACCCTCCCAAAATTGAATTTGATATGAGTAAAAAGAGTGGTGCTTTAATGGCATTTTTATCTGGAGCGGCCCTAGGCGGCATATTGGGTATTCTTTATGCACCTGATAAGGGGTCTAATACCCGGGAGAAGCTTACTTATAAGCTGGATAAGTATAAAGAGGTATTAGAGCAATTTCTGGATGATTTGGTAAAGGGAAAGGAGACCCCATTGACTACCGAGGCAAAGTCACAAGGTGCCAAAGTTGTTTCTGAGGCCAAGAATAAAGCTGAACGACTTTTGGAAGATGTAGACGACTTATTGTCGCAAATTAGAGGAACTGAGAAAAGTTAAAGAATTGTTAATTGATCTGTCCGGTTGGCTTTCGCTGGAAGAAGAATTTATTTTTGTTAAATCATAATTTAAAAGAAGAAATATGAAAATCTTAAATCGTGTAATCCTGGTTCTATTGGTAGGTGCAGCTTTTGCAAGTTGTAAAGACCGTGCAGCTGAGAAAAGAATTGCTGAGCTGGAGAGCAGACTAGTTCAACTGGAAGGCAATGGAGCAACACCATCTAGTGCAGTAGCTTCGCCTGCGGCAACTCCAGTTGCTGACACAAAACCTGAAGGGCCACTTCCTTCATTTGAGTTTGCTACAACTGATCATGATTTTGGTACAATCAAAGAAGGAGATAAAGTAGAATATACTTATTCCTTTAAGAACACTGGTGAGGCTCCGCTTATTATTCAAAATGCGCAGCCATCTTGTGGATGTACTGTACCTGAATGGTCAAAAGAACCAATTCCGGTAGGAGGAACTGGATATATTAAGGCAGAGTTTGATAGCAACGGAAAGCCTAACATTCAGAATAAGACGATAACAGTGACCGCCAACACTTGGCCTAAAGTAACCACCTTAAGATTTAAGGCAATGGTAACACCTAAGCCTACTGGAGCAAACGGACCCACTCGCTAATAACATTACCAATGAATTAACAAACATCCCATTCCCGTTAGGGTTTGGGATGTTTGCTTTTAATAGGATAACTTTGCGGCCTAAATTTTTAGCAAAATGATGTATACAATTTTATTACAAGCACAAGGTGGAAGCGGTTGGACTTCCATGGTATTTATGCTCGCCATAGTGGTTGTTTTTTACTTTTTTATGATTCGTCCGCAACAGAAAAAAGCGAAGGATCAGAAGAAATTTACTGAAGAAGTAGCAAAAGGAGACTATATCGTAACTATTGGAGGAATGCACGGAAGAGTTGCTGAAATAGATGGAGATACATTCATATTAGAAGTAGAAAAAGGAGGTCGTATTAAGTTTAATAGATCATCCATTTCGATGGATTCGACAAAGGCGATAGCCAACAAAAAATAACAACCCAGATGTGAATTTTTTTCGCGTCATTATCAATCTGTTTCATTTCAATCGTACCAATTGGAAGGCGGTAACTTTGTGCTTACTTACCGCGCTTGTGTTTTGGTTTTTCAATGCACTCAATAAGGACTACTCTACAAACCTTCGATTCGCTGTTAATTTTCAGTTTGATCAAGAGAGGTATGTACCAGTAGAGCCTTTGCCCAAAGCTGTTTTTATGAATGTAAGTGGCAATGGTTGGGATTTGCTGAGAAAAAGCCTTGGAGTAAATCTCCCTGACATGAACATATCATTGGAAAGACCTACCGAGGTAAAGAAAATTGTAGGAAGCACATTGCCAGCTCTCTTGGCTGGGCAATTGGGTAATCTACAGATCAACCATGTAGTGACAGATACACTTTACCTGTCGCTAGATCCCAGGGAGAAGAGAAGAATAAAGGTGGCAGTTGACCCAGCTAATTTTGCATTTGCTTCGGGGTTTGGCAGATTGAGTCCAATCGTTGTGTTACCCGACTCCATTTCTTTGGAAGGTCCTAAAAGTGTACTTGATCAATTACCTGATTCTGTACTATTGGAACTAAATGAAGAGGAGATCAAAAGCGATTTTAGAGAAGAAGTAGAGGTAAAGGTCTGGCGTGAAGATTTATTGAAGCGAACTCCGGAGTCAGTTGAAGTTATTTTTGAAGTGGTTGAGTGGATTGATGTAAACAAAACAGTAAGACTTGTTGTTGAGAATGTTCCCGGTAATGCAAGGTTAAATTTGGTGAAAGACAGTGTGCAATGTTTGATTCAGGTGCCCAGGAACCAGTTAGAAGATTTTAATGAAGCTATGGGTCAACAGGTGGCAGTATTGGATTTAAAGGGTGTTAAAAAGGGTGAAAAAAGACTATTACCCAGGATTCAGGGGCTGCCTGTTAATACCCGGCTTATACAGGTAGATTCGGTATCGGTTAAATTATACTAATCACCCAATAAGGGTTATGAAGAAGCCAATCCAGGTAGGCATCACGGGAGGCATTGGTTCAGGCAAAAGTCTGATTTGTAAGATATTCGGCTGCCTCGGAATTCCCTTATATGATGCTGACAGCCGAGCGAAAATGCTAATGACCACTGACAGAATACTGGTCGATCAAATCCAAAAAGAATTTGGAAACTTGTCGTACCATACGAATGGTACTTTGAATAAAGAGCACTTAAAAAAGGCTTTTGCCAATCCTACTGAATTGAAAAAATTAAACGCGATAGTACATCCCCGCGTAGCGCATGATTATAAAACTTGGGTTGATCAGCAAAAGGAGAGCAGATATGTGGTTAAGGAAGCAGCTTTGCTAATAGAATCAGGGTCTGCCAAAGATTTAGATTATCTGATTGTTGTATTTGCACCTAAGCCTCTCCGAGTTCAAAGAGTTTTAAAACGAGATCCTCATCGAAATCTACAGGAAGTGGAGAGCATTATTAACAATCAGATGAGCGAAGAAGAGAAAATGGCAAAAGCCGATGATGTAATTGTGAATGACGAAACGCAGTTGGTAATTCCTCAGGTGCTGGAATTACACGAGCGGCTTAATTCAATGAACTAATTTTTAGATTCCCTTATTCTACTGTTGATGAAAAAATGGATTTTTTCTGTGTTGACTATTCTAGCTGTGGTCGTTCTGTTAGTGCTTCCAAAGCTCCATTTATGGGGTGGCGAAGATAGCCCCAATTCAAGCAGTGCCCAAGGCGCTAAAAGAGGACCAACTACGCTTCCTGTGGAGGCAATGATCGTGACCACTTCAAAACTGGACAATGTAGTAGTTGTTACCGGGTCTGTGCAGGCCAATGAATCACTGGAATTAAAAAGTGAAACTGCTGGGAAGATCACAAAAATATATTTTCAAGAAGGAAAGACCGTAAAGAAGGGGGACTTGCTTCTACAGGTCAATGACGAAGAGATTAAAGCGGAGTTGACTAAGCAGAGATTTAACAAAAAACTGAATGAGGGTATTGAATTCAGGCAGCGAAAACTTTTGGAAAAGGACGCTATTAGTCAAGAAGAGTATGATAATGCATTGAATAAACTGAATACATCACTTGCAGACATTGCAGTGCTTGAAGCTCAGTTTGAAAAGACTAAAATCAGGGCCCCTTTTGATGGAATAATAGGATTAAGGTATGTGAGCGAAGGGGCGTTGATTGCCACCAGTACACCTATTGCTAATCTATATAACATTAGTCCTGCAAAAATAGAGTTTGCGATTCCTGGCAGATACAGCATGCAGGTGAAGGCCAAGCAAAAAATCAATTTTACAGTAGAAAGTGATACTAGTGTTTTTGTGGGAGAGGTTTATGCAGTTGAGCCTCAAATAGACGCCAATACCAGAACCATAAAAATCAGAGCGCTCGCAGAGAATACAAAAGGGCTTTTACTTCCCGGACAATTTGTAAGAGTGGAGTTGATTCTAGGCTCCACCAATAATGCTATACTGGTTCCTACAGAAGCTGTTATTCCTGAACTGAACGGGCATAAAGTTTTTATTAGCGACCATGGAAAGGCAAAAGAAGTAGCCGTGCAAACTGGTTTGAGAGATAACCTGAGGCTTGAGATTATTTCAGGGCTTCATCCACACGACACACTGATAACAACGGGTATTCTCCAGTTAAGAAATGGGTTGGACATTCAGATTACTAAAATGAATTAGTTATGGCTAGCTTATCAAATATTAGTATTAACCGACCAGTACTGGCGATGGTATTTTCGCTGGTAATTATATTGTTTGGTTTTATAGGGTTTAGTTATCTGGGAGTGAGGGAATTTCCCAGTGTAGATCCCCCAGTGATATCAGTTTCCACTTCTTATATCGGAGCGAACTCCGATGTAGTAGAATCTCAAATTACAGAGCCTCTGGAAGATGCCATCAACGGTATTGCCGGTATCCGTACTATAAGCTCATCTAGTAGAGAAGGGCGCAGTAATATTTCTATAGAATTTGAACTGGGTGTTGACCTAGAAGCTGCTGCAAACGATGTGAGAGATAAAGTATCCGGAGCAGTTAGAAACCTTCCTCCTGACGTAGATCCTCCTGTGGTATCCAAAGCGGATGCAGACTCACAACCTATCATCTACTTAACGGTAATGAGCAATAAGAGAAACTTACTGGAACTCTCCAGAATTGCCGGAGTCTATTTTAAAGAAAGGCTTCAAACTATTCCTGGCATTAGTACAGTAAACGTTTGGGGTGAGCAGAAATACTCTATGCGCTTGTGGATGGATCCTATCCGCTTGGCAGGTTTGAAACTTACCCCAACGGATGTGTATCAGGCTGTAAATAGAGAGAATGTGGAGTTGCCTAGTGGGCGGATTGAAGGTCAAAATACGGAACTGACAGTGCGTACCATGGGTCGCCTGAACTCAGTGGAGGATTTTAACAAGCTGATTGTAAAAGAGGACGGAGATCAGGTGGTGCGCTTTCAAGATATTGGGTATGCACAGCTTTATGCTGAAAATGATCGTACACTAATGAGACGCGATGGCGTTCCTGGGGTGGCAATAGCTATTGTGGCTCAGCCGGGAGCCAACAACATTGAAATTGCTGATAACCTTTATAAAAAACTGGCTCAAATTGAGAAGGACTTACCTGAGGATATAACCTGGGTGGTAAGCCACGATTCTACTGACTTTATCAGAGCATCTATCAGCGAAGTACAGGAAACTATTCTGATAGCATTTATTCTGGTATTGTTTATAATCTTTATGTTTTTGCGCGATTGGCGAACTACTCTTATACCTGTAGTCACCATTCCAATTTCACTGATCGGTTGTTTCTTTATCATGTACTTGCTTGGCTTCACCATCAACGTGCTCACTATGCTGGGTATCGTTCTTGCAATTGGTCTTGTAGTAGATGATGCAATTGTGGTGCTGGAAAATATTTATACCAAAGTGGAGGCTGGAAGCAACCCTATGGAAGCCGCTAGGGAAGGAGCTACAGAAATTTATTTTGCGGTTATCTCAACTACTATTGCTGTAGTGGCTGTATTCTTACCGGTTATTTTTCTTGATGGATTAACAGGGAGACTGTTTAGGGAATTTGGGTTGGTGGTAGCGAGTGCGGTAGCCATTTCTTCTTTTGTATCCCTTACGCTTACTCCAATGATGAGCTCAAAGCTTCTAAAAAGAAGAGCCGTTCAACCCTGGTTGTATAGAAAGACAGAACCATTTTTCAATAGGTTGTCAGCGTCATATGCCAGAGCCCTTGAAGGCTTTATGAAAAAGCGATGGTTGGCGTTTGTCATTATTTTTGTGTCCGGAGTTTTAATTTACTTTTTAATGGGCGCCATTCCTTCAGAACTGGCACCAATGGAGGATAGAAGCGAGTTTAGATTTCAAGCCCAGGCCCCAGAGGGAGCTACTTTCGAATACATGGATACCTATGTCAATGGTATGTATGAATTTGTTGCAGAAGAAGTACCTGAGGTGCTAGGGGTTCTGAGTATTACCTCCCCAAGTTTTGGAGGAGGAGGGGCCGCGAATAGTGGGTTCCTAAAGGTGATGTTAAAAGATCCTTCGGACAGAGAACGTACACAGCAACAAATTGTTGACGATTTAACCCCAAAAGCAAGAAAGTTTACCGGAGTAAGAACTTTTATTTCTCAATCTCAGACTATTGGAGATAGAAGAGGAGGATTCCCTGTTCAAATTGTAGTGCAGGCAGCAGACATCGAAAAATTAAAAGCGGTACTTCCCCAATTTTTAGAGAAGGCTAACGAAAGTCCAAAATTCACTTTTGTGGATCTTGATTTGAAGTTTAATAAGCCTGAGATCAACGTTATCATCAACCGCGACAAGGCGAGGAACCTAGGAGTTAACGTTATCGACATTTCGCAAACACTCCAGTTGGGGTTAAGTGGTTCACGGTTTGGCAACTTTATCATGGATGGTAAGCAATACCAGATCATCGGTCAGGTGGAGAAGAAAAACAGGAATGAGCCTCTTGATTTAAAAACACTCTATGTAAGAAACAAAAGAGGAGAAATTATTCAATTGGATAATTTGGTAACGGTGGAGGAACAAAGTAGCCCCCCTCAATTGTACCGATTCAATAGGTATTCTTCTGCCAAGGTAAGTGCGCAACCTGCACCAGGTGTAGCATTGGCAGAGGGTATTGCGGAGATGGAGCGGATCGCCAGCGAGGTGTTGGATGAAACATATAGCACTAGCCTTTCCGGAGCTTCGCGTGAATTTTCCGAAAGTTCCTCCAGTATTTATCTAGCGTTTTTATTGGCCCTTGCAATTATCTACCTGGTGCTGGCTGGGCAATTTGAGAGTTTTAAAGATCCATTGATCATCATGTTTACAGTGCCGCTGGCGCTATCAGGGGCACTTATCTCATTGTGGTACACCAATCAAACGATGAACATCTTTAGCCAGATTGGAATCATCATGCTCATAGGATTGGTAACAAAGAATGGTATCCTGATTGTGGAGTTTGCCAATCAGCGCAAGGAACAAGGGCTGAAAGTAATTGACGCGGTGGTGGGAGCAGCTGAGTCTCGTTTCCGTCCGATTATCATGACTAGCCTTTCAACAATTTTAGGGATTTTACCAATAGCATTGGCATTAGGTGCTGGCTCTGAAAGCCGTGTATCTATGGGTATAGCAATTATAGGAGGAATGTTATTTGCCACTATGCTTACGTTATTTGTAATCCCGGCTATTTATAGTTATTTCAGCGGCAAAGAAGCCAGTGTATCTATCGACTAATTTTTTATGAACCGACTTCTCGGGATTTTAATAGCCCTTGTAATTACAACTACAATTCAAGCCCAAGACACGTTAAGTCTTGCGCGCGCCATTTCAATTGGCTTGAAGAATAATTTTGATGTGCAGATTGAGCAACTTAATGTAGAGGTTGCCAGAAATAATAATACCTGGGGACAGGCAGGCAGGTTTCCTACAATTTCCTTTTCTGGTAATCAAAACAATACGGTCGTACAAAGAAAACCTGCTAACCCTTTTGCGGTAGCAGGTAGAAATATTTCAAATAATCTGAATGGCCAGTTAGATGTGCAGTTCGTGTTATTTGATGGATTTGCGGTAAAAATTAATAAACAGCGCTTGTCCCAACTTGAGCAATTGAGCTATGGGAACTCCGCATTTGTGATGGAAACCACTCTTCAGTCCATCATTTTGGGCTATTATCAAGCTTTATTGGAGAAAGAGCGACTTCATATTTTAGAAAATAACATGACGTTTTCAAAAGAAAGATATGACTATGTGAAGCTGAGAAAAGAATTAGGGGGTGCTATATCTTTTGATGTACTGCAAGAACAAAACAATTATCTCACCGACTCTGCCAATGTGTTGCTGCAAGGGATTGTTTATAAAAATTCTTTAAGGCAACTCAATCTTCTGCTTAATGAAGACATGAAAACCAATTTTGAATTGGTGGACTCGCTGGAGTATCAGCACGAAATGTATGATTATGAAAACCTTAGGGCGAAGATGGTGAGTTCAAACACTAACCTCAAAAATCAATTCCTGAATCAGGAGATACTAAGGAGTAACACTAAGTTGCAGCAAGCAAATATGTCTCCTACAGTTGCTTTAAATCTTGGAGGAAACGGAAGTTTGGATCAATTAAACGCAAATTTTAGATCAAATACAGGAAATACTATTGACAATACAGTCGGCTATCTCAATAACGACCCTTCCATGCCTGTAATTAATACGGTGAACGAAACTGCTTTGACTCCTCAAACACAAAATGGTAATTCGTACGGTGGATACGCTAACCTTTCTCTAAGGTTTAACTTGTTTAACGGAGGTCAAATTAAAAGGGCCATAGAAAATGCCAAGGTGCAAGAAAAAATTGCTGAGTTAAATACGGATCAGTTAAAGCTATCGCTAGAAAATGATCTTCTTTCTAACTATGATATGTATAACCTGCGCAACCAATTGGTAACAATTGCTTTAACCAAGCTGGAGGCAGCGGACTTAAATCTTGACCTCGCCAACGAACGTTATAGAAATGGAGCGCTAAGTGCCATCGACTTAAGGATAGTTCAGGAGAATGCCCGCAACGCAGCGTTAGAAGCCTATTTGGCTATTTTTAATAGTATTTCCTCAAAAATTGGATTGATTAGAATTACTGGAGGCCTTATTGATCAAGCACCTCAAGATTAACCTTACTCAGAAACGGTTTCTTCTTCCGGTTTCTTAATCCAAAAATTGTTAAAACCTTCACCCAGTTGAATCCCTAATTGGCCATTGGCCAACATTTCAAGAATGGCCAGAAAGTTAAAAATCAGGGAAATTCTGGTAGGTGCGCCTTGGAATAAGTCAGTGAAAGCAATTCTGGATTTTGTAGCCAATTCAGAAGTAATGAATTGCTTCTGACCATCAATGGTAAAAGGATATTGAATGACCTGATGAACCGGCTTGTTTTTTTCTTCCTCTTGTCTTTTTAAAACCTTTTCAAAAACAGTCAGCAATTTAAACAAGTCGACATCCTGAAGCTCAGCTTCTACATTGGTACTTTCTGCCAAAGAGCGGAGTTCCTTCATGATATTGCCCCTCTTCTCCTTCATCAGTTCAGACTCCTCCATTTTATGGAAATCGTCTATCACTGACTTGTATTTTTTATACTCGAGTAAGTGCTTAATGAGTTCTTCTCTTGGGTCTACTTCATTGCCCTGCTCATCAATCTGAGGGCGTGGCAACAACATTTTTGACTTTATCCTCATTAAAGTAGCTGCTACCAGAATAAATTCGCTGGCTACTTCTACATTCAGCGTTTCCAAATGATGCATATAATCAAGGAAATCGTTGGTAATAGTAGCAATCGGAATATCATAAATATCCAGCTCATCGCGTTCAATGAAGAACAAAAGAAGGTCAAAAGGGCCTTCAAAAAGGGGTAATCTTACTTCGAAACTCTCTTTAGTTGTCATGGGGTGCAAAAGTATTCAAAAGTGCCCAGAAAACCTTTTAGGAACTAATGCTTAAATTTGTCTAACAAACTGATCAAATTAGCCGAAACACTTACCTTAAGTATCTGTTAGAGGATAAATACCCATTCTAAAAGAATGTTAATTAAACCCGGAAAACTTTTAAGTCGCATTGAGAGCCCTGAGGACCTCAAAAAGCTAGATCAAGCACAACTGGTGAAGCTATGCGAAGAATTAAGACAATTTATAGTTGATAATGTGTCTGTATATGGCGGCCATTTTGGGGCCAGTCTGGGCGTTATTGAACTAACTGTGGCCTTACATTATGTATTTAACACCCCTAAGGATCAGTTGGTGTGGGATGTTGGTCATCAGGCTTATGGACATAAGATTCTCACTGGGCGAAAAGATGTTTTTCATACCAACCGTATGTATGGTGGTATTTCTGGCTTTCCCAAAAGAAAAGAAAGTGAATACGATACTTTTGGTGTAGGCCATTCGTCTACATCTATTTCAGCTGCATTGGGTATGGCTATGGCCTCCAAGTATAATGGTGATTTGGAGAAGCAACACATTGCTGTTATCGGAGATGGTGCACTTACAGGAGGCATTGCATTTGAGGGATTGAATCATGCAGGAGTTTCTGACTCCAATATTCTGATTATCCTTAATGATAACTGCATGTCGATTGACCCTAATGTGGGCGCGCTAAAAGATTACTTGACCGACATCACTACCTCGCAGACTTATAATAAGTTCAAGGATGAGGTTTGGAATCTATTAGGTAAGCTTTCCCATTTTGGTAAGAACGCTCAGGAGATTGTTTCTAAGGTGGAAAATGGCATTAAGTCGACATTACTTAGCCAAAGCAACTTCTTTGAGTCGTTGAACCTCCGCTATTTCGGCCCTGTTGATGGTCATGATGTTGACCATATGGTGGCAGTATTAAAAGACCTTAAGCAAATTAAAGGGCCTAAAATCCTTCATTGTGTAACCACTAAAGGCAAAGGATTTGGTCCTGCTGAAAGCGGGAATAAAACGACTTGGCACGCCCCTGGTACTTTTGATAAAATAACTGGCGAAATTTTTAAAAAGGTCCATGATAAGCCTCAACCCCCCAAATACCAGGATGTATTTGGTAACACATTGGTGGAATTGGCTAGAGACAATGAAAAGATAATGGGGATCACTCCCGCCATGCCATCGGGCTCTTCAATGAATATCATGATGAAGGAGATGCCGGAACGTGCATTTGATGTAGGCATTGCTGAGCAGCATGCAGTAACATTTTCTGCAGGTTTGGCTACACAAGGGTTAATACCTTTTTGTAATATATATAGTTCTTTTATGCAGCGTGCCTACGATCAGGTAGTGCATGATGTTTGTATTCAGAATCTCCCTGTTAATTTTTGTTTGGATAGGGCTGGGTTTGCTGGGGCAGATGGGCCAACACACCACGGAGCATACGATATCGCCTATTTTAGGTGTTTGCCGAATATGATTGTGGCGAGCCCAATGAATGAAAGTGAACTTCGCAATTTGATGTACACAGCCTCTTTACCAAGGGAGGATCAGGCATTTTCAATCCGCTATCCCAGAGGGCAGGGTGTGTTACCAGAATGGAAAACTCCTATGGAGGAAATTGAGATTGGAACCGGCAGGATGGTGAAGGAAGGAGAAGAATTAGCGATTCTTACTATTGGGCATATTGGTAATTATGCCGTTGAAGTGTGTGAAGAACTTTCCAAGCAAGGAATTGAAGTAGCTCACTATGATATGAGGTTTGTAAAACCACTGGATGAAGAACTACTTCATGATGTGTTTTCTAATTTCAATAAAGTGGTTACAGTGGAGGATGGTTGCATACAAGGTGGAATGGGAAGTGCTATTTTAGAGTTTATGGCAGACAATAACTATCAGGCGAATGTGGTGAGATTAGGAATTCCTGATCGTATAGTTGAACATGGAGAGCAAATGGAATTGCACCGGGAATGTGGGTTTGATCCAGAGGGAATTAAAAAGGTGGTAATGCAAATGCTCGAGCCCGTTTCAAATCCTTCCTAACTATGAATGGCATTCATAAACTATAAGATAAAAGGAGAAGGACCTCCTGTTATTTTTATCCACGGTTTTTGCGAAACTAGAGAGATCTGGGATTCATTTATAAATAAGATTTCCAATGACTTTCAGGTGATTACTCCTGACCTGCCAGGGTTTGGCTTGAGTAAATTGACCAATACAAATAGCACCCTTCAGGAAATTGGAAATGACCTCAATGAATGGGTATTGAAACAAGGGTTTGAAAACTCCATTCTAATGGGGCACTCATTAGGCGGATATATTTCGTTGGCCATGGTAAATCAAATGCCTTCACTTTATTCTGCTTTTGGTTTAATACACTCCACATCCAAAGCCGATACAGACGAAAAAAAATTGAACAGAAATAAGGTGATGGCCTTTGTAAAGGAACATGGTGTATCAGCCTTTGTCGATTCTTTTGTTCCTGGTCTATTTTATCAAAAGAATCATCCATCCATTGAATTGGTTCACAAAATAGCTCTTAAAACCCCTGAATCGACATTTTTCTCCTATACTTCGGCTATGAGAGATAGGCCTTCAAATGAGAAATTAGTTGCTAATTATACTAAACCAATACTCCTTGTTGGAGGCGAAAAGGATACTGTAATAGCTATCGATAGCTTACGGGAACAAGCTGCTCTTAATGATCTCGTAACTTTTCATTCTCTTCCGGAGGTTGGCCATATGGGTATGTTTGAGGCCAGTCCGGAACTGGAAATAATAGTGTACAACTTCCTTTCCAATGTTAGTAAAGGCCGACTGAGGCAATAAGTGGATTGGATTTTACCCTAAAACTGTGCTAAATTGAATTGTTTTCTCATATATTTGAGTTACCAGTTGGCCGTTGTGAGGTATAGATTATTATATTTGTTAGCCTGAAATAAAAGAAACGATAAAAAATAGCATTATGGAAGAAAGCGCTTTACCCTCTTATGATTCGTGGAACAGTCTAGCTGCGAACATTGCGATGGCGTGCTGGGCAGCAGGTTTGCTCATAATTTTGGGTTATTTCCTAAAATTACTCACAACTTCTGATAGCAAGACGAAGTATGACTTTATCAATCGATATGAGATTAAAGTATTGTGGATAGCCGGTTTAATAATGGTAATTGGCGCATGCTTTTTTGCCAATGCAAACATCATTGAGCTTAATGCACTGTGGATTTTTGTAAGGGTGTTCACCACTGTGTCTATGGGTATGATTGTGGCATTGATCATTCAAAATCTGCTTAAATTCTACTATCCTTTCTTTATTGAAAAAAGACTTAAGGTATTACGCTATAAGCCACGGATTTCTCCTAAAACTGGTAAGCCAATGAAATTGCTTAGCGAGGAGGAAGAAGATGCTTATCTGGATGAAGGTATGCAAGCTGAGGAGAATTTGTTCTCAATGGATTACGATGTGTGGAAGGACGATGAGACTGGATATATCAAAATCGAAAAATATTCTGGTCACCTTCATGCTATTCAGTGTCCTGAGTGTAATTACCAAACCTTCAAAGTTGTTCGTGAAGAGATTGTACGTGAACCAACAGCTACTGAGGAGGGTGAACTATTGAAGCACTACCAGTGTGGGTATTGCGGAAATAAAGCTAAGAAAACAGTCAATCTGAGGGTGTCTTCTAAACTACAGGAAGAATCTCAGGCTGCAACAGCATAATAAATCCACAACTGGATTAAATGAAAAAAGCCCCTTTTGGGGCTTTTTTATTTGCTCATAACCGGAAGTTTAATTTGATCATAGTAAAACTTCATTCGGCTGTGGGAGGTGTCCAACATCGATATCTTTTCGATGCTTGCCTTCTTATGATTGATAAAGACCTCTACGTAGAAACTACCTAGCAGGTATAAATTCACTTTAAAACCGTAGTAGCGAATGGCCATCACAAAATTTCCATTTGTATAGATCGTATTGATTTTCCGATCAAACGAATAGTCGTTAAACTCTTTCCACGAGATCATATTTCTAACATACTCAAAAAAGAATTGAGGGTCAATGATCGAAATCAGTTTGATATTGGGGCTATTCAGCTTGTTAATTTGTTTTGCAAATTGTTCTGCCCTGCATACCTTTGCGGCTCTCTAAAATGGTGGATGTAGCTCAGTTGGTTAGAGCACCAGATTGTGATTCTGGGGGTCGCGGGTTCGAGCCCCGTCTTTCACCCAAAAGTAAAAACAGAGCCCCTTTCAGGGGCTTTTTTTATGGGCACCAATTATGACTTACCTCCTTAGGCGTTAAAACATTACTTTCCGTTAAAAGTCATTCTTTGCCCCATTTGACTTTCATCAAATTGGCCCTGCTGAAATGCCAAGTGCCCAGACACCCAAGTAGCGTCAATGGAAGAGGAGAATGTTTCTCCTTCAAAAGGGGACCAACCACATTTGGCAACAATATTTTGTTTGTTTACCATCCACTTTGAATTAGGGTCGACCAGTACCAAATCCGCGAAGTAGCCTTCGCGTATGTAGCCTCTATTCTCAATCTTAAAAAGGATAGCAGGGTTGTGGCACATCTTTTCCACTAGTCTTTCAATAGATATTTTTCCCTGTTTATAAAATTCCATCATTGCCACTATGCTGTGCTGGATAAGTGGGCCTCCCGATGGAGCATTAAAATAATTATTCTGCTTTTCTTCCCAAGTGTGTGGAGCGTGGTCAGTGGCAATTACATCAATTCTGTCATCCAGCAACGCCTTTAAAATGCCTTCCTGATCAGCAGCTGTTTTTACGGCAGGGTTCCATTTGATGAGCATACCTAACCGGTCATAGTCAGCATCATTAAACCAAAGATGATGAATACAGGCTTCAGCAGTTATTTTTTTATCCTTAAGTGGGATTGAATTGTCAAATAAGTGAGTCTCTTTTTCTGTAGAGATATGAAGAATATGTAGTTGCGTCCCGTGTTTTTTTGCCAGATTGACTGCGAATGAAGATGACCGGAAACACGCTTCCTCACTTCTTATTTCAGGGTGCATTTTGGCTGTGATTGCATCCCCGTATTTTTCTTTGTATAGCTCAATGTTTCTAAGAATAGTGGGTTCATTTTCACAATGGGTGGCTATCAATGACGGAAACTTTGAATAAAAACCTTCCAGTGTTTTTGAGTTGTCTACCAAAAGATTGCCAGTAGAAGAACCCATAAAAATTTTCAACCCACAGACTCTGGATGTGTCCGTCTTAAGCACTTCATCTAGATTGTCGTTAGATGCACCCATGTAAAAGGAATAATTCCCTAAGGATGTTTTGGCAGCAATCTGATACTTATCCTCTAAAAGCTGTTGTGTGAAGGCTGGGGGGATCGTATTGGGCATCTCCATAAATGAAGTAACACCGCCAGCGACAGCAGCTCGAGACTCAGAATAAATTGTTGCTTTGTGGGTAAGGCCTGGTTCGCGAAAATGAACCTGATCATCAATGGCGCCAGGCAAAAGAAACTTTCCCTTTGCATCAATTACTTTATTTGCAGAAATAGACTGAAGGTCAGCATCAATTTTTTCTATATGCTGTCCTTTAATGAGGACATCATTTTCAGTTACCGTTCCTTCGTTTACAATTTTGGCATTAAGAATAAGGGTCGAATTCATACCTTGCAAAGATAAGATAGAATCGTGGAACAAGCAGATCAATCAAATGAGTGGCTAAACTTTAGGCTAAATAAGCAATTGCTAACAGCTATTGATAAAGCGGGCTATATGCGGCCCACCGAAATTCAAAAGAAGTGTATTCCTCTCATTTTGGGAGGTCAGCAGGTGATTGGTATTGCACAAACAGGTACTGGGAAAACGGCCGCCTATCTGCTTCCCATTTTAATGAAAATAAAATATGCCCAGGAAAATGGCCCCAGAGTACTCATACTTGCCCCAACGAAGGAATTAGTAGTTCAAGTGACCCACAATGCACAGACACTATCAGAAAACACTGATTTACGCATTGTGTCGCTATATGGGGGTATTGGGCCAACAAGTCAAATAAATGCCGTAAAAGAAGGCGCAGACATACTGGTGGCCACGCCTGGCAGGTTTATGGACCTTTACCTCAAAAATGAAATACCAGTAAAAAACATCAAAACTTTAGTAATTGATGAGGCGGACAGGATGATGGATATGGGATTCATTCACCAGCTCAGGAAAATTTTTGAGGTACTGCCAACAAAGAAACAAAACCTCCTTTTTTCTGCCACTTTCCCTGAAAAGGTGGAGAAACTTTCAGAAGATTTTCTGGAATTTCCGCATAAGGTGGAGGTGACACCTCAAGCAACTCCTGCCAAGCAGGTGAAGCAGCAATATTTCTCAGTTCCCAACCTGAAGACAAAGATTAATTTCTTGGAATATCTATTGTCCAAACCTGGTGACTTCAAAAGAGTAATCATTTTTACCAGAACAAAAGAGTCGGCCAATAATGTGTTCAAATTCATTGAGCGAAAAGGGATGGGGCCTGCTCGGGTTATCCATTCCAATAAAGGACAAAACAGCCGTTTGAATGCGCTAAAAGAATTTGGAGAAGGAGAAGCTCGGGTATTGGTGGCAACGGATGTCAGCTCACGAGGTATTGATATCACTAAGGTTTCGCATGTCATCAATTTTGAGGTGCCCAATCGGTATGAAGATTATGTGCATCGAATAGGAAGGACTGGTCGCGCAGACGAGAAAGGCAAAGCCATCACCATGGTGACGGAGGCTGAGCAGTTTCACCTGGAAAAAATCCAGGAATTAATACGAGAAAAAATACCTTTGAAGAGCCTGCCTCAGGCGGTAAAAATTGAAGACACATCATTTGATGAAGCGCAAATGATTGCAAAGACGCTCGACAATCAAAAAAGAAGAGCTGACCCCTCCTTCAAAGGAGCCTTTCATGAAAAGAAGGAAATAAGGAAGAAGGAGATAAAAAGAAGCAATAAAAAAAGGCGTAAGTAATACGCCTTTTTCATTTGTATAATAATTGAAGATTATCCGTTCATAGAAACTAGGAACTCTTCGTTGTTACGTGTTCCTTTCATCTTTTGTAGCAAGAAATCCATGGCTTCGTTGGAGTTCATATCGCTCATAAACTTGCGCAATATCCACACGCGCTGAAGCTCATCCTCCTTCATCAATAAGTCTTCTCTTCTCGTGCCAGATGCAGGAACATCAATGGCAGGGTAAACCCGCTTGTTGGAAAGCTTGCGATCCAATACCAATTCCATGTTCCCTGTACCCTTAAATTCTTCGAAGATTACTTCATCCATTTTGGACCCAGTATCTATAAGAGCAGTTGCAATGATGGTTAGTGACCCGCCATTTTCAACATTACGGGCTGCTCCAAAAAATCGCTTAGGCTTGTGTAGGGCATTGGCATCCACTCCACCAGAAAGTATTTTTCCAGAGGAAGGAACCACCGTATTATAAGCACGTGCAAGGCGTGTGATGGAATCCAATAGGATCACTACATCATGACCGCATTCAACCATTCTTTTGGCTTTCTCCAATACGATACTGGCAACCTTCACGTGACGTTCAGCTTGTTCGTCAAAAGTGGAGGCAATTACTTCAGCTTTTACACTGCGCGCCATATCCGTTACCTCTTCAGGACGTTCGTCTATAAGCAATACAAGCAGATATACTTCTGGGTGATTTTCTGCGATAGCATTTGCAATTTGTTGTAGCAATACCGTTTTACCTGTTTTAGGTTGGGCTACGATCATACCACGTTGTCCTTTACCAATCGGAGCAAACAAATCCAAAATACGGGTGGACATGTTGTCAGGCTTGGTGCTCAACCTTAACTTCTCTTCAGGGAAAAGTGGCGTAAGGTATTCGAAGGCAACACGGTCACGAATTTCGTCTGTTGTTTTGCCATTTACGCTCTCTACTTTTAGTAGTGCGAAATATTTTTCTCCTTCTTTTGGAGGACGAATCAATCCTTTAGTTGTGTCGCCAGTTTTTAAACCAAACAATTTGATTTGAGAAGGAGACACATAAATATCATCAGGGCTAGCCAGATAATTGTAATCAGATGAACGGAGAAAACCGTAACCATCCTGCATAATTTCGAGCACTCCTTCGTTGGCAATCACTCCATCGAAATCTTTAATTGAGTTTTCCTTTTTAGCCGCCTGATTCCTGTCTTCCCTAGGTTCTCTTGGCTCTCTTGGTTCTCTGTTGTCTCTATTGCCTTTATTATTTTCAGGTCTGTTTTGCGTATTCTGTTTTGCTGGCTCGGGTTTCTTTTCAAAAGAAGTTACGGTGCTATCCAACTCAGCGTCTATTGATTCCAGAAGCTCTTCTGATGAAAGCTCCTTTTCAGTTTTCTCAGCCTTAGCTGCTGGCGCCACATTCTCTCGTCTTCTTGGGCGTGGCTTGGTTTTGTCGCCATTGCCATTGGATGATGTTTTCTTAGGTGTGGGTGCAGGTTCAGTTATAGCTTGCTGATCCAATATTTTATAAACAAGATCTTGCTTAGCTAATTTCTTGGCGTTCTTCACGCCTAATTGTTCTGCAATTTCTTTCAGTTCTGAAAGTAATCTGACATTCAAGTCGTCAATTGTATACATGAGGGATAAAAAATGATGGGTTTAAAAAATAAATGGGTATAGGTAATGAGTTCTTATGCTTGCAAAATCAGAACTATAATTCTGAATCATTCAGTTCGTTAGAATAAGGTGTAGCTTGCAGGAATCGGGTTATCTATAAATCAAATAGCCTGGGTAGGCTGTGATGACATTGCAAGTATACCCCAAAATTGAATATAATCAAATCCAGACCAAAAAATTTTGCCCAAGGATGACTAATTTTGAGCACACAAAAAAACACTCATGCTGCAGATAAATGTCCTCCGTGAAGAAAGAGAAAAGGTAATAACTGGCCTGCTAAAACGTAACTTTAATGAGGCTTCTGAACTGGTAGACAAGGCAATTGCTTTAGACAAGAGCCGAAGAGAGAAGCAATTGAAAAACGATGAACTTCTTGCCGAAGCCAACAAGCTGGCGAAAGAAATTGGGAACCTGATGAAGTCAGGAAAAAAGGAAGAAGCGGAAGGTATTAAAGTAAAAACAGCAGAGCTTAAAAAGGCTTCTGCCTCTCTTTCTGCAGAGCTGGAAAACGTTGAGGCGGAGTTGAAAAATATACTATATCTGATCCCTAACGTGCCGCATGAAAGTGTGCCTGCAGGGAAGGGTGCTGATGATAATATTACCGTTTTCGAAAATGGAAATTTGCCCACCTTGTCGCAAGAAGCTGTTCCGCATTGGGATCTGATTAAGAAATATGACATCATTGATTTTGATTTAGGTAACAAAATAAGTGGAGCTGGCTTTCCTGTATACAAGGGCAAAGGAGCAAGACTTCAGCGGGCTTTGATCAACTTCTTTTTAGACAAAGCGGTAGCACAAGGGTATTTGGAAATACAACCACCAATAGTTGTAAATGAGGCTTCGGGGTATGGAACGGGGCAGTTACCGGATAAGGAAGGACAAATGTATCATATGCAGGCAGACAATCTCTACATGATTCCGACAGCTGAAGTGCCTATTACTAATCTGTATCGTGATGTTATTCTTACTGAGCAAGATCTTCCCATAAAGAATGTCGGGTATACTCCATGCTTTCGTAGAGAAGCCGGAAGTTGGGGTGCTCACGTAAGAGGCCTAAACAGATTACATCAGTTTGATAAAGTGGAGATTGTGCGCATTAGTAGGCCAGAAGATTCATATGCTACACTGGATGAAATGTGCAACTATGTTCAGGGACTTCTTGAAGACCTTGAACTACCTTATAGAAAACTCTTACTATGCGGAGGAGATATAGGCTTTAATTCAGCTTTAACCTACGATATGGAGGTATATGCTGGTGCACAAAAGAGATGGCTGGAAGTTAGCTCAATAAGTAATTTTGAAGCATTTCAGGCTAACCGATTGAAGCTGCGATATAGAAACAAAGAAGGGAAAACGAATTTGCTTCATACCTTAAATGGAAGTGCCCTTGCCCTGCCAAGAATTGTGGCCGCAATTTTAGAGAATAACCAAACTGAGAGTGGGATCAATATCCCTAAAGCACTCTGGGATTACACAGGGTTCAAAATTATTAATTAGGATACCTTACCCAACTAAAAACCAATGGAGGATGTATTAATTAGAGGTGGTCGAGAAGAAGACCTTCCGGCTGTACTTGATTTAATACATGAATTGGCTGCTTATACAGGGTTTTCAGATCAGGTAGATAATAGCGTAGCGCGAATGAAGGAGGATGGGTTTGGTCCCAATCCTATCTATGGATTACTTGTAGCTGAACAAGATGGAGTTATTCTTGGGACCTCGATTTATTACTACCGCTATTCTACCTGGAAAGGAAAAAGACTTTATCTAGAAGACCTGGTTGTTAAGGAAAGGATGAGAAAGAAGGGGATTGGAAAGCTGTTATTTGAGGCTACGATGAAAAAATCTTTGGCTGAAAAATGTTCAGGGCTGATGTGGCAAGTGTTGGATGCCAACGCCAACGCCATCGAATTTTATAAGAAATACAACACTAGTTTTGACCGTCAGTTTATTAATTGTAGCCTTGATGCCAAGAGCATAAAGCACATTCTCAAAATAAATTAGACTTCCTCTAACAACGTACGAAATGCGACATGTTTGCCATCAAACTTTGCGCGATGTTGTTCTATCAGGCCAGGTGCGTGATCTTTAAGATAAAGATTGAATTTTTCTATTGATGGGGTGAAATACTGGACACAATATGAGACTGAGCCCTCATCATCATGGGAGAGGACTTTATAAAACTTATATTTTACGAATATTCCCGACTTAAGCACCTCTGGTATATGGGTAACTTTCATCCATTCTACCCATACTTCTTCAATATCCTTGTCAATCCCTATCGTTACATTGTACAAAATCATTCTTAAAAATAGTGGTCATTTCATTCTTAACAAACTGCTAATAATTCTATGTTGGTTATTGATGAGGTAATGAATAAATTAAGATCACAAAATTTATAAAGATGAGCTACTACACTACGATTAACGGAAAGAAATTGGACAAGCATCTGGTTGAATTGGCAGAGAAAGTTGTTGCCGGTCAGGGCGATGGAAGGATTTCCAATGACGATGCAAAAAAATTATTGGAGGCTGTGAAAGATGGAGGAGTCTATACAGATATTGAAAAAGATACCATGGAGTATATTCGTGAGAATTTCAAATGGACTGAAAGTGCTGACGAGTGGTTTCGTGCCCAAATTGCAAGCTGGGCATCGAGTAAATAATATTTAACTATAAGCGTAGTCTGATAAATAGAGGAAGGGTTCAGTCAACTTTCCTCCTTTAGTTATACTTCCCCTTTTAAGAACACCATCCTTGTCAGCGATTACAAGGGCTGGAATTATTTTATCGATTAAATCTCGACCAAATTCTTCTGAAGCACTTCTGGGAAGTTCACAAGGAAGGTTATCTACTGCCATTACGGTAACAAGGTCAGGGTTACTTAAAGGGGGCTCCACAGTATCTGTGGCCGGGTTATAATCATAGATGGGGTCTATGATTGTGCTTGGTCTTTTGGTTGCAGGAATCGAACCTTCGATATCGCACGTTACGTCTGCAATTATTTTAATTCTGAAATCAGGTTGAGTCATTTGTTCTCTGGTGAACAATACCGGGGCTTTGGGGTTCCAGAATGCCCCTGCAATAAGTAAATCACCAACCTCTGCAAATTGCAGGAATGTGGATTCATAGTTTTCAGGATTATTATGAAACTCTTCTCTGTTAAATAGCCCACCTTCTTTTCGCACGTGATAATCTGCACTGCTAATTTGTACGTATACTGGTTCAGTATAGGTGTTGCTGAGAAAATCATTTGGACTCACTTTTCTAATGCCTGCTGTGTCAAGCGTCTCCATAGCACCACGTGCTACACGGCCTCCCCCAGTAAGAATAATTTTAACAGGAGGAAGTTTCACTTTTCTTAACTCAATTTTAAGGTCATTGAGATCAAAGCACTCACTGGCCCTTCTCATCTCAAATAAGTTATAGCGCTTGCCGTAGGTGAGTAAGCCATTATAAGCGCCTACTATCCCGGCAAACCGCCCAAACGCAACTAGTCGATTATTAAGCTTATCCTTAAGGCTCTCATAATCCACCAACCTTATTTTAGCCTCTAGTATTGCCTGAAGTAGTTTTTTATTATAGGGTTGTTTTTTTGTGGTGTGCGAAAAAAATAAATAGGTCTTTTTAGGAATTAGATCAGGAATTGGCACTTCCTTAATTCCCATTAGTATTTCACAATCGCTCACATCAGCACTTACCTCAATGCCCTTTTCTCTGTATTCATCATCTGTAAATGCCCTAACCGGACTCTCTTGCACAACTACTTTTACGTGAGGATAACGTTGTTCTATTTCTATAACTTGAAGAGGACTGAACGGGACACGCTTGTCTGGAGGTGTTTTTCCTTCTCTGATAATTCCAAGACGAATGATTTCCATAATTCTGAAAGAGTTCAAATGTAGATACCTTTACGAAATTTACTATATTCTGTTAACGGAATGAATAAAAATAGAACTTCCCGTAATTGAGGAGATAGACAAATTAATACTTAGCGTGATAAATTCGACCTTTTGGATATCCATTGCATTCCTTGTTTCTGGATGGTGTTTATATTTCTTTTTACATAGCTTATTGGCTGCTCACTCCACTAAGGAGCTTTTTAAACGATGGATGGGTGTCGGTTTTAGATTTTATCGACTTGGTTACGTGGTATTCTCCTCAGGTGGTCTTTTGCTTTTACTCTTTTTTAACGCCAATATTTCTTCTGAGTATTTATTTAATCATCAAGGGGCCGCGCGTTATTTAAGTTTGATGTTTGCCGCTTTCGGTGTGATTGTGATAAAGATATCATTCCGTTCGTATCAGTTTTCAGAGTTTGTAGGGTGGAGCACACAAGAGGAACCATTTACGACAAGAGGAATATTGAGCAGTGTACGACATCCTATTTACTCAGGTACTATACTTATCGCAATTGGCTATTGGTTGTTTAACCCAACTGTACCAACAACTGCTTCTGTTATGTGCATTTTGGCTTATTTGCCCGTTGGAATCCACCTAGAAGAAAGGAAGCTAATTAAGCAATTTGGACAGCGGTATATCAAATACAAGTGTGATGTTCCTGCTCTTATTCCAAGGCTTTTTTAAAAGGCTATTTCTTCTTTTTTTCTTTTTTTAAGGTCTCCTCTCGTTCTGTCAACTTTTTGTCTTCTACATTCTTGTCCAGAAACTCATTGACCTTCTCTATATCCATATTGGATTTGATTTCCCCGAACTGGTTAATTGAAATTTCTAAACCTGACAAATCCTTATGTACCCTGGGTTTGCCTTGTTTTTTGCTGGGTTTATCGCTCTTTTTAGCCATTGTGTAAGATAATATTTTTAACTCACTTTCCTCCAAGTGTATTCAGCGCATAGGTCAGTCTAGAACTGACCTCATCACTGCCTAATAACGCCATCGTAATCATTAGATCTGGCCCGGAAGCTCCACCCGTTAATGCCAACCTTAATGCTTGCATAATTTTACCTTGTGGAATACCCAATGAAGTAGTAGTTTTTTCAAGAACAGATGCAGCTGTCTTAGCCGTTAGCTCATCTGATTTTTTCACCTCTTCTTTTAGGGAAGTCATAACAGCAATTGCCTCTTCGTTCCATTTTTTAGAAGCTATCTTCTCGTCAAAAGATTGTGGAGCGATGAAAAAAATCTTTCCAAGTTCAGCGATATCCTTTGGGAAAGTGATGCGTTCACGTAGAGCATTGGCGATGGCATTGGCTCTTTCTGTTTCGCAATCAATACCATTCACTTTTAGATCAGCCATTAAAATGTGACCAAGCTCCTCATCAGTTTTGGCACGAAGGTATTGTTGATTAAACCAATTGGCCTTCTGTATATCAAATTTTGCCCCTGCCTTTCCTATTCTTTCAATGTCAAAGGCGTTGCAAAGTTCTTCCAGTGTGAACAACTCTTGTTCAGTCCCAGGATTCCATCCTAAAAAGGCAAGAAAATTAATAAGTGCTTCAGGTAAGTAGCCTCTTTCCTTAAAGCCTTCTGCCAATTCATTCGTTTTCGGGTCAGTCCAATTCAGTGGAAAAATGGGAAAGCCCATTTGGTCTGCATCTCTTTTGCTGAGCTTTCCTTTGCCATCAGGTTTCAACAATAGAGGCAAATGAGCAAAAGCAGGCATTTCATTTTCCCATCCCAGAAATTTGTAAGTAAGTACATGCAGCGGAGCCGAGGGTAGCCATTCTTCTCCACGGATCACGTGGGATATTTTCATCAAATAATCATCTACTACATTGGCAAGATGGTAGGTTGGCATACCATCTGATTTCATCAGCACTTTGTCATCAATTTGAGAGGTAGAAACTGTAACTTTTCCCCTGATTAAATCAATAAGCTCTACCTCTTCGGAAGCAGGTACTTTTAATCGGATCACATACGGTTCTCCATTTTTAATTTTTTCATTTACCTCGCCTTCTATCAGGGTCAGCGAGTTTTTCATCTCCATCCTTGTGGTGCTATCGTATTGAGGATTGGCTCCTTTTTGTGTTTTTAAGCGGTTGCGCATAGCTTCCAATTCATCAGCGCTGTCAAAGGCATAATAGGCATAGCCCTCCTTAAGCAATTGCTGCGCATATTTTGCATAAATTTCTTTGCGCTCAGACTGCCTGTAGGGTGTGTAGGGGCCTTCGATATCCGGTCCTTCATCAATTTCAATTCCAGCCCACTTTAAGGCATCCTTAATATATTGCTCCGCTCCCGGTACATACCTGTTTTGATCCGTATCCTCAATACGAAGAATCATTTTGCCATTGTGCTTACGCGCAAGCAGGTAGTTATATAATGCGGTGCGTACTCCTCCTATGTGAAGGGCACCTGTAGGACTTGGGGCAAAACGGACTCTTACTTCTTTCATTAAGGCTGCTCAATTTTAGAATTTCAAAGGTAAGAAATCCGATGGGTGATTAAGTGAGAACTTCTAAAAGGGTTTGTCGGGTAAGTTTTAATTGAATTTTGAAGTTGGACCATGTGATCCAATGGACGGTTAGTAAAATGAGAAAAGCAACAGCTAAGTAAACTAAAGACTGATATTGATAACTCGTCAAGACACCTGCCATAGTAATAAACAAACTCCAGAAGATGAGAAACATCTTTGTAACCGGGAATAGTTTATACGTAGCAAAGACCAGGCACCCAGATGAAGTGGTCTCAATCCGGCCTATAACAAGAGGAATGTAATTATTCGGTCTAGAGATTTTAAGCGAAATTCTAAACCCATTTTCTCTCACCCACCCAGAGAATCGGTATTGAGCGCCTTCTTGATTTAAAAGCAGCACTTTTGAAGTGGTGACTTTATGAATCTTCTGTATTGTCTCAAGCGAGGACTGAGTCAATACAAAAGTTTCATAGTGATTAGGAAGAAAAGTCACTTCACAGCAATACAGGAAATTTCAACATTAACATCTTTTGGAAGTCTGCTTACTTCTACCGTTTCTCTTGCCGGAGGATTTGATTTGAAATACAGTCCGTAAGCATCATTTACTTTTGGAAAGTTGTTCATATCGCTGAGGAAGATTGAACACTTTACCACATTTGAGAAATCCATTCCAGCCTCTTTTAATATAGCCTCAAGGTTTTTCATCACTTGATTGGTTTCAGCAACGATGTCATCTGAAATTATTTTGCCGCTAGTGGTATCAATGGGTATTTGCCCTGAAACGAAAAGCGTGTTGCCAGCCATGATAGCCTGACTGTATGGGCCAATAGGTTCGGGAGCATTGGATGAGTAGACTACTTCTTTTGCCATAGCTAAGGGTTTATTACTTTTGGTCAAATATCTTAATTTTTGACCCAACTGCCTTAGCACAATATGAATATTCTTGTAATTGGAGACGTCCAACGTGCGGAAGAGTGCAAAGCAAAGTTTGGCGAAGCGCATGCTTATCAGCAGGCGAGCGGACATCAACAAGCAGAAAGTTTATTTTCTAAGAATGATATCGTTTTTGATTTTATTATAGACGAATCACCAGAGCAGATGGAGGTTTATCGCGATCATCCAGGAATAATCGCCTTTCTCAACACCACAAAAATAAGTTTACTGGAGTTAGTAACCGCTTTCGCAGGTTCTATACAATGTTCGTTATTTGGGTTCAATGGCCTGCCCACATTTCTCAATAGAGAGGTTCTTGAGGTAGCACTATTGAATGATAAGAAACCAGAAATATTGGAGGAGGTTTGTAATAAACTTCAAACCAAGTATTTGGTCATTGATGATAGGGTGGGTATGGTGACCCCGAGAGTTATTTGTATGATTATCAACGAGGCTTATTTCACCTTTCAGGAAGGAACGGCAACCAAGGAGGATATTGATATGGGCATGAAATTAGGTACTAATTATCCATTTGGCCCATTTGAATGGTGTGATCGCATCGGCATAAAACACGTTTATGAACTCCTGGATGCAGTGTATGAAGACACAAAGGACGAGCGCTACAAAATATGCCCTTTAATGAAAAAGGACTACCTCAAGAGTTTTACTCCACAGTAACGGACTTGGCTAAATTCCTTGGTTGATCAACGTTACACCCTCTTAAAACTGCCATGTGGTAGGATAGCAGTTGTAAAGGAATAACAGAAATCAATGGCATTAAAGGCTCAAGCGTAGCGGGTATTTCAATCACATACTCTGACATTTTTGGAATCAAAGTGTCTCCCTCAGTGATTACCGAAATGATTTTACCCTTGCGGGCTTTTACTTCCTGAATATTCGAAACGATTTTTTCGTAGGAACTATCTTTTGTAGCAATGAAAACAACAGGCATTTCCTCATCAATTAACGCAATGGGACCGTGCTTCATTTCTGCTGCGGGGTAACCTTCAGCATGAATGTATGAAATCTCTTTAAGCTTCAGCGCTCCTTCAAGTGCTACTGGAAAATTATATCCTCTGCCTAGATAAAGGAAATTGGTTGCGTCTTTAAAAGTTTCTGCAATCTTCAGAATTTGAGGATCGTGTTCTAATACCTTCTCCACTTTGCCAGGTAGGTTCTCCATCTCAACCAAAAGCTGCTGATACTTTTGCTCAGTGATAGAACCTTTCTTGTGGGCTACAATTAATGCAATCATGTACAGTACAGTCAGCTGAGCTGTAAATGCTTTTGTGCTTGCAACACCAATTTCAGGGCCAGCGTGGGTATAAGCACCAGCGTGTGTAGCACGTGGTATGGATGACCCCACTACGTTGCAAACTCCAAAAATGATTGCTCCTTTGGATTTGGCAAGTTCAATGGCTGCCAGTGTATCGGCTGTTTCTCCAGATTGAGAAATAGCAATCACTACATCTCCTTCATTAATAACGGGGTTCCTATACCTAAACTCAGAAGCATACTCCACCTCAACCGGTATGCGGCAAGTTTCTTCAAAGAAGTACTCGGCAACCAAGCCAGCGTGCCATGACGTACCACAGGCAATGATAACCACTCTGTCAGCATTCACTAGCGCGTTTACATATTCCCTTAATCCACCAAGCACTAAGCGTCCAGTTGATGAATCAAGCCTTCCTCTCATACAGTCCATAATAGACTTAGGCTGCTCAAAAATTTCCTTGAGCATAAAGTGTTCAAAGCCACCTTTTTCAATGGCTTCTAATTCCATGTCTACCACTTGCACATAAGGGGTGAGTGGAAGATTGGTTGTATCCTTAATTTCAAGCTTACCATCTTTAATAATGGCTATTTCCTGATCGTTGAGGTAAACTACCTCATTGGTATATTCAATAATTGGAGTAGCATCCGATGCCATGAAAAACTCATCCTTGCCTACGCCAATCACAAGCGGGCTTCCTTTTCTCGCAGCAATAAGCAGGTTGGGATTATCTAAAGACATCACTACTATGGCATAGGCACCTACCACTTTGGTTAAAGCCAAACGAACGGCTTCATCCAGCGTGCAGTTTTCATTTTCCTGAATATCTTCTATAAAATGAATAAAGACCTCTGTGTCAGTATCACTTTGAAAGGTGTGCCCTTTGTTAATAAGATCTTGCTTAAGAGCGCTATAGTTTTCAATTATTCCATTGTGAATAATGGCCAGTTTTTTGGTGGCAGAATAATGTGGATGTGCGTTGCCATCGTTGGGTTCTCCATGAGTCGCCCATCGGGTATGACCCATTCCAATATGACTTTCAAGGTTTAATCCTTTAAGGGAGTTTTCTAATTCAGATACTTTGCCTTTCTTTTTATAGACATTAAGGCCCCCATTCATGAGAGCAATCCCCGCGCTATCATATCCACGGTACTCAAGTCTTTTTAAGCCTTTTATAATAACTTCCTGAGCTTGCCTATGGCCGAGGTATGCTACAATTCCACACATGTTACAATTATTTGGTTACCGCTGGTACGGTGTAAAAAATCTTCAACTTGACATTGTCTTTGTTGAAAACAGTTCTGTTAACGGATTTCCCGATTCTTGGAGCGGTCCCCACCTTCTGTGGAGCAAATCCAACAAGGGCAAAATTGGTATATCTAAACTCAGCATCTTTCACTTCATACAAAGTTTGAAAGAAATCAGTAAGGTCAGCCGTATAGCTTTGGTTTTCAGCATTGTAAATAAGATCAAAAAATGAGCCTGTTACTAATTGATTAATCTTTTGACCGATTACATACCAGCCATCTTCATCTGCAGTCATGGATGGATAAAGAGGAAAAGTAGCATCAGTGTCAACAGCGCTGTTGAAATTAATAAACTCATTGGAGGCATTCAGATAACGAAGCCTCAAAGAGGGCGGAGGTGTATGAGGGGTTGCATCATCCACATCAATAGTTAACTGTACTGAATTGAAAACCAGGTTGGGAATAGTATCGGCAAACTCCAGGAACTTGTCAAAGTTTATTTTTGTGGTTATTGGATTTCCCGATTGATAATACCTTGTCCCATCCAGTTCAACCTCAACTCCCGGATCGGGTAAGGCGGCAAGCGGAGTTCCGCTTCTGTCTGCAGTAATTTTGCTGAAGCCAATTAACCCAGTGTTAAAAATGGAAAAATCGATCGTCTTCCTTACGTTTCCACCAGTAGTGGCATCGGGTTCATCATAGGTAAGTATCAGCCTAGATTTGGAAAAAGTTGTTGAATCTATGTCGGGGTTAAAACCCACTACCTTTGTATCAGTTGCTCCCGGACGAATAACTAGTCCTTTAAAAATTCTTCTAAACCTACTTAATGTTGTATAGTCAGCAGTTTTATTTTTTGCCAACGAAAACAATTTGTTTGAGAAAGTCGCATTCAATGGAATTTTTAAAGTATCAATAGTCTTATGATCCAATTTATCAGGGTTATTTTTCATGTCATCAACTTTCTGATCATACCCTGATGGGTCAATGCTGTATATGGTTGATCCAATTGGAGTCGGGTCATAAGGAATGCTGGAGCTAAAATAAAATGGCTGATAACCAGGGACGCCTTGAATACTTTTTGGGAGCTCATTTACTGGAGATGTTATGTGAGGTATACTATCCAATAGTTCGTGTACCGTAAAAGTATTCGATGAAGAAACGCCATCTCCGTACTGATAAAAATCAGGGCTAAGCACTAAAAAGGCAGAGACGAGGGTGGCTGATGAAGCAATATTAATGGATGAATTAACAGGCCCAAACTGAGTATATGCCTCAGCGGAAATCGTCCCAAAGGTATTGTCTACATATCTTCCTACTAGCAATCTGGGGTTAGCAGATTGACTTATGTTGTTGTAAGTCAACACGGAATCGATTCGCATCACGGATGATGCAACCGGCACCTCTTGATAAGTTACTTTAAACTTATCTGAAGTGTTTTTAAATCCTAGAAGGCTGGTTTCGTCTTCTTTACAAGAGACTAAAAAAATAAGAGCAAGGAATGTTGATCCCGCAAATCTACCCCACAAGTTCATTGTATAAGTTATAATACGATTCAGTATAATTATCGTCCTTTTCAATAGTCTCAATCTTCTTCTCTTTTATCTTCTTAACAAATCCCTCCAGCTTTTTATTGTCTCCTGCTACAGATACAATGTCAGAAAATTGTGCTCCCAGTTTAATGAAGCCCTCGTAGTCTCCGGTTTTTAAATGGCCAAGCATATTGTCTTCAATATCCATCATCTTTACTTTGCCCATAAGGTCCCCTTTAAACTTGTGGTTAAAGCTGTTGTTGTATATCGTAAACACAGTTTTGGTAAGCTTAAATAACGGATCGTTCTTATAAGTTGTTTTAAGATACAACGGGATAAAGCTGGTAATCCAGTCATTACAATGAACAATGTCAGGAGCCCATCCAAGTTTGCGTACGGTTTCAATCACGCCTTTACAGAAGAAAATAGCTCTTTCGTCATTGTCTTCGTAGAAATTGTTCTCTTTATCATGGAAAACAGATTTTCTATGGAAATAATCTTCATTATCAATAAAATAAACCTGAAGCTTTGCATTGGGTATGGAGGCCACCTTAATAATTAAAGGCTTTTCTTCGTCACCAACAGCGATATTAATACCAGATAACCGTACTACTTCATGCAACCGGTTTTTTCTTTCGTTGATCAGTCCAAATCTTGGCACCAGTATTCTTATCTCCATTCCTTTTTCTTGCATGGCTTGTGGTAGTTTCCTTACAAAATCAGAAACCTCACAAGTTTGAAGAAAGGGATTGATCTCACTGGCTACATATAGAATACGGAGTTTTGACATATTTTTGAGTTTTTACAACAGAATGGAAAATCGAGCCACAAAAATACGCAAATTTTGCCCCTTATTCAACTTATATAAAATCAAAGGCCTACCTTTGCGCCCCATTAAAATGGCCCTAAATGGAGATTTTCGAAGAAATTGAGCCTTTACGGGCCTTTCTAAAGGGTAAGCGGGAAGCTTTAAAATCCATTGGACTGGTTCCTACTATGGGTGCCCTTCATGATGGACATTTAGCCTTAATTCGTGCATCTAAGGCTGAAAATGAAGTAACTGTAAGCTCTATTTACATTAACCCTACTCAATTCAATAATCAGGCAGATCTTGATAAATACCCTCGAACGCGTGAGGCTGACATCAAGTTACTGGAGGCCGAGGGGTGTGATGTGTTATTTGCCCCTCAGAATGCTGAGATGTATTCGGAGAATCAGTCCTTGACATTCGACTTTGGTACCCTTGATAAAGTGCTCGAAGGAAAGTTCAGGCCCGGCCATTTCAGCGGTGTGGCGTTGGTGGTATCCAAGTTGTTCAATATTGTGCAACCCGATATGGCCTATTTCGGACAAAAGGATTATCAGCAATTTCAGGTGATCAACAGGCTAAAGGAGGAATTAAAATTCTCGATACAACTAAGGAGTGTTCCTATCATAAGAGAGAAATCTGGTTTGGCGCTTTCTTCCCGCAACCAACGTTTGAGTGAACAGGATAAAGGAAATGCATTGTTTCTCTATGAGACGTTGATTGAAGCTAAGGCTCAGCTTTTGAATGGAGCATCATTTTCAAAAGTAAGATCGGAAGCAGAGGCTAGAGTAAAAAAATATGAAGGAGTGAAATTAGAATACTTCGAACTGGCTAATAAAAACACATTACAGGAATTGGGAGATACCCGTAATTTTAAAAATGGGATTCTTTTGATAGCTGCATTTGTCAATGAAGTGAGGCTAATAGACAACATGTTATTGGAAGTAGAATAATGAGGGTAGAGGTATTAAAATCAAAAATTCATAGGGCTAAAGTAACTCAAGCTGAGTTGCATTATGTTGGCAGTATTACCATTGATGAGAAACTGATGGAGGAAGCCAATTTGATAGAAGGGGAAAAAGTGCAAGTGGTAAATGTGAATAACGGTGAGCGGCTGGAGACTTATGTTATTAAGGGCAAAATGGGCAGCGGAATAATCTGTTTAAATGGCCCGGCAGCACGTAAGGCCATGGTCGGGGATTTAGTAGTAATCATATCCTATGCTTCGATGGAATGGGAAGAGGCCAAATCATTTAGGCCGTCTGTTGTGTTTCCAGATGGAGAGAATAGGCTTAACTAATTAGTGTGAATTCAAGACTTAAAAATACCCTTCAGTACATCGGCATGTTTGCATTAGCCGCAGGTTTGTTGTGGCTATCCCTCAAAAGTATTCCAGATGTGGAAGGTGAAAGCAAGGCTGAATTCATTTGGAAAACATGGGCCCGATCCAATAAATGGTATTTAATTGTAATGGGAATAGTAGCCATGTTAAGCCATGTATTACGAGCTTATCGATGGAAAATGCTTTTGGTTCCAACTGGAAATAAAGTGAGTCTGGGAAATAGCTTTCTCTCCCTTATGATTGGATATCTTGTCAACCTTGCCGTACCTAGGGGAGGTGAAATTTCCCGGTGTTATAATTTATTGAAACTTGAAAAAACTCCTGTTGAAGTTTCCTTTGGAACAGTCGTTGCCGAGCGGGTAGTAGATGTGCTTTGCTTAATTATTCTGATTGGCATTTCTTTTATTGTAGAATGGGATAAGTTGATGGCTTTTATTAATTCTTTGCCTTTTGCTTCTGGTGGAGGTGGGATTTATAAATGGTTAATCCTTGGGGTAATTGGAATAGGGGTTATCGTAGCTGCTATTTATTTCTTCCGTAGAAATGAAAAGATAAAAAAAATTATAGTTGGGTTCAAAGAGGGGTTGCTTGCAGTTTTTAAACTGGAAAATGGCTTCAGCTTTATCGTTATTTCTATTTTCATTTGGTTGCTCTATTTTGTGATGAGCTATTTTGTGATCATTGCATTTCCTGAAACAAGAGTACTGGAGTTTAGTGCAGTCTTAACTCTATTTACAATGGGGGCGATTGCAATGGCAGCTCCATTGCCAGGTGGTGCCGGTTCGTATCATACTATTGTTCCTCTCGGGTTAGTAATGCTTTATAACCTGCCACAGGGCGAAGCCATTGCCTTTGTATTTATCTTTCATGCATGGCAAACTTTTATCATGATTGTGGGGGGAGTATTATCTTTGATTATCAGCTACTGGATAATTAAATGGAGAAAATAGC
>JAGQYK010000016.1:0-14667 GCA_020436125.1 Cyclobacteriaceae bacterium | reverse complement strand
CAACAAAATTAAAAATGTAGAGCAAAGCCTTGTTCAGGTTGAGAAGTGGCGTAGTCATGGTCAAAAGATCGTTTTTACAAATGGGTGCTTTGATATTCTCCATTTAGGGCACGTTGATTATCTGGAGAAAGCTGCTGGCCTGGGCGATCGCCTAATAATCGGCCTCAATACAGACGATTCCGTCAGTCGTTTTAAGGGTCCGGAAAGGCCTATACAGGATCAAAATTCCCGAGCGAGGATTTTATCCTCACTTCAGTTTGTGGACATGGTAGTTTTATTTAATGAGGACACCCCTTTGGAATTGATTTCTAAGCTGATTCCCGATATTCTTGTAAAAGGCAGTGACTATTTGGCAGAAAATATCGTTGGCGCGGAAGTTGTGAAAAAGCATGGAGGAGAAGTAAAAACCATCGACTTTGTATCTGGATATTCTACTTCTCGTATAATAGAGAAGATTAAAAAAAAGTAACTAATAGGAATATGATAATATATTATGTCATCATAGGGTTTTTTATGTTGTTGAGTTGGATCGTGAGCTCCAGACTCAAAAATAAATTCAAAAAGTATTCACAAATACAGTTAGCCAAAGACCTGACAGGTGCTGATGTAGCACGCCTCATGTTGGCTGACAATGGGATTCATGACGTGAAGGTGACATGTGTGAGTGGTGAACTTACTGACCACTATAATCCAGCTAATAAAACTGTAAATCTGAGTGAAGGTGTGTATGCAGGAAGAAATGCAGCTGCTACAGCGGTAGCGGCTCACGAGTGTGGGCACGCAGTGCAGCATGCTACAGCTTACAGCATGCTTGGATTCAGATCTGCAATGGTTCCTATTCAAAATATAAGTGGCACCATACAACAGTTTGTAATGTTGGCCTTGTTTTTTGGAGGTGCTTTTGTTTACAATGCCCTTCCCACTGCTATCTTATTAATAGTAGGTTGTAATCTTGTTTTCACAGCATTTGCTTTTGTTACCCTGCCTGTTGAGTACGATGCGAGTAAAAGAGCATTGGCCTGGATTGAACAGCGAGGTATTGTTAATTCTAGTGAACACGCAATGGCTAAAGATGCACTTGATACTGCAGCACAAACTTATCTGGTGGCTGCCATTGGAGCACTGGCAAGTTTACTTTTCTGGGTAATGATGTTTTTAGGTGGCAGCAGAGATTAATGAGTTAAGTTAAAATCAATTAAATTGCAGGCCTGAGTTAAACTCAGGCCTGTTTTTTTTGTTAAGGTTTTAAAACCCGTACCAATGAATTTTGAATTGACCGAAGAGCAAATTGCCGTAAGGGACGCAGCACGTGAATTTGCTAATACAGAGTTGCTGCCAGGAGTTATAGAGAGGGATACCGAAGCCAAATTCCCTGCAGAGCAGATAAAGAAAATGGGCGAGCTTGGATTTATGGGAATGATGGTAGATCCGAAATATAATGGTGGAGGAATGGATAGCATATCCTATGTATTGGCCATGGAGGAAATCTCAAAAATTGATGCCTCTGTTTCAGTATGTATGTCTGTTAATAATTCTTTGGTGTGCTGGGGGCTGGAACAGTTTGGTTCTGAAGAGCAAAAAGAAAAGTATTTAAAGAAGCTGGCGACAGGCGAAAAAATAGGTGCCTTTTGTTTGTCAGAGCCGGAGGCAGGTTCGGATGCAACAAGCCAGAGAACAACCGCAGAAGATAAGGGGGATTACTATTTGTTGAACGGAACAAAGAATTGGATCACGAATGGAAGTAGCGCTAGCGTCTACATTGTTATTGCGCAAACGGATGCAGCAAAAAAGCATAAGGGAATTAATGCCTTGATTGTAGAGCGTGATATGGAAGGTTTTGTAGTGGGCAAGAAAGAAGACAAGATGGGAATTCGTGGTTCAGATACGCACTCACTTATGTTCACGGATGTAAAGGTACCGAAGGCCAACAGGATAGGTGAAGATGGGTTTGGGTTTACTTTTGCGATGACTACACTAAATGGCGGTAGAATTGGTATTGCATCACAGGCATTGGGGATAGCTACAGGGGCGTATGAATTGGCCTTAAAGTATTCTAAAGAACGCAAAGCATTTAATAAACACCTTTCAGAGCATCAAGCCATTCAATTTAAGCTAGCCGATATGGCAACAAAAATTGATGCGGCAAGACTGTTGATTTGGCAAGCAGCATTTTTAAAAGATCAGAAGAAGAATTTTGTAAAAGCGGCTGCCATGGCAAAATTGTTTGCTTCATCCATAGCACAGGAAGTAACTACCGAAGCGGTGCAAATACATGGTGGATATGGTTACGTAAAAGAATATCATGTGGAAAGGCTAATGCGTGATGCGAAGATTACTCAGATTTATGAGGGCACTTCTGAGATTCAGCGCATGGTGATCTCGAGAGAAATTTTGAGGTAGTTACTTACTGGCCTCAATGGCTTGATTCCAATCGTAGACTTTCTCTGAAATCTCTATAAGTAGATTGGGTTCTTTCTCCAGAGCGTTGCCAATGACAATCATGTCGGCTCCGGCCTCGAGTGCATTAAGGGCTTTGCGGGGGGTATCAATTCCACCCCCTACTACCAATGGTGCTTTTATTGACTTACGAATAGCGGAGATCATTCTGGAGCTGATTTCTTTTTCCGCACCACTTCCTGCGTCTAAGTACATCAATTTCAGCCCCAGCATTTCACCGGCAAGGGCTGTGCAAGCAGCAAGTGAATATTTATCGTCTGGGATTGGGGTGGTATTGCTGATGTAAGCTACTGAAGTAGTCTTTCCTGAATTGATTAATAAATATCCAGTAGGGATAATTTCGAGTTGGGTATTCTTTAAAATAGGAGCGGCTATTACATGTTGGCCAATTAAAAGATCAGGATTCCTGCCGGAAATTAGGGATAAGAATAAAATAGCGTCTGCTCCCGGATCAATTTGAATTGAACTGCCTGGAAAAATAATCACGGGGATAGTAACAGATTCTTTAATGTGCGCTATAACCTCTGACAGGTTGGTGGAGGTGATAAGGCTGCCACCTACCAAAAAATAATCTACACAATTTTCGTTTGCTAAATTAACAAGGTGTCTCAGCTTGTTGCTATCCTCTATTTTATCAGGATCAATTAAAACAGCAATTGACTTTTTCCCGAGTTTGCTTTTTTCTGTCAGTGAATCAAGAATTTTCATCCTTATCCTGTCTGCTATGTAAATATTCTGAAAGCTTCTCTTTAGCCAACTCCAGCAAAATCATGGTTGCTTGAGTAATAAGTATTTCTCCAACTTGAGAAAGCATATTTGGTGAGGAAGGTTCTTCCTCTTCGTCATTTTCATGCTTTGGTTGTTTTGATTTCTTTTTCTTCGACTTTGAACCAGTAAACTGAGAAACAGCAAGGTAAGTCAAAGCCAAAGCACCACCGATGAACAGGGCATTAGTGGCTATTTTTTCTGTTTTCTTTGAAATTGAATTAATCTCGCTTTCGAGTTCCTCCTTATACATGGCTGAGGCTTTCTTCAGCTTTTGTTTTTCAAGATCAGATTTAGCCAGCAGTTTCATATTTTTTACTCCTCGTTCTTATTGATCAAATCATCAAAATATTTCTCAAAAACTTTGTTCAATGGCTTTCTAAAAGCCAGTAATAGTAAGAACACAATGAGGTATATACCAGAAATGATGAGATACCCTTCAAAGGAGTTAGTAAACAGGGTATTGAGGTATTCTGCTATTCCTATGCTAAAAAAAACAAGGAATAGGAAAGCAAAGAAAATAATTGAAGCCTGTGCGAGCCCTTTAGAGAGTATTTTGGATACATCTTCTTTTATCTCAAGCTTAAGGAGCTTAACGCGCGTCTCTACATACCCTGTTACATTACTGGCGAGGTTATCTATTCTTAAGAATTTTAATATCGTGTCTTTAATTCCTTCCATCTTTCAAAGGGCAATATAGCAATTTAACGACTTTTTGAATTAGATATTCCTTCAAGTATAAGTGCCGAGGAGGAAGATTTTCATCAGCAGGAGTCCGTATAACTGCCTATGGACTTAGCTCAATCCTTTATAAAAATAGATAAGAAGAAACGGGATTACGAAAAATACCATAAGAATATAAATGAACCCAACCAACCTGTATTTTCTGGTTAGTTTACCCAGTCCGAGGGCAAGGATCAATGGTAGTTCCCTCAAATAAGGGACGAGTAGGAATAGAATAACCCCAAAGAAATTAATTAAGAAGTGGGTAATGGCAATGTCAATGGCTCCATTAGAGTTAAAAATGGTGGCTATAAATGCAGTTATAGTGGTGCCAATGTTGGCTCCAAGTATGAAAGGGGCCGCATTCCTTAGATTGACAATGCCCTTTGCAACTAAAGGTACCACAAGCGAGGTGGTAATAGTACTGGAGCGAATAGTAGCTGTAGTGATAAGGCCCCAACCGAATGACTTGAGCCGATTTTTAAAAAAGAATTTTTGAACATTGTTTTCCGAATCAATGCCCAGTAAATCGGTAAGGACCTTTCTGAAAAAGAGGACCGAACCGAACAGTAAAACAAATGAAAGCACTGTCAGGATAAAACCGTTACTAACATGCTCCATTAAAAACTGAACTAAAAATGAGGACTTAGTGCCCAATCCAGAGAACTCTTGAGCTACTGTGGAGGGAGCTTCATTGAAGAACAATAAGGCAAGGTGATGAGATAGTTTTGATAAAAAACCAAAGTAGTATTCAAAAGGGAAGAGAATACTCACGGTAAGAATATTAAAAAAATCATGATAAGTGCCAGCGGATACGGCTCTTATAAATTCATTTCTCTTGGCTATAAACCCCAATGAAATTAGTGTGCTGGTTATGGTAGTACCCACATTGGCGCCCATCACCATGGGGACAGCACTCTCTGGAGTAATGGCACCTGAGGCCACAAGTGCTACCACCATTGATGTGGTGGCCGAACTACTTTGGATGATGGCCGTAGCTAGAAGGCCAATGAATAATGAGGTGAAAGGATTAGATGTCGCAATTAGTATTGTCTCAGCCGCTGTCTTGCCCAATTGATGGAGGGAAGAGATCATGAGATCTAAGGCAAAAAGAAAAATTATAAGGGCGAAAAGAATGTAGCACGTGTTTTTCAGGTATACTACCCACTTTGATGATGCGGTATTCTTATGTTCCTCTTCCTGAATCATATCAGGTAAAGATAATGAAGTAAATAACCCGGCACATAGGTTCGGGAATGTGTTGTTAGTGAGTAAGTTCTTGTACGGCCATCCACGCCATCAATCCTGGCGCAATTTTTAAAGCATCTTCATCAATATCAAAAGTGGGAGTATGCACGTAGGAAGTTATCCCTTTAGTCTCGTTTCTTGTTCCTAACCGGTAAAAGGAAGCGGGTATTACCTGTGAATAATAAGAAAAATCCTCAGCCCCCAATGTAATGTCTATGTCTACTACATTTTCTTCTCCCACATATTGAGCGGCTGCAGCTTTAATTCTTCGAGTAAGCTCAGGATTATTTTCAAGGTATGGATAGCCTTTGGATATCTCCACTTCGCATTTGCCGCCCATTCCTTCTGCGATGCTTTCTGCCATTTTCGTTATTTTGGATAAGGCCGAAGCTCTCCATTCTTCATTCATTGCCCTGAAAGTACCTGCTATTTTTACCTCATTAGGTATGATGTTGGTGGCTCCCTTCCCTATAATATTTCCAAAAGTGAGGACAGTCGGTTGTTTGGGACTGGCATTTCTACTGATGATTTGTTGCAGTGCGATGATGATATGAGAAGCAATAACAATAGGGTCAATAGCTAATTCAGGTGCAGCTCCGTGACCGCCCTTTCCAATAACTGTGAGATAGATTTCATCACAACTAGCCATATACATTCCCTCCCTAAACCCAATTTTTCCTACAGGGATGAGGGGCATTACATGTTGACCTATGATGTTAGAGGGTTTAGGATTTTCTAAAACACCATCTTTAATCATCAATGAAGCTCCACCAGGATTTTTTTCTTCGCCAGGCTGAAAAATTAATTTTATAGTACCTTCAAAATGATCTTTTAATCCGAACAATATCCTTGAAACCGTTAGTAAGGATGAGGTGTGAACGTCATGCCCGCAAGCATGCATCACTCCGGGTACTGTAGATTTGTAATTGACCTCATTGGCTTCCTGAATGGGTAGCGCGTCCATGTCTGCTCTCAGGGCAATGGTTTTTTTTGAAGGATTTTTTCCTTCTATCAACGCTACAATTCCGGTTTCAGCAATGCCTTCAGTGGGAGACAACCCATATTCACTTAGCTTTTTGGCAACAAACTTAGCAGTGTTGAATTCTTTATAAGAGAGCTCTGGGTGCGCATGCAAATGTCTTCTGATGGCTATAGTGTCATCAAAATAAGTTTCGGAAAGTTGTTTGATTGAATCGAGTAAAGGCATCTGCCAAGTTACGTCAAATTATTAAACCCGAAAAAATGTTGCGACTGTTCTATTTGATCAGAATCTTTTCGGGGATGAGGATGGCGTTGGAAAAGTAATTTTTCAAACGGATCAAATCTTTTTGTGCTTCTAGTTTTGTAAAGTACTTGCCTACTGTGACTCGGAATTTTGGTTGCGTGTATTGGATATCAGCTTCGAGCTCGTCTCCAATTGCTTTTACCATTTTTGCTTTGGCGCCCAGCGCATCTTCCCTTTTTGGTCCTGAATATATTTGAATGGTGAACCCATCAACATATCTCCTAAGCTGGTTTAGCTTGTCAAGGCTATCAAGCACCATATCCACTTTTGTGTTGACTGTGTTGGTGGCTGCAAGAACTTGCTTTTGCTCAACCGGAACAGGCTGTACTTCAGTTGTAATGCTATCATCTGATTCATATTCAGGACGCACCAAAGTGAGATCTTCCGTGTACGCTCCGTCTGACGAATTAATACCTGACTGTTGAGCGACACATGAAACTTGGAGGATCAACAAGGCAAGGCTGAGATTCAGCGAATATTTTTTCATACTAGTAAATAACTTCCGTGGTGCCATTACTATTGTTCTATGACTATACATTTTCCATTCTTCACGTCATCCTCCACCTTTTTGAACTTCACATCTTTCAAAACTTTTCCATCGGTGTATTGAACCGTTACTTTGTCGTTTCTACCTGCAATCTTTTCGGATTTCACAGGTTGTACTTTTTCTTCAACTGCATTTTGGCCACCCTGTGGCTGACCTTGTTGTTGTCCGCCCTGAAGCAAGGACCGTGATTCATCCTTTTGTTCTTTGAGTCTTTCTCTTCTTTGAGATCTGGCCTCCTGCACTTGATCTGGCTCACGTACCGGGATATCGGCCTTCATTAAAAATGAAATTGTTTCTTCATTTACTTTGGCAATGAAGCGTTTGAAAGCTTCAAATCCTTCAAACTTATAAATAAGAAGTGGATCCTTTTGCTCGTAAACAGCATTTTGAACGGACTGCTTTAAATCGTCCATATCACGGAGATGCTCTTTCCATTGTTGGTCAATGATCGCCAGAGTGATCATTTTTTCCATGGCCTGAATCAACTCGACATTTTTCGTCTCTACACATTTTTTCAAATCAGCAGCAACGCCAATTTGTTTTACTCCATCGGTGAAAGGCACTAAAATATTCTCTATAGTGGCTCCCCTGGTTTTGTTAATATCAGTAATAACAGGCAGGGCTTTTTCTGCTACTCCCTTATTTTTTTGTTCGTAGTGTTTTAAGGCCTCATCATAAAGCTTCTCTGCCAATTGACTGATCTCGGTCTTCTTGAACTCTTCTTCATTGACTGTAAAATCAAAACCTAGCAAACTGACTACGTTAAGTTTGAATTCACTTAGATCATCTCCTGCTTTTCCATTGGCCACGATGTCCTCACAGGTATCATAAAGCATGGTGAGAATATCTAACTTCAAGCGCTCGCCAAACAGTGCATTTTTTCTTCGTTTGTAGATTACCTCACGTTGTGAGTTCATTACGTTGTCATACTCTAGTAAGCGTTTGCGTATTCCGAAGTTGTTCTCCTCTACTTTTTTCTGAGCCCTTTCGATGGAGTTAGTCACCATGGAATGAGAGATTACCTCCCCTTCTTTCAGGCCTAATTTATCCATAATGCGGGCTATACGCTCCGGCATAAACAATCGCATTAGATTATCCTCAAGCGAAACGTAAAATTTTGATGATCCGGGATCCCCTTGTCGACCTGCACGACCTCTCAACTGTCGGTCTACCCTTCTTGATTCATGGCGTTCTGTACCCAGAATGGCTAAGCCTCCTGCGGCCTTAGATTCTGGTGAAAGTTTTATGTCTGTACCTCTACCAGCCATGTTGGTGGCAATGGTTACACTGCCTGGTTTTCCAGCCTCCGCAACTACCTCGGCTTCCTTTTGATGTTGCTTTGCATTAAGTACCTGATGCTTGATCTTCTTTAGTTGAAGCATTCTACTGATCAACTCAGAAATTTCAACCGATGTAGTACCAACCAGCACTGGTCTTCCTGCATCTGTAAGTTTTACGATCTCATCTACTACTGCATTAAATTTCTCTCTTACCGTTTTGAATACCAAATCATCCATATCATCTCTAATGATAGGCTTGTTGGTAGGAATGACAACTACATCTAATTTATAAATATCCCAAAGCTCACCTGCCTCAGTTTCTGCTGTACCCGTCATACCCGCAAGCTTGTGATACATTCTAAAATAGTTCTGCAGGGTAATAGTGGCATAGGTTTGGGTGGCATCTTCCACCTTCACATTTTCTTTAGCTTCAATCGCCTGATGCAACCCATCAGAATATCTTCGTCCATCTAAAACACGACCCGTCTGCTCGTCTACAATTTTTACTTTGCCATCTACGATAATGTATTCAGTGTCTCGCTCAAATAAAGTGTAAGCTTTTAACAGCTGATTGATGCTATGGATACGTTGAGCTTTTGAAGTATAGTCCCTTATTAATTCTTCTTTTTTCTGAAAACGTTCTTCGCTCGTGATTTCCTCGTTCTTTTCAATTTTATCCAGCTCAATACCTATTTCAGGCAGAATAAAAAACTTTGGATCTTCACCTTCACCGGTAATCAGATCAAGTCCTTTGTCAGTAAGATCAATGGTGTTATCTTTTTCATCGATAACAAAGTATAGCGGCTTGTCTGCCTCAGGCATCATCTTCTTATTGTCCTGCAGGTAGAAATTCTCGGTTTTTTGAAGAATGTTCCTGGTTCCAGTTTCACTAAGAAATTTTATGACAGGTTTATGTTTTGGCATACCGCGAAATGCACGGTATAAGGCAAGTCCTCCCTCTTTGTCGTTTCCTTCTGCGATGGCTTTTTTAGCTTCATTTAAAAGTTGCGTAACTAATTTTTTCTGAGCTTCTACAATTTTGTGAACACGAGGTTTTAAATCATAAAATTCATGCTCATCTCCTTTGGGGATAGGGCCAGAAATAATTAGTGGTGTTCTTGCTTCATCTACAAGCACACTGTCTACCTCATCCACCATGGCATAGTGATGCCCTCTACGCTGCACAAGCTCTTCTGGGTCGCGAGCCATATTATCACGCAGGTAATCAAAACCAAATTCATTATTGGTTCCATAAGTGATATCTGCTTCGTAGGCCTTTCGTCTTTCAGTAGAGTTGGGCTGGTGTTTATCAATGCAATCCACGGTAAGTCCATGAAATTGAAACAAAGGCGCCATCCACTCGCTATCGCGTTGCGCCAGGTAATTGTTTACTGTTACGATATGTACTCCTCTTTTTGCAAGGGCATTCAGAAAAGTAGGAAAGGTGGCAACCAACGTTTTTCCTTCACCCGTAGCCATCTCAGCAATTTTCCCCTGATGAAGAACAATACCCCCAATGATTTGAACATCGTAATGAAGCATATCCCATTTGATGACATTTCCAGCCGCCATCCAATGGTTTTTCCATATAGCTTTCTCTCCTTGAATTTTGACATTTTCATGGGTGGCTGCCATTACCCTATCAAAATCCTGAGCTGTAACTTCCAACTCCTCGTTTTCTTTGAACCGCCTTGCTGTTTCCTTTACAATGGCAAAGGCCTGAGGAAGCACTTCTAGCAAAATGACCTCCAACTCAGTATTTCTTTCTTTTTCGATTCTGTCGATGTCAGCGAAAATGGATTCTTTTTCGTTAAGATCAAGATCAGGTTGATCGATTATTCGCTGGTGTAATTCAGCAAGTTTATCGTCAATGTGTTTTAATTTTTGATCGATATGAGACTGAATTTCTTGGGTCTTGCCGCGTAGTTCATCATTAGATATGGAAAGTAATTTCTCGCCTTCAGCCTTGGTTTGTTCGACCAATGGCATGGTGCTCTTGACGTCTTTTTGCGACTTCGAGCCTAAGATCTTTGCAATAAATTTCAGCATAGAAAAAAAGATAAATAAACATTCCCGGATGGGCTGGCATGTGAAGAGGCCAAATTACCATCAAAAGGAGTGCAAAGTTAAGAATTTCAGGGGTGCAATTATAGTTCCAAGTCGCCTTCGAATACCATTTTGGCAGGCCCAATAAGGAAAATATCGACAAATGTGGCCGAGATGTTGCCGTTGGCTGCCAAACCGGTATCAGGCTCGCCTGCTTTGAATTCTACAGCCAAACTTCCACCCTTCACTTTTACCATAATGGGGGAAGAATATCCAGTAAGAGAGGCGGCAATGGCTGCGGCCGTTACACCAGTGCCACACGAGAGTGTTTCATCTTCTACACCTCGCTCATAAGTTCTAACAGCGATGGTATTGTTGGGAAGCAATTCAACGAAATTAGCATTTGTGCCTCCTGGCTTAAAAATATCACTATTTCTGACTTTTCGTCCACTTTCCACTACATTCAGTTCATCAAGTTGTTTGACAAACCTAACATAATGAGGAGAGCCGGTATCTATGAAATAAGCGTCATTCAGCTTTTTGATACCGCTGACATCACTCATTTTTAATCGAATGGTTTGATCCTCCAAAATGGAGGCCTTATGCAAACCGTCAAAAGCATTGAAAGAGGTGGTTTTATCAATAATGCCTAAAGAGGATGCAAATTCCACGGCAGACCGGCAACCATTACCACATAAGCTTTGGGAGCCATCACTATTGTAATAGACCATGTTAAAGTCTGCTTCTTCCGTATTTTCAATCAGTATGAGGCCATCTGCGCCAACGCCAAACCTTCGATCACACACTTTTTTGATTTCTTCCTTTGAAAAGGATCTATTGGTGGAGCGGTTGTCAATCAGGACAAAATCATTCCCTGTAGCTTGATATTTGTGAAAGTGAATCTGCATACTAAGGCTCTACTTCACTTCTTCATAGTCTACGTATTCACCACCTTTGATGTCCGTTTTATTCTTACTTTTTGAAGATGTGCTGTTTACATTTACATTGCCATCAGGAGGCCTTTGGTAAGATTGTCTTTGAGAAGCGGACATACCCATCCCAAAAAAAAGTCTGCCAAATTTTGTCAGCACATAAATCGTAATCGCAATAATTAATAAGAGTTTCAGCATTTTCTCTTCTTCTATATGTCATTAGAACTGATAATCAAAGGTAATGGTTTCAGGGGAAAAAGTGTTTTTTCGTTAAAACCTTATAATTTGGCACTGGCTAATGTTGAAACGTGCAAATAAGTTTAAATGAAACCGCGAGACCTGTAAAATCTGTACCTGCCAAGTGGGTATGGTGGGCCTGGCCATTGTTACTTACATTTTTAGTTTCTATTTCTTATGGTTCTTACTACTTAAGAAATTTTACCGATTCGGTTTTGCTATATCTCCCAACACCCTTTGCAATTATTTTGTTGTATTGGTATGGGCCAAGAATGCTTCCCATTATTTTTCTCAATGAGATAGTCACCCTGCTTCTTTGGGGAGCGTCAGGTAGTTGGATAAGAATTGCGTTAATCGCTTCACATGCTCCTATAATGACTTATGCCTCTTGGTTTCTGTATAAGAGAACAAATAGTGAGGGTGTTAAAGATTTACTAAGCTCGACAGATTCCTTTATTCGATTTGTACTTCTGGGTGTTTTTGTTCCTGTGTTGATCAACTCAGTGTTTACGTACCACTATACATTTGTTAATAAGGATATTTACGTTGTCTCGCTTATTTTTCTAGCTGATTTTCTCACCATTATTACAATTGCTACACCTTTGCTTTATTTTCTATCTCCAAAGGCAGATAGTTTTAGCTTCACTATTGCCAAACCTTTCGCCACAATTTCGCTTGAACAACGTACCCCCAAAGCCATTCAGTTTTGGGTAATTGTGACTGGTTTTGTCGCCATGATTTTTTTCGTGGACTTTGATACCTATTGGTATATCTATGGTGTGATTTCCATTATAGTAGCCATACAAAGGGGATTTGCCACTGTTATTTTAATTAACTGCATAATCTTTATTCTCAATTACATTCTCCCAGTACTTGACTTTGCTGACATTTTCTTAGCCTCAAAAGGGTCTACAAAATCGGTAAGTATACACCTTGGTATGTTGGCCATGATTATATCTTCTTCACTGATTGGCCGCGTGATATCGGATTTATGGAAGATTGAGTATAAGCTGACCGAGCAAAAAAAAGAATTGGAAAAGGCCAATAGCCAACTGACTAAAACCAATTCAGAACTTGATCGATTTGTTTACAGCTTGTCCCATGACATCAGTGCACCCCTTAAATCAATTAAAGGATTGGTCAACCTAAGCAGAATTGAAAACTCACCAGAACATAGTGCGCTTTACTTGTCGAAGATTGACACCAGCATTAATAAACTTGAATCTTTCATTGCAGAGGTTCTTGACTACTCCAGAACTAATAGAGCAGAACTACAATCTGAAAAAATTCACCTTGACACCGTGATAATGGAATTGATTGAGGATTTTAAATACCTGGAAAATTTTCAAAAAATAGAATTCAAGTATGACTTTGCTGCTGAATATGTAATGTCGGACAAATTTCTTTTGAAAGTCATCTTAAGCAATTTGATCTCCAATGCTATCAAGTATCAAAAGATAGGTACGGATCATAGGCCTTTTATAAACATATCTTCCGGAGAAGAGGGTCAATTCACTAAAATTAAAATTGAGGATAATGGAGAGGGAATTGCTCCCCAATCTCAGGAAAGAATATTTGAAATGTTCTACAGGGGCTCAAGCAACTCAACAGGCTCAGGCTTGGGCCTTTATATTCTAAAAGAGGCGATCGAGAAGTTAAACGGAAAAATTGAAATGAATTCAGAATTAGGAAAGGGATCTTCTTTCATCATTTTAATTCCATCATCGACTCAAGTATAGATTTCTTTCAGCGTAGATATTCAGGAAATAATCATCCAGTAAGTCATCTATAAAATAGATGGCCTCGCCTGTTGATTTCATTTCTGGCCCTAACTCTTTATTTACATCCGGGAATTTATTGAAAGAAAATACCGGAACTTTGATAGCGTATCCCTTCTTTGTTGGATTGAAATCAAAGTCAGTTACTTTCTTTTCACCAAGCATGATTTTAGTGGCGTAGTTTACATAAGGTTCATCATAAGCTTTGCAAATGAATGGAACTGTTCTTGAAGCTCTAGGGTTGGCCTCTATTACAAATACTTTGTCGTCTTTGATAGCGTATTGAATGTTGATAAGACCAACTGTTTTTAGCGCTACTGCAATTTTCTGGGTATAGTTTTCTATTTGTTTGATAACAAAATCACCAAGGTTATAAGGAGGCAAAACAGCATAAGAGTCCCCAGAGTGAATTCCAGCAGGCTCAATGTGCTGCATGATACCAATGATGTATACATTCTCTCCATCACACAAGGCATCCGCTTCAGCTTCTATGGCACCATCAAGGAAGTGATCCAGCAAGACTTTGTTCTCAGGTAGGTGTTTCCAAATGTCAAGGATGTGATTTTCCAATTCTTTTTCGTTGATCACAATCTTCATGCTTTGTCCACCCAATACATATGAGGGCCTTACCAAAAGAGGAAACCCAATTCCTTTGGAAACCTCTAGGGCCTCATCGGCATCTGTTGCTACTCCAAATTCAGGATAAGGGATATTCATCTCTTTAAGCAAAGAAGAGAAACTTCCACGATCTTCAGCTAAATCTAAAGCTTCAAAGGAAGTACCCATTATTTTAATTCCGTATTTGTGAAGCTTTTCAGCAAGTTTCAACGCGGTTTGTCCACCTAATTGCACAATTACCCCTTCCGGTTTTTCATGTTCAATTATATCGTAGATGTGCTCCCAGAAAACGGGTTCGAAGTAAAGTTTATCTGCAATGTCAAAGTCTGTAGAAACGGTTTCAGGATTGCAATTGATCATGATCGTTTCATAACCACATTCTTTGGCTGCCAAAACACCATGTACGCATGAGTAGTCAAACTCTATACCCTGACCAATGCGATTAGGTCCTGAGCCTAACACGATCACTTTCTTTCGTGTGGAGGCTACAGACTCATTCTCTTTATCAAAAGTGGAATAGTAGTAAGGAGTTTGTGCTTCAAATTCTGCGGCACAAGTATCAACGAGTTTGTATACCCGATTGATTTTCATTTCCTTACGTTTCTTATGCACCTCACTCTCCAGGCAGCGAAGCAGATGAGCTATCTGCCTGTCTGCATACCCTTTCTCTTTTGCTGTACGCATGAGTGAAGCTGGAAGGGTTCCAATCTCATATTTTTCAATTTCTTTTTCAAGTTCTATCAGCTCCTCT
>JAGQYK010000169.1 GCA_020436125.1 Cyclobacteriaceae bacterium | reverse complement strand
GTTACCAGTAAGACATCTTTTCCTGATCAGAACGAAATCCTTTTCAATGGCATACCTCAGGAGATAGAAGTCTGTCACTATCATTCGTGGTCGGTCGATCCGGGTAGCGTCAATGGAGTATTGAAAGTTACGGCTGTGAACGATGCGGGATTGGTTATGGCAATTGCTCATACACAATTTGATGTAAAGGGTGTGCAATTTCACCCTGAGTCGATCTTGACTGCCCATGGAAAGCAGATGATTGCCAATTGGTTCAACAATTAATTCAACGTAAGGAATGAAAGAAATATTAAATGAATTGATAGGTTATCGCTCGCTCGATAAAGCAACAGCCAGACAGGTGCTAACGGATCTGGCTTCTGGTAAGTACAATGCAAGTCAGATGAGTGCTTTTATAACAGTGTACATGATGCGAGCTATTACCATTGACGAATTGGAAGGTTTCAGGGACGCGATGCTGGAGTTGTGTATACCAGTCGAAACGGATTTACCAGTAATGGATGTATGCGGTACCGGAGGTGATGGGAAAAATACTTTTAATATCTCTACGCTTTCATCTTTTGTGGTATCAGCGGCAGGTCAGCCGGTGGCTAAACACGGCAACTATGGTGTTTCATCCGTAAGCGGGTCTTCCAATGTCATGGAGCACTTTGGGTATCAATTTTCTAATGACCTGGCAAAACTTAAAAGTGATCTTGAGAGAGCCAATATTTTCTTTATGCATGCGCCTTTGTTTCATCCGGCCATGAAAAACATTGCCCCCATCAGAAAGGAACTGGGTGTAAAAACATTCTTTAATATGTTGGGCCCCATCGTTAATCCGGCAAGGCCACCCAGACAATTGGTAGGAGTGTTTAGTTTGGAAATGGCACGTCAATATGGATACCTCTATCAACAGAGCAAAAAGGATTATGTGATTTTACATGATCTCAATGGTTATGATGAGATCTCACTAACAGGTCCCTTTAAGATGTTTACCAACTTAGGTGAAGATCAGTTGGAGCCTGCTGATTTAGGTCTTCCGTTAATTAAAACTACAGATATAGTAGGTGGAGATACAGTGGAAGAAGCTGCTGATATATTTAAAACAATATTGGAGGGCAGAGGCACAGAAGCGCAAAATGCAGTAGTAATTGCCAATGCCGGCATGGCGCTGTATTGCGGAAATAAAGAGCAGGGGATAGCCAATGCAATAGCGAGAGCGAAAGCAGCACTTGAAAAGGGTGCTGCATTACAAACATTTAAAAAATTGATAAACTGATCATGGATATCTTAGGCAAGATTGTAAAACACAAGGAGAAGGAAGTAGCGGAGAGAAAAGGCTTGTACCCAATAAAATTACTGGAGCAGAGTATCTATTTCGAAACACCAGCCATATCACTTCAGCAGTATATAAAAAGACCCGACAAGTCAGGTGTGATAGCAGAGATCAAAAGGAAATCTCCCTCTAAAGGAGATATCAATCCTTATCTTTCCGTTGAGCGTACTTCAATAGGATATATGCAAGCTGGAGCTTCGGCTCTTTCGGTACTCACAGATAATACTTTTTTTGGTGGAAGTAGTGAAGACCTCACCACTGCAAGAAAATTTAATTTTTGTCCGATACTGCGTAAAGATTTTGTGATTGATGAATACCAGCTGATTGAAGCGAAATCAATCGGAGCTGATGCTGTATTGCTAATTGCAGCAATATTGGATCCTGTTAAGCTGAAAAGCCTTTGTGATGCTGCCCATGCGCTGCAATTGGAGGTGTTGTTGGAAGTACACGATGAAGAAGAGCTGCAGGCTAACCTTGAAGCCATACCGGATGTAATAGGGGTAAACAACAGAAATCTGAAAACATTTGAGGTGAGCACGGAGTTGAGCAAACGATTGATTCAATTGATTCCTGATAATTTCACGAAAGTGTCAGAAAGTGGAATAGATACCCCAACAACTGCAGCCGATCTGCGTGCGTGTGGCTTCGATGGTTTTCTTATTGGCGAATTGTTCATGCGATCTGGCCGACCGGAGCATACGGCTATGGAGTTTGTGAAGGAATTAAATCGGTTGGAACGGAAAAATAAAGCGCATGTCATCCTTTAAGCTCAAAGTATGTGGCATGAGAGAGGAAACCAACATACACGGTGTGGCATCGGTAAGTCCTGATTTTATGGGGTTTATATTTTACAAAAAGTCACCACGCTACGTGGGGGAGAATTTTAGTATTTCGGATGATCTGGATGCGCGCATTCACAGAGTAGGTGTGTTCGTGAATGAGGATGTGGATGCGATTGTTGATCTTGTTTCGAAACATCGCCTTGATTTTGTACAGCTCCATGGTGATGAATCACCAGCGCACTGTAAGGAATTAAAAGAAAAGGAGATTGGTGTCATTAAAGTCTTTTCGGTGGATGATGATTTTGATTTTACAACAGTAGATCAATACCAATCACAGGTAGATTTTTTTTTGTTCGATACCAAAGGCAAAGCAAGAGGAGGCAATGGAGTTACCTTCAATTGGAGTTGGCTTGAAAAATATAGTGGATCAATTCCATTTTTTCTCAGCGGAGGGATTGATCCTGAAAATGTAAATGAAGTCTTTAGCTTAAACCACGAGCAGTTGTTTGCAATAGACGTGAACAGTGGAATTGAAAGTGTCCCTGGTGTTAAGGACGTGTCGAAACTTAACTTGTTAATTAAGAATTATGTTGGTAGATGAAAGAGGGTATTACGGACAGTTTGGAGGGGCTTTTATCCCTGAAATGTTATATCCTAATGTAGAAGAGTTGAGGACTACTTATCGCTCCAT
>JAGQYK010000168.1 GCA_020436125.1 Cyclobacteriaceae bacterium | reverse complement strand
GCAAGCTTCCCAGCAAGTAAGTACCGCTAGCAGCTCAATGAGTTTTCCACCTTTATCACCATATAGTTCACTATCCCAATCTAAGCGGGCAACATAAGCTGACCAACCACCGACACGAAGGAGTATTCGATGTAAGTAGAGCGGTAATCCTTCTTCAGGTACTTCCAGTTTATCCAGCGCTGTTTGAATGGCTTCAATCGGGTTATGAGGTAAAGCCTTTGCCAATTTTCTAAAACCTTTTAAACCTGTTAACTCTGGTGTATGGTCCACCTCAGCTTCCGCTTTCCATGATGCAAATAACCCTTCGTTTTTGTCAGCGGCAGTCCATATGGCCTGTCCATTGTCGAAGTAGGAGGATGCCCAAACTGAGATTCTTGAGGTGACAAATCTGTTCCAATCTTTTTGGGTTACCTGAGTGGCGATGTCCGCCACCGTTGCGACAGGGCTTTTTACTGTATTCTTGTCAAGGTCTTTATTAATGGCGTTGATAAACTCGTTGACACTAGTGCTCTCATTATTTTTCTTAAGTGCATTGGCCAGATCTTTATGGCTTATTTTACCTTCTTGTATTTTCTGTAGATAAAATGCTGCTGGTAATGTCATTTGAATCCCACCCGCATCGGCTAGTTCCTGTGCTACATTTCCGAATTTCTTATCAGTGAGTCCCAGATAAGGATTTACGGCTACAAAGTTTTCCAAAGGCCATACTGGTGCTATTTTTTTACAAACTTTATTGAGCAGGGCTACCAGTGATTCCTGTTCGTTGCTTATGTTGTCGAGATAGTCGCTTATTGATAATGTGTTATGGAGCATATTACAATCTTTTTTTTCAGGATTTAGATTTAAATGGGATGCAGAAATAATTCATAATTCTAGGCTACTTGTTCTTCATACCGGTCAACTGGACAAGTTTCTTTTCTGTTGAGATACTCAGCTTTTTCTATTGTTTCGGACTTGCTTGTTTCATGTGAGTATAAGGCACGCACGGTTCTGTCAAACACTGTATTTACATACAAACCATTTCTCAAATGAATGGCCAGGGCGCGATTAAATGGGTGGGAAGAAATTACTGGTGCTAATATTTGTACAAAGACCGTTAACCCAAAAGCTATTAGGATGACACCTATTAAAATGATTTCCACAAAAGTCGGACTTACTAATTCCGGTAGTTGTGATAACAGTAGGTAATGGGTGCCGGATTCTAAAGTGAAAAATGCTATGGTTACCATGAGTGATAGGAGACAGGCATAAAGCATCAGCTTTATACTTCCATTGGAGTCTATGGCAGAGGTGAATAGTCTGGAAAGCCCCAGCGTAATAATGCTTCCAATAGCTAGTAGTGCGAATTCTTTTTCAGGATCAATGCCCCATGCTATGGCAAATGAGGCATAAAGTCCTAAACCTAGGAGTATACCCATCCCAATCCTTAAAGGGTTTCCCATTCTTTTAGCCGCAGTAACTTTGGCTGCTCTGATGACATCAATTACACTTCCTGATGATAGAAAGGCATGCGCTTTATAAAAGGAGTGAGCCACCAGGTGAAGCATAGCTGCGGGATAAACGCCCAAGCCACACACCAGTAAGCTGAATCCCATATGTGCTACACTTGAGTAGCCCAACGCTGTTTTTACTGATGTTTGTGTTAGAAAGACAACAGATGCAAATAAGGCGGTGAAACCACCGAAGGTAATTAACACCAAGGGAGCATAGGCGCTTGCTTCCATAATGTAAGCCATTCTGATAATCAGGAAAGGTCCGGCATTGAGCAGTCCGGCATGAAGTAGTGCAGACACTGGAGTTGGTGTTTCCATGACTTCTATCAACCAGCCATGTGTAGGGAATTGGGCAGATTTTAATAGAGCCGCTACTGTTAGTAGTATCGCTACAGCTTCTAAACCATTCAAAGTTATGTTTGAAGCGAGGGAAGTTTTTATGTTCTGAAAAATAGCTTCCAGGTTACCGGTGCCAAACTGATAATATAAAAGTACAAATGCGGCTAGCAAGCTGGCATCACCAAGTCGGGCAACAATAAACTTCTTACGTGCAGCTATTATCGCACCGGGTCTCTCATTGTAAAAAATCAGTAAGCGGTGCAATGCCATGCTGGTTAAAACCCAAGAGATAAATAGTAACCCCAGATTACCAGAGAGCACCAGCAGTTGCACTGAAGCAATAGTGGCTGCAAGCCTGCCAATAAAGAGACCCTGACGCGTGTCCCCATCAAGGTAGTTAAAGCTGAAGCGCACTATGATAAAGCTCAACAACGTAATCATTATTAGCATTATGGCACTCAATGCATCGAGCCTTATGCTTAAGCCAACGTAATGAATTCCTAAAAGGGAAGTTTCTAAAAGATCATATTTCATTACAAAAAAACCGCTTATCGCGGCTATTGAAATACTTATCAAAGTAGCAACTGTAGCCATTCGTTTCACCAGTAATGGGCGTATGCCAGGCTGAAACCATGAGGCTAATGCTGTGGCTATGAAAACAGCTGGCGATAGTAAGACTAAATAGGCAAGAAGATTTTGATTCATGTCTTTTTACTGTTGGTCTGATTTTTTTGTTAGATGAGTTCTATTAAGATATTAGATTTTATACGGAGCGTTTTGTTTTGTTCTTTGGCCTGTTGAATAAATTTTTCAACAGATGCTTTGCTCTGCTTTAACTCTTTACTTCTGTCAATAGATTTTTGATCCACTTCACCAAACCTTATTTCACTACTGAAACTTCTTAGTTCATGAAAAGTGATTTTTTTAGTAATAAGGTGATTAATAATCTCCAGGGCATCGTCCGGTGAGAAATCCCCTTTGATGAGTTCGCACTGTTTTTTTTC
>JAGQYK010000167.1 GCA_020436125.1 Cyclobacteriaceae bacterium | reverse complement strand
AAATCACCCAAAACAAAATGTGCGTCCTTATCAAAACAACATGGCACCACTTTTCCATCCCAAGTAATCACGCAACTGTGCCACATCTTCCAGCAGTGATTGAGTAACCTATTTTTTATACTGTAAGAACCATCTTCTCCTATTTTATAACGAGCATACTTTTCGTTTACAGGAATTAAGTCAGACCCATTCTTATAATCATAAATCTGAGCGGTCTTAAGGGCCACTTCATCTACCCCCAGTTCATCCGCCAATTTATACACATCATCAATCTGTGATTCATTAGGCCGCACCACCAGAAATTGAAAAATAACATGAGGTGTTTTTGATTTCAGTTTACGCTTCCATTTGATAATATTTTTTGTTCCCTCAATTACCTTAGAAAGTTTGCCTCCTACCCGATAGGAAGAATAGGTCTCCTGATCTACACCATCAATTGAAATGATCATCCTATCCAATCCAGATTCTACGGTCTTTTTTGCTACTTCGTCATTTAGGTAATGGGCGTTGGTAGAAGTGGCGGTGTATATTTTCTTATGAGTAGCATACCTTATCATTTCCAGCAACTGGGGATGTAGGTAGGGCTCACCCTGAAAATAGAATATCAGATACGATAAAGTTGGCGCCAGTTCATCGATTACTTTCTCAAACACATCCTTTTTCAACATTCCCGTTGGTCGGGTAAATGATCGCAAGCCACTTGGACATTCCGGACATCTGAGATTACACGATGTTGTAGGTTCTATTGATATGCTAACGGGCAGAGCAGGCAACGAAGCTTTCCCTGAAATCCTTGAATAAAAATAACTCGCAAGCACTTTCACCGAATTCCAAACCCTGTAGAGGGTAAGCTTCGATACAAAGTTCAATCCATCTGTTATATTTCTATTCATGCCTATCTCAAAATTACCTTTTACAGCGCGATTGTTTTATCTTTCCACCCATTATTTACCGATGAGAAATACGCTGGTCCTCTTCTCGCTCTTTTTTTCTATCAATTTGTTTGGGCAACAAATTCAATTGTCTGAAAATGCCCACATAGGAGTAATCACTTGCGCGCCATTTCAAGGCGAATTATACTCTGCCTTTGGACATAGTGCCATCCGAGTATACGATCCCATTAACAGAATTGATTATGCCTACAACTACGGCACCTTCGATTTTAATCAACCCAACTTCTATCTCAATTTCACCCGAGGAAACCTGCTCTATAAGTTGTCTGTTCAATCCTACCCTAACTTTAGGTATTATTATCTCTACTACAATCGGTGGGTTCATGAGCAAATCATCGACCTCAATCAGGAGCAAAAACAAATACTTTTTGATTATTTGCAACAAAATGCCCAGCCTGAAAACCAGGAATACCTCTACGATTATTTTTACAACAACTGCGCAACAAAAATTAGAGATGTTTTTATTGAAGCCTTTGGCGATAAAATCAAATTTGATAATTCCTACATTACCACGGACTACACCATTCGCGACCTTACTGAGTTGTACTTGCAAGAACAGCCTTGGGGGGATTTAGGTATTGATGTTTGTCTTGGCTTGCCTATGGATAAAAAAGCCACTCCTTATGATTATATGTTTTTGCCAGACTATATAGAATCATCATTTAATCATGCCAGTATCATTACTGAAAATGGCACTAAACCTCTGGTGAAAGAAACCATCATCTCTGAACCTCCAGGCGCTCCTATGAATTTTGATAGCGCTCCACATCCTTGGGTGGTTTTCGGAGTTTTGTTATTAATTGTGATCATCATTTCCATTTTAGATTTTAAAAAGAAAAAGTCATCAAAGTGGTTTGACGTCACGCTGCTATTCGTTACTGGTGCCATCGGATGTTTGCTCTTTATTCTGTGGGTAGCCACAGACCATAAAGCCGCAGCTAATAATTTCAATTTATTGTGGGCATTTCCTACCAATCTCATCGCAGCCTTCCTGCTTTTTGGAAAACAGAAAGTAATACTAAAAAAGTATTTTGGGTTGATGAGCGGAATTACTCTCATTCTACTGATTACATGGGCATTTCTACCTCAGCAACTGAATGTATTTTTGATCCCTGTAGTAATGGCATTAGCCTTTCGCTACGGTCTCAATTATTACCTTCGGGAAAAGGATTACATATGAATAGGCCTGTTGGCTGTTGCTGCAAGACATGCTTCTTTCACAGCTTCCATATAAGTAGGGTGAGCATGTGACATCCGAGAAACATCCTCAGCTGACGCCCTGAATTCCATTGCGGTTACACCGGCAGCGATCATGTCAGCGGCCCGCGCTCCAATAATATGAACACCCAGAATCTCATCTGTTTGTTTATCCGCCAAAATTTTCACGAGACCGTCTACATCCATACTGGCCCTGGCTCTGCCCAGTGCTTTGTAAGGAAATGAGCCAGTTTTATATGCCCTACCACTTTCTTTCAATTGTTCTTCCGTATAGCCAACGCTAGCAACTTCTGGCCAGGTATAAACTACTCCTGGAATGAGTAAATAATTGATATGAGGTTTCTGGCCTGCCATTTGTTCTGCCACCATTACGCCTTCTTCTTCTGCCTTATGCGCCAACATGGCGCCACGCACTACATCCCCAATGGCATAAATATTATCCACCTTGGTTTTTAAATGATCATCAACTGGTATCTTTCCTCTATCCAATTCGATCCCAACCTTATCTAGTCCCAATCCCTCAGTGTAGGGTCGCCTTCCGATACTTACCAAACAGTAATCACCTTTCAATTCAACAGACTTGCCCGACTTATCTTCTGCTTTTAAAACAACTTCTTTGCCTTTGTTCTCCATTGAGGTCACTTTGTGGCCCAGGTAAAACTGCATG
>JAGQYK010000166.1 GCA_020436125.1 Cyclobacteriaceae bacterium | reverse complement strand
GATGAATTCTTTACTATTTACCCGGAAGTAACTAAAATAGTCCGATTCCAAGGGAACGATTTGGATCGTGAATTAGCTGTCAAGCGAGCTCTTGATCAGTTAGGTAAACCCTATTCTTTGATCAATTTTAACTGTGAGAATTTCGCGAATCATGTTCAATTCGGAAAATCATTTAGTAGGCAAATTAATACGGCTATTTTTCTTGTAGTCGTTATTACTATGGTTAACCTTTTAAGTGAATAACATGAAGAACAGTCTTTATTACTTTTTAGGACTTCTTGCCTTTCTTTTTGTCCTGATCAAATACATTATTCCAACCATTCTTGAATGGCAACAGAACGAACACAATCACCAAAGGGAAATAGTTAAATTTTCCATGCAACTGGAAAACGTAAGAAACAATAAAATGACAGCTATACAAAAAGTAGTTGATTTTGCCAGCAAGACTTTGGGTGAAATTATCCCAGGAATGACCAGTAAAATAATAGGAGGATTATAAAAGGAAATTTAAAATATTACTGAATAAGCTATGATTGATATTAGAAAAAGAGAAGTTGGAATTCATTGTCCAAATTGTAAAAGAATTGCCAGAGTAAGTTTGAAACAAGTAGTTGATGAGGAAACAATAAAATGCATGGGCTGTTCGAAAAATATTAAACTTGTTGATAAGAATAAGTCAGCACACAAGGCAGTCAGAGATATAAATAAATCTATTTCAGATTTACAAAAGGCCTTTAAGCCCTAAAAGTCCCTTATCTCCAAGCTTGAATTCTCAGCTGAGTCCCCGAGATTGTATAGGTAAATAAGTAAAGTCGCAGAATCCTTCTTATTGAGGTAATATCTAATGAAAAAGTGAAGTTTATGAACAACTTCTGCTTCTTAAGTTAATTCACCCCCCACCCCCATATCCCTTATCTTTGCCACTGAACCTTTTCTACACTAAGTACCAGTGATTGCTGAACACTATAAAGAACTCGTACAGTTTATAAAGAGTGCTGATTTCTCCAAGGCGGTGATGGGAGGAATTGCCATTACCGTACCCATTGTGCTGGGTATTGAGCTGGGGCACTTTGAGGTGGGCCTGGCCATTGCTTCGGGTGCCTTTTGGAGTTCGCCCAGCAATGTGAGCGGCAGCTACCGCAACAAAGTATATGGTATCCTGTTCTCCACGGCCCTGGTGATGGTGGTCAGCTTTATCGGTGGGCACCTTAGTTTCGAGGCGTGGCTGATCATTCCTGTGTTGGGTGTATTGGCCTTTGCCATCGCCATGATCTCGGTGTATGGGTTCAGGGCCTCGCTGATCAGTTTGTGTGGGCTACTGGCGCTGGTGCTCAGCTTTGCTCATGATCCGGAGGAGTTGGCCATCTGGCAGTTTGCCCTTTTGATCGGTGTAGGTGGTCTGTGGTACCTCTTGCTGGCTACCCTCCTGTACCGCATCAACCCCAGGGCGCAGACGGAAGAGTTTTTATATAAAGCGTATTGGCTCACCGCTGATTTTTTAGAGACAAGGGGTCAACTCATTGGTGAGCAGTCCAACCGCAAAACCCTACAAGCGCAACTCTTTACACAACAAAGTGAGCTGATGGAGCTGCACAGTGCGTTGCGGGAGATATTGATACGCAGGCGCAAGGATTCAGGGCAGTCCATCTACAGTGGCAAGCGGCTGTTGGTGTTCACCCAACTGGTGGAGATACTGGAAACGGCCGTGGCCCATCCTGTGCAGTATGATAAGATGGATGAGTTATTCAAAACACATCCGGAGTACGTGCAGCATTTTCAGACGTTGATCTTTGAGATGTCGCGCCAACTGCAGATGATCGCAGCAGCTGGAAGTGATGCTACCCAGCTTCCCCCGAATGGTAAACTGAACGAATACTTTAGTCGGTTAAGGGAAGAGATTTCCACTTTTGGAAACGAGAGCAATAACAATGAGGGGTATCTGATGCTTCAAAATCTGCTGGAGTACCAGGAGTCGCAATTCAAAAAAATCAAAGAGATCAAGTGGCTGTTGGGCAATCCCGATACGGACAGTATTGAATTTATTGCAGGAAATGTAGCAAGGCGTTTCATTGTTCGTCAGGATTATGATCCGCGGTTGCTGTTGCGCAACCTGAGTTTCCGCTCCAGCATCTTTAAACATTCGTTGCGCCTGTCGGTCACCCTCATGATCGGGTATGCACTGGGCACCGTGTTCGCCTTTCAAAACCCGTATTGGATTTTGCTCACCATCATCGTGATCATGCGCCCCAGTTATGGACTGACCAAAACGCGCTCCAAGGACAGGATCATTGGTACGCTGATCGGCAGTGCCATTGCCACGGGTGTAGTCTTCTGGATTCAAGATCCTTATGTGTATGGCGCCCTGGGTGTGGTCACGTTGGTGATTGCGTTTGCTATGCTGCAAAAGAACTACAGGGCATCGGCCACCTTCGTGACGCTGAGTGTCATCTTTATCTACGCCATTACCCAGCCGGATATTCTCACGGTGATTCAATACCGGATTTGGGATACGCTACTGGGTGCTGGGTTGTCCCTCATGGCCCTGCTGTGGCTGTGGCCGGTGTGGAGCTTTTTGGAGATACGGCAGAACATGGAGAACAGTGTGAAGGCCAACAAGGATTTCCTTAACGAGATTGCTCTTTATTATCAGCGCAAAGGCAAGATGCCTACCAGTTGCAAGATTGCGCGCAAGGATGCTTTCCTGGAGACCTCCAATCTCAGTGCGGCTTTTCAGCGCATGGCGCAAGAGCCTCCCTCGAAACAAAAGAACCTGGATAAGATCTATGAGATGGTGGAGTTGAACCATGTGTTCTTATCCTCGTTGTCGTCACTGAGCAGTTATATACAAAATCATCCTACTACGTCCGCGTCTGAGGAGTTTA
>JAGQYK010000165.1 GCA_020436125.1 Cyclobacteriaceae bacterium | reverse complement strand
TCGTCATAGTCGAGGGTACCGTTAGGCAGCAGGTTGACTTCCCGTACATCGATACCTGCTTCACGCAAAGTAAGCCACGGACCTCTGTTCGCTTCGTGATCGAGTTTAGTAATCAATACTTCATCTCCAGGTTGTAAAATCCGTGCCATAGCACGGGCCAGTGAGAAGTTCAGTGTAGTCATGTTTTGACCTATAGATACACACTCAGGACCTTCAGCGTTCAGGTAGGCAGCCATTGCCTCGCGCATACCGTGGATAGTTACATCCGTTTCCATGGCAGTGACAAACGCTCCATGTGAATTGGCGTTGGAGGTGCTATAGTAGTTCACCATGGCATCGATAACAGACTTTGGCACTTGGGTGCCACCCGGCCCATCCAGAAAGACCATGGGATGGCTATTGTGTTTTCTTTTTAATGATGGAAACTGATTTCTGATGGCGGATGAATCTAAAGTACTTTTAGGCATAGGTCGTTGAATTATTACTCAACCGCATTTTAGCAAATAAAAGGGAGATGATAGCGTCTGAGTGCTTGTTTTTGATGATCGTACCTTATGGGGTTGTCCAACAAGATGAATTACAATATTTCTTTCCTTCATTCGACTATGCTCCGTAGGCATTATTACTTTATTTGCACAAGCGTTTAAACACATCAAAAAAGCCCCTTTGTACTAAGGGCGATTATAAAGGTTATTATGGGAGAAAAGAAAGGTAAAATTAATATGGCCAAGGTTTTTAAAACCATCGTGTGGCCAAGAAGAAAATTATTGTTGTTGGGGTTTGTGCTGATTATCATCAGCAGGGCTTCCTCTATTGTGCTGCCGTATTCGGTAAAGCCCATTATCGATGATGTAATTGGTAAGGGAGACTTTTCCAATCTGAAACTCATTTTGGCGGGGGTGTCGGCATCGATATTGATATCAGCGATCGTCTCCTATGCCTTGACCATGTTATTGAGCGTGGAGGCACAGCACCTGATTTCGGTATTACGTGCCAATGTGCAGAAGCATTTGCTTCGCTTGCCTACTCGCTTCTTCGACAATCAGCAAACAGGAAAATTGGTGAGCAGGGTGATGACGGATGTAGAGGGCGTGCGCAACCTGGTGGGCACGGGCTTCCTTCAGTTGATAGGGGGCCTATTGATGGCGGTGATTTGCCTTTTCTTTCTCATTAGTATCAGTTGGAAACTGACGTTGTTCACCGTTATTCCTTTAGGGTTATTTGGTATCATATCCATGAAAGCTTTCGGAAAGATCCGACCCATTTTTCGTGAGCGGGGCGCTATTACCGCAGAGGTAACAGGCCGACTCACGCAAACCTTTGGTGGTATTCGGGTGATCAAAGGATTCAATGCGGCTAAGCAAGAAGCGTTGGTGTTTGAAAAAGGAGTGGAGCGTATTTTTCAGAATGTGAAGAGCAGTTTGACCACTACCAGTTTTGTGACCAGTATGGGAAGTTTTCTTTTTGGTGTAGCCCTGGTGGGGATTATAGGAATAGGAGGGTACATGCTTACAGAGAAAACATTGACCGCAGGTGAGCTGACACAGTTTGCATTTTTCTTAGGATTTCTGATTGCTCCGATTTTTCAGATGAGCAACATCGGCAGTCAATTGACGGAAGCCTTTGCCGGGTTGGACCGCACGGAAGAGTTGATGAATATGCCGGTGGAGGACGATGATGAAGTGAGAACCATTAAGGTGGGAGAAATCAAGGGTGATATTGAATTCAAAGATGTATCGTTTGCCTATGAAGAAGATAAAAAGGTGCTGAAGCACATCAACTTTGTGGCGCCCGCAGGATCAGTGACCGCATTGGTGGGTACGTCTGGTTCTGGTAAGTCTACGATTGCCGGACTGGCCGCCTCCTTCCTGACGCCACAGTCGGGGATGGTGACTATAGATGGGCATGATCTTTCTAAAGTTTCGTTGGACAGTTACCGCAGTCAGTTGGGTGTGGTGCTGCAGGATGATTTTCTTTTTGATGGTACCATAAGGGAAAACATTTTGTTTGCCAAACCAGATGCTACTGAGGATGAACTGAAGGCAGCCATTGACGGAGCGTATGTAAATGAGTTTAGCGACAAGTTTGAAAAAGGACTGGATACCGTAATAGGGGAAAGGGGCATCAAACTTTCTGGTGGACAACGCCAGCGGGTGACCATTGCGCGCGCGATTTTGGCCAACCCGAGAATACTGTTGTTGGATGAGGCGACTTCCAGTTTGGATACAGAGAGCGAGGCGTTGATACAAGACAGTTTGAAACAGCTACTGAAAGGAAGAACTACTTTTGTGATTGCCCACAGGCTGAGTACCATACGGCAGGCCGACCAGATATTGGTGATAGAGCAAGGCCAGATTGCTGAGCAAGGCAAACACGATGAGTTGATTGAGAAGAAGGGGAGGTATTTTGATTTGTATACGTACCAGGCGAGGATTTAACGTATTGACACGGAAGTAACTTCCAATATTTTCTGGTTTGTGGGACACTAACCGTGGATTATATCGTTGACCGAAGCAGTCGTCACTCAGAGCCTGCCTGCGCGTAGCCCTGCCTGGGTATAACTTTGTTCAGGCGTACGCTTCGGCAAAGGCAGGCGTAAGCGAAGAGTCCTACTTTCGAGTACTATGCGGCAATGTATTGTCACGGAAGTAACTTCCAATATGTTCTCTGGTTCGTGGGACGCGAACCATGGATTAGGCGCGGCTTGAGGGTACCGCATAAGCACGGAACATGAATTGCAGGCATAAGATTCTTCGGTCGTCCTTCGTCCTCCCTCTGAATGACGGAGCACTGGCAGTCGTCATTCTGCCTGTCCGCCTACTGGCGGAAGTGGAAAGCGCGTGCCCGCCCACTGGCGGGAAGAATCTCTTCTGTATTCCCCCAACTGGCGCACGTGTTGTGAGGTAGGAAGGGGAGTTCACGTGTGACTGCGGGCTTTG
>JAGQYK010000164.1 GCA_020436125.1 Cyclobacteriaceae bacterium | reverse complement strand
CCAACTATTGATAGCTAATACCCATGAATTGTTGATAGTTAGTATCGCAAACAGAATATTATTTGGCACCCAAATTATATACGATATTCAGGAAAATTACTACCGAAACATCCTCCATGGTGAAGCTTTCCCCTGGTATCTGAGAAGACCAATTGCACTTTGGGTTCGGCTTAAAGAAAAGGTCACTTCTCCCCTATTTCATCACTTCATTTTGGCCGAAAAGGCCTATGAAAACGAGCTGACTTTTATTGGTAACAGGTATACCATTTTGGAGAACAAAACAGTACCTCCAAAGACCATTTCTCGCCCCTCTATTTATCAGAATATCAACCTGCTTTTCAGCGGGACCATAGCCACCAGCACCGGCATTTTTGAGGCCATCAACCTGACTGAACAACTCCATCTGAACGATGACCGTATCCATCTCACCATTGTGGGTTACTGCGCCTTGCCCTCCACTCGAGAAATAGTAAGGGAGGCAGTGAAGGGCAAGCCATGGATCACCCTAAAGGGATTGAGTCATCTGGTTCCCCATCAGGAGGTTTTGACAGAAATTAACAAGGCCAATTTTGGGATCATTTATTACCCCCCTTCCCCTCATACAGAAGGTTCGATTCCTACCAAAGTGTATGAATACATGGCCTATCAATTGCCTATCCTAACATGGCCAAATCAGGGCTTCTCCCGATGGATCATTCAAAATAAGGCAGGTCTATTGGTGGATGATACTGAGGGCTTGTTGCCCTCCATGTTGAGTAGTAAATTCTATCCCAACCCTATAGAGGGGTTGGAATGGGAAGCTGATAAATTCAGAAGATTGGTAGATCGGTTCCTATCCTAAGTAAATCAGGATCACTTATCTTTAAATTCGATTCTGTCGTTATGAAAAGGATACTCCTGCTTCTTATACTAATCAGCCACATGGCACTGGCGCAAAAGTCCAAAACTCAGCTGAAGGCGGTGGACGACCTCGTTGAAAAGCTGTCAGAAGTAAACTTGCCCGCTAGGCCCATACGGCTAGCTGTCGTTCCGTTAATATCCTCTGTAGAAAGTAATGATGCGAAAAACACCTTTGGCGAATACCTCACGGAGACCATCATTGGCAAGATTTCTGAAAATAACAGCCAGTTTAAAGTTTTTGAACGGAGTCGTTTGGACGCCATTTTTAAGGAAAACGAGCTCATGTTGTCCGGTATGATGAAACCCAGTGAGGCCATCCGGATAGGCGAACTCCTTCCTATTGATGCTTTATTCTCTGGCACATATACCAAGCTGAAATCCTACGTGGATGTAAGTGGCAGACTAATCGATGTGACTTCGGGTGAGATACTCAGTACCTATTCAGGTCGCATCAAAATGACCAAAAACATCAAAACGCTTTTCCCTGATAATCCAGTCCCTAACACCACCTCCCCTCAGGGAACAAATAGCACTGAATCCACCACTACCATTAAAGTGATCGCTGTAGCGCCTGAGCAACAACAATCTGCAGAAGAAATCTGCCAGGTTCGGATAAAGGAAGTAAAACTTTTACTAGAGGATCTATCTACACCTGAGAAGGTGGATCACATTGCTACTGAGGCCATGAAAACCCCATTTGATAATACGTGCAGCAAACTGCACTACGAGGTGATGTATGCCTTCACCCGCTACAAGATAGAACACCTTGGTTATAGGGATTTTTTATTGAAGACTTTAGAAGGCATTGCTCTACCCTCAAAAGACGATCGTGCGGGTGAGATTATCCGTTTTCTGTGCAAAGACCGTGACTTAAACCCCAAAGAATGGGGTGTAGTGCTTTCCGCAATCACGCGGGTGGAGTACGGACTTTACCGCTATCTCGATCCTGTATTTGATGTTTCTGATATTGCTACTTCCAAAAACAGAATTGATGAATACTTTCATCTGGTCAATTCCCAAAAACTAGGATTGCCTCAACCCACACCGTACGACTTGGCATTTTATCAAATGATGCAGGGACTTGGTAAAAACCAAGAACTGCTATTATACACGTATGAAAAGTATGCAGGTAAACTAGGAGAAGAGAAAGCCTATAATGTAAGTCAGCACCAGCTCTACCTCAACCGGATGTACAAAGCGGAAGAGAATAAGGAAACCAAAACCAAAGTACTTCGATGGATAGCGGCCTACTTTCAAAAGTTCGAAAGTGAAAAAACCGGTGAGAAGTTATTCGACTTTGCCTATGATTTCAAACTGAGAGAAAACAAGTCAGGCAACAAATCCATCGACTTACAAAATGAGGAAACAATGAAGTTGTATCCAGAAAGTGATCTCCAATTGCTCATCTCGCTATGTAAAGATTTGTTTAGCAAGTATGCCACAGAGACACCCTACCCTAGTCAGCAGGAAGACCGTATCAATTTTTGTCTTGCTCATGATATCCCGGTTCCTGGTGCCATTCCCAGCATGGAAGAAGCAGATCAAATTTTAAAAGGTAATGACCTCAAAGAGCAGGAACGCATTATGAAGCTGCTCGTTCAAATGGGTAGTAAACCTAAACCGTTGGAACGAACACTGATCGCATTGTTTGACAAGCGATCGTTGGAAGACAAGAACCAATTGATAACGGTGCAGGCTTACGCTATCGAAGTGTTGGGGAATATTCCAACCAAAGATCCCAAGGCCATCAACTATATGATTAGTAAGCTGATGAGTTACAATTACAAGGAAAATGACAATGCCGAGGAAGCACTAAGCAAGATCGGCCAGCCAGCCGTACAACCCCTAATGAACAAATTGAAAAACACCACCATCCATGATGGAGGCCTACGCTACAAACTGGTGGTATTGCTCGGCAAGAATGGAAAGAATGCCAAAGTAGCAGAGCCCTTGCTCCTCAAGATTCAGAAAGAAAGCAACAACAAAGACATTCTATACGCTATTGAGGCTGCATTGCAGGCTATAAGGGGTTAATTTCTATCTAAATATTTTTTTAGACGAGCCTAAATTTCTAGCTTTACAGAAGATTAGGATACTATGTCATTGAGCCTTGCGGAAGAGAATTACCTGAAAGCCATTTACCATTTGTCTGAAGATGGTACGAAGGATGTACTCACCAATGCACTGGCCGACTCTCTGAGC
>JAGQYK010000163.1 GCA_020436125.1 Cyclobacteriaceae bacterium | reverse complement strand
TTGATCGCTGTATCTCTCACCTAAAGGGCATACGCAATTACGATGAAGTGATCTATATGAGCCCGGATGGCGATCTCCTAACCCAATCAATAGCCAATCAATTAAGTCTTAGTCAAAATCTCATTATTCTTTGCGGTCACTATAAAGGAGTAGATGAAAGGGTTAGAGAGCACCTTATTACCAGAGAAATTAGCATTGGGGACTATGTACTGTCTGGTGGCGAACTGGCTGCTGCGGTGCTTACAGACAGCATCATCAGGCTCATACCCGGTGTATTGTCAGATGAAAGCTCTGCTATGACGGACTCATTTCAAGATGGATTGGTGGCTCCACCGGTATACACCCGCCCCGCTTCCTATAAGGACTGGACTGTACCAGAAATACTCTTATCTGGTCATGATTCGAAGGTGGAGCAATGGCGCCATGAAAAAGCGGTAGAAAGGACAAAAATAAGACGACCAGGCCTTTTTAAGGGGGATGAATAGGTGACAAAAAAACTGCATCTGATCAGCTTTTGTAATTCCTAAATCCTATATTTGCAGTCCATTTTAAAAAACCATCATGCTATGGCTGATTTAATGAAGATAGTGGAGCAGGAATTAGCTTCAAAGAGAGCAGATATCGTTGATTTCAAGGCTGGTGATACAGTCAATGTACACGTTCGAATCAAAGAAGGCGCTAAAGAGCGTATTCAGCAGTTCCAGGGTGTGGTATTGTACCGCAGAGGAAAGAGCACGAATGGAGAATCATTTTCTGTCCGTAAAATCTCTAACGGAGTAGGCGTAGAGCGTATATTCCCTTTATTGAGCCCAAGCATTGAAAAAATTGAGCTTATTAAGTCTGGAAAAGTACGTAGAGCTAAGCTTTACTACTTGAAAGGAAGACAAGGTAAAGCCGCCAGAATCAAGGAGAAATTATCCGGTAATCAGGCTCCCAAAGCATAAAAATTCTAATGAAGAACCCGCCTTGATACAAGGCGGGTTCTTTTTTGCCCCCGCTATAAACTTGATTGGAGTAGTTATAGCTTGGCGCTATATTTGAAAACCCAAATCTTAATCCATTATGGCAAAAACAAGTATTTCTAAGCTGCTAGGTAAAGAGGCCAAATATCTTTTGGACCACAAGAGCAAAACCATTTCACAAGACAAACTTATCCTTCCCGGACCTGATTTTGTGGATAGGGTTTTCAGTCAATCCAACAGAAACACTCAAGTGCTTAGAAGCTTGAATACTATTTATAATCATGGAAGATTGGGAGGCACAGGATATGTTTCAATACTTCCTATCGACCAAGGTATTGAACATAGTGCTGGTGCTTCTTTTGCAAAAAACCCAATCTATTTTGACCCTGACAACATTGTAAAACTCGCGATAGAGGGAGGGTGCAATGCCGTAGCCACTACTTTCGGAAACCTGGCAATGGTTTCCAGAAAATATGCACACAAAATTCCATTTATAGTTAAGATCAACCACAACGAAACTTTAACCTACCCTAACCAATACGATCAGGTGATGTATGGCTCTGTCGAAGAAGCTTGGAACCTGGGAGCAGTAGCAGTAGGAGCCACTATTTATTTTGGATCAGAAAACTCTACTCGTCAAATTCAGGAAGTTGCGGCAGCGTTTGAAAGAGCCCATGAACTGGGTATGGCTACAATTCTTTGGTGCTACCTTAGAAACAGTGCCTTCAAAAAAGACGGAATGGATTATCATGTATCAGCCGACCTTACTGGTCAAGCAAATCATTTAGGAGTAACTATTCAGGCAGATATTATCAAACAGAAACTACCTGAAAATAACGGAGGATATAAAGCAATGAATACTGGCGGATCAAGCTACGGCAAGCTTGACGAAAATGATGTATTCACAATTAAGTTCAGACCACCCAATTGATCTATGCCGCTATCAGGTAGCCAACTGCTACATGGGGCGTGCCGGATTGATTAACTCTGGTGGTGCATCTTCTGGAGCCAGCGACATGGCAGAGGCTGTAAAAACAGCTGTAATCAACAAAAGAGCAGGTGGAATGGGGCTAATTTCTGGCAGAAAAGCCTTTCAAAGACCCATGAAAGAAGGTGTTGGAATTTTAAATGCAATCCAGGACATATATCTGGATAAGGGCGTTACAATAGCCTAAATTACATTGCTGATTACGCTAAAAAAGTCAGCATTCATTTAAAACAAAATTATGTCTTGGTTTAAACGTACCGACAAAGGAATATTAACTCCTACTGAAGCAAAACGAGAGGTGCCAGATGGTCTCTGGTTCAAATCCCCCGAAGGGAAAATCGTTCATACTAGAGAGTTAAAAAACAATGCGTATGTAGTCCCTGAAGAGGACTATCACGTTCGCATTGGCTCAAAAGAATATTTTGAGATACTCTTTGATAACAATGAGTTTAAAGAATTGGATGCCGACATGGAGTCAGCTGATCCTTTAAATTTTGTTGACTCAAAACCCTATCCCAAACGCATCAAAGAATCTCAGGCGAAGGTTAACCTAAAGGATGCTGTGCGCAGTGCCTACGGAAAAATGGATGGCCTTAAGATTGTTATCGCTTGTATGGATTTCAGCTTTATTGGTGGTTCAATGGGTTCTGTAGTAGGAGAAAAGATTTCTCGTGCAATCGACCATGCTATAAAAACAAAAACGCCCTTCCTTATGATCTCAAGGTCAGGAGGAGCTCGTATGATGGAAGCAGGGCTTTCATTAATGCAAATGGCAAAAACATCCGCGAAGCTGGCATTATTAGACGAAGCTAAAGTCCCGTATATCTCACTACTGACTGATCCCACTACAGGAGGAGTAACAGCATCTTATGCGATGCTTGGAGATTTTAACATTGCTGAACCAAACTCTTTGATTGGTTTCGCTGGCCCACGTGTAATCCGCGAAACGATTGGGAAAGATTTACCTAAAGGGTTTCAAAGTGCGGAGTTTGTGCTTGAGCATGGATTTCTGGATTTTATCGTAGATAGAAGAAACTTAAAGAGTAAGCTTGCTACCTTATTAAGAATGTTAGCCTAGGGCTACTTCTTTTTTAAAATATATCAATCAAAAAAAATAGCCACTCTTTCGAGTGGCTATTTTTTTGACTTTAA
>JAGQYK010000162.1:1247-3128 GCA_020436125.1 Cyclobacteriaceae bacterium | reverse complement strand
AAGAACCCAAGTTGAAAGCTACTACTTTCATTAAGTACTTTTTCATACTGCAAATTCAGCGTCTTTACAATGGGGCTCAAGATGTTGATTTTCACCGTACTTTGTGCCTTGACATTACTAGCTCCAAAGGCGAATAGAACAAGTAAAACTGGTAAGAGGTAATTTCTCTTTAATGGTATACCTTTCATTTTAAAAGTTGGTTGGTTAGAATGATCAATTACCATAAACTATGCCACAAAACCTATGAATTAGGTACAAGGGGCTTAATTTTTCTTACAAGCGCATGAAATTAGATGACAAACTTAAAATTTAAAACCTTTTTACAGGGTGGGGTTTTGATTGGATTAACCTTTAAAACCCGTCTTTTTATGACTGCCATCGCAAAACGGTTTATTCCCTGATGCCCCACAGCGGCAAAAGGCAGTAACGTTACTCCTCTTTAGGGATTTTCCATTATTCGTGATGATGTTAATATTACCATATACCATCAAAGGCCCATCTTGAGCCAATTCAATTTTAGTTTCAGTTTGTACACTTTCTGGTTTTTCTTCTTGATTGTTCATTGTATAGCTGAGAGCACCTGAAGGACATTTTTTAATTTGATCAACAATTTCCTCGGTTCCGGCTCCTTCAGTATTTACCCATGGTCGTTTTTTAGGATCAAACACGTTGCCCAAGCCTTTAAAACAATTCATAGAATGGATACACTTGGCGGGTTGCCATATGATAGTCAACTCTCCGTTCGTATACTTTTTGGTAATGTCCTTCATGACGTATTCGATTTATGGTATCAAAAACTTTCGTTCATAACAAATGTATCCTGTATTTTCCTAAACCTGGGAGCAACTTCGCGTTGCTTTAAATTTTCCGGAAGTAGGTCAGGGTCCCCAGGATAACCTATCGCCATGATAACACCTATTTCATATTCATCTGGAATATTAAGATCAAGCCTAACCTGATGGGCATCAAACCCTCCCATCTGATGAACATTCAAACCCATCTCAGTGGCTTGTAAAGACAAAAAAGCATTCGCCCCGCCCAAGTCATATTTAGCCGTTGTGTTTGTCTTATCATTTTTTTTAAAATTTTTGCGCGCAAGACTTAACACAAGAAGTGGTGCATCTTTAACCCAGATTTTATTGCCTTCCATTAGTGTATCGAACAATTTGTTCCACAACTCCTTCTGATCTTTTGTAGCGTACAGGTAGGACCATGGCTGTTCATTCATACTGGAGGGGGCCCAACGTGCTGCTTCAAACAAAGAATTTATCTTTCCCTGCTCAACTGGTTTATCGAGATAAGCTCTTTTGCTTCTCCTTTTTTTAATCAGGCTGCTAACTGGATATTCTGTTTTACTTGACTGACTTTCCATTATTTCTTTAACTGTATATAATCCTACTGTTACACTTGGCTATTCCTCGATCAGCACACCCATCTTACCCATCTGGTAATCGCGCATTGCTTCCATGATTTGAGTTTGCGAATTCATCACAAACGGTCCATGTGAAACCACTTCTTCATTGAGAGGCTCTCCTGTTAAAAACAATACTCGGGTATCCTCCAATGCTTCTAATGTGATCGCATCTCCATCATTTTTAAAATGGACGAGGTGTAGTTCCTCCACCTGACCAAATCCAGCAACGTTTAGTTTACCGTCTAATAAATAGATCATTGCATTGTGATTGGTTGGTGTAGGTATTGAAATTTCTCCTCCCTTTTTCAACTCAAGTGTAGCGGCATTTACAACTGCTTGTGAAGGAATCGGACCATTAATTCCCAATACCTCCCCTGAAAATATGCGAGCACTTACTTTTCCGTCATCGCTCATTTTAGTAGGTGCTTGCTCTGCGCTTAGCGGATGATACACAGGCTGGTCCATCT
>JAGQYK010000162.1:0-1149 GCA_020436125.1 Cyclobacteriaceae bacterium | reverse complement strand
GCACTTACTTTTCCGTCATCGCTCATTTTAGTAGGTGCTTGCTCTGCGCTTAGCGGATGATACACAGGCTGGTCCATCTTATGCTTTGCAGGTGTATTGATCCAAAGCTGAATGATTTCCTGCCGGCCTCCTATTTCATGAATATTGTCTGGTGGTCGCTCGCTATGGATGATGCCCATGCCTGCATTCATCCATTGCACTCCTCCTGCATACACATTGCTGTCATTGCCACGGCTATCCCTATGATGAACACCACCTTGAAAAATAAAAGTGACTGGAGAAAAACCCCGATGCGGATGTGGTCCTACACCAGCACTTCCTGGCTTCAAGTGTTTGGGTACTTTTATATTGGCATGATGTAACAATAAAAAGGGATCAATCTGTTCCACGTTTTGTGTTGGGAGTGGCTGCCGAATGGGCATCCCTCCCATGTCTACCTGATGGGCGTAAAGCAACCGCGCTACTGATCTATTCTTCATTGTCATATTAATTATTTCATAGGTACTTCTATCAACAATATTTCTGCATTTGGGTTTGCGGAAATTAAAAACTCATCCACTTCCCATATTCCAAACCCGTCCCTTTTGTTCAGCTTTTGATCATTGATGGTCACATCTCCACTAAGTACAAATACATAAACACCATTGCCCTCATTCTTAATTGTATAGTTGGTACTAAACCCATTTTCAAAATTGCCGAGGTGTAACCAGGCATCCTGATTGATAGTCACTCCAGAATCTGTTTCCACAGGGCTTACAATTTGCTGAAGTTTGTTTATTCTTTCAGCTGGATCAAATGTTTTCTGATCATACCGAGGTGCAATGTCCCTCACTTTCGGAAAAATCCAGAGTTGAAGAAAGTTGACCTTCTCCCCCTTGTTTTTATTGTATTCAGAATGTTGAACACCCGTTCCAGCACTCATGATCTGAACATCGTTCTGTTTAATAACCGTGGTGTTTCCCATGCTGTCTTTATGCTCCAAATCACCGGACAATGGGATGGAGATGATTTCCATATTGTCATGGGGGTGTTTGCCAAAACCCATTCCGCCTTCCACGAAATCGTCATTGAGCACTCGAAGTGCACCGAAGTGCATTCTTTCCTCATTATAATAATTGGCAAAGCTAAATGTGTGATTAGTGTCCAGCC
>JAGQYK010000161.1 GCA_020436125.1 Cyclobacteriaceae bacterium | reverse complement strand
CAATGCGTTTGTCATAGATACCAAGCACATCGTCATCATCGGTAATCGTCATCACTGCACCGAGAATCTGAGACTTTGTATCGTACTCAATAGAAATAGCCTGGCGTGGTCCTAACAAAATGGAAGTGACCGCCAATGTTCCACCCACGAACACAGTAGTGATTAAGGTGAAAATAATGATGTAAGAATTAGACTGTCGCACGTTTTAATCTTCTTTTTTTGTTCGCACCCACTACATAATAATCAATTAATGGAGCAAAAACGTTCATTAAAAGTATAGCCAACATTACCCCTTCAGGATATGCCGGGTTAAATACTCTGATGATGATCGTTAATACACCAATCATAAAGCCATAAATCCACTTTCCCGTTTCTGTTTGAGAAGCCGTAACCGGGTCGGTAGCCATAAACACAGCACCAAAAGCCAATCCACCAATCACCAGATGGTAATGCGCTGGCATTAACATAAACTCATTGGCACCTATAAGGTTCATTACAACTGCCATGAAATAACTTCCTGCAAATACACTTGCTATTATTTTCCAGCTTCCTACACCTGTTGCTATTAGAATTACTGCGCCAATAAGACACATTAATACAGATGTTTCGCCAATACTACCAGGCATGGCTCCTATAAACAGATTGCTAAAACTGTATAGCCCATCTGCCCACCCGGCACCAAACGCATTGAGACTGCTGACTACATTCTCGCCAGTAGTTAATGAGGATGCTCCAATTGATAAGGGTGTAGCACCTGAAAATCCGGCCACAGGTGTAGCATCACCAAAGTGTGTCCACACATCCCCTGAGATATTAGAAGGATAAGCAAAATATAAAAATGCTCTAGCGGTTAGTGCTACGTTCAGCACGTTCATTCCTGTTCCCCCAAAAGCTTCTTTACCAATAATTACTGCAAATATGGTAGCCAAGGCCACTTGCCACAACGGAATATCCGGAGGCAAAACCAATGGAATAAGCATACCCGTCACCAAGTAACCTTCATTGACAGGGTGTCTTCTTACTGTAGCAAAAATAAATTCAACTCCCAGACCTACAGCATAGGATACAACTACAATAGGTAACACTTTCATGGCACCTATTAGTATTTTATCCATCAACGCAGCGCCTGGCTCACCAATAGCTAGAAAATGCTGGTGCCCCACATTCCAGATACCAAATAAAAGGCATGGGACCATGGCGATAATCACCGTCATCATCAAACGCTTCAAATCTACTGCATCGCGGATTTGAGCTCCTTTATCTCCGTTTACCGTATTAGGTGAAAAGGCAAAAGTCTCAATGGCTTCGTAGGCGTAGAAATACTTTTCCCACTTTCCGCCTTTTTCAAAGTGATGCTTTACTTTATCGAATTCCTTGCGTATAAACTTCATACTCTGAATCAGCTATTCTGTAACAATTCAATTCCTTCCCTCAATATTTGTTGCACGTTGTGCTTAGACACATCCACAAACTCGCACAAAGCCAGGTCCTCTTCAATCACTTCGTAGATACCCAACTCCTCCATCTCATCAATATCTTGAGCCAAGATGGACTTTATTAAATAAGTAGGAAGGATATCCATTGGCGTAACACGCTCAAACACCCCGGTCTGAACAAATGCCCTTGGCTCTCCATGCGTATTGGAGTCTACTTTAAATTCTTTTCCTTTTGCCAGGAATGAAAACAATCCAAAGGCTCTGTGGAAACTAATCTTATTCATAGAAGGAGCAATCCACCCCATGAATTCGTAGTAGTCACCTTCAGGAATAACGGTAACATAGTTGTCGAAAAATCCAACATAACCATCACTGGTCACCCTTGTACCGGTCAATACGTTACCCGAAATGGTACGAACATGATCGTTGGTTAGCCTGTTGGCAACCAGGTTCTTGATAGATGTACCTGTATAGGTTTTATAATACTGTGGTTCTTTTACTTCAGATCCTACCAAAGCAATAGTGCGGGAAGCATCATGAATCCCATTCAGGAACAGTTTTCCAATTTGTATAACACCAAATGGGTTGACCGTCCACACCACATCTCCCTTATTAATAGGGTCAATGTGATGAATCTGCACGCCCACACAACCTGCAGGATGCGGTCCTGAAAATTTGTTTAACTCTACACCCGATGTTTGAGAAAAAACGGATGATATTTCACTGGTAGTATGAACATTCAAATGGACTAAGCCACTCGTGAATTTTTTAAGGATATCTAACCCTACTTGAAAGTACTGATCCTCTCCTTTGAAAAGCACGCTATAATCAGGTGCCAGGGGATGAGTATCAAATGCGGAGATATGAATGGCTTTTGGTTTTGATTCAGGATCGGCAATGCTACCGTATGGGCGCTGCACGATGTTAGGCCAAACGCCTGCTTCCAACATTAAACTTTTTGCCTCTTCAGCAGCCAATTTGGGCAACTCAGAGGTAGAGTACTTTTTAAAAGTCTTGTGATCAACTTGCTTGTCCGCTAAAATCCTTATTTCCAGTAATTTACGCTTTTCACCTCTCTTAATCTCAGCAATTTCTCCACTTACGGGAGCTACGTGAACTACGTTGGGATGCCTTTTATCGTGAAAAATTGGGGTACCGGCTTTTACGGTGTCACCCTCTTTTACGAGCACTTTTGGAAGGTACATACCGGGAAAATCCGTAGGTTTTACCGCATACGTATCTGAGTGTTCAATTTGAGTGACTTTAGGAGCAGCTTTGCCCGCAAGATTGATGTTAAAACCTTTCTTGATTCGAATGAATTTGCCCATGCTTAGGTGGCAATTTATTTAGTTTAGGCCGTGGCAAAATTAGTAATTTAATCCATTGGGCAAAGCCTAAAAAGATTTAAAGAATGCAACTGTTTGTTGAACGGAAAGTGGGTGAAAATTGGCTAGGATTGTGGCACCATTTTGCCTGTAGCCAGACGTACCACCTCATCTACTTGCTCATCAATTGCAACGTGTGTAGTGTCAATGACAATTGCACCTTTAGGCTTTACCAAGGGGCTTACTTTTCGCTTGCTGTCGTACTCATCCCGTTTCCTTAAATTCTCAATAACGCTGTCCAGGTCTACCAGTTCATCTCGTTCCAGCAATTCTTTTTGTCGTCTGAAAGCACGAACCAACAGATCTGCGGTGAGAAACAATTTCAACTCTGCATCCGGGAATACTACTGAGCCAATATCTCTTCCATCCATCACTAT
>JAGQYK010000160.1 GCA_020436125.1 Cyclobacteriaceae bacterium | reverse complement strand
GATGAGTAATAAGGTCTTCATGGGTTGAAGCTGTAGTCACTTCGCAATCCTTACTTTCTAGCATGGCTTTTAGCACCTGCTGTGTTACTACGTTATCCTCACCGATAAGTACCTTTGTCTTCATTTGAGGTTTTTCAAAAGCAAGAGGTTGCTTGAATTCAAACAACCTCTTATTTCATTTGAATATTAAGGTTTACTTTTTCAGTAAATCTCTTATTTCCATAAGAAGTTTTACATCGGCTGCTGGCTCGGGAGGAGCTGCTGGTGCTTCTTCTTTCTTTTTCTTTGTAGCGTTTACGCCCTTTATGATAAGGAACAATGCAAAGGCAGTAAGAATGAAAATGAAAACAGCCTGTACGAAGTTACCATAAGAAATAGATGCTTCTCCTATTGTATAGGCAAGACCCGAGAAATCTATTCCTCCAGTGATCATACCAATAATAGGCATGATAATATCTCCTACAAGTGATTTTACAATGGCTCCAAAGGCACCTCCAATCACTACACCAACTGCGAGATCTATTACGTTGCCTCGCATGGCAAAATCTTTAAATTCTTTTAACATAGTTTCGTTTTGGTTTATGTAATCCAAATTTAAGCTAAAAATTGTCATTGCCATTCTTACTTAGCTGGAGGATATATTTAGCTCGTTGAACAAGGAAATTCACCCGATTAAAATCATGTAATGAATAGCATTTGTCAGGGGTGTCATCAGGGGTGGAATTTTATGTTATTATAGTAATAAATCATTATCTGTTCTATATTGGCCCACTTATGATTGTAAGATATATTTCTTTCATTTTTATAGTAATAATGATTGCATGTGCTCCAAAGGAGGGGCGAGAGGATGCGCTGTTTCACCCAGAAAGCGAGGAATGGAAAAAAGAGGCGCCTGATGTTTCTCAGATAAAATTTGAAACTACAAAGGGTTATTTTGTGGTTGAATTACACAGGCAATGGGCTCCAATAGGTGTTGATCGTTTTTATAATTTGGTGCGGCTCGGTTTCTATGATGACTCAAGATTTTATCGGGTAAGGAAGGACTTTATCATGCAATTTGGAATTGCTGGCAAGCCTGAGGTAGCTCAAGTGTGGGAAAAAGAGGAAATAAATGATGATCCTGTCGTGGAGAGTAATAAGCGGGGATACATTTCCTTTGCCATGACAGGACCTGATACGCGCACTACACAAGTGTATATTAATCTTTCGGACAATGTTGAATTGGACGAGCAAGGTTTTGCACCACTGGGTTATGTGGTGGAGGGTATGGATGTAGTAGATAGTATTTTCAGTGGGTATGATGAAAACTCTGGTGGGGGAATGCGCAGAGGAAAGCAACAAAAACTTTTCGAGTTAGGTAACGCTTACCTGGACAGAGAATTCCCAGATCTTGATCAACTAATTGATGCAGAAATTATAAAAGAATGAAAGCTCCTATATTATTGCTATTAGCTATTATAAGGTTTACTTGTGTGGATGCGCAGAATTATCCCAAGCCTGTTGAGGGAGATTATGTTGTTAAAAATTTTAAATTCTCCGAAGGCGGTTTCTTGCCTGAAATGAATTTGCACTATACAACAATTGGTAAAGCCGTTAAAAATAAAGAAGGTAAAGTGACAAATGCAGTTTTGATTACCCATGGTACTACAGGCTATGGCCAGGGTTTTCTTAGTGAAAGATTTGCTGGTAATCTATTTGGGCCAGGTCAGTTACTGGATGCCACTAAGTATTTCATTATACTTCCTGATGGCATTGGTCATGGTAAGTCGAGCAGGCCAAGTGATGGACTACACATGAAATTTCCTGAGTACACTTATGATGACATGGTGCGGGCGCAATACATGTTGTTAACTGAGCACTTAGGAGTTAATCATTTAAGGCTGGCTATGGGTACTTCCATGGGAGGGATGCACACATGGGTATGGGGATATATGTATCCCGATTTTATGGATGCGCTAATGCCTTTGGCGAGTATGCCTATTGAAATAGCGGGTAGAAACAGGATGATACGTAAGATGATCATCGATGCCATTAAAACTGACCCGGAATGGAAAGGGGGAGAGTATACGGAACAACCGCTGGGATTAACCAATGCGGTGCATGCTTTAATCTTTATGACAAGCAGTCCCCTTCAATGGCAAAAGGCTGCGCCAACCAGAGAAACGGCCGAAAAGTTTCTGCAAGATAGGATTGACTCCTATGTGGCTGGACTTGATGCCAACGATATGACCTATCAATTTGATGCCTCGAGATTTTACAACCCATCTCCACACTTGAGCAAGATCAAGGCACCACTATTTGCTATTAATTCAGCCGATGATCAGGTCAATCCGCCTGAATTGGGGATCATGGAGCAAGAAATTAAGAAAGTAAAAAATGGTCGTTACATTTTATTACCTATTACTGACCAGACCAGTGGGCACGGCACTCACTCCAATCCCAAGATTTGGGGCAACTACCTTGCAGAATTGTTGAAGATCTCTGAAAAGTAATTATTGGATTTTATTGCCACCAATCCACACGGATTCGATCGTCCTTGTGTTTCGGATGTCAGAAAGTGGGTCTTTCGAAAGTATGATGAAATCGGCCTTCTTTCCTTTTTCCAGTGTACCCAATTGCTCTTTGTTATTGTTGTACACTGCATTTCCTGTGGCCGCCACGATGGTTTGCATTGGAGTAAGGCCAGCATCAACCATTTGTTCGAGTTCAAGATGCTCAAAGTAACCCTGAAACCTGGCAGGAGGGCCTGTGTCAGTGCCAAAAGCTATTTTTACGCCTGCGTCTGAAAGTCGTTTAAGGTTTCCCTTTGCCATTACAAGTGCTGCTTTGTATCGTTGAGCACTTTCGCTCTGTTTTACTTTTAATTGTCGCTCTGGCTTTTTTAACTCGTTTATCAAAGTCGTATCTGCATGTGCGAGAAAGAATGGGTCCTGAAAAAAATCGGGAGTACTTTCATAAACATAGGTAGAAACTTCACGCATTAGAGTAGGGCAGTAGGTAGCTTCCTTTTCTTTCATCAAAGTGATAAACTCCTCATCTACTGCCTGGTCTCTTACACTATGTCCTATAAACTTGACACCCAATCTGAGTAATGCTTTTGCATCTTCAAGGTAAAATATATGAGCGACCACTTCCAGGTTATGTGTTTTTGCCTGATCAATGATGGCTTCATAAATGGGAGGCGACATCTTCTCTGTTGTGCCGAGGTTGTCATCCACTCTTATCTTAATAAAGTCAACATTCATCGCTGCGTTTTTATCCACACCTCTTCTTGCCTCTTCTGGCGTGTTGCCAGTTATAACATCCCCAGCAACATACAGCCGGCTTCGA
>JAGQYK010000015.1:51708-60825 GCA_020436125.1 Cyclobacteriaceae bacterium | reverse complement strand
GATGCATCGGAGTTGAAAGGAAGTTACATGCTATTGGATGAAGCTTCTGTTACCGGTACGGCCAACATTGTGATGGCTGCAGTACTCGCAAAAGGTGAAACCACCATCTACAACGCAGCTTGTGAGCCTTACCTTCAGCAGCTCTGTCATATGCTTAACAGGATGGGAGCAAAAATATCAGGTATTGGTTCCAACTTGCTTACCATTCAGGGGGTCGACACATTATCAGGAACTGAACATCGGCTTCTCCCCGATATGATTGAGATTGGAAGTTTTATAGGTCTTGCAGCCATGACCCAATCTGATATTACCGTCAAGGATTGCCGTGTGGACATGTTGGGATTGATTCCCGAAACCTTTAGGCGACTTGGAATTAAACTGGAAATTCTTGGGGACGATATTCATATTCCAGTTCACCAGGAGTATGAAATAGAAACTTTCATCGATGGCTCTATCTTAAACATTGCCGATGCGCCATGGCCTGGTTTAACTCCCGACTTACTAAGTGTTATTCTGGTCATTTGCACACAGGCTAAAGGCACCGTACTCATCCATCAAAAAATGTTTGAGAGCAGACTTTTCTTTGTGGACAAACTGATTGACATGGGCGCACAAATAATATTATGTGATCCACATCGTGCCACTGTCATTGGTTTGAACAGAAAACAACCCCTTCGAGGTATTAGTATGTCGTCACCAGACATCAGGGCGGGAGTAGCATTGCTTATCGCAGCATTATCTGCACAAGGCGAAAGCATTATCTCTAACATTGATCAAATCGATCGTGGCTATCAGGATATTGAAGGAAGGCTAAAAAAGCTTGGCGCTGAGATTGAGCGGATATGAAATCTATATTCATATTACTGATTTCGCTTCCAATTATTAGTCAAGCGCAGCAAAATCATCCTAGCATTCGATATTTTGACGGTGGTATTTTATTGAAAGGAGATTCCGTTCATGGAAAAGTTGGCTATCACCCTAGAAAGAACGTAGTCATTTTTAATAATCAATACCTGAGTCCAATAGAAATCCAAGGGTTCTATTTCTCAAATGGGGCAAATTTCATATCTAGTACAACCCAAAACGATTCCATCAGTCCAATTCATTTCTTTCAGCACCTTGTGTTTGGAGATAGCGCATCACTTCTTTATGACTTAGAGAGCAAAAAGTATTTTTTAAGAAAAGTGGGGAATTTGAGTGAAGTTGACTCTAAAAAACCAGAAAGGAAAATCAACAATAATTTGGAACTAATTGAGTCAAAGGAGCACGTCATAGTATTACTCAAAGAAATGTCTAACTGTGAGGCCACTACTACTGCAATTCATGAAACTAAGGTTAATCATAAAGACTTAAGCTCCCTGGTGGCTTTGTATAATGAGTGTTTAGGAGCTCAATACAAAATTATTCCACCAATTAAACCTAAACCAGACATCCATTTTGGAGTTAGGATAGGTTACGATTTAAGTCGATTTAAATTAAAATCAAATTATAAAGAAAATGCCTTCGCAACCAAAACATACCTAACGGCAACTAGTCCAACAATTGGAGTGTATTATTTTCGAGGAATAGGTAATGGGTTCCGAAAAGCTGCGTTTATATCAGAGATCAATGTCACCAAGGAAAACTTCAAAACTTATAACGAAATTTCTCTTGCTAATGACTCCATAGAGTTTAATGAACTTCAATTAGAATCATTAAACTTAAGAGCCCCTTTCCAATTTAGAATTCCATTAATATCATTAACCAGGAAGTTGAACATAACCTCTCTGTTTGAATTAACGCCAATTCTTAGATTAAAATCAAAATTTAACAGAACCCGTGAAGTGGGATACAATAACATATTCTACACAAATATCGAAGAGCCGTTTAAGTCAAATCGATTTGATTTAGCTCAATCCATTGGCTTGGGATTTGAATTTCCCAATAGTAGAAATAGGGATGTCTTTTTCGATTTACAAGTGGGAAGGAAAAGTATTCCAATAACTCCAGATAATGATCCTGGAGCTAAGAATAAAAATTCTTATATTTCCTTTGGGCTAAGGCTATCATTATAATGATATGAATAAGTCAACCACAATAATCCATATTAGTTTTTTTATTCTTTTAATATCATGCGATTATAGCGATTCCGATAATAGATTACACCCGTCTGTAGAAACACTTGGAGTCTCTACTACAAGTGATCAAGAATTCCATTTTGAAGGACGTATTACAAAACACTCTAATTTAAAGGTTATTGATCATGGCTTTATATGGAATTTAAATGAAAAAGTAACGGAGGGCCTTTATGATCAAATTTCTTTGGGCCCCCTAAATGATGAATCATTCAATGCTAAAGCAAATTATGGCTTTAATGCTAATCTTGATTACTATGTAAGAGCATATGCCAAAACAACAAGGGAAATTGTTTATGGCAACCCTCTTATTATAAGACCAAAAGATGGACTAACCCCCTATGTAGAAGGTTTTAATCCAAAAACAGGCGTGCCGGGAGACACAATAACCATTTTTGGGAAAAATCTAAGTGCCAACAATGCTATCAGTGACATCAGGACTGACAATTTCGAAAAAATGCCCATCATTAACGGAAGCAATTCAAGCCTCCAAGTTCACGCAATAAATAGTGGTAATTTAAATTTCAACTCTTTTCTCTATCATTGGACTTCAAGTGATCCATTTACTCTTCTTTTGCCCAAATATTCTGATCATTACCCTAAAGTGGGAGGTGCTTGCGATATCATCACTATAGTTGGGGAAAATTTCGGAAATGGCGTGGATTTCAATCAAATAAGTATTGACGGGGAGTCAGCAAACTTATTAAGTGCTACCAAAAATAAAATTGAATTTTATGTTCCATTACTTTCTTCTGGAGGAAATAAGACAATCAGTCATCAAATTGGCCCAAAATTAAATAGATATCAGTTTTACTATGACTTGTCTCCCTACATAAGTTTTTCAGGCTTAAGCTCCACAAGGGTTTCAGTAGGAGATATTATTACAATTAACGGCAGTAATATTCCTGTTTGCGATGAAAATAAAATAGAAGTATTCTTAGTTGACGTTGGAATAAGTACTACTCTAAAAAAAATCAGTACTTCCGAAAATCAAATAACGGTGCAGATTCCGCAAGTAAAAAGAAAGGGGAACTTTTCCCTTTTTGTCAAAATTTTTCATAACAAATACCTCTTTAATTTTGAGATTGAATAGTTAAAACTAAATCCTAGGTCAGAAACCAATTAAAAGACTAGATACTACACTTCAATCTCCAAACTCACCGGGCAATGATCCGAACCTTCATACTCATTATGAATGGCTGCATCCTTTGCTGCTGGTAGAATCCTTTCGCTGATCATAAAGTAATCAATACGCCATCCAATATTCTTAGCACGTCCATTGGTGACATAATTCCAATACGTATACTTCTCTTCTTTTGGGTAAAAGTGTCGAAAGGTGTCAACAAAACCTTCATCGACAAAACGCTGAAACCCATCTATCTCGCGTTGGGTGTACCCAGCAGACTTGTTATAGTTCTCCTTAGCCCTTGCGATATCGATTTCATGATGGGCTACATTTAAGTCTCCACAAACCAACACCGGCTTGCGCTTATTCAGCCACAAAATATATTTCAAAAAAGCTGCGTCCCACGTTTCCCGATAATCCAAACGTTTAAGTCCCTGTCCGGCATTGGGCGTATACACCGTCACAATAAAATACTGGTTGAATTCAGCCGTAATCACCCTCCCCTCCTTATCGTGCTCTTCGATACCCAGGTCATACGTTACCTGAACTGGTTCCTCTTTGGTAAGAATGGCGGTACCCGAATATCCTTTTCTGGCCTTGGATGAATTGGTATAGATTTTATACTCATCCATTATTTCTAATGTCGCCTTGGCCTCCTCAGCACTGGCCTTTGTTTCTTGCAGGCACAAAATATCTGGCCCCAACTCTCGCATATTCTTCACAAAATCTTTCTTAATGGTAGCTCTTATACCGTTTACATTCCAAGAGGCAAATTTTTTAATGGCCATTCTCTTACTTTAATAACTTAATGATTCAACTTGCGAGCCCTAAAATTAGTGGTTCTAACTGTCTGAAAAAGCATTGATAAGAATAACTTTACCTTATGGATAATTTCCGAACAGTCCTTACCGCCACTCCCGCCTCATTCAACATTGGCCTACGGGATGGGTGCTTCACCATAGGATCGTGCTTTGCTGATAATCTGGGCCAATTGCTTCATCAACATAAGTTTGAGGTATTGGTTAATCCCTTTGGGACATCATACAATCCAATTTCTATTCACAAAGTATTGCATTATGCCATTCAAAATGAATTACCTACTACTGACACTTATGGCGAACTTAACGAAACCTATTTTAATTTCGATTTTCACTCTTCCTTTTCAGCACTGGAGGCAAATATTTTGCAGCGTAACATCACCAACGCCATATCCAAAAGTCATTCTGCGATAAGATCTGCTACCACCTTACTTATCACCTATGGAACGGCATGGGTTTATGAGCGCAAAGACAACGGAGAAATAGTTTCTAATTGTCACAAGGTTCCTGCTGTACAATTCAACAAACAGCTGCTTACTCAAAAGAAGATTCTGGAGTCTTTCAAAAATTTCTATCAGCAACTGATGATTCTTAACCCGAATATCAGGATCATTCTTACATTAAGTCCTGTCCGTCATATTAAGGATTCTCTTGAACTAAATGCCGTTAGTAAATCCATACTCAGATTATCTTGCCATACCTTATGTGAAATGTATCCACAGGTGGAGTATTTCCCAGCTTATGAAATTGTTTTGGATGATTTGCGGGATTATCGATTTTACGATCGTGATCTGCTGCATCCTTCCCCTGAGGCCATCAATTACATTTGGCGAATTTTTGGTGACCGGTATTTCACAAAAGATACGGCCACTTTTGTAAAAAAATGGGATGAAATCTCAAAGGCGCTGGCCCATCGCCCTTACCATCCTACCTCAGCCATGCATCAAAAATTTCTTTCCAACTTATTAACCCAATTAGAAGAACTTAAAAGCACCATCAATGTTGATAAAGAGATCAGTCAGGTAAAAAACCAGATCAAGCATTGACGCCTTCCTCTGCTTATGAAAATATTCAAAGCAATTCTAATTATCACCGTTCTAAACACAGGATGCAGTATGCAACAAGACGACAAAAAAACGAATCGATTAATCAACGCCACCAGTCCATATCTGCTTCAGCATGCTTATAATCCCGTAGACTGGTATGAGTGGGGAGAAGAGGCCTTGGCCAAATCAAAAAAAGAAAACAAACCGATTTTAGTAAGCATTGGTTATTCCTCCTGTCATTGGTGCCATGTGATGGAGCATGAGTCTTTCGAGAACGAAGACATTGCCGCCATTATGAACGAGAATTTTGTAAGCATAAAAGTAGATCGGGAAGAACGACCTGACATTGACCAAATCTATATGGATGCAGTGCAGGCTATGGGCATCAATGGGGGTTGGCCATTAAATGTATTTATCACTCCTGACCAGAAACCCTTTTACGGAGGCACTTATTTCCCCCCTGCCAACTGGTCGCAATTGTTATTGCAAATTTCAAAGGTTTACAAAGAGAAGAGAGATGATATCAACAAATCCGCTGATGAACTCTCTAAAAAATTAGCTGCTAGTGATATCGATCGGTTTAGGCAGTCGGATAAAAACCCAGAATTCACTAATGAAGGTATGACTTCCATGTACACTGCATTGGCGTCAAAATTTGACAACACTTGGGGAGGCGTTGATAAAGCACCAAAATTCGTCATGCCTACTCAATGGCTTTTCCTACTACGCCATTATGCTAAAACGAACAATCAACGGGCTTTAGAGATGGTTGAACTCACCCTAAAGAAAATGGCAATGGGTGGACTTTACGATCAGGTGGGGGGTGGCTTTGCCCGCTATTCTGTTGACGGAAAATGGTTTGCTCCGCATTTCGAAAAAATGCTTTATGATAATGCACAGTTGCTGAGTCTCTATTCAGAAGCGTACAGCATTATCCATGATGATTTTTATAAGCGAATTGTTTACGAAACGGTAGAGTGGTTAAAAAGGGAAATGACTGGATCTGATGGTGGCTTTTATTCTGCCCTTGATGCTGATAGTGAAGGAGAAGAAGGAAAATATTATGTATGGACTAAACAAGAATTAGAGAATATCACCCAAAACCAACCTTCATGGCTCTCTGATTATTACTCACTTGCTGATAGTGGCAATTGGGAGCATGGCAAGAATATTCTATTTATTGATCAATGGGAAGATGATTTTATTAAAACGCACCAACTCACCAAAGAACAGCTTCACTCAGAATTGAGCATAGCGAAAGAAAAACTATTAAAAGTAAGAGACAATAGAGTTAAACCAGGACTGGATGATAAGGTACTAACAGGATGGAATGCTATGACCATTCAAGGACTGCTTGATGCTTATGCGGCTTTTGGGGATGAAGCGTTTCTGAAGTTAGCCACCAATAATATGGCGTTCCTTGAAAAAAATCTGATTGAGCAAAAAGTCTATCGATCATTTAAAGGTAAGCGATCAACTGTAGAAGGATTTTTGGAAGATTACGCCTTCCTCATTCAAGCTTACATTGCGCTTTACCAAAGTACATTTGATGAGCATTGGCTAACAAAAGCCAATGCATGGATGGACTATACCCAAACTCACTTTTACGATGAGCAAGAAGGTTATTTTCACTTTTCCGGAAACAATGCTGAAAAATTAATCGCACGTAAAAAAGAAATATTCGATAATGTCATCCCTTCTTCCAATGGAGTGATGGCTCGAAACCTCTTTCACCTCGGCATCCTATTAGATAACTCCGACTATCAATCCCAAGCCCAAAAAATGCTTTCACAGATTAATGAACTGGTTATAGGAGAACCTGCGTATATGTCACATTGGGGAATCCTTTACTCCGAAATGGTTTCTCCTATGGCTGAGATTGTCATTGTAAGTCCTCAACTAACGTCTGTGGCCAAAGAATTACGGAAAAACTATCTTCCTTTCAGCTTATTAATGGGTACGGAGTCTCAAAGTGAGCTCCCACTTATTGCTGAAAAAGTTAATCCTGACGGGAATGAAGCCACGATTTATGTATGCTTCAACAAAACCTGTAAGCTCCCAGTGCACACTGTAAAGGAGGCCTTAGAGCAAATTTCAGCCTATCAAAAACCATAAAACAATTAAAAAAAGCCAAAAGGGGCCTTTCCTACCCCTTGATACGGGATTTATTAATAGTTACCTTTAAGTAGTCACAAACCCCGTTGTCATGGACAAAGCAACTTACTTAGCAGCATGGGATCGCTACATGATCCTAGGAAGTGAAGTATTTCTCGGCATTGGTCTACTCATCTTCCTATTTTATGAATTTAAAATTGCACAAATTAAAGATCCTAAAGAGAAGTACGATTATGTAAGCACTCATGAAATCAGATACTTTTGGTACGCCTTCTTAGCCGTTGTCATTGCCGCCTGTATCTTCCTTAATTCAGTAGCTACTGAGACAGTGGCCTCGCGATACCAGTGGCTTATTTATGTTCGCTTGATTTCAACAGGAATACTTGGAATCATCGCTTATCTTTTCACCAATAGCGTAATCAATGTCTATTACCCACGCTACCTGATGAAGCGACTGGATCGTATTAGAAACAAGCCTCGTGTTTCACCAGAAGGCAATACCATGCGAAAACTAAGTGAAGAAGAAGAAGACGCTCATTTAGATGAACATATGATTGCTGAAGAAGCCAGCGCAGTTCATTCGGTTGATTATGATGTTTGGATTGATGAGAAAACAGGTTTTAAGAAAATTGAAAAATATTTTGATTACCTGCATACCGAAGAATGTGCTGACTGCGGATATTACACTTTAAAAATCGATGTTGAAGAAATCGTTACCCCACCTACGCACAGTAACCCTGGAGTTCTTCATAAGCATTACAAATGCTCCTTCTGTGGCCACAGGGAATTAAAAAAAGTAACCATTGCTGCTTTGTCTGCCAACGTAGCCTAAATACTTCTCGGGTGAAAATCACCCGAGAAGTATTTTTACCTCTTAATTTTTTAAAACTGCAGCGCCTGAACCTGTACTTACCGCAATCTTAATATTACCGTTGCCTTTGATTGCTGTCTTCTTTACAATTACCTGATCTCCGTGCTCATTCAACTCTTCCGTCTTATCGAAATCAAAAGGCGCTTTAATTATCCCATTCTTCTTATTGGCTTTCATTACCACTTCACCTTCAATCTTGGCACCATTAAAATCCAATTGTGAATCTCCAGAACCGCTATTCACTGATATATTATAGGATGGAGCAACAGCCAAAAGTATTTCTGCATCACCCGACCCTGAGTTGAATTTGCTGCCACCGGTAAGTGTCACATTGGAACCTATCACATTACCACTTCCAGAATTAGCACTGAAAGATGCTTTGCTATCAGCAATTCTAATATTACCACTTCCCCCATTTAAGTTCATATCACCCTCGGATTTTCTTACAGCAATTTCCCCACTACCGCTATTAATGTTTAATTCTCCTGCATAATTATCCACTGATACATTGCCAGACCCAGAGCTACCCTTCACATCTCCTTTCACAGTAGCTAAAGTAAAATTTCCAGAACCTGTATTGACTTTTAAGTCCAATGAAAGTTGAGCTACTTCTATCCCCCCAGACCCAGAGGAAAACCTCACATCCATACCATCAGGTATAGTAATTGTCCATTTTGAATTGCCCCGGGAAGAGCCTGATCGGAAGATTTCCCGAATCTCAAGAACATCCCCATTTTGCTCTACTTCCGGGCTTAGCGCCTCCCCAAATGTATGTTCTAAGTCGACAGTTACTGATGAACTATTACTCTTCTTCAACAAACAATCTCCAGAAGTTGTGCTCATTCTAATTTTCTTAATCCCTGTAAAACTTTTATGAAGTTGCTGAGCATTGGATGAAGACACCCATAAAACGATCATCAAAAGTGGGAATACTACTATTTTCATTTTCGGTAAGTTTTAATGTATTTACAGGCCAAAGACCTATTGGTTACAAATTCGTTGCACGATTCGGAAAAATATTCTCCCA
>JAGQYK010000015.1:41188-51612 GCA_020436125.1 Cyclobacteriaceae bacterium | reverse complement strand
TTGAATGCCTCATTAAAGGTACTCTTAGAATTAAAACCACACTCTTTGGCTATCGTTTCAATGGTAAATCGATTATAGTCAGGATTCTTTAATAATACCCTAGCCCTACTGATCCTGTATTTATTCACATATTCAAAAAAATTAGTGCCCAGATGCACATTGAGTAACTGAGAAAGTTTGTGCTCACTGATGCCTAAATGAGAGGCAATCTCCACCATTTTCAAGTTCCTGTTTAAGTAAGGTTCAGTTTCGTTCATTAAATTATTCAACCGCTCCTTCAACTGCATTACTTCACCATTTTCGATGAAAGATTTCTCATAGGGTTCGCTATTCACGACAATTTTTATTTTATTCAACACATTAATAAACAAATAGAAAACAGTCAGCGTAGTGAGCAGTCGAATACACGTATCTAAAACATCGATATAGGTATAGTTTGAAAAAAGGGTAAAAGCTAGCCACGCCAGTTTTACAGCTCCAAAAAGAAAAAAAGATGCTAGAATCAGTTGATCTAAAGGAGTTTTAGCAGAAAAGAATTTCTTGATACGCCAACTAAATTTTCTTTTCGTTTGAATATAAAAGCCATAACCCACAATCTGCCCAAGTAGTAATATTCGAAAGGCTACAAAGTGCAACGCATTGATACCCTCCCCACTCCAAATGGTACGTTTGACCAACTCTACTTTTTCATCAGCGCTGAGCAAATACAGTGGCAGATAGGAAAGGAGTATGATGAAAGCAGGAGTATAGTGAAGCCAGTTGTTCTTTGGTACTTTACGAGTTTGATAAAAAAATAATAAGGGACCTAGTAGCAAGGCCATTGGATCCGTTAGGAGTAATAAGTGTGGGTATTCAATATAAAAAGTAGTCCAGTAGAGATTCTGTTCCAGTAAAATCAAGCAGAAAAACAAAAGGTAAAATGCTAAGTAATGAGCTTGTGCAAGCCACCAGTTTTTATTGAGCAGCCAGGCTAATCCCATTAGAATCCCGACACCACATACAAACTCTGCTATCCAGTTAAAAGCTCCCATTGTAAAGTTCAATTATTACCCCCCACTTTAGGTGATCTTTAATAATACAGTGTTCCAATATGTACAAATCCCATGTATTCAAACATAACTCTAAAAGGAAGTCGATCTGATTTGCCCTACAAACTACAATTTTGTCAGCATTGAATAAAATTATGTCCATCCCTTTAAAGATCAATAACATGCGAATTCCATTTTTAAGTTTTTTACTCATGCTAATTTCCCAAAGTATTTTTTGTCAGATTTCACTTTCAGATTTTAAGTACGAACCAACGGCTGCTTATCCCTACGGGCGCCCCAACCCAGAGGCCCCTGAGCCAATTAAAGATTATAAAATGCTAATTGGACTCAGCGATTGCAAGTCTCTTACCCGTAACAACGAAGGAGAATGGCGTAAAGACTCGGTTGATGTCATTTGGAGATTTAAATATATAATGAATGGGATGGCTGTTCAGGATGAGTCATTAAAAGCAGATCAGGTTCATACGAGTAGCATCAGGCAATACGACAATAAAGAAGGAAAGTGGTATGTCACATTTTACAGTTCTGCCCTCCCTTCCAAATCCATTACCGCGTGGGAAGGCGGCATGAAGGGTGAGGAAATGATCCTTTATAAAGAGCAGAAAGCGCCTAATGGCATGGATGGATTTTTCAAAATCACCTTTTACGATATTTCGGAAAAAGGATTCAACTGGAAAGGAGAATGGGTCGATAAAGATGAAAAATTCATATACCCTACGTGGCACTTGTTCTGCACCAAAAGAAATTGATGGTGTCACTGCCTCGATTAATTACGGGACTTGTTACTATTTCAAGCCTAAGCTGCCATGCTCAGTTCAATGACTACACAGATCATTATGTAAATAATGAGGGTGTCAACATTCACTATGTATCGAGAGGAGATGGCCCCACCTTAGTGTTTCTCCACGGCTTCCCTGATTTTTGGTTCACCTGGAAATATCAAATGGACCAACTTTCAAAAGACTACAATGTAATCGGAATTGATTTACGAGCATACAATCAAAGCGAAGGACCATCAGAAACAGATGGATATCAGATGACCAAGTTGATGTCAGATATTTTGGTCGTAATCAAAGACGTTGGTAATGACCAAGTCACTCTCATTGGGAATGATTGGGGAGGGGCAATTGCATGGCAAATCGCCACCTACTATCCTAATCAAGTCAACGGGTTAATCGCCTGCAATATTCCGCACCCCAAAAGTTTGAGTAATTATTTAAATGCCCACCCCGAGACAGCAGACTATACTAAGAAAAATGAATCACCCCATGCTATCGACTATTGGAACATTGAACGGCTGATGGACACTTCGGGAGCGGTCGATCAAGAACTATCATCCGCTTACATGGATGCATTTGAACGGTCGAACATTCAAGGTATGCTTAATTACTATAAGGCCAGTTACCCAAAACCTTCCCAAGTGACCGGCAACAACACAGCACTGGAGCGAAAAATCAAATGTCCTGTGTTAATGCTCCATGGAATGAAAGATTCAGCCTTTCCACCCGGTACTTTAAATGATCATTGGATGTGGATCAAAAATTCATTTACGCTCCATACTTTTCCTGATGCCGGCCACTTTATTCAAAGAGAAGCACCCGAAAAGGTGCTTTATTATATTCAACAATGGCTGAAAGCGAACGTCAAAAAAGCTAAATAGCGTAATACTAAACTAATACTGAGAATGATTTAATAAATCGATCAATATCCGATTTTACAATGAACATATGGCAGGAAATCCTAATACCATTATACTTAGGAAGTACCTTCACTATAATATTATCCTTTGCCAATTCCGCAGCAATCTTTCGATTTTCTCCCTCTTTGAGGGTAAAGCTGACTATTCCAGTTGATAAGGAATCCGCCTGCGGACTAATGATAACAATACTCTTTAGTTCTTTCAGACGTGAAATACAATATGCTCCCATCTCATTACAACGCTTCTCCACTTTTTCTTTTCCGATAACGTTAAGCCAATCGATAGCAACGCCCAACCCTGAAATCAAAGCTACATTCCGTGTTCCAGATGAAGCTGAATAACTACCCAACCCTGACGAAGTGAAAACAGGATTAATTTTTTGTTGCAATTCCTTACTCCAAAACACAAAACCAGTTTCCTTAGGTCCAAGCATCCATTTGTGCCCGCTGGCTGCATAAGCATCTACCCCCATTGACTTCACGTCTACCACCACCAGACCGGGAGCTTGCGCTCCGTCAGCAATTAATAAAATGCCTTTTGACTTTGTGATTTTTGATATCTCTTCGAATGGCATCTTTAATCCTGTTAGCGTATTGACATGACTCAGCATAACCACTTTAGTCTTTGTTGTGATATTACTCCTTACCGCCTCGACAACGGCTTCCTTTGAAGGAGCAGGGACAGGCATCTGCAATTTCTTAATAACAGCACCTTGAGTAGAAGCCAGGTAATCCAACCCAACCTCTCCTCCCCCATGCTCGTGTGTAGTGGTAAGTATTTCATCACCCTTACTCAACTTTAGTGACTGGCTGATTAAGCTTAATCCCTCCGTTGTATTTCTGGTGAGAACCACATTTTCAGGATCCGCATTGATCAGCTCTCCCACTTTAGTCCTCACCTTTTCCATCCGCTCTCCCAAATCTCCCCAATTTTCAATGGCTGGGTTCATCTCCAGCTGTTGCATCATGGCATGCACAGCATCAGTGACTACTACAGGGCTCGGCCCAAGGCTACCGGTGTTCAAGTAGAGTCTATTTTCAGGAACATGAAGTTGTTGACGAACGAGCGCAAACAGTTCATCATCAGATGAAGCGTTTTTTAATTCTTCCAGTGAAGGAGTAGTACTGAGATGAGTTAATGGTAATACCCCTAAGCTGCCCAGCAGGCCTTTCTTAATAAATTGTCTTCTTGATGTCATGCAACCAATGTAACAAGTGATTCTTAAAAAGAAAACAGGCTAAAAGGCATCATGGGCAAATAATCTCAAATTTAGAGATGCTACCTCCTCTCCAGTCAAGGAATTTACGTTTTGACCTATTACCTTGCTGTTGCGCGCTATGACTCAGGAAGGACTAGAATTTGATTCCCATACTTATTTCGCAGAACTTATTCTGCCCGTACCCATTCCCAAACTTTTTACCTATAGGGTGCCGGCCGCACTCAATGAGTTAGTAAAAATTGGTCAACGGGTGATTGTTCAGTTTGGTCAAAAAAAAATTCTCACGGGTATCATTTCCGATCTTCATCAAAAGCCCCCAGTAACGTATGAAGCCAAATATATTTTAGAGATCATTGATGAAAATGAAGTAATCGGAGATCGCCAGTTCAAATTATACCAATGGATGGCCGATTACTATATGTGTACACTGGGCGAAGTCATCAATGCAGCCTTACCCTCAGGGCTTAAACTTTCGAGTGAAAGTATGGTACAACTCAACCCTTCTTTCAATTGGAATGAAACCTCATTTGATTTTTCAGAAAAAGAAAGAATGCTGATCAATCGACTGAAGCATGATACGCTCACCTATACTGAGGTCGCTAAGTTTTTAGGAACCAAGAATATTTATAGTCTTCTAAAATCCATGGTATCCAAAGAGGCCATTATCCTTTTTGAAAAAGTAAAAGAAAAATTTAAACCCAAAACTGAAAAGCGGATACGCCTTACCAAAAAATATACGGACAAAAAGGAATTAGAAGGATTATTTGAAGTAATCAGTAGCAAACCTAAACAAGAGGCTGTGCTACTGAAATATTTACAATCAGTTCCAGTTTTCAAAGATCCTTCGTTGAATGACAACGGGCAAAGTAAATCACAACTCAGTGAAGGAGAATCGAACTCATCGATAAATACACTTATTAAGAACAACATTTTTGAAGAGTTTGAAACCATCATTCCGCGATTTGGATTTGACGATCCTTCTGCCTCACACCCCATTTTATTAAGTGAGCAACAAGAAGAAGCGCGCAACAGCATTCTTAGTCACTTGGAAGAGACCGATGTGGTTTTACTGCATGGCGTAACCGGAAGTGGAAAAACAGAAATTTACATTGACCTTATCAGAAGAGCACTGGATGGCGGCAATCAAGCCTTGCTCCTCATTCCTGAAATAGCATTAACCACTCAAATTGTTCAGCGGCTTAAGAAAATATTTGGTGCAGAAATGGGCGTTTACCATTCCAAATTTTCAGACAACGAGCGTGTAGAAGTTTGGAATGGCATCTTATCCGGAAAATTTCAAGTGGTTGTAGGTGTACGATCCTCTGTATTCCTACCCTTTGATAATTTGGGTCTGATCATAGTAGATGAAGAACATGATTCGTCTTACAAACAACATGATCCAGCACCACGTTATCAAGCCAGAGATCTGGCCCTTGTCATGGCGCATCAGCATCACGCCAAAGTAGTTTTAGGAAGTGCCACCCCTTCGGCAGAAAGTTTTTTTCACGCTTTACAAGGAAAGTTTAAACTGGTCAGCTTAAACGAGCGCTTTGGCGCATCCAATCTGCCAGAAGTCATCTATGCCGATATGGCCATAGAGCGGCAGCGCAAATCCAACAAGGGTGAGTTTTCATCTACACTCATCAAGGCCATTGGCGAAGCGCTCAAAAACAAAGAGCAGGTTATTCTTTTTCAAAACAGAAGAGGGTACGCCCCCATGGTTCAATGTGAGGACTGCAATTGGATACCGAAGTGCATCAACTGTTCGGTTAGTCTTACGTACCATCAATATCGTCACGAGATGATCTGCCACTATTGTGGCTATAAAGAATCGCTCCCGCCTGAGTGTCCTACCTGCACCTCCAAAAGAATCTTAACCAAAGGATATGGTACAGAAAAATTAGAAGAAGAATTAAATCTTCTTTTTACTGAAGCGAAAGTGCAGCGGATGGACTGGGACACCACACGAACAAAAAGTGGGTATGAATCCATTATTGAAAGTTTTCAGGATGGAGAAACGGATATTCTGGTAGGCACACAAATGGTTACCAAAGGACTTGATTTTGATCGGGTAAGTTTGGTGGGTGTCTTTGATGCGGATCGCATGATGCATTTTCCTGACTTCAGAGCCCATGAAAGGGCTTTCCAGCTGATCATTCAAGTGAGTGGCCGCTCGGGCCGCAGAGAAAAAAAGGGGAACGTAATTATTCAAACGGCCGACCCCAAGCAAGCCTTATTCCGATTTGTAACACAACACGATATTCCGGGATATATTGAAACTGAACTCCAGGACCGCGAGGCCCATTTTTATCCTCCATACTCTCGGTTGATTGAAATCACCGTAAAGCATACCGATCGTTTTAAATGTAAAAATCTGGCCACTCAATTAACGCAAGAAATCAGGAATGAAATAAAAGGACCAAAAATACTTGGCCCTGGTGAGCCGCTTGTGTCCAAAATCAGAAATGAATTCTTAATGACTATTCTTATAAAAATACCAAGGGATGGAGGGAAGTTAAAAGAAATAAAAAATCAACTTTCACATCTTTCAGACCAGTTTCTTTCTATCAAAGAATACAGAAGTGCTAGAATTGTTTTTAATGTTGATCCAGCTTGATCAAAGATTCAACCAGTAGGTAAGCTTGATTACCAACGAACGGTTCTTAATATTGAAATTACCTTCAGTGTTTCTGTAATCATAAAGATAATTATCAGTGTAGACAATGAACAAATCAGAAACAGGTTTAAACCTCCACTGAAATCTGGAATACAGATTCATATTATCAAACTGGCTATTGTATTGAATTACAGAAGTCCAAAATACATTCTTGGTCAAAGTAAGATCCACCTTAGGCCCAATCACTAAAATATCCGCATCGTTAAACCCTTCAGGCAGTCTTACCTGATTCACATCAAAATCAATGGAAAAAACACCATAGGGCTGCCAACGATAACCAACATTACCATTCACACCTGATAAATTGCCATTATAGTACTGACCGGTTTTGGCTCCAATACGATAAGTCATTTTCCTTCTCTGATCCCCACTATAATATATCTCATATTGGGTATAGGTGTAATCCGAGGCCTGTGCCAGCTCCGGGCCATCAGTCTCTGATGGGTCATAAGGATCGAATAAAAATGTATAGCTATTATTTATCCTTAAACTCAATTCAGAAGAATTGAGGAACCCCAACTCAAACCATCCTCCATTCTCTCTATCTGATTTTCCCCAAATTGCATCCCAAGTTACATTTCCAAAGGTTCCAATACTGATCCTATTTATCGATTCAATTTTGGGATAGATCTGATATCCAAAATATCCGCCCACCCGATCAAAACCTTCCCGAGGTGTATAGCCTACTACAGGTGCATAGTTAGCACCTATACTGGTAAGACTAGTTCCTCCAAACCATGTCTCTGAATTATAGTTAAAACTAGCTCCTGCACTGTATGCATCTGCATCAAAGTCCTTGCCTTGAAACTCAGGAGCAAATTGCTGATGAAAGAAGAGATTACCTCTGTACTTATTGTTCCTTAGATTATAATTGTAGTCGAGCCCTGCCACTCTGTTATAGTCAGAGCTATTTCCGAAATCTTCACGGTTAACAAAAATGGCCCTTATATTAGAATAAGCTCCAATTCTTCTTTGAGCGGTGGCTACTCCAAAATTATAACTAGGAATGCTAAGGTTTGGAACATCATCGGCCTGCATATTCAACAAACCGATGCGCCAATTTTTATTTAAGTTACCGCTCAGACGAGCACCAAATCGAATATCATTCTGAACATACTGGCCCGTTGAAGTGTCCAATGCCAAACCTATCCTTCTTGAGAAGAAGGGCCGGGATCGCTCTCCGCCAAAATCAGCAAACAAATCTTTATTCTCCAGAAAGAATTGCCTTCGCTCAGGGAAAAATAGTTCGAACCTATTGAGGTTGGTTTGCTGCTCATCTACATCCGTATTGGAAAAATCGGGATTAACTGTAATGTCAAGATTAAGTGCTGAAGTAACTGCTATTTTTGCATCAGTTCCATAGGTGAGGCGTAAACTCTCCTTGGTATTGTTTTCAAAGTTCTCCGAAGTTTTTGTCGCTAAATAAGGAATAACAGAAATATTGGGCCCCGCTTTTTTAAGAGGTGCATCAAATTGTAAAATTCCACAATAATTTAAGGCAAAGGCGGGAAATATTCTGGGTACTCTGGCCCACAACGATCGCTCATTTCCTTGTGTGTCTTGTCGATAAAAATTAACGTTCCATTGTGTTGTACCCGCTTTATACCTAACAGACTTAAATGGAATAGCGATTTCGTAAATCCATGCATCTTGTGTGACCCCCACTTCATTGTACCACTTGTTATCCCATGTAAAATCAACTGGTGGCCCATCATTACCTCCTACTCCACCACTTGACACCAAACCTTCGCGTTGTACGCCCGCTGGATTGGTACCGAAAGTGAATGCATTGGTCTTGTCTTGAAAGGAATCAAGAATAATTGCAAATAAATCTATTCCTCCGCCAAAAAAATCTCTTCGCAAAGAGGGTACCACATATTTTTCAGGATTTTCAGTATATAACTTTGCAGCAAAATAGATAAAGTGATCATCGTAGGTAGCTCTCACTACCGTCTTTACCTGAGCCAATGAAGAGTCATAAGGAAATTGTTGATGAAAACTCTGCGTACTGTCCGCTTCCAACCAGGCTTCTTCATTCAGTATCCCGTCAATTTTGATAGGAACCTCTGTTCTTTTGATCAACAGAACGGGTGCACTTTTTTCCTCTTGTGCTATGGCTTCAAATACGATTGCCGTGGGGGCAAAGCAAAAAATAAGAATGCTTCGAAACAATGATTGCATTAGGCTTCAAACGTGAATTTAAGGATGAGGTTTACCTAGGTTTAGGAATTTATAAGAATATCTTGGATGATCGTGCTAATCAGTCCCTAAAGCAACTGGCCTCGGCTTATTAACAAGTAATTAACAGTTGAGTCGAATTACCTTAGAATATCCCAATCATCATTCAAGACAGGGATAGAATGGTGGGCCGTCAGATCAAACTCGCAAGGGACCACAGAAACATAATTATTGGCAATGGCCCATTCGTCATTATCTTCTCCTTTATCGAAGTTGACGAAGTTACCTGTCATCCAAAAATAGCGCCTACCATTGGGATCGTATCTTTCATCAAAATCCTCCACCCACTTGGCATTGGATTGTCTACAAATACGTATACCTTTTATATTCTCATTTCGCTTAGGCGGAAAATTCACATTCAGCGCCACACCTTTGGGCAAACCCTTGCTCAACACCTGAAGGGTTATTTTTTTGATATATTCCTTTGTATGAGAAAAATCTATCTTAGATCCATAGTCACAAAGAGAAAAACCAATGGCCGGAGTTCCTTCAATGGCGCCTTCGATAGCCGCAGACATGGTGCCTGAATACAGAACGCTAATAGAAGTATTGCTGCCGTGATTTACACCACTTACTACTACATCCGGTTGGCGCTGATCACGTAGCACAAAATGCCTGGCCAACTTTACACAATCAGCAGGCGTACCCGAACATTCATACGCTTTTACGCCATCGAAAATAAAGTTTTCTTCCAAGCGAAGCGTATCCCCAACCGTTATCGCATGGCCCATTCCCGACTGTGGACTATCTGGGGCTACCACAATTACATCACCCAACTCCTGCATTACCTCAACGAGCGTTCGAATACCTTTGGAAGTAATTCCATCATCGTTGGAAACAAGAATAAGTGGCTTTTGCATTTTAAATTATCGTCTAACGGGAAACAAAGAATTATAGTAGGCAACGATCCGGCTTAGATCATACTTCTCATCAAAATCTAGTCGGTTGGCTTTCGCAAATTTTTGCACCTCCTCTTTCCGGTCGTTCATTAAATCCAGCCAATCCCCTCGCTTGCCTAAAAACTCATCAATACTACCATCTTCTTTCAGCAGGAAGTACCGGTAGATCAGGGTAAGCTTTGAATAATTATAGTAGTTATATACTGAAGAATAGGTTCGGTACTCCAATGCCTCTCGACATAGCAATGTGATTTTACCTTCCTCCAACAATTCAAAAATAACTGGAGCTCGATACTCACCAGAGGTATTGTATGGAAGAGAATACATTCTACGGTAGCGCTTTACCGTTTTGTCAAATATCTCCAAGAAGAGGAGCTTCCGTGCGGAGTAGGATTCAAACCGATCGCCTACTTGCACCTGAACGAGGTCCGTTTGCATATCATACTTGACATTTCCTCTCAGTGTATCCCCATTTTCCAGAACGGCTTTACCATCATGCCATAATTCAAAGGCAAACTCCTGCGCCTGAACAGCGCTGACCAATAGTAATGTTGATATGAAAAAGACTACCCTCATCTAACCTTTTAAAATACTATGTCCTAATTTATCCCTTTTTGTCATCAGGTATTTTTCGTTGTGGGGA
>JAGQYK010000015.1:0-41176 GCA_020436125.1 Cyclobacteriaceae bacterium | reverse complement strand
TGTCTACAATCTCTAAGCCATACCCCATCAGTCCTACCCTTTTCTTTGGGTTATTCGTAATTAACCTGATTTTGGATACCCCCAAGTCATGCAAAATTTGTGCGCCAATTCCGTAGTCGCGGTTGTCCATATCGAACCCCAATTTCAGGTTAGCCTCCACTGTGTCATAACCTTCTTCCTGTAATTTATAGGCTTTCAGTTTATTCAACAACCCAATACCTCGTCCTTCTTGTTTCATGTACAACACAATACCTTTTCCCTCTTTTTCCACCATTTGCATGGCACTGTGCAGTTGCGTGCCACAATCGCACCGACAAGATCCAAAGATATCGCCCGTCACACAGGAAGAGTGTACTCTTACCATTATCGGTTCATCTTTTTCCCACTCCCCTTTTATCAAGGCCATATGTACTTCATTGGTATTCAATTGCTCATAAGCCACCAATTTAAAATCACCATACTCAGTGGGCATGTTCACCTCGGCTTCCTTCTTAATCTGTGACTCCTTTTCCATCCGGTAGGCAATCAGGTCTTTGATGGAAACCAATTTCAGGCCAAAGCGTTTGGCTACATCAACCAAATCAGGAAGGCGTGCCATAGAACCGTCCTCATTCATTATTTCTACCAACACCCCTGCCGGCTTAAAGCCCGCCAGTCGCGCAAAGTCTATGGCCGCTTCTGTATGTCCTGCTCTTCTCAATACGCCTTCTTTCTTTGCTTTGAGCGGAAAAATGTGTCCGGGTTTACCCAGCTCTTCTGGTTTTGTCTCCGGATCCGCCAGGGCCTTTATGGTTTTAAAGCGATCATGTGCCGAAATACCTGTTGAGCAACCATGACCAATCAAATCAACTGAAACCGTAAAGGGAGTTTCAAAGGCAGCTGTATTCTTTCCCACCATCAGTTCCAGTCCCAGCTCCTCACAGCGGTCTTCACTTAAAGGTGCACAAATCAATCCACGCCCATGGGTAGCCATGAAATTGACAATTTCAGGAGTGACGCTCTCTGCAGCACATACAAAATCGCCTTCGTTTTCACGATCTTCATCATCCACAACGATGATCACCTTTCCATTCTTAATGTCATCGATGGCGTCTTCGATGCTATCCAATTTTACTTTACTCATTTTTTCTTAACCGTTCATGCTTACAACAACAAAACCCATAGGACTGTTCCTATCTGGCAATAACTATTCCCAACAATTCAGACAATTCCTTTTTTGCTTGGTCTAATCCTATTTGGGTCTGTAAAATACTATCCACTTCTGATTCATTTCCCATTCCTTCTGCTTCCCTGATCTTTTGTTTGTTCTCCTCCAGCATTTTTTGGATGATCCGTAGCTTCAAGCGCAACACGTTCGTGTACGCCATCTCATTCAAAAGCTCCCCCTCTCTTGGAATATGAATATGGTATTTATCACCCCAATGTTCACTGAGGTCATAACGTTGAGCTACCAAATCCGTTACTACACTCTTTATCGCTTCACTTCCCTCGTGAATAAAGTAATGACTGCTTCTGCTCTCGTTCTTTTCCCAACCTTCTTTTAATCCTTCAAATATTTCACTGAAAACCGGGTTTACAAAAACAACGTCTTCCAGCTCATGGAAAAGAAAATCAGAAACCTTCTGATCTTCTAAAGCCTCATCGGCATAATTTAACAGGAGACGGATTGTTTCCTTCTCTTGATATTGCACCATACTGCTGGCATCCGTTTTGGTTGGCTCGCTTACATCTGCAATAGGGTCAGAAGGAGGTGGTGGCTCGTCTGTATTTCTTAGTCTTTCTTTTTCAGATTTTTTCCTTTCATTGATAAGGATCTTGTTCAACTCTGTCAAGAGTACTGCTTCACCAATTTTCAAGAGATTGCTCGTCTCCTGAATGTAAACGGATCGTTTTACTGGATCAGGAATTATCGCAATGCTGGTTACAATTTCTCTTATTGATTCTGCCTTGCGAATTGGATCTCCTCCCGCCTCTGCCGCAAACAGATCTGCCTTAAAAGAAATAAAATCTTTTCTATTCGATTTTAAGAAATTCTGAAAGTCCGTTGTTCCCAACTTGCGGGAATAACTATCGGGGTCTTCTCCATCGGGAAATAAAACCACACGCACATTCAACCCTCCCTTAAGGATCAGGTCAATACCACGCAATGCCGCTTTGATTCCAGCCGCATCGCCATCAAACAATACGGTAACGTTCTCACTAAATCTCCGGATGAGTTTGATCTGTTCATCCGTAAGGGCGGTACCTGATGAAGACACTACATTGTCCACCCCAGCCTGATGGAGTGAGATCACATCGGTGTACCCTTCTACCAGGTAGCAATTATCATTTTGACGAATTGCATTTTTTGCCTGAAACAATCCATAGAGCACATTGCTCTTATGGTAGATTTCTGTTTCTGGCGAGTTGATGTATTTAGGCTGGTTCTTTTCTTTGCCCAACATACGGGCGCCAAAGGCGATGACCTTTCCGGAAATATTGTGAATTGGGAATATGACCCGTCCGCGAAACCGATCATATGAACTGCCATCTTCTTTTTTTACAACCAGTCCGGTTTTCTCCAACAGGTCCTGACTGTATCCTTTGCTTAATGCTTCTTTACTGAAGTTCTCCCACCCATTAAGGGCATAACCCAACTCAAACTTCTCGATGGTTTTGTCATTAAAACCACGCTCTCTAAAGTAGCTCAGCCCAATGCTTTGTCCTTCCTCGTGCGTCAGCAGATTATTGTGATAATATTCCTCCGCATAATTCATGAGGATATAGAGTCCTTCCCTTTCGCTTTGCTGAGCTGATTCGTGCTCAGTAGCTTCCGTCTCCTTTATTTCAACTCCATATTTTTTAGCCAAAAACCGGATGGCCTCCACATAGCTCATTCCCTCGTGCTCCATCAAAAAGGTAAAGGAATCGCCTCCTTTACCACTGCTGAAGTCCTTAAAAATGCCTTTACCGGGGACAACGAAAAAAGAAGGGGTTTTTTCGTTCGTAAAGGGACTCAGGCCCTTATAATTCTGGCCCGATTTCTTCAACGTAATGAAGTCGCTTATGACATCTACAATGTCCAGTCGGTTCTTTACTTCGTCTATGGTCTCGCGCAGAATCACTCAAAAATTTTAAGACTTCAAAGATACTTTTTTATGCTTTCTGTGTTTAGGAATGAGACAAACTAAGTTATCTGGCCCTACAGGTAGAAATAGGTAAAAAAGGTCGAAAATAGGGCTGCAGACTCAATTCTTTAGTCCTAAATTGCAATCGAATTAATTGTAGAGGATGAAATTTTCCGAAAAAGACATAATAGCAGCACTATCCACGGTTCAGGACCCCGATCTGCACAAAGATCTTGTCACACTCAACATGATCACTGACGTACAAGTAGGCTCAGATAAAGTGAGTTTTACTGTAATGCTTACCACACCTGCCTGTCCCTTAAAGGAAAAAATCAGAAAGGATTGTGAAGAAGCGGTTAGAAAAGTAATCGGGCAGGATTTGGAGTTGGATATCACTATGAGTTCATCCGTTACTTCATCCAGGGACAAGGCGCCAGTTCTTACAGGCGTAAAAAATATCATTGCCATTGCATCCGGAAAGGGTGGAGTGGGAAAGTCAACTGTAACCGCCAATCTGGCTGTAGCATTGGCTCAAATGGGTGCTAAAGTAGGGCTCATCGATGCAGACATCTATGGACCTTCTATTCCTGTAATGTTCAACTGTGAGCACGAGCAACCTGAAGTAAAAGTGGTCAATGGAAAAAATATAATTCAGCCCCTGGAGCAATATGGCGTTAAATTATTGTCCATCGGGTTTCTTACCCCACCCGATAGTCCTGTGGTATGGCGCGGACCCATGGCCAGCTCCGCTTTAAAACAATTCATAAGTGATGCCGAATGGGGAGAGCTGGACTATTTGTTTATCGATATGCCTCCCGGCACCAGCGATATCCATCTTACATTAGTACAGACCGTGCCTGTAACAGGGGCCATTATTGTAACGACACCACAAAAGGTGGCCATTGCAGATGCGACAAAAGGGCTTGCCATGTTCAAACAGCCGCAAATCAACGTTCCTGTTCTGGGTATAGTAGAAAATATGGCTTACTTCACTCCGGAGGAGCTACCTGACAATAAATACTTTATTTTTGGTAAAGATGGTGGTAAGAACTTATCGGAGAAATATGACGTTCCTCTGCTTGGTCAGATACCGCTAGTTCAGGGCATCCGCGAAAGCGGAGACAGCGGACTACCCGCAGTGATGAAAGAGGGAGTTACGTCTACCGCTTTTAAAGATTTGGCAGAAGCTATGGCACGGCAGGTGGCTATTAGAAATGCCAACTTTGCCGAAACGAAGAAGGTTGAAATGAAGGTATAATGAGCAGCACAAAAACAAAAAAGGATGATTTAAATGTAAGGGTAGAAGCTGCCCTGGATAAGATCCGCCCCTATCTGGTAATGGATGGTGGGAATGTGCGCGTACTTGAAATCACCAAAGAGAAGAAGTTAATTCTAGAGTTTATTGGTAATTGTGGCACTTGCCCCATGTCTACCATGACCTTTAAAGCCGGTGTGGAAGAAGCTGTAAAAAAATCAGTTCCCGAAATCGGTCACATCGAAGTGGTGAATATGCCCGCACTTTAAGGTTACTGCATTTCTTTTTAGCCCATTAAGAGATAGATTTTAATAATTTAGCGTTAAACGTGCGAGCGTAAATATGCACTAACTGGCTCCTAAAGACCTTATTTATAGTAGAGTAGTGTGAGGAAATTACTGTTAATCATTTTATTGGGAATCGGAGTAGCCTTAAACACATATGGCCAAGAACGTTGTGCTACGGTTGAATACCAAAAAAATATTTACCCTCAGCACGCCATAAGAGAAGCTCAATTTGAGAATTGGCTTAGCAAGAAACATGTTGAGCCAAGAATAAAAACTTTCGACACACAGAGCTCCTCGTCTGCCACCTATGTTATTCCAGTGGTTTTCCATGTCATCCACAATGGCGAACCTATAGGTACGGGTACCAATATTTTAGACGAGCAACTCATTTCTCAAATCAATGTATTGAATAAAGATTTTCAGCGCCTCAATGCTGACGCCTCTCAAACTCCGGCTGAGTTTTTATCCGTTGCCGGAAATCTGGATATAGAATTTGTGTTAGCCAAACAAGATCCGGAAGGATTGGCTACCAATGGAATCGTAAGGGTGCAAGGTACTAAAACAGAATGGACGCTTGCCGATAATACTACATTCAAGTCATTGAGTTATTGGCCCTCTGAAGACTACATGAATATTTGGGTGATCAACTTTAACGATCCTTCTAACTTTATTGGTTATGCTCAATTTCCTGAGCCAGGAGGATCTGGCTTGCCTGGTTTAGAAAATTCCTCCTCCGACCCATTGACAGATGGTGTTGTAATTAATTATAGGGACGTAGGTTCTGTAGATGATGAGCCTACTCCGGGAGCATTTAATCTGGAACCTCAGTTTAATAAAGGACGAACCGCCACTCACGAAATAGGTCACTTCTTTGGTCTCCGTCATATTTGGGGTGATGCAAGCAGCTGTAGTGCTACTGATTATGTAAACGACACCCCACCTCAAAGCAATGAAACAACAGGATGCGTTACCCACCCTCAGGTAAGTTGTACCACTAACAAGATGTTTCAAAACTACCTTGATTATACCAACGATGCCTGTATGAATCTTTTCACCGCGGGTCAGGTAACACGAATGGAAATCATTTTACAGAACAGTCCAAGAAGGGCCAGCCTTACCTCCTCTATGGGCAGTCAGCCTCCTGCTCCTGTAGCCAACGATCTTGGTATTAGAGAGATACTCAACCCGGGAGTTACTTCTTGCGGAGGAACCATTACTCCAAGTTTAGAAGTAAGAAATTATGGAACCAATGTCATTACTTCTGCGCGGATCGCCTTTAAATTGAATGGAAGCACTCAAGAAACAAAGGATGTAGTTCTGAATCTCAATCCACTTGACAACGTCACCATCGACTTCAGTACAATCAGTTTAGCCTCCCCCAGTTCATCGCTTATAAGCTTTGAAATCCTGCTCACCAATGGTGTTATCGATGGCAAGGCTTCCGACAACCTTATTACCCATACTTCTGAAGTTCCCTTCATCGCCAATGTCCCATTTTTTGAGTTCTTTGACACCACGCCCAGTACCTGGACTATTCAAAACCCTGATCAATTGACCACATGGAGTAACATTGCTGCACCCAATGGTGTAGCTGGAAATAAAGCCATGTATATGAACTACTACAGCTACGAAGAAAAAGGTGTAGTAGACAGGTTACTGACACCTATAATCAATCTCGATGGTGCGAGTGCAGCCATTTTAAGATTTGATCGGGCACATGCCAAGTACCCGGGTACAAGTTTTACCGATGGTTTAAAAATAGTGGTCATTAATAGTTGTAATTCTGATCTCAGCTCAGGCACGGAAGTGTTTAATAAATTTGGAGACCAGCTAGCCACCACCTCCTCTACTGCCAATGCTTTTACTCCTTCCGATGCATCGCAATGGGAAACTGAATCCATTTCATTGAATCAATTCATAGGGTCGGGCAACCTTCAAATTGCTTTCATCGGTCAAAACGGAAACGGAAATAACTTATTTTTAGATAATGTGTATGTTTTTACCGGTGACCTCATAGATGTTGCTATCAAAGAAATCATCAGTCCATCACCGGTTGTCAATAAAAATGTACTTACCCCTGTCATTAGCATGAGGAATGAAGGAAGTATTCCTATCACAAATGTAAAGGTGGAGACCACAGTAAACGGTACAGTTGCCTCCACTAAGTCCTTTACCGGGCTGACACTTTTAACTGGTGCTGATATGGAAATGACACTTGACCCTATCGCATTAAATTCAGGAACCAATGAAGTCACCTTTACCTTATTGGAACCCAATGGGGATACTGATGAATCTCCCTCCAACAATACCAAAACACGAACAATCATTGTCAACCCATCCAATGAAACAATCCCATCCAGGCAAAACTTTAACCTATCCTTTCAGGACTCATGGACTATCATAAGTCAGGTGGATATGCTTAACTGGGAATTGACCACGACCAACAAAGGAACCTCGCTGGTTTACCGGGCTTTCAACAACACTTCTAAAACAGATGAAGCATGGTTAGTAAGTCCTGTGCTTGATTTCTCCAAATCCATAAAGGCTAGTATGTTCTTTGATGTGAGTTACGCATTAAGCACTAAAGGAACTGAGCGGCTTAAAGTATTATCGTCCATAGATGGCGGAATAAGTTTTAAAGAAACTCAATACGATCAACTAGGCAATCAATTTTTATCGACCAATAATGATGCATCATGGACACCCGTTACAGATACTGATTGGAAAAGAGAATACGTAAACCTCAACGACTTAGTGGGGGAAGACAACGTTCGACTGGCATTCGTAGCCATCAATGACAATGGCAATAATCTCTACCTCGATGAAATTGAATTATTTAATGACGATAATCCCTCTCCACCCAGTACCGAGTCGCTGTATAGTGTGTACACCACGTCATTTGATGAAATCAAAATCACATTCAATCTTCCTGAGAAGGAAACATCGCGGCTTCAGGTGTATAATACCATGGGGCAAGTGGTAGTGGATAATTTGCTTCCTGATAATTTGAACCAGACCTATACCATAGATATGAGTAATCAGCGAGCGGGAATATATATTTTAAGGCTTCAGGTGGCTAATCAAATTGAGTCAACCAAAGTGTTTATCACCCGCTAGGCGAATTTTGCATATTGCCCTCTTTTTTAGATGGAAATGAGCTAAATACTGGGCATATTTGAGGTTGAATTTAATGGTGCATGACGAAATTAAAAGTAGGTATTCTCTATGGAGGTCAATCAGTGGAACACGGAGTCTCCATTAACTCGGCCCGAAATATTGAATCTTATATCGACAAGAATCTTTATGAAGCCTACTGCATAGGAATTTCCACTCGTGGTACCTGGTACATTACTCCTTCCGTAAGCAAAGAAATTGAAAAAGGCAGCAAGCTTAAACTTCATCTTGATGGTGTAAACCCTCGTTTCGAAGACGAGAAGGGAAACGCACTCACTCTGGATGTAATTTTTCCAGTGCTTCATGGCACAGATGGAGAAGACGGAAGTATTCAAGGACTAATAAAAGCAATGGGTATACCTATGGTAGGAACAGGTGTATTGGGTTCTTCTGTAGCTATGAGTAAACTGGTAGCCAAACAACTGATGCAACAGGCAGGTATACCTGTAACAGATTTTCTGTTTTTCCGCCATGATCAGTTCGATGAGATCAGTTTTGAGGCTGCAAAGGAAAAACTCGGACTCCCTTTTATGGTAAAGGCTGCTAATCTTGGGTCATCAGTAGGTGTATCAAAAGTAAAAAGCAAAGAAGAGTTTGACGCTGCTCTCCAAGATTCTTTCCGATATGACGATTGCATCATTTTGGAAGCGTATGTAAAGGGTCGGGAAATAGAGTGCGCGATACTTGGCAACAATCCACCCCAAGCCTCGCTTCCGGGAGAGATTATCATCAGCTCCAATTATGACTTTTATACTTTCGATGCCAAGTATGTGGATGGAGAGGCCGTGAAAATTGAAGTACCTGCACAGCTAGATGAAAAAACGAGCGATACCATCAGGGAATACTCCATCAAGGCCTACCAGCAGCTGCAATGCGAGGATTTTGCCCGAGTAGACTTATTCTTAAGTGAAAGCGGAAAGGTTTACGTCAACGAGATCAATACCATTCCTGGTTTTACCAATTCGAGTATGTACCCTATGATGTGGAAAGATCGCGGTGTGTCATTTACCGATTTAATTTCACGATTGATTCAACTCGGATTGGAACGATATAAAAATGCGCAAAGAATAGAAAAGGACTTTCAATCATCACTGAAGTTTTAACCCGTATGCGATTTAAACTACCCTTTCCATCCAGCACGCTCGGTTCACTTATTGTCAACCTTAGCATAGCTATAGGCCTACTTGCTTTTTTATCTCTGTTTTATTTTTATATCTATTTACCGAATACCACCAATCACGGTGAAACCATTACAGTTCCCAATCTAGAGGGTATGGATGTAGATAAAATAGAAGGCTTTTTATCAGGCCATGACCTGAGATTTGAGATCAGCGACTCCTCCTACTCAGAAGATTTTCCTCCACTAACTGTATTGCAACAATTTCCGAAGTCTGGATCTAAGGTGAAGGAAAACAGAAAAATCTATATTACCCTGAACCGTGTTACCCCCCCCACGGTACCCATGCCGGATCTTGTAGACCGATCCCGTATCAATGCCGAAGTAGTGCTAAAAAGTAATGAACTAAGAAGAGGGCACATTATTCTGGAACCAAGTCCCTTTCTTAATCTGGTTAAAGAAATGCGCTACATGGGCAAGCCTATTGAAGAAGGAACACGTGTGCCCAAAGGTGCAGTGATTGATTTGGTAGTAGGTGATGGCAATGGAAGATCTGATTTTCGAATTGGCAATCTCATTGGTGATAGCTATGAAACAGCATTATTCAAATTGCAAGGCTGGAACTTGCACCTGGGAAGTGTTGAAATCCCTGCAGGTGTAGATACTACAGGCACCTCACCGGTCGTTTACAAGCAATACCCGGAAATAAACGAACAAGTGCGAGTTGGTGATCCGGTCGATTTGTGGCTTGCTCCGCCTGGATACGTAGAACCCGATGACGCAGAAGACGAAGAGTCAGAATCTGATGAACTATAGGAAGATATGTTGGCTGGCCTTAATTTTTGTTATTAATGCTCAATTAGCATTTTCACAGTTTACTATTGTACCCCTTCCTAAAGAGAAGAATTTAAAAGCAGGTTATTCAGGCCGGACTCAGGAGCTCGCCCCGATGCCATTGCCCTTTTGGGACGATTTTTCTTTTTCCAATCGACCAGACTCCCCCCATGACACCTTATGGAACTCAAGTAATTCAGTTTCATTAAACTTTGGATTGGGAATTAATCCACCCTCTTTAGGCGTAGCCACTTTTGATGGTCTCAACGAATTTGGAAGTCCGTATGTACCCAATGAGCCTCTGGCCAAAGGGATTGCCGATAGTTTGGTCTCCAGACCCATTGCGTTGGATCTCGTTCCTTTAGGAGAAAGAAGCAGTGTATTCTTAAGCTTTTATTTTCAATACAAAGGGAATGGAGAGGCGCCTGATCCGGGAGACCAGCTAAGGGTACTTTTTAAAAATGCTTCCGGAGCGTGGATAACAGTGAGGACGATTGAAAATGACGGTAGCTTAGACCCAACTGTGTTTACACAAACATTAATCCCTGTTGCGGGGAATGATTTTTTTCACAGCGGATTCCAATTTACCATTCAGAGTTATGGGAGACTCTCAGGGCCGTTTGATACGTGGAATATTGATTATGTTTATTTAAACAAGGGAAGAAATGCAAGTGACACCAGCTATCCTGACCGGACGATCTCCATCCCACTCTCCTCTATGCTGAACGGATACTATTCGATGCCATTCGATCATTTCGTGGAAGACCCTGCTTCTTATCTTACTGCACCTCTGTTGACAATGCACAACCTTGAGTTTATCCCGGGAAATACAACTCAAAGTGATGTACAACCCATTAGCTACGATTCAGAGGATTCTGTTTTCGTGTATCGTGATGAAACCGAAAATATATATACACATCAGCTTGATCTAGCCACCTCTATTGGCAATCCTTTGCAACCCTTGGAATTTAGAAAAACGCCAATCCAAACACTACCCGATTTATCCGGTCTTTCCGCTTTAGATTCTGCCGCTCGAATAAAATTAAAATTATGGATCAACTCGGGAGATAATGTAGTCCCCTCTGTAGCTGAACCCTTAGGTGATTACAATACTATCAAATACGCTCCCATCGACTTCAGGCTTAACGATACCACACAAGTAGAGTATATGCTGGATAATTATTATGCCTATGATGATGGTACGGCAGAGTATGGCGCGTCCCTCAATCAACCGGGTGCTCAACTGGCTTGCTTATTTAAGATGAACACCCTTAAGCGAGATACTATCGTAGCGATCGATTTTTATTTTCCGGAATTTGGTGAAGACATAGGGCAATCTATTGAAGTTCTCATCCTACGAGATCTTTCAGGCGACCCCAGTTCCTTTCTTCACAAGCAAACGGTAAACGTAGTCAGGGGCGCCAAGAACAAATTCTGGAGGCTGGGATTAGAAAGGTTGGTAGGAGTAAAAGATCAGTTCTATGTGGGTTGGAAGCAATCTACCTCTACCTCCCTCCCCATCGGGCTAGATAAAAATACAAACTCGGGCGATAAGATTTTTTTTAATACCAATGGTGAGTGGGAACCCAACGTCAACCTGGTGGGTAGTTTGATGATTCGTCCGGTTTTCGGTAAAGGAATAGGTGTGTTTACGGGATTGCCCAATGAAGAGGTGAGTCCTATTCAATTTTATCCCAATCCTTCGAACGGAAGTTTTATGGTAACAGGTAATGCAGAAACGATAGAAGTATATGACATAACGGGGAGAATTATTCCTCAATCGATCGTAAAAACTCAAGAAGGTCAGCAAGTTCAACTCATCAACGCACGCCCTGGATTATACATCTTAAGATTATTTAGCCCAAAGGGGGTCTCCTCTCATCGCATCAAGGTTGACTAACTCCGGTAATCACAATATCCAGCGGATTGGGAGCAAAACAAATCACAAATACAAATAAAGCAAACCATCCTAATGCTACTCTTTCTGTGTTGAGTGGCGCTTCGATTTCAGATGGCGGATGTTTAACTCCAATAAATCGACCAATAATAAACACAAAAAGTAACCACCCTGGATAACCCTGAATGCCAGGTATTAATGTAGCCAGCAAGTATTGTAGGGCAAACATAGACAGCGCATACATCAAAGTATCCTTCCATCCTAAGCCAAGTCCGGTAAGGCAGAAATAGAGAAAACCAATAAATAATGGAATTTCCCAAATTAAGGTATCCGTGGGTACTCCCGGACTTATGTAGCCAAGTCCTGCATAAAAGAGAAATAAAACAAAAGTGATTGACGCTACGACCTTATGACCTTTAAATCCCAAGAGACCATAAATCACATGTCCGCCATCCAACTGGCCGATGGGTAGCAGATTAATACTTGTAAAAACCAATGACAAGAACCCTGCAAAAAGAAAAGGATAATGAATGATCTCATGCATATTGGGTACACGCGCAGGGTCAGCCACGAATTTTTCAAAAAAGACAAACAATAAGTTTTTTCCAATCATTACATCAGCACCCGCATTTTGCGCCAGGTACTCAGGCTGATAAACAAAATTGGCATAGGCCAACCCATATTGTTCATACTCAGGGTGGAATTGAAATATATATTCAGGTGGGGGTAAATGGGTGAATCCATACCACAACACACCAAGTGCAACCACAAATCCGGCAAGTGGTCCTGCGATACCTATATCAAAGTGATGTTGTTTTGAAGTGACCTTACCCTTGAGACGAATAATGGCCCCCATTGTCCCGATCATAAAGGGTAGTGGTGGCAACGGAATAAAATAAGGCAAACTGGTTTTTACCTTATAATGTATGGCCGTGAAATAATGACCAAATTCATGCACCGCCAAAATAAGGAGAAAGGGTACCGAATAGAACATTCCGCTGTAAAAATCCTCCAAGCTATACCCCGGCATAAAGACGGACTTTCCCTGGGTCCATTCAGACCCAGCAAAGGTAGTGGTAACAAAAGTGACCACAAATAGTGAAGTATGAACCAGTATTTCTTTGAGTGTTATTTTCATGCGAAGAGCTCAAAAAGTTGATCAGGATTTTTAACCTGAATTGTATTTATCCCCAAGCGACTTGCCCCCTCAAGGTTTAAAAGATTATCATCAAGGAAAAGCGTTTCATTGGCTTCCAGTTTGTTTGCAGAAAGTACCATTTCAAATATTTCAGCATCGGGCTTTCTCATGTGTACCAAGTGAGAATAGTACGCCTTTTCGAAAAAGACGTCTAATTTATCTACTCCAGCGGTATGTTTAAGTATCTTATTAAAGCAAGTGTAATGAATCTGATTCGTATTGCTTAAGAGAAAAAGTCTTGAAGAGTTCTTTAGCGACTCTAACAATTTGATTCTTTCATTCGGAATGTCTAGTAACATGGCATTCATGCAGCCATCAATTACATCATCCGTAGCCGTCATCTCCAATTCAGCCCTCAACTCATTTCTGAATTCCGCTGCCGTTATCAATCCTTTCTCAAATTGCTTGTAAGGATCAAAACTTAGAATGTGTTGCTGAACTATGGATAAAGGTTGCTGTGAAACCTGGGCGAACCGCTCTACTGTTTTACTTTCATCCAAATTGATGATCACCCCTCCCAAATCGAAAATAATATTCTTGAATTCTCTACCTGCCACTATTTCGCTCATTAAAAATTAAAACGTCATAGTTACGAAAATCATTCAATTATTCACCACTTCCTTCCCTACCATTGAAAGGTATCTCTATAGCCACTGCCAAAACTCAAAATGGTTAATGGAATGCCGAGCTGGCTACACCAGAATTTTTAGTCCATTGAGCTCCACGCAAGCTCTCACCCAAAAAGATTTCAAGTAAGGAGGGCTATTTTATATAAAGTATATGATAACGCCAGGTTAATCACCAATCATCACAAAGGCGCCCCAATAAAAGGGATGATCGAATTTCTGACGGAGTAGTTGTTGTGCCTCACGAAACGTGACTTGTTTATTGCTTTGTTGCCATTGCTTATAAAACTCAGTCATTAACTCTTGTGTAGCGGTATCATCTACCTTCCAAAGCGACATTAATACACTGTGAGCACCGGCCGAGCGAAAAGCACGGGGCAAGCCGTAGACACCTTCCCCACTTTCAACAGTTCCTAATCCTGTTTCGCAAGCAGACATTACCACAAGCTCTGTGTTTTGTAAATCCAGGTTCATCGCTTCGTATGCCGTAAATATTCCATCTTCACCAGAGGCTAATGCTTTTCCAGTAGCAATAGATTTTCCAGCGCCAGCCAATAATAACCCGGAACGGAATAACGGATTTTTATTTAACGCAGCGACATCCATTCCTGCGAATGACCGCTCTCCTTCACCTCTCACTTCACTCATGAAAAATCCGTGTGTGGCAATGTGGAGAATCTTAGGTGAGTGAATTTTCTTTATATTTTCTTCTGTTGCCTCACTGGCCAACCACTTCTTCACACCCACTTTTTGATTTTTCAGAATGGCTTCGATACCGTTAATTTCAATTTGTGTTCCAGGGAGTTCGGTTACGGTACTACCACTCATAAATCGTTGTGTCGTATCATTCTTTAGCAGGGAATAGTTAGTAGCTTCATTACCTGTAGCTGTTTCCGTCCGTTGATTATAATCTGGGAATCCAATTAGCAGGGCTTCTCCTGTGCGACTAGCAGGTGCGGGCACCAGTAAGTCGCTGGTGTTAGCTACTAACTGTATGGCCTGCTCATCAATGACATATTGCTCAGTTTCTGGATTGAACAAGGTATTGATATTAATCATGTTGTATACACCATCAGGTGAAACATAAACAGTTTTTGCATTGCCACTTGCTTGTTGTATGGGTTTCCAGAATTGATCGTACGATAGTTCATCTCTTAATTTAGATTGGATGGCATTTCGATAATACTTCAGATAGCGTCCTTCCAGTTGCCCACCGTTTTGAAGCCGAACCAATTGAGGGTGATCCTCAGTTTCTCTGGTGATTACCAAAGCGGCATAAACAGTTTGACGCACGTATATTCGTTTGAAAACAGAATCAGCATACAATTTTACTTCGTAAGTAGTTGATTTTACTCCTTCTCTCTTCATTTTAATCACAGCAGGGTTAACGGCCAACAAATCGCCAATTTGTTTTAAGGCTAGTCCTTTTGTTGATTTTCCATTGATGGTCAAAATTACATCGCGCTCCGCAACACCTGCTTTTGCTGCCGGAGTTCTATCGGAAAGCAATTCTGCCACTCTGGCAAAACCCTGCTCTCCAAGCGTATCGTAGGTTAGTCCTTTGCCTATATACTGAAACTCATAATCAGGCTTCGATTCCCAAACCCGAATAATCTCTACGGCTGCTTCACCTTCTCTCAATTTCTGCTGTACGTCCTTCCAGGTAGGCCGTGCTGCCAGCAGTTCACCAAACTGTTGCGATTTTTTAGACAAGGCGCGCTCCAGCTGTATGACTTCACGTTCCAGCTTCTCCACATCGATACCTGAATTTTTTTTCTCACCATCACTCATCTGATACACTTTTGATAATCTTTCTTTATTGGCTTGCCATTGTGAATAGTCTGCCTTCAGTTGTTCATCGTTACTTGAAAGAATGGACTTCCTCATCCTATTACCAGATCTAAATAATAACCCTTTGGTAAGCAAAGCTTGTGAATACATGTTGCCCAACTCCTGTGGATGCTCAGAAGCATTTGCAACTACAAAAGCATTATAGGTATTAAAATGAACTTTAACCGAATTATAAAAATTAGTCTTATCCTCTTCGGATAAGGACGAAAAGAAATTGTCGATGCGTGTCAATAGCCGTTCATTCGATTCATCATACGTGGCTTTAGCCTTCTCAAAATTTCCCTGATGGTAATACATCAGTCCAAGGTTACCTAATATATTTTCATAGCTCGTACTTTGTTTGCCCAGCGTCCGCGCATACACCTCCCTCAACTTATTAAAAATAGCTTCTGCTTCCTGATAGTTACCTCGCACTTGATAGTTTACGGCCATCCGATTGAGTAAATCGATATAGGCTGGATAGTCGCTTCCATTCATGCTTAGTATACGCTCAGCCTCCAGATACATCTTTTCCGCCAGTGAAAACAATTGCATCTGATGATAGAGTGATGCCAAAGCTGTTTTCTGAATCGCATACAACTCACTATTCACACCGTTCGCCTTTGCTTTATAATCGAGTACATCAAAATATATTTGCTCAGCGTCTTGATAATACCCCATAGTAGCATAAGTACTTGCCAATCTGGAAGCGATGTTGAAGTACATTTCATCATTCGCTTTTTTATTGGCTTCCGTTCGCGATTCATTAAGTATTTTAAGCGCTTCCATGTAATAGTTAGAGGCTTCTTTCACCGAACCATTGAGTTGATAAAACTCTCCCATACTCATCAATACGATGATATTTGCATCATCTGCAGGTTTTAAGTTTTGTTTACTGATGGCATGTGCTTCGTTCAGCATTTGGAAAGAACGAGCCAGATTACCAATCTCGCGATAGCTGTGCGCCATACCCAAATTCATCAATACGTAGGCGCTATACTCCTGTCGTGAGATATAAAAATTACCGATAACGGATGCACTCTTCTCGAACACTTTAATGGCGTTGAGGTAGTCGTTGGCCGCTAAATAAGCTCCTAGTTTCTCGATGTCACCCTCTTCTACTCCCAAGGATTTTAATACTCTTTGTTCGTCTGCAGCAGACAGTGTCTTTGCACCATTCAGTTTTTCAGTATGACCTGTCTGCTCCACCAAGGCTCGTAAAGCAACTTCCAAATTTTTGTAGTTATTCGTATGCGTCCCTGAATTTTGCTCCATGATATGCATCATCCTCACCACCAATTCCTCCGCTTTATCATACTCTTTCATCAAAGTATAGGTAGTTGCAATGGCCTCCAGGTTGGCAGCGTAGGTTTCCCACTGGTCTTGCACCTTCTCATTATTCGCCTCAAACGTTACAAGTATTTCTTTCGCTGAAGGATCAATCTTCCTGGACTTATTATAAGTCTCCAACATATAGCGCATAGTGCGCATCCATCCTGTAAATGTTTCATCGCTTTTCTGATAAATTGTTCGTGCTTCTGCCAGACTTTTTAATGCCCGCTCCGTTTGTCCTTTCTCAGCAAGTAACCTACCATGGGCAATGGCCACTTCTGCAAAAGCACCATCTCGCTGTTCTTCTTTTGCTCGCAAAAATTCCTCACATCTTTTTTCTAAATCAGGGTAGTGTTCCGATTGGCTTCTGTTAATCGCAAAGGAAACCCAATCGCGAAGGGCTCCCGCATTGCCATTATCGGTAACAGGTACTGCTGCTGTAACCTTCTCGTATAAGAAATAGATTGAATCATATTGCCCCAAACTTCTTTTATTATCCAAGACAGTTTTCCAATCCCAGTACAACTGAAAGTTTTCATCGATATTTTTTGACTCGCGCAAGCGTGCCGCAAAAAGAAACAATTCGTTAGCCTCTTTTTTTAACATTTTTTTATTCAACCATATTGCAAGCCCTTCGGTATACTGAGCGATCACCCGATCATCTACTTTTTTGCTTTGATTGCAAGCCCTCATGGTTTCTCGCCAGGACGAAATCATTTCATTGGGCTTATCCCAACTCTGGTAAGCAAATGTGAGGTTCCACACCACATTGATATGCTGCGAAGAAGCGCTTCCATATTCCTTTATAGCCAGCTGTTTTGCTTTTAAGAAATAAGTTACGGCCTTCTCAAATTCACCGTTCGAGTTACTTTGTAAGGCAGTTTTATAGTAGCTATTATAATCGTTACCGTAATACACCCAATCTGGGTTGAGCTTATCATTGGTAAATGTTCCTTCCGAATATTTTTTTCCTTGCCAATAATAAACGGCTGGCCCTTCTTTTATTCCATTCTCATAAGTAAACTCTTCTTTCTTACTTCCATCGGTATTGTACCAAATACAAAGTCCATCATTCACATCAGGGTTTTCACTGAGCAGTTGCCCCTGCCATTGCAATCGGCCATCTACAAAATAATCACTCACGGTCCCTTTGGGCTTTCCTTGCTGGTATTCAATAATTCTATAATAGGCGGCCTGAGCAACCTCGGTAACCAGTTTCCAATCTTTATCCACTAGCACCGTCCACCAGCCCTGCTTTTTTCCATCCACTATTTGATTGGGATGTTGTGGTATTTCTTGAGCTCGTAATGCAGCCGGAGCCAGGAGGAGAAACAGCAAAATGAATTTAGCCATAGCTATGGGAATAGATAGGCAAGATGGTAAGGGAAATGGAAATAATAAATCCGTGGTAGGTGGTATATTGGCCGAGGTACATTATTTTTAAATTTGACCTAATTGAGTACGAATTCGATATTCCAGCACCACTCCGAGGCAAGTTGAAGTGTCAATACACCACCAAAGCCTTGGATGGAGTCAATTTATATAATAAAAACAGCCCAGGGTTTGGACACTCCTGAGAAGGCGAAAGATGATTAACCAGGCACAATCCTTGAGTTTTGATTGTGAAATCATCCGTCAAATCCTTAAAATTGCACCCTCTTTAAAAGAGAAGGGCCCTTAGCTCAGATGGTTAGAGCACCTGACTCATAATCAGGTGGTCGCTGGTTCGATCCCAGCAGGGCCCACATTACCTTCCAAAACGGCTTGTAATCCCTTTTAACAAGTATTTGCATCAAGATTTGTTCAAGAAAATCTCTTGGAATACTTACACCAAAAAGCGGAACACCTAAATGTATCCCCATTGATGGTCAGATGGGTTACTCATCACTGTGGGCATGTCAATCTAAAGGTTTACCGATAATACAGAGTATGAGTGGTGAAGTCAGAATCTTGTCCCTCTCTCACATCCTGCAATGGGCCTTAATCGTCCAAACTTTTACACGGAACCATTTTCCCTTAATGAAAAATGTGTTAAAATTGGGTTCTTAAACCAAAACCTACAGATGAAATTCACTCGCCTTAACGCCCTTACGCTGCTCGTTTTACTGACCTTCGGACTCTGGTCCTGCGGATCTTCCACTAAAGAGGAGAACAACAACTCTGAAGAGTTTCAAAAAGCAGAAGAGTCCCTTCAAGAACAAATTCAGGACGTAGTCTATAATATTCCTTCACCTTCTGAAATACCATACTTACTTGAAGCTACCGGAGCTGAGTACAATCAAAGTCTTATTAACAGCAAACAAAAGGCTGATCAATATGGTACAATAAGCGATAAAGCGGCTCTCAATCTGGGAATTTACGCTGCTGACATCGGTTATTTGAGCTCTTATGGAAAGACACAGGAGGCCATTGATTACCTTAATGCTTGTAAAAAACTTGCCGATAACCTTGGCGTTATTGGTTCTTTTGATGTTGCAGTGCTAAAAAGTTTTGAATCCAACATCGGCAATAAAGACTCTTTGGCTACCATCCTTAACAGATCTATCCAAAAAACAGATGATTATCTAAAAGACGACAGCCGAAACAAACTAGCCGCTCTGATTTTGACTGGCAGCTTTGTTGAGGGCTTGTATATCTCCACGGGTCTTATCAAAAGCTACCCAAAGAATATTCTTCCTGATGATGCGAGAAACTTAATACTTACTCCTTTGATGCGTGTTATTTTGGAGCAGGAAAAATCAGTAGATGAGCTTTTGAAAATGTTGAATACGGTAGATCAGGCTGAGCCAGTGGGTGGCATTGTGGCTGACCTTACTTCGCTTAAGGCAAGTTACCGAGCACTTAACATTGAGGAGCAGATCAAAAAAAATAGAGCTGACCTTGTCTTGACTGACAAGAACCTTGAGGAAATAACCAATATTGTTGAGAAAATAAGAAATTCAATCACCGGATAAGGCCGGTCAAAACATCTTAAAAGGATTGGTAAAGCCAATCCTTTTTTTTTGACCTCAAAACCATCATCCTTTATTATATTTAGCGAACCTAAAAAAACTCGTTTATGAGCGAACCCGTACTCAAAGCTATTATTCGACTGTTCGCATTAGTAGCTAAAGAAGATTTGGTTACGACACAAGAACGAGATCATATCAAGTCATTCCTTTCTGACCATCTCAGTTTAAACGCAGTAGAAAGTAAGTTAAAATTATTTGATCAATACTCTGATCAGCTTTCAGGCAACATGTCTCCCAGCGAAGAGGCAAAGACAATTGCCACAATGTGTGAATCCATTAACAAAGAAATTGCGCAAAAACAAAAAAGCGTAATAATGGTTGAGCTCATGAGTGTGGTTCTGGTAGATGGAGAAATATCATCACGTGAAGATTATCTAGCCAAGTCAATCGGTGCCGCACTTAATATCGATCAATCAGATATCGAACTGATCGAGAAGTTTTTGTTAGCTAAAACGCCTGATCAACTTGATCACGCAGATATTCTGGTCATTGATAGCAACACCCAGAATTACGGAAAATGTAAACACATCCAACGTCCTGAGCTTGATGGTTTTGTTGGCATATTGCATATTAAAAGCACAGATAATTTCTTTTTCCATTACCTGGGCAACTCCGATGTATTTTTAAACGGAGTACCCCAAAAATCGGGAAGTGTAAACGTATTGGCCACGGGAAGTACGATCCGTTGGAAAACCATTACTCCCGTGTATTATGGGGATGTCTTGGCTCAATTCAAACAACTGGGCGATGGCAAAAGACTAAGCTTCGAAGCGAGGAACATATCCTACAAGTTTAAAAATGGAAAACTGGGGCTAAGAAATGTAAATGTATTTGAAGAGTCAGGGAAGCTTGTTGCCCTAATGGGCGCCAGCGGAGCTGGTAAATCGACTTTATTACATGTACTTAACGGAACCGAAAAACCATCGGAAGGCCAGGTACTTATCAATGGCATCGACATCCATCGTAATGCGAATCAGATAGAAGGTGTTATTGGTTTTGTTCCTCAGGATGATTTACTGATTGAAGATCTTACCGTATTTCAAAATTTATATTTCGCTGCTAAACTTTGTTTTAGTCACCTGTCAGAGATACAAATTTATAAACTGGTGACACGAACGCTCGAGGACCTTGGCCTTGTAGAGACGAAAGACTTAACTGTGGGGTCGCCTTTGAGAAAAACCATCAGCGGGGGCCAAAGAAAGCGGCTCAACATCGGTTTGGAATTACTCCGCGAACCAACAGTGCTTTTTTGCGATGAACCCACCTCAGGGCTATCCTCCAGAGACTCAGAAAACATCATTGATCTTCTTAAAGAGTTATCCCTAAAAGGGAAATTAGTTTTTGCCGTAATCCATCAACCCTCATCAGACATTTTCAAAATGTTTGACAAGCTTGTCATACTGGACACGGGTGGTTATCAAATTTATTATGGCAACCCTGTAGACGCTGTCACCTATTTTAAACAAAGCATTAATCTTATCAACAGTGATCAGGGAGAATGTGTGTCTTGTGGTAATGTGAACCCAGAACAAATCTTCAACATTATCGAAACACGTGTCATTAACGAATACGGAAATTTCACAAGTGAAAGAAAGTTTTCTCCAGAGCAGTGGGAGGATAAATTCAAGAAGAATATTGAGATTGAAAAAGTAAAGCCCTCAAAGGAAGTACCTCACAGCTCTTTAAATATTCCTGGCTGGTTGAAGCAAACCAAATTATTCTCCTTGCGGGATATGCTTTCAAAATTGAGCAACAGGCAATACATGCTGATCAATATTCTGGAGGCACCACTATTGGCCTTTATCCTGGCTTTTATTGTGCGTTATTTTAATGAGGATGATCCATTCAGGTTGGATTATGTCTTCAGTAAAAACCCAAACATGCCAGCCTATTTTTTCATGAGTGTGATAGTTGCCCTTTTCATGGGATTAACAGTAAGTGCTGAAGAGATCATCAGAGATAGGAAGATATTAAAACGAGAATCGTTTCTTCACTTAAGCAGAAGTAGCTATATCGTATCCAAAATATCAATATTATTTATCATATCAGCGTTTCAAACATTACTGTTTGTATTGGTGGGCAATTACATCCTCGAGATCAAAGGCATGTTATTAATCCATTGGTCGATATTATTTACAGCATCTTGCTTCGCCAACTTACTTGGGCTCAATATTTCATCTGCCTTCAATTCGGCTATTACTATTTATATCCTCATTCCTATTTTACTTATCCCTCAATTAATTTTGAGCGGTGTGGTAGTGAAGTTTGATAAACTTAATCCTGTTATTGGAAATACCGAAACTGTTCCGGTGGTTGGAGATCTTATGGCCTCTCGGTGGGCTTTTGAAGCTGCCATGGTAGCCCAGTTTAAAGACAATGCTTTTGAGAAGAAATTCTATCTGTATGACAAAAACATGGCAGAATCGGATTATAAAAAAATATATTACATACCCGCCCTTGAATCCCAACTTGACTTCGTTAATATCAACTACACCTCAAAGGAAGAAGGGATTAAAAAACAGGTTGCCGATAATCTTGAATTACTTAGAAATGAAATCAATGGAGAGCTTGATGTTGTTGGGCATGAAAACTTTCCGCAGGTTGAACAACTTTACCCTGAAAAGTATGATTCGAGTCTCTATCCCACCACTGTCAAGTTTTTAGAAACATTGAGCAAGTATTACGCTAACAGGTATAATACGGCCGATCAGAAAAGGGATAATATTATACGAGCTGAAACCAAAACAACCGAAAGCGAAAAGAAATTTGAAACATTTAAGGACGACTATCAGAATGAAGCTATTGCTGAACTTGTGAAAAACACAACAGAACAACATCGTATCGTCAGAAGTGGAAACCGATTGATTCAAAAAATATTTCCAATCTATAAGGACCCTGACCCTAAGCACATGGTAGACTTCGATGCTCAATTTTATATGCCCACTAAACATTTCTTAAACAGAAACATTGATACCTTATATTTCAATCTTGGGGTAATTTGGGCCATGTCGATTCTTTTAAGCCTGGCCCTTTATTTTGAAGTACTAAGAAAAATTGTTGACGGATTGAGTAATATCTCTAACCCGCTTCCGAAGCGAATGTAATTCATGTTTTTCATTCTTTCCAAAACACTTAATTACCTGATGATGCCACTGGTAATCATCACTTTGCTCTTTATTGTTTCGGCTTTGCTTAAGAAAAAGAAGTGGAGAAGAAGATTTTTCCAATTGGCACTTGTGCTATTGCTCTTGTTCTCCAATGAATTCATAGCTAATGAGCTAATGGCTGCTTGGGAGATTCCCGCTACACCCTATCAATCCATTGAAAGAAAATACACTTGGGGGGTTCTTTTAAGTGGTGTCGCCAAGGCTGGAATGAAACCCGATGACAGGGTTTATTTTAGTCGCGGAGCTGATCGTGTTGTTCACACGGTACAGCTCTACAAGCTCGGAATTATCAAAAAGGTGCTGGTTTCTGGAGGCAGCGGGCGGCTACTGGATATTGGTGAAAGGGAGTCCAACGATCTAGCCGATGCCATGGTACTGATGGGGGTCAATCCTGCTGATATCGTTATTGAAAGCGATTCGCGAAACACACATGAATCAGCCATTGCCGTAAAAAAAATACTATTGAACAACGCCCAGCCAACCGATTGTATTCTTATAACATCAGGTTATCACATGCGGAGATCGTTAGGATGCTTCAACAAGGTAGACTGGCCGATGGATTCATTTAGCGCTGACTTTCTTTCTCACCCCAGGTCCTATACCTTTGATACATTGTTTATTCCAAAAATTGAAGCGTTGCTCACCTGGCATCATTTAATTAAGGAAACTGTTGGTTATCTATCTTATAAAGTAGCCGGCTACATTTAATTAACTTATTTGAAATCTCTTTGGAAAAAATTATGGAACAGGCTGGTTGAGTTCCTTAAACAAGGAATGTCACCAGAAAAAATGGCGCTCACTTGCGCTTTGGGTGTGGTCGTTGGCATACTTCCCATATGGGGCATTACCACTTTTCTTTGTTTACTAGTAGCTGCCATCTTCAGGGTAAATGTTGTGATGCTGCAGCTAGTGCATTACTTCGTATATCCACTGCAGCTCCTACTCATTATCCCATTTATTAAAGTGGGTACATTTTTATTTGGTGTAAACCCAATGCCTTATGCATTAAACGAATTGATCAGTAAGTTTAAAATTGATTTCTGGGGTGAGCTAAAACAAGTAGGTTTCGCTATTGCTTTGGGCGTAGGTGTTTGGGCTGTTGTATCTATACCACTCGGCCTGGGTATCTACTTTATCTCTCATCACTTCTTTGTAAAGTGGAGAAAAGCCAATCAACGAGAATTGAAATCCCAGTAGAGCTTCTGCATATACGCCTTACCTAATGACTTTTCATAATCAGAAGGATGGCCCTCCTCACCAATATAATTTTCACCTATGGTATCAAAAACATTAAGTGTACTGTCGGTTTTAAAACCATACCCATTGTTGTAAACAAAAACAGCAAAAGGATTTTTATAGGAAGCATCAAACATGTCGTGACTGAAACTAAATGATCGATCTCTCATATCCACTTGACCTAATATCGTATTGGCAATATCAGCCTGACATCCCAGTGTGGTGACAACCGTATCTTTTACCGTAAGCACACCCCCTAACCAAATCATTGGTATTTTAAAACGTCTTGGGTTCTGTAGTCCTTGATTATCAGGAGAAGGATGACCATGATCTGCAGTGATTACTATCAAAGTGTTTTTCCACCAGTCAGTTTGCTTTGCCTTGTCAATAAATTCCCCAAGGGATTTATCCGTATAGTTGGCTGAATTCAGAAACTTACTGACATCATCATCTCCTGGTATGGCCGTTTTCATCGGCACATCAAAAGGTTCATGACTACTTTGAGTCATCATTACTTTAAAGAAGGGTTCACTACATGCCTCAGCCTCTTCAAAAACCTTTTGAAATACATAATGATCATGCACGCCCCATTTACTGGTATTCAGCTCCTGCGGAAAGTCCATACTGTGGGTGATGTGATCAAAACCCGCATTGATCAAATAAGACCGAAAGTTAGAATAGTCGATATTGTATCCGTATGAAAACTCGGTGCGATAGCCAGCTTTCTTAAAAACCTGATTCAAGAAAGGAAGCGATTTCGTTTTCTTTGGATCTTTTATAATTGAAGTTTGCGGTTGTGATGGATACCCATTCAAAATAGAGACTATACCTTTATCTGTTCTATCTCCGCTGGAATAGAAATTATTAAAAAGTACTCCTTCACGGACCAATTGATTAATGCGAGGTGTAATACCTGGCACCCCCCCCAAAGGTTCTATAAATCTAAAAGTATAGCTCTCTAAAGCTATCAGTATAACATTTGGTCTTTTGGTATTGAGTATGTATCGGGTAGAATCAAAAGGCGGAAACATCTTTGAGAAATATTCTTCAGTAGTATCCTTGTCAAAAAAATTATCAGCGTAGCGAAGCTTGTTCATTTTCTGAACAGCATAGCCAAAATTCCAAACCACATTTACTGCGGCATGATTCGCATAAAGATTGTCTTTATGGAAATAGACAAATCCTGTGTTCATGGGTGCGACCCCCAAACTACCTCTGATCGGAAGAATAAGAAAAACAGTTGCCCCTAACAATGCTGGAAATGCTGGCCATGTCGTTGTGGCTAGTTTTTCAAACATCGGCTTGAAGATTTTAAAAACGAAATAACTTAATCCAACCGTAGCCACCAACCAAAACAGAACTAACAGTATAGACTTCCAAAAGTCTCCAGAACTAGCTGCCTCTTTTCCAAAATACAAAATTGGTGTTGCATCGAGACGGAACCCCCAATGGACGTAGAGCTCCGCATCCAATACCACAATAAATGTGGTTAAAGCAATTAATACTACCTGATAAGGAAACCAAAATTTCCAGATCACTTTGCCGGATAAAAAGAAAAGTAGTGAAAACAAAAGCCCTGGCAGCAAAGAAAGATACCCTGCCATCGCCATATCCATACGAACACCATGGGCGAAGGCAAGCAGAATATCAATTAAATCAAGTTGTTGGGTATTATCCCATTGGTATACCATAAAGAATAACCGTGCTCCTAAAAAATAAAGCACCCAAGACAAGAATCCCCAAACAAAAATTTTCAGTCTATCTATCATCGCAATGATCTGGTCAAAATTTTAGGATATACCACTGACAAGGCTCTCTGAAGGTGGGAGGGGTCATCTATTTCACACCATGCCAAATCCTCTACTACTTTTACATGAAGAGGCACCTCCTTAGAAACACCTACCAAGGCGTCCTCATAGTGAATATGGAAATCATGCTCATTGTATTGTTTCTCAGCAAATGAAACCATTGCCTCCAAGGCCGCAAGTGTAAGCTTACTTACCCCCACCAACTCTCCACTGATATGGGTAAGCTTACTTTTGTCTTTGCTCATCCCCTCAAGTAGTCCTTGGCTATCCGATTGAATAAAAACCTCATCTCCCGAAAACGTAGCATCACTCACCAAAATAATATTATCATTCTCATCGTCCAGCACTTGATCTATTGCCGCAGCCTCATAGAGCAAATCACCTTCCAACAAAAGAAATGGTTCTGTTATTAGTTTGCGAAGCACATACAGCGTGTACATGCTTCCGGTTTTATCGTAGATAGGATTTTTTAAGGTGACAACCTGCTGGTAATGATGAGTGAGTTCATCAAACGCTTCATTCAGATAACCCGTCCCAATAATGATTTTGTTAATTCCTTTAGCGATAAGTAATTGAATGGAACGGTCAATAAGTGTAGCTCCGCCCACTTCCACAAAGGCTTTGGGCTTATTTTTCTTTAAGTCACCCAGACGGCTTCCTAAGCCGGCCGCAAGAATCACAGCCGTGTCGATTGCCTTAGCCATTGGCAATAAACTTCATCAACCTTGTCTTTACTTCATGAGGCTTCATAGTAGGCCTGCCCAGATCCTTTGTTGATCCCTTGGCTATTTTTAGATATAAAAAGGTTAGTCCACCATTCATCTGCCATTTCACTATTGCCTTTGTCAATTCATCCAATGTGCCTACTCGTATTGCAATCGGATAACAAACAGAAGCAGCCTGATCCACGAAATCAATATTATGAGAAACAGTAGCCTGTCCACCGGTTGAATCGTGGGTATTATTATCTAATAAAACATGAAGTAAATTATTGGGTTGATAATACGCATTGGTAGTAAATGATCCCATTCGCATAATGGCAGACCCATCTCCATCAATGACCACAATTTTTTTATGGGGCTGACTTAACGCCAAGCCTAGTCCGAGCGAACTGATACAACCCATTGACCCTACCATGTACAGGTGGTTAGGTTTATCCGCCACCTCAAACAATTCTCTGCCAGTTTTTCCGGTGGTAGCTAATAAAATAGTGTCCTTATCAGAAAGATCCGTCAATACTTTTAAGGTTTCTCTTCTTGTAGGCAGTTCGGCTTGGGTTGTTGTTTTTGATTTCGTTTTATTTTGCAAAGTCTTTAACTGCTGTTCCTTCAGTTTCACTTCATCAAATGTGCCTTTCTTCACTACAAAAAAGAAAGTCTCTTTTTTCGAGATATACCTATCTGCTTTCTTTAATTGTTTTTTTGCCTCCTCAAAATCATCTGAAAGATATGCCCACTTCACTTTCATCAGCTTCAGCATCTTCTCTGTGATTTGCCCCATCAATTCGTGCTGAGGCTCATCTCCTAACCCCTCCTCCCCTCTTAAACTTACAAAACCCAGAACCGGTAATTGAAAAGTGTAATTAAGGGAAGTAAGTGGAGATGTAGCATTGGTCAAACCTGAGTTTTGCATGAGCACCACAGATTTCTTACCCCCTAGATATGCCCCTGAGGCGATGGCCACAGCATCCCCTTCATTAGCCGCCATCACATAATCACACTCATTGATGGCGTAATTGATCAGGTATTTAAGGAAAGAACAAGGCACACCAGAATAGAAATCATATCCCAGTTTTTTGAGTTCATTTCCGAATTGTTGAGTTGATATCATTACAGATGCAATTTTCCAGCGTTTTGAAAGTCAACGAGGGTGTCTACATCGAGCCATGCCCCGCTGATATATTTCACTGCTATCGTATTGTTCTTTGCGATTTCATTGAACAAGTCTGTGCAGGTCATTTTCTTAAAACCATCATTTTTAGAAAGCACATCTAAAGCGGCCTTCACGATTTCAGCACCATTTTTATTCACTTTCCATAGTCCGATGAATTCCCCATAAATATTCTCAGGTTTCATTTCTGAAGCCATTTGTTTAAAGCTGGCCAACCCCTGGTAATTAACACGATTGTATTTTTCGGAAGCAAAAACAAAATCCTTGTCCTTGCCCTTCTTGTCACAATCTGCATCAACGATGATAGTGATATTGTTGTTGTCATTTAAAAGCTCATTCAACACAAATCTTTTGAAGATGATATCTCCATAGCTCACTACTGTGTTGTCTTTGATTTCATCTTTAGCCAAATAAAGAGAGTACAACTCTTTAGTTTCGGCATAGAGATCGTTGTCCACTGTCTGAACATTATTGAGTTTTATTTTCTCCTTGGCAAATCCCCGAACCACGGTGATGTCTTTGATACCTACCTGATTGAACTCATCAATCTGAGTAGCCAACAATGACTTACCATTCACCTCCAGCAATGTCTTTGGTGTCTCTTTGGTTAAATCTCCCAAGGAACCCTGACTGGCGGCCAGAATAATATTGTTTACTTTTTTACCCGATGTGGGTAAATACTTCTTTTCCGCTTCTTTTAATTCATCAGCGCCCTGTAACCTAAACAACTCACTTACACTTACCACTTTGCTCTCCACATTGATAAGTGATTGGTCTTCAAAGATGCGTTGGGTAGTCTCTTGCATTACTTTTACTGCACTGCGAATATTGTGGTTGGCCCAAATAATTGTATTGACACCAAGGTCCTTAAAATGTTCAGTAGGAACTGAGTAGTATTTGGTAGGTACTATCACTACTGGGCTGCGGTTGGCCCACTCCTTCATAAAAGCATCAATATCTGTAGCATCAGATTTTTTACTATGGCAAAGAATAGCATCTGCACCTGCTTTATGATAGGCTTCTGCCCTTCTCAATGCCTCATCCAATCCCCAGCCAGCTATAAAAGCTTCTAATCTGGCCACCACCATAAAATCTTCATCCATTTGTGTGTCCTTGGCAGCCTTTATCTTACCGCAAAACTCATCCATATCTGCTAATGGCTGATTTTCCCCTCCGATAAACGAGTTGGTTTTAGGGAAAAGCTTGTCCTCAATACATACTCCGGCAATATCCCTTTGTTCCAGTTTCCTGACCAGCCTTCTCATGTTATTGAAATTGCCATAACCCGTGTCTCCATCAAGTAGGATAGGTATCTTTATCGCATCACTCATGAATTCCAATACATCAAGTATTTGGGTCCAAGAGGCTTCGTTGTTATCCCGCACACCAAGAGAGGCGGAAATTGAAAGTCCGCTGCCCCATATGCCGGCAAAACCGGCTTCTTCTACAATTTTTGCTGATAATCCATTGTGTGCTTCCATCAGGTAGCTCAACTCAGGGGAGGTAATAAGAGATTTTAATTGAGAGGTCTTCTTCATTTCCAGAATTGGATATCGTAAACGGTCGCAAAAATAACGATTAATTCATCGGGAATTAATATAAGAGGGATTAAGTCATTAACTTTCGGGGCCGATTTATAACTAGCTGTCTGAAGTAGAATATGAGGGAATATTCGTATCGATGTCATGATTTCTCGCTCCTTACTCCCGGTTTTAAGAAATGGTTTGTGGCTCCACTTCTGCCTTACATACCGTGGGTTATTCCAGCCAACATCATTACCATTATCTCCAATCTTTTTGTATACATAGCCTTTTTCCTTTCATTCAGTTATAATACCACAACCAGTCGTTTGCTAATTGCCCTATGCCTGTTCCTATACCTTCTGGGAGATCATCTGGACGGAATGCAGGCAAAAAGAACCCAAACAGGATCAGCTCTGGGCGAATTCTGTGATCACTATCTGGATGCCTTTAACAATGGAATTATACTCTTCACCGCATTTATGGTTTTTGGTATTTATGATTCCATTCTCATTGCAATTGTACTGACCACCTCCTATCTGGCCCATATGACTGTTTTTTACGAACAATACAAGACAGGCTGGCTAACATTTGAGAAATTGGGTTCGCTGGAAGCAGTACTACTCATATTAATTCTTGTGGGCAGCTCAGCTTTTGAGCCGGTTTATCAACTGCTGACTTCCAACCTATTATCCAATTATAGGCTGATTGATATTTTGTTTGGCCTATCAGCCATTGGAGCTACCAGCACCTTTATTACAACCCTAAAAAGAACCCCTAAAAGAGGCAACGAGGTCTGGTTATTTGTGGTGAGTGCGATAACGATTGCTTTCGTTGGCGCCAACATGTTTAGTAGTCTTGAGCTCTTTCTTTTGATCACCTTGTATGCAAGTTTGTACGTAGGGCTCATCATGAAGGGGCATCTGGTCGATGGCATTGAACGAATTCCTGACCTTGTCATCCCTTTAACACTCCTTATTCTTAACTTCATAGCGCCATTAGAAGTTACAAACCTTTTTTGGATACTAGCACTTTATCTTCTAGTGAGAATATTTGTGCTTGTATTCCAGACATTTAATGCGCTGAAAATCTACTGGGTTTGGTCTAACCCACGCATCTAATCACCATGAAAAATATTTCCCGAAAAATTTTATTAAACCCTGGCCCTGCTACTACTACTCAAACTGTTAAGGAGGCTATGGTAGTCGAAGACATTTGCCCAAGAGAAAAAGATTTCGGGAAGATGTTAGACAGCATTAAAGATGACCTTGTCAAAATTGTGCACGGAGTAGACACCCATCATGCGGTTATGTTTACTGCTAGTGGCACAGGTGGGTTGGAAGCCGCCATCACCTCGGCAGTGCCTAAAGGAAAAAAAATACTCGTTGTAGAAAATGGAGCTTACGGCACACGCATGGTGAAACTTGCGGAGACTTTTAATATTGAGGTTGTTCGTTATCAGCTAACCTATGGTGATTATCCTGATCTTGATCAAATTGAATCACTACTTAAGAATAATGTAGGAATAAGCCATCTGGCAGTAGTGCATCACGAAACAACTACGGGAATGTTGAATCCCGTTCAGAAAATTTGTGACCTGGCGCATCAATACAATGCTGAGGTAATCGTGGACTGCATGAGTTCATATGCAGGTATACCTATTGACATTACAAAATGGGATGCAGAGTATCTTATCTCCTCTTCCAACAAATGTATCCAAGGAATGCCAGGATTGGTTTTTGTGATATTCAAGAAGCATCTTTTGGAAAAAATAAAAGACACTAAAAGGTCTTTCTACTTTGATATCTACAATCAATTTACTGGTTTCGAAAAGACTGGACAGATGCAATTCACGCCTCCTGTTCAGGTAGCCTATGCCCTGCGGACTGCTATTGATGAGTACTTTATAGAAACTGAATCTGGCAGATGGAATCGTTATGAAGAAAATTACACTATACTTTTCGAAGGTTTAGCTTCGCTAGGATTTGAGTTTTTATTGCCCGACCATCAGCAATCCAAAATTCTGTTGGCTATTAAGGAGCCTGCTTTCCCGAATTACTCATTCGATTCGATGCATGATTATCTCTACGAACGTGGGTTTACCATTTATCCAGGTAAAGGCGCAAAAGAAGCCACCTTCCGACTTTCTGTGTTAGGGGATCTTCACAAAAAGGATATTGAGGATTTTTTGAAGTGTCTGGAGGAGTACCTCTTTAAAATTAAAACCCTAAAGAATTAATTCAGTTGGATGGCAAAACAGATGGCAGCCCTTTCGCTTTCCAACCTTTAAACCCTCCTTCCAAATCATAGACTTCCTTGAACTTCAATTCTTTCATTAGGGTTGCAGTATTGCCGCTTCGTCCTCCACTTGCGCAGTAAACCATGTAGGTAGCATTTTTATCAAGTTCACTAATCTTTGTTTGAAAATCTGGAGAACGAAAATCAATATTGATGGCCCCTTCAATATATCCATCAGCTACCTCCTCAGGGGTGCGAACATCCAAAATAACAGCATTGTCCGTCTCACTCAACTTGCGTTGAAAAACCTCCGCAGACACAACTTCAGAGACAATAGCTTCCTGTGCTGTTGTTGCTACATTAGCCTGATCCTGCTTCTCGCCTTTTCCACAAGAGAATACTGTTAACCCTGTCAACAGCAATAATATACTTTTTGTCATTTTCATCATCTGATTATTTGTACCCACCCTTTGCATAATGGTTCGTTTTCAATTTCTACTTCATAATAATAAGTACCCGCCTCTAATCCCTCACCTGCCCATGAATCATCGTAGTTATTATTTTGATAAGCTACTTTACCCCACCTGTTGTATACAGAAAGTGAAACATTCACTCCCGCTTCAGTTGTGGTGGGGCTATTTATGGCCTCTCCATAAAGAATCTTAAAAGTATCATTCTTTCCTGAAGAATTTACATCGGAATTACCAGGAGTAATCACATTGGGAACCCGTATGGTAAAGAAAGGCAATTCGACAGATTCTTCAAAAACACAAAAGGCTCGCTTCCCAACTAATTTGATAAAGTATTGACCATCGGACTCATAGTTATAAATCACTTCACGCTGAGAAGACGAGTTACCATCCCCAAAGTCAAAAAACAGTTCCTCTTCCTCTTCCGTTCTATTCACAAGTTTTAAGGAGGGGCGCGAAACACAATCGGTCACCTTTTCAATATCAAATAGAAGGTCAATTCTCGGCACCACACTCACTTTAAGGGTATCCTCTACCACACATCCATTGAAATCAGTCACAGTAATTGAATAGGAAGTTGTATCCTCAGGTGAAAAAATAGGCGTTGATAATTGAGAGACAGTGCTATCTCCGATGCGCCACTGGTACTGATTGCCACCGCCCGCAAGTAATTGTACCGTCTGCCCATGACAAATGACCTGGTCTTCACCTGCAAATCCGGTAGCTTTGTTCACAATTATTGTCGCAAAATCAAAATCCTCTCCTACGCAGGTCCCCTGATCTACAGCTCTTAATCTCACTGAATAACTTCCTTCTTGCTGGTATTGATGAATGATGGCAGTTGTATCCACTTTTGTCAGTGAAGTGCCATCTCCAAAATCCCATTCATAAAACTGACCTCCAGTACTTCTGTTTTGAAATACAATCTTATCGGGGAAGCAGATTTTATTGAGTCCAGGCTGATCAAGTTCCACTGAATTCGTAACAATACGCGCTCGAAGGGAAGAGAGATCAAATTTAAAAGCGGCATTGTTACAGTTTGCACTGTTGTTGGTGTTACTCCAGGCACTGGCAGATGTAGGGAAATCAGAAGTGGATGAATTGGTTGCATTATAAGCTGCGCAACCCGAACACACCGCATGATAGACAATGCCTCCCTTATCGAATCTACTGGTTCCGCCATCCACATGGGTACGTGACTGACTACCGCCCATATAGGTAGCATACAGCAATTCTGCTGCATCATCGGTCATTACCATAAAATAGAAATCTGAACCACTGGTAGAGGATTGAAAAGCATCAGCAGTAACTGGCATTCCGAGCGTGTTACTATTCCAAAAGGAAGGGTTACTTTGATTCACCAGCCCACCCCACCCCGTCATATAAATATTGTTACAATCATTCACCAAAAATGCTGTTGGAGAAATATTAGGGATACCAATGCCCGACCCAAACACAGTGGAGAATTTCAATGTGGTTAAGTCTGCACTAAGTTTTTGTAGAAACTGGCCGCTGTTTAGGTTGCTGTATACTCCTGGTGTAATCGTGAATGAACCAGAAGTTTGCCCATACAAATACACTTCGTCATTGCTATTCAAATCCAAAAAGTAAACCTGATCAAATTGATCGGTACCTGTGAATGTGGCTGTTATAATGGCTGATCCATCTGGTTCTAACTTAGCTACCCAACCATCTACACCTCCCTTGTGTGTATCTTGATATGACCCAACAGTAACCGGAAAGTCAGTGCTGGCTGCACCTCCTCCCACCAATATTTTTCCTTCGGAATTGAATTTTATGGTATGGGAGGCATCGTTACCAACTCCGCCTAAAAAAGCTCCCCAAATGATTTGACTCAAATCCGCGGACAACTTCATCACTACACCATCCGTTCCTCCACTGTGCGCAGTATTAAAACTGTTTTGGGCAGGAAAATCAGCTGAAGAGGTAACCGTACTGATGAAAATATCACCATTTGAATCGGTGATTAAGTCCCCTCGCAATTGGTCTCCATAGTTTTTCACCAGCGGACTATTGTTTGGATTCAATCCATCAAGATCAGAACCTCCAAGAAAAGTGCTGGCCAAAATCTGACTACCATCCTTACTGATTTTTGTCACAAAAATATCAGATCCATTGTTGTATGGAACAACATGCGTAATCGCCCCTCCTCCCCCCTGGAAGGTTTGATCCACTGCTCCAGCCGTTGTAGGGAAATCAGAAGAGCTGGTGGTGCCTAAAATGATCAATTCCTCAGCTTCATTCACAATAAGGCTATGAGGACTTTCAGAATCGGAGCCACCTAAAAAAGACGCATATAGCATCTGCTGTCCAGCTGAATCATATTTAAAAACAGCTACATCGTAATTGCCACCATAGTTTACCTGAAAAGGGCCTGCGCTTGATTCGCTATTGAACGCAGGGAAATCTCCACCAAAGGTTGTTTCATTGGTTACTCCAGCAGAGTATAAATTACCATTTTCCCCTGGCGTGGCCGTACTTCCCCAATTGTCTGCAGTAAATCCTGAATAGGTGGAAAAGATAAGAAGTGGATCAATAATTAATTCGTAACACGAGTCGTATCCTTCAGGAAATGAAAAGGACAATTGGTTGCCATCCAATGAATAGTTAGTAGCAACAAAACGTTGCTCTCCATTTATCCATTGATACGAAATTGGCCTTTTTTCTACGATTTTTACAAACTCTGCGTCAATCACAAAATCTCCATTTTCCATAGAAAAAGATTTAGCTCCTTCATATTCCAATATAATTTGTCCAGGATCAGCGCCTGGCGCAACAAGCAAATCGTATTTAATGTTTGATCCCTTCGAATAAAGCTTTAAATCAACTCCTTCATAGAAAGAAGGATAGGTAATCTCCCCGTAGGCGTAAGCTTTAGCCGCCCAGTTTTCTGGGTTACTACCCAAAAAATAGTTGTAGTAAAGATCATACCGTGCGGATGCATACGGTGACGCTGCTGAATTGCTATTTAAGAACCTGACATTCACCGTTCTTCCTGGTATTTGATCATGAGTACCCTCATTAGGATTAATCTCATTAAAAGGTAAATGAGTTCGGTCGTGGGCTTCGTTTATTCTTTCATAATCCAAAAAAGAATATGTGAAGAGGCCTGTGCGGACAACCATTTGCCCTCCTGGCACATTCGCCACAAAATCAATATCACATGACCATTGATTCTTATTCTCAATGAATCCATTCCCTGGACCCGCCAAAGTCAAGCGCGCAGCAAATAGCATGAGGAAATAGAAAGTAGCCCTTTTACCCATTCTTAAAATTAACCAAACTAACCCTTTCTATATACTTTAAAGCATTGTCAGGTAGCTAGCAAAATGGCGTTAATTAATTTTCCTTTCTTAATACCTGCAGTGGAGGGGTATTGATCACTTCGCGTGAATTAAACCAGCCAATAAAGACGGTAAGGGCCATTACAGCCATTCCGAGGTATGCTAAATCCAACCCATTGAAAGAAAAATTCACCTCGAAAAAGTATTTAGTTAAGAACCAACCTGATATCATCGAAAGCAGAATGCCTGTTAAGGCCGAAAAAAGTCCCAGGTAAGTGTATTCAATCAAGGTGATTAACGTAATCTGTTTTGTTCTCGCACCAAGTGTTCTCAAAAGAATATTCTCCTTAATACGTACAAATTTGCTATTCATTACCGCTCCCGCGAGTACGATCAGCCCAGTGATGACACTAAACAATGCCAAAAACTTTACAATGGACCCTATTTTATCGAACAGATCATTCACCGTACTCAATATCAAGCGAAGATCAATTAAGGATACATTGGGAAATGCCATCACTAATTCTTGTGTGAACCTATTTGCCTGCTCCTGATCATCTACCCTTGTGGCTGCCACCCATATTTGAGGAGCATTTTCCAAAACGCCTCTCGGAAAAACAAAAATAAAATTAGGGGGGTCTTTGGGCCACTCTACCTCTCTAATACCGCTAATCCTCGCAGGAATAGGCACACCTTGAACATCAAACACCAATGAATCTCCAATTTGCACATCCAGTGATTCCTGCATGCCTGCTGAAATCGATACCCACACCGAATCTCGTTGCCCCCTTTTGAGTTGATGAATTTCTCCTTCCAATAATTTCTCAGATACATGAAGGCTGTCACGATAGGTAACGCGATACTCTCTCGTAAGTGCCCAATTGGGAATATTATCTGTGGTATCCTTTTGATAGGTGTTGATTGCCTTCCCTTTCAACTCACTGATCCTGCATGTGACAATAGGTACTACCTGGTTTACCGGTAGATTATGTGTCTTAATCAGATCAACTACTCCATCTCTTTGAGCAGGTTGGATATCAAACATGATGGTATTGGATTGATTTTCATTGCCTGTAAATTCTACCTGGTCCAATAGACTAAATTGAATAACATTCAATGTGGCAATAATAAAAGCCCCAAGACCAATACTTACCATCAACACCCTTGTTTGGTTATTGGGTCTAAATAAATTGGAAAGGGCATGACGAAAAATAAAAGAAGATTTTTTAGGGAAGTATTTCCGGACAATGGAAAGTAACCCTAAAGCCACCAATGATAGTAAACCCAAGGCAACTGCGAGGCCTGCAGAAAATGCTACACCATACAAAATGCTTTTCGTCTGATACCATGCTGCTAAAACCGGAAACAGTATGACCAGACCGATAACAGCGTATTTGGTTTTAGAAAAAATACGCTTTGGCTCAAAGTCTGCACGTAAAACGGAAAGGGGTGGTACAAAGCGAACAGCCACTAAAGGTAAAACAGTAAACAGAATGGATACAACTACACCCAGGACTAATCCTTCAAAAAATGCTCTCCACGAAATATCAAATTGTAGTTCTAACGGAATTGATCCCTGAAAGACCAGCGGAACGAGTTGTTGAATGCCCATTCCAATACCAGCACCAATTACACTTCCAATCAATCCCAAAACAAAAACCTGAATAAAAAATATATTGAAGGCTTGCCATCCCGAAGATCCGATACATCGAAGCACAGCCACCTGATCTCTCTTTTCCCTGGCGTAGATGTGTACTGAACTGGCTACCCCAATACACCCAAGAATTAATGCCATAAACGCCAAAAGGGTAAAAAACCTATACACTGACTGAAAACCATTGCCTAGTTCTTCTTTTCGTTCCTCAACGGTATCATACCAATGTCCATATTTTTTTAAAGTAGGGCTCCATTGCTCCCCGATTATTTCGGCATCTGCATCCGTTTCAGTCTTATAAAATCTTTTATAGGATACCCTGCTTCCGAACTGAATCAAACCAGTAGAATCAAGTTCCTGCATGGAGATGTACACCGAAGGTGTAAACGTAGAAAGCACTCCACCTCCACCCGGAATTTTTTGAACAACACCGGCCACTTTAAAAAAACTGTTGCCAATCTTTACGGTATCATCATAGCTTACCTCGTATTGACTGGCCAAGGTTTCGTCCAAAATCACAAATCTTCCATCATTGATTTTAGAATAGGCATTGGCAGGAAGAGTTTCTACCTCGCCATAAAAAGGGTATGGACCATCAATGCCCATCACGCGGACAAGGCGTGATTGTTTATTCTTCATGAACAACACCATAGAGGCCATCTCCGCATCCGAGGCATATTCTAATTTGGATGAATCCAAAACAGCCAATACTTCCGGTTCGAAGGGCCGATTGGCACCCACCACAATGTCTGCTCCAAGTAATTCTTTTGCATTGCGATCGAGGTCTGACTGAAGTGAATAATTTAAAGAGGCAATGGCTACCACTCCGGCTATGCCCGTAATCAACGAAGCCACGAAAAGAAAAAGGCGCGCTATGTTGTGACGCGCGTCCCGCCAGGCCATTTTCCATACCCATGCATCGGAGTAGATCGGCTTAACCTTCTTTTTAATTTTTATGATGTACTCGATCATACTATCGCCTTCTGCAACCTCTCCTCTACAATACGCCCACCCTTCATCTGAAGAATGAGTTCAGTTTTTTTTGCCAACTCCAAATTGTGCGTCACCAAAATCAGGGTTGTTTTTTCTTCCCTATTCAGACTAAACAGGAGCTCAGTTACATGGTCAGCGTTCTCCTCATCCAAATTTCCGGTAGGCTCATCTGCAAATAATATTTTAGGAGAATTAATAAATGCACGCGCCATGGCCACTCTTTGTTGTTCTCCGCCTGAGAGTTGCGTAGGGTAATGGTCCATCCGTTCCTGCAATCCTACCCGTTCCAATAATTCCTTGGCTTTTGCCTCCACCCCTTTTTCACCACGCAGTTCCAGCGGTATCATCACATTTTCGAGTGCTGTAAGGGTGGTAAGCAATTGAAAATTTTGAAAGACAAAACCCACATATTGATTGCGCACATAAGCCCTGTCATCTTCATCCATCTTGTTCAATTTGAATCCCATCAACGAGATCGTTCCTTTAGTTGGGATGTCAAGACCAGCACATAAACCAAGTAGTGTAGTTTTCCCACTACCTGAAGGACCTATGATGGATAAAGTGGTACCTTGTTCCGCAGCAAATGATACGTCATCGAGCACAACAAGCTCTTTGCTACCGGATTTATAGATTTTGGTAAGATTCTCGGCTTGAAGGACAGTTTCTGGCATTGTTTTTATATTCTTACTATCAATAAATCGAATATCGGGTGATAATGTTACACCCTAATACAATCTATTTCGTTTGGAAGATAGCAACTTACTGATATGATGGTCGTTAACAAAATCTTAATTATTGCACTGGTTCTATTATTTAATAATGGTTTTGCGCCTAAAACTATCCTGTTTTTTGGGGACAGCATCACTGCAGGATATGGTTTATCTGCGGAAGACGCCTACCCTGCTCATGTAGAGGCTGCATTGGTAAAAAAAGGAATTGAAGTAAAGGTGGTTAACGCTGGCCTGAGTGGAGAAACATCGGCCGGTGGGCTAAGTCGCATTGACTGGATCCTTCGGCAACCCATTGACATTTTTGTATTGGAACTGGGTGCCAATGACGGATTGCGAGGACTCCCTCTCGACCAAACCCGCAGTAACCTGCAGGCCATTATTGACAAGGTAAAAGCCAAAAATCCAGATGTAAAAATTGTATTGGCGGGAATGATGGTACCCCCCAATCTTGGAAAGGAATATACTACCGAATTCAAAAACATATATCCCAATCTGGCAAAAGCAAATAAAGCTGTCCTGATACCCTTTTTATTGGAAGGAGTAGCCGGAGATGGTAAGCTCAACATAGCGGATGGCATTCATCCCAATGTAGAAGGGCATAAGATCGTGGCCAAAACTGTATTGCAACGAATCGAATCACTTCTACAATAAAATGTTCATCTTTCCGACTACCATCCCATAACCTCAACTTCCTTTGGTGCGAATCATCAAGAAACTCCTAAAAATGACCGGACTTATTATTGTGGGCGTAATCGTGCTCGTCTTTGCTATTGGTTTTTTATTCGTACAACTCAGTCCACAATTTGGCGGCAAGCACAGTGATGCCAAAATTGCCCAATATGAAAAATCAGGGCACTATGAAAAGGGAGTATTTGTTAATGAAATACCGACTTCCATGGAGATGGGATTTCCGAAAATGATGTCGGTACTGAAAGATTATATAGTAGGCGTACCCAACAGTGCACCTAAGCATCCTCTGCCCGTACAGTCCATCGATTCATTGGACATTGTCAACAGGCCAGACACCACAACAAGGATAACCTGGTTTGGTCACTCTGCTTTTTTACTGGAGATGCAAGAAAAAAATATATTGATTGACCCCATGTTTGGAAATACCCCATCACCTCATCCCTGGTTGGGTAAAAGCAGATTCACTAAAGGGCTGCCAATAGAAGTAAAGCAACTCCCGAAAATTGATGCTGTCATCTTTTCCCACGATCACTATGATCATCTTGATTATGAATCCATTTTAAAATTAAAGGACAAAGTAGGCCAATTTTATACTCCCCTTGGTCTCGGTGCTCATTTGACAGCATGGGGAGTGCCACAAGAAAACATTCACGAACTCAATTGGTGGGATGAAATACAATTCGAAGACCTCACTTTCAAATGTGCTCCGGCAAGGCACTTTTCGGGAAGAGGGCTTGGAGATCGCTTTAGCACACTATGGGCATCGTGGGTCATTCAAGGAACAAACCACAATATTTATTTTAGTGGTGACAGTGGATATGGACCTCACTTTAAAACTATTGGCGAAAAATACGGACCTTTTGATTTTGCGATGATGGAATGTGGGCAATATGATACCCGTTGGGACAACATCCATATGATGCCAGAGGAAACCGCTCAAGCAGCAGTAGATATAAATACAAAATTGTTCATGCCCATCCATTGGGGATCCTTCGTGCTTGCCCTACACACTTGGAAAGATCCTATAGAACGCGTGACAAAAAAAGCGGCAGAATTGGGCATGCCCATATCAACGCCACGAATTGGAGAACCCATCATTTTGGAACTTGCTGAAAAGCCGAGTAGCAGGTGGTGGGAAGGATTAGAGTAATTATTTCTTCAGAAGATAATTCAATACATCCTGCTGTATATCAATTCATAGGATCCTAATCTTGATCATTGGAGCTATGAATAGGTATATACGAACGTTTTGAAAAACAGGTAGCACAACACCTTTTCGCTCATCAGCTCTGTAGCTGGTCTTACCCATTTACCCGATCTTTTTTGAGTTTTTTTAAATAGGATTTTTTAAAAGTAGCATGCAGCCCTTGGCAATGACCTTAGTCTTTGCTTTATTTACTTAACAAAAGTAAAGGAAATGACAAAAGAATATATTGGCGAGTTCGAAGAATTGGTCTTAATAATGGTGGCTGCTTTGGGAGAAGAGGCTTATGGCGCTATAATCGCAGAGGAGATGGATAAGAAATTGAACCGTGAAGTAAACCTTAGCGCAGTCCATGTCACCCTCTACCGGTTAGAAGACAAAGGACTGATCAATTCCGCCTATGGAGGTGCTACTAAAGAACGAGGAGGAAGAAGAAAGCGGATTTACACCATAACGAGTGCCGGTATGGCTATTCTTAAATCTATGCAAGAGTCACGAGTAAGTCTTTGGAAGTTGGTTCCGCAACTCAAATTATCCTGATCATGAAACCAATATCCACACCTCCGAATTGGATACTCAAGGTTCTCAACTGGTTCTGCCCT
>JAGQYK010000159.1 GCA_020436125.1 Cyclobacteriaceae bacterium | reverse complement strand
ATATTGATACGAAGGGCATCGAAACCAATGTGAAGCTGACCTACAATGATTTTAAACTATTTATTGGGTATACGCTCGCTGATGTGAACGAACATTATAACGGTGCGACCACTACCTTTCCATTGGTAGCCAAACACAGATTGAACAACGTGCTGATGTATGAGGTAGAGGAGAAATTGAAAATAGGATTGGAAGGGTACTACTTCAGCGAGCAACAACTCAACGATGGTTCTGTTGGAAAGTCCTACTGGATATTTGGACTGATGACAGAGAAGTTGTGGGAGAATTTTTCATTGTTCCTCAACTTTGAGAATTTCCTGGATGCGCGCCAAACCCGCTTTGATACGATCTTTACAGGCCCCGTCACCAATCCCACTTTCCGTGACATCTACGCACCAGTGGATGGGTTTGTAATGAATGGAGGGATTAAGATTAAGTTATGATCTTTAATCTACTTGCACCCGAATCAGCAAGCACATCGTCCGTTAGTGATAAGAATGTTATCTTTGGGGATAGGGTGGAAGTAAAGCCTAGTGGAAGTAAAGCCTACTTATGCGCGCATTTGGATACATTGACTTTAAATAATCATTCATGAAGCATTACCTTAAATTTTTAGTACTCCTACTTTTCATTGGTTGTGAAAGCGACAAAACAGCCAGTTCAGTGGAAGTGGACCCAGCAACGATTGCCCGTCACATTGAACGCCTGGCTTCAGATGACTTTCTGGGAAGAAAACCATTTACGGAAGGGGAAGTAAAAACGGTGAACTACTTAAAAGACGAGTTTGAAAAATTAGGCCTGTTACCAGGAAATGGGGATAGCTTTTTTCAGGATGTACCGATGGTAGAAATTAATGGAATGCCTTCTGCCAACATGGTTATGGCTGGAAAGAACGGTAGTTTCAATTTGGACTACCTAAATGATTTTGTGGCCACCACCAATAAAGTAACAACTGATGTGAGCCTTGATAAATCCGAGCTGGTATTTGCAGGTTATGGAATTGTGGCACCCGAGTATGGATGGAATGATTATGAAGGTATGGACTGGGCAGGAAAAACAGCGGTGGTGTTAATCAACGATCCCGGTTTCCAATCCGGAGACTCCACCTTATTCAAAGGAAACGAAATGACCTACTATGGTCGCTGGACCTACAAGTATGAAGAAGCTGCCCGGCAAGGCGCTGCGGGACTGATTATTATTCATGATACAGAGCCAGCCTCTTATGGTTGGACGGTGATTGAATCCGGGTGGGCTGGTGCGAGACTGATCATAGAAAGCGACCTGCCTCAGTTAGAGGTGGAATCGTGGATAAGTGGTGAAAGTGCGCAAAAGATGTTTGATGCCTCTGCCATGAAAGGTCAGGACTATCAAACTCTTGCTCGCAATAAAGACTTTAACCCAATACCACTAAACGTAACGGTATCTGTGTCCATTAAAAATGAAATTAAAAAAGATGTATCTAAAAATGTAGCGGCATTGATACCCGGTACCGACAGAAAAGACGAATACATTATTTACTCTGGCCACTGGGATCACTTTGGTGTTGGCAAAGCCATTGATGGTGATTCCATCTACAATGGCGCGGTAGACAACGCTTCTGGAACGGCTGGTTTGTTGGCGATTGCGGAAGCGTTTAAGAAAAGTAATCCTACAAAACGATCGATTGTGTTCTTAGCAGTTACGGGAGAAGAGCAAGGTTTATTAGGCTCTGCTTATTATGCGGAAAACCCAATTTATAATCCCAAACAAACGGTGGCCAATATTAATATTGATGCACTGGACAGTCCGGGGAAAATGAAAGACCTGACCATTACCGGCTATGGTCAATCTGAAATGGATGAATATGCCAAGGAAGCAGCGCTTCATCAAGGTAGATACATTATCCCGGATCCGGTGGCTGAAAAAGGATACTTCTTCAGATCCGATCATTTCAATTTTGCAAAAATTGGCATCCCTGCTCTTTACGCCAGTGGTGCTTATGAAGGGTTTGATCAAAGCATTGAAGAGATCAAAGCGTACAATGATGCTTATGGCAATAATAAATACCATCAACCTTCTGATGAATACGAGCCAGGAAAGACGGTACTAACGGGTGTGCAATTGGATTTACAACTATTCTATAATGTAGGATTGAAATTGGCCAATGAAGAATATTTTCCGAAATGGTATGAGGGAAGTGAATTCAAAGCTACCAGAGAGTAGGTTTGTGTGTGAGGGCGAAGAATCTCATACAATGAAATGGCTATAACTAGAATAGGCCAAATACTGAAATTATAGAATGACGCTCTTACTCATTTATCTTTTCATCGCCCTTATCATTTCCTTTCTGTGTTCCATCATGGAAGCGGTACTGTTATCGGTGCCCATCTCATTTTTAAAAGCTAAAAAGGACGACAAGAATGCAGAGGCGATGATAGCACTCAAAGAGGATATTGATAAACCCTTGTCCGCCATCTTGTCTTTAAACACCGTGGCGCATACGGTGGGAGCGGCAGGAGTAGGAGCACAGGCAATCGTAGTTTTTGGCGATGCCTATTTTGGCATTGTATCCGCTGTACTTACCATTTTGATTTTAGTGGTGACGGAAATCATCCCTAAAACATTAGGTGCCAACTACAGTAGAGAATTAGTAGGCCTCACTTCAAAGATGATCAAAGTAGCGATGTTCATTACCTACCCCCTGGTTTGGCTGTCTTCTATACTGACAAAGATGCTTGCCCGGGAGAAATCCGAATTCACCACCAGCAGGGCGGAGATTTCCGCATTGGCCAGCATTGGTACGGAGGAAGGAATTTTTGCAGATAAGGAAAACAAAATCATTCAAAACCTGATCAAACTCAAAAGTTTAAAGATAAAATCCATCATGACGCCCCGCATTGTGGTGGTAACAGCCAACGAAGAAATGACCTTGCGGGAGTTTTTAGCCAACAAGGAATTTTTACATTTCTCTAGAATTCCCATTTACCAGGGCAACAGAGACAACATTACAGGGTTTGTGTTGCGGGAGCTGGTATTTGAAAAACTGGCGGAAGACCAGTTTGATATAAAACTGAAAGACATCAAGCGCGACATAGCCATGTTCCCCTCCAGCATCAGCTTGCTGGATGCCTGGGAGCAGTTGCTGCACCGAAAGGAACACATCTCCCTGGTAACGGATGAGTACGGAGGCATGGATGGTATTGCCACCCTTGAAGACATTATAGAAACCCTGCTGGGTTTTGAAATTGTAGACGAGAAAGACCAGGTAGAGGACATGCAAAAGTTTGCTGCCAAAAGATGGCAGGAGAGAAAGAAGAAATACGAGCTGATAGACGGTTCAGGCCCGAAGACAAAGTAGTCAGACTCAT
>JAGQYK010000158.1 GCA_020436125.1 Cyclobacteriaceae bacterium | reverse complement strand
CTGATGGCGCAATTGGTTGCGGTCGTAATCGTCTGTGGCATTGGAGGCATCTTCGCGCCAGGTCAGTTGGTGGTCGTTGGCGTAATCGATTAATTCTTTTTTGGTAAACGCCAGCAATGGGCGGATGATGTTGTCGGTAGTGGGTGGAATACCTTTGATACCGCTGATGCCCGTGCCCCTCACGAAGTTGAGCAAGGTGGTTTCGAGGTTATCGTTGAGGTGGTGGGCAGTGGCCAGTTTGTCGTAAGCGTGTGCCTGCATCACTTCGCGGAACCACGCATAGCGCAGTTCGCGTGCTGCCATTTGTGTGGAGAGCCTGTTGACTGCGGCATAATTGTTGGTCTCAAAACGTGTAGCATGAAAAGGGATATTCAATTGCTCACATGTCTGTTTCACCAAGCGTTCGTCTTCATCGGAGGCTGCACCGCGCAGTTGAAAGTTGCAATGGGCCACACCGATCTTATATCCCACTTGATGAAACAAATGCAGCATCACCATAGAGTCTATACCTCCGCTTACGGCCAGCAGTATCCGCTGATCGGGCGAGCACAGGCGAGACAAGGCGTGGGTGAAGGCGTGCAACATCCGACAAAGATAACTTTTATCTATTTTTACGAGTTCAAATGATGATGCGCCACTCCTTAATTATTCTATTCCTGTTGTTTCTGGTCTCCACCGAGGCTTTGAGTCAGCGCAGGGTGAAGCTGAAGCGCGCGGATAACCTCGTGGGCAGTGTAAAAGATGGACAGCGCTACGACCGCCTTTTGGGCAATGTCATTTTTGTGCAGAACAAAACCACCATCTACTGCGATTCGGCCCATTATTTTAAGTCGGAAAACCGTGTGGAAGCATTTGGCCGCATCCACATCACCGAGGGCGACTCCATTGATGTGACTTCGCGCGGGCTCTCCTATGATGGGGATCAAAAAATTGCTCACCTGCGAAAGAACGTGGTGTTCACCAAGCTGGGATTGGCCACTCTCTACACCGACTACCTCGACTACTACCGCAACCAAAACGAAGCGCGTTATTTTAATGGTGGTAAACTGGTGGACAGCACCAACGTACTCACCAGCAAGAAGGGCTACTACGATATAAACACCAACGTAGCTTCTTTTAAAAGCGATGTAGTGGGTGTGAATGAAGAGTACACCATGAAGTCGGACACGCTGCAATATAACTCCAAGTCGAAAGTGATTTTCTTTCGCGCCACCACCACCATCACTGACAAAGAAGGAGGCGTGGCCGTGTATGAAAATGGTTTTTATGACACCAGTAAAAAACAATCCTCGCTCAACTCCGGAGAAATTGAAACCCCTACTTACAAACTGAAGGGCGATCAATACTTTCTCAACGACCTGAAGAAGACCTACAAGGCCAAGGGCAACGTGGTGATGACTTCTAAAGAGGAAAACATGATCATCTATGGTGATGATGGCGACTATGACCGCGGCAATGGCATCACCAAAGTGTATGGCAACGCCTACCTGGCGAAGATCACCGATGAAATGGATACCCTGTTTATGTCTGCCGATACGTTGGTGTCGATTGAGAGTCCGGATCCGATGAAAAAGAAGTTGCTGGCGTATAACAACGTGAAAATTTTCAAAGCCGACCTGCAAGGGCTGGCCGACTCAGTGGTGTACCTGGCGCACGACTCCACGCTCTACTTCTTTAATGACCCCGTGTTGTGGACGGATGACAACCAAATGACAGCCGACTCGATCCGCATGCTCATCACCAACAAAACCATTGATCGTATTTTTCTGATTGACAACTCTTTTGTCGTTTCGCAAGACACGCTACTTCATTTCAATCAGATCAAAGGCCGCATGATGACCGCTATTTTTAAAGACAAAGCCATCAACCATGTGGATGTGGAGGGCAATGGAGAAAGTGTGTACTTCGCGTTACAAGAAATGAAGCCAGAGGTGACACAGGACAGTGTGGCCTCCCAAAAACCCAAGTCGATGATGATGGGGATGAACAAAATCATCTGTAGCAACATGAAAATCAATTTCAAGGAGGGCAAGGTGAACAACATCAGTTTTTACATCCAACCCGATGCCTCTTTTATCCCTCCGGCAGAGTTGGAGGAAGGCGACAAGAGACTGCGCGGTTTCAGCTGGCGAGTCAAGGAAAAACCTGAGAAAAGTGACGTAGTAAAATCCAAAACGGAGCCGTAACGCGCAACTTGGGGGATAAATTGTTTCCACTGGTCACTTTTTTACAAATTATCTAGGACAAAAACTACAATTCGATTAAATTATCAGTTGAATCAGTGTGTCCTTATGAGTTTGAGGTTGACCATAGCGTTTTTGATATTGTGCAGCGTGCATGTGCTGGCGCAACGGCCTGAGCTTGTCAATAAGGCGGAAACCAGCTACCAGACGCAATTCAGCCAGGTTTTGAAGATTCCACTCCAGATTAAAAACACCACCGATAAGCCCCAATTCTATATTATTCGCAAAGTACAGGGCGACCTGGGAGGCACTCAAAAAGGCTATTTTTGTCTTGATGATAACTGTTTAGAGCCTGGAATGGACGAATTCTCCAAAAGAATAGAACCCGGCCAAACAATAAGTGGGCTTTATTACACACTTGAAACCGGGTTGGTAACGGGACAAACGCACCTCAAATTTGAGATCTTTGAGCGAGGGCGCCTGGCAGAGGCGCTGGAGCACAATGTGAGCGTTGCCGTGGAGGAAAGACGGGAAAAATCGATGGTTTTCCAGTCGAAGGACATTATTATCAATGATGTGTATCCGAACCCTGTTGCTGACCATGCATTCATCGATTATCGCCTCATTAACGATAACATCAAGGCCAATGTGGTCATTCACAACATCCTGGGCATGCCTATGGGTGATTATGAATTACCGGCTTATGAGACCACTGTGAAGCTATTTACTGAAGACCTGGCGCCAGGGGTTTATTTCTATACCCTCTATCTGGATAATGACGGGGTACTCACCCGAAAATTAATAGTGAGGAAATAGGCAATTTTCATCCATAAATAAGGTTGAGGGAGAACACGTTAGCAGATTGTGAATTCCTGTCAGTGTAGTATATTTGCAGGCTTATGCGGGTTAGAAAATTGTTGTTTTACTGCTTCTTGGCAGGTATCGTTGGTTTAGGGGCTTCTTGCAGCAAATTCCGGAAAATTGAGAAGAGCGAGGACTGGAGAGTGAAGTATGAAGCTGCACAAAACTATTACGATAAAGAGGACTATTATCATGCTGCCCTGTTGTTTGAGCAAATCCGACCGGTGGTGAGGGGTTTGCCTGAAGGGGAAAAAGTAGAGTTTTCACTGGCCTATTGCCAATACTATGAGAGGACTTATTTGCTGGCCTCGGCTCAGTTTAAGTCCTTCTATGAGACGTATGGACGAAGTGCACAGGCAGAAGAAGCGCATTTTATGTAT
>JAGQYK010000157.1 GCA_020436125.1 Cyclobacteriaceae bacterium | reverse complement strand
TCACCTTGTTGCAATTGGGTTTGAATGTCGATAGCGCATTGAGTAGCTTCAATGGCACTTTTGAAAACACTGAGTGCTCCGTCTCCATAGTATTGTACAATCTCTCCGTGGTGGATTTTATGCTGCTCGTTAAATACTTTTCGGTGTTTTGCCCTGACGGTAGCCGCTATTCTTTCATCACCCTGCATCATTGCTGTGTAGCCCACTATGTCGGTGAACATGATGGCCGCAAGCTGACGTACTTTCTTTTCCTCCATGGGTGAGACTGATAATGAGGTTTTAGAAAGCTAAAAGTAACAACCTCAGGTATAAATCCCAGATCAAATAGGTATTAAGATTATGTTCTACCCAGATGGCGGGTGCCTGCTGCCCAATAGAGGTAGGCTTTCTGCTTTTCAAAATCCGATAATAGCTTAAGCCATTTGGTTTGGGATTGAATTAATTTCTCCTGCTGCACATTGATTTTGAATAAGTCGCTTTCCCCCTGTTGAAGGTTGAGCATCTCAGCATTGAGTAGCTGTTCGTAATTGGTTATCATTTCGCGCTGTTGATTCACAATAGAGAGGATATTGATCAATTGGTTGTAGGTACTGTTCAAATCATTGATGATTTCTCGTTCAGTCAACGATCGATCATACTGTGTGTTCATCACCTTCAGTTTGGTCTGTGCCAGTTTTGACCGCTCCTTGCGAAGGAAGACGGGGATGGAGAAGTCAACACCTAATTTATAATCTTCGTTGAGTTGCAACGAAGTATTCCAGTCTGGATTGAAAGGTTGATTCAATAAATAATAGTTGAGATTTAATTTAGGCTTGAGGTATTCTGAAGCCAATTTTCGCTCCACTTCTAATTGCTGTAATTTAATATTGAGTTTTAATAATTCAGGATGGTTGATTTTGGCTCGATTCGTAAGCTCTTCCAATCCCCCTTGTGTCATCATCCATGGATCAGGTTGCCTTGTTGGCGCCCAGTGCATATCCAGCGACAAAGGGTTGGAAAGACTGTCCCATAGAAATGTTGACAGCCTAACTCCTGTATTTTGAAAATCAAGGGCAGCTTCCTGTTGTTCAATAATTCGTTGCTGCCAGGTAATCTTTGCTTGTATGGTATCGATTTGTGAGGCCTCACCATATTGATGATTTATCCTTACCCGTCTGAAAATCTCTTCTGCAATAACGACACTTTGGTTGAGCAACCGATAATTGTAATAAGCGTTATACCATTGCCAATATTCTTTGGCCGCTTCCAACAAAAGTTTGTTGATCAATTTGACCTGCTCCGCTTCGGTCAGCTCCTTGAACAAATCCGCTTGTCTTAGCGCTGCTCGCCTGTCGTCCGTGATTAACCCACGACCTAGCGGTATCGAAATGCCAGCATAAAACTGCTGATAGTTAAATTCATTATCTATGTATCGCTCCGGGTTCAAATAATTTCCGCGGTTTCGTTCCATGCCAATGACTGGATCAATAGGGAAGAAAGTGGGAAATTTTAAAGAGCCATTCAGCACAGAGTAATATTCCTGATCATTGTAATTCTTAGTGAGTAGTTGAGCTTCCAGTTTGGGATCGAAGTTCCCACGTGCCATTCGTATTTCCTGTTGTGCAACATCTGTGAGTAACGCGCTTTGTTTAGCGATGGGGTGATTTTGCAGAATCAGGCTGTAGAAGTTTTCAATGGTAAAAGGTTTTACTGTATCTGGCAATACAAATAAATTATCTTCCATAGAAGGCCGTTGTGCAACGGCCCAGCTATGAAATAGGACAAACAGCAAAACAAGGTATTGTCTCATCCGACTTGTGTTGAGATTTTGCATGCTAAGGTTTTTTGTCTTTTGGTAAATTCGTTTGTTCCTCCAGCGGAGCTCTGTACAGGCTTGGCGGAAATCCATTGAGTTGTCGCCACAATTCATACCATACCGGTACGCTGTCAAGCATTACCCATCCTTTGGTTCCAGAACCAACCCTTATTTGTTTCGGCCATGCTTCATCCTGCTTATCAGGAACTATCAAAATCCTGAATTCTCCTGGTTTGGAATTGACATAGTCAATCACGCGCACTTCGCCACCAAAAGTTCCTACCGAAACACTAGGCCATCCAGAAAACTGAAGTGCTGGCCAGCCGTCAAACTCCACCCGCACTTTTCTGCCCTTGCTGATGAGTGGGATGTCCATTGCCTTTACATACATTTCTACAGCTACGTCTGCTGACTGTGGCATGATGGTACAAACAGCGTCTCCTTCTTTGATGGTTTCACCAATTCCAGCTTTCATGGCTTTTACGATGTAGCCATCCTGAGGCGCCAGTATTTGGTACTGTGCATTGCGCATTTCTACATTGGTAAATTCATTGCGCGCTTTCACGATTTCTACCTGCGTGTCAAAAGCCTCAGCGCGTGTATTATTTAACTCGGATTCCGCCTTGCTTATTTTATCCAGGTATTCTGCTTCCACACCGCCCAAATCCAATTGAGCGTTGAGGTAAACAGCCTGCGTCTCCTGAAATTTGTACTCAAACTCCTGATATTTCGTTAGTGGAATGTTACCCGCTTCAAAGAGTTTCTTGTTGCGTTGCAGTTGGTTTTCTGCATTCTGGAATCTGATCTTCTCTGCCTGAAGTATAGCAGTGGCTTGTTCGAGTTTTAGCTTCAGCGAATTGCGTAGCGCCTTTATCTGACGCTCCAGTGCTTGTGCTTTTTGATCTTTAGAAGCCAGACTGTTTTCTTTAGCCACGATCTGCTGCTGCAACCGCGCCATCATTTGCGGATCGAAATATTTTTCCTTGACTTCACTGATTGTAATGATGGTATCTCCCTTGCGTACCAAATCCCCTTCACGTACATGCCATTTCTGCACCTGGCCCGCAATCACGGTTTCAACAGTTTGTGGCCGGTTCATAGGATCCAATGCGGTCACATTTCCGTTGCCACGAATATTCTGTTGCCAAGGTAAAAAAAGTAAAAGCAGAAATAGAAGACTAAATCCTATAAGCCATTTTGCTAATAGTTTTCCAACGGCTGGTGTTCTAAGTGAACGCAGCGAGTAAAGGCTGTCGTAGTCTACCTGTTTTTCTATCGATCGGTTTGATAATTTTAACATACTATTCGAAGTATTGGTTGATTAATCCTTGTTTGAGCAAGGTGCTGTAAGCATCATCTGCAACAATTTTTCCCTCATCCATGATAATCACACGGTCGCAGGCCGCCATTACCATGGGATCATTGGAAACAGTGAGGAGTGTCCAGGTGCTATCAGGGCTGATGACACAACGCAGCAACTGAAGTTTATCTACTTTACTGAGACCGGAGAAGAAGTCATTCAGTATTATAAGCTCCGGTTTTTTGGCTATACATCTTCCCAAAATAAGTCTGTGCTTGATGGAACTGGGTAAACCTTTGCCACCACTTACAACATGAGTATGCAATCCATT
>JAGQYK010000156.1 GCA_020436125.1 Cyclobacteriaceae bacterium | reverse complement strand
TGAGACCGGTCGGGGCGTCTTCGGGCGTCCCGCCCTATCAAACACGGGTGTAGCTCAATTGGTAGAGTAGTGGTCTCCAAAACCATTGGCTGGGAGTTCGAGTCTCTCCACCCGTGCAAAAAGTAAGGATAAAGTCCTTTTTGTTAAGGACAGTTAAAAAAATTAAAGGTTTGGATCTGAGTAATCAGAAAACCAACCGATCTAAAAGAAGTGATGGAAAAGGTAAAAAACTACATTCTTGATTCGATAGACGAGATTCGCAACAAGGTGTCGTGGCCAAAATTCGCTGAACTCCAAAGTAGTGCTATTCTGGTATTGGTAGCTTCTTTGATCTTCGCCTTAGTAATCGGTTTTATAGATTTAGGCTTCAAAAATGCCCTAGAATTTTTCTATAAAGAGTTTTAAGCGCTGAAGTGATGGGTGAACTAAAATGGTTTGTGCTTCGTGTTATCAGCGGAAAGGAAAAGAAAGTGAAAACTTATCTGGAGACAGAAGTGGAGCGCTCTAAACTTGCTGACTTTATTCCTCAAATTCTTATTCCTTCAGAGAAGGTGTATGAAATGAGAAATGGTAAAAAGCGTGTAAGAGAGCGTAATTTCTTCCCTGGATACGTGCTTGTTTCTGCAGATTTGACCAACGGAGAAGCTTACCATATGGTAAACAGTATTCCTGGAGTGATCGGATTTTTGGGTGGCAATGGATCAGACTCTTCAAAGGAGCCAGTTGCGCTTCGCCAAAGTGAGGTGAACAGGATATTGGGTAAGGTAGGAGAGATTGATGAGTTTGAAGAAAAACTAGAGACTCCTTTTATTAAAGGAGAATCTGTGAAAGTAATGGATGGACCGTTTAGCGGATTTACAGGTTCTGTTGAAGAGATATTTGAGGAGAAGAAAAAGCTAAATGTGATGGTTAAGATCTTTGGAAGAAATACTCCCGTTGAGCTTAACTATATGCAGGTTGAAAAATTGGATTAAGAAAGACATTGAGTATATCATAATATGGCAAAGGAAATTATTGGTTATTTGAAATTGCAGGTAAAGGGAGGTCAGGCCAACCCAGCACCTCCAATCGGTCCAGCCCTTGGTAGTAAGGGTTTGAACATCATGGACTTCTGTAAGCAGTTCAACGCGAGAACCCAGGATAAGCAAGGACAGGTACTCCCCGTACTTATTTCTATATATAATGATAAGTCGTTTGACTTTGTAATCAAAACTCCGCCTGCGGCAGTATTGATTCTCGAAGCAATGAAAAAGCAGAAAGGTTCGGCAGAACCCAACCGTGCAAAGGTGGGGTCTATTAGCTGGGATCAGGTACAAAAAATCGCTGAAACCAAGATGCCAGATCTTAATGCATTCAAAGTGGAATCTGCCATGAAGATGGTGGCGGGTACTGCGCGAAGCATGGGTGTAACGGTAAGTGGAAATCCACCTTGGGAAAACAATTAAGAGATCATGGCAAGGTTAACGAAAAATAGAAAAGCCATTGCGGCTAAATACGATGCAGACACAGTTTACTCTTTGTCTGACGCAGCAAGTCTTGTAAAGGATATCACTTTTACGAAATTCGATTCATCTGTAGATGTAGATGTTCGTTTGGGTGTAGATCCTAAGAAATCTGATCAAATGGTGAGAGGTGTTGTTACCCTGCCGCATGGTTTGGGTAAGGCAGTACGCGTACTAGTATTATGTACACCAGATAAAGAGCAGGAAGCGAAAGATGCTGGAGCAGATCACGTAGGTCTCGATGAATACATTACAAAAATTGAAGGTGGGTGGACAGACATCGATGTAATCATTACCATGCCTACAGTAATGGCTAAAGTGGGTAGACTAGGTAAGGTACTTGGTCCTCGTGGTTTGATGCCAAACCCAAAATCTGGAACAGTGACTTTGGACGTTGGTAAGGCCGTGACCGAAGTGAAGGCAGGTAAAGTAGACTTTAAAGTAGACAAGCAGGGAATCATCCATGCGAGCATCGGTAAAGTATCGTTTACCCCGGAAAAAATTAAAGAAAATGCGACAGAGTTGATTCAGACTATTTCAAAACTGAAGCCATCCTCTTCGAAAGGAACATATTTTCAGAGCATCACATTGTCATCAACAATGAGCCCTGGAATTCAAATTGACAAGACGACTATTGAAGGTCTATAATAGAATACGACAATGACCAGAGAAGAAAAATCAAACATCATAGAAGCGTTATCTGAGAAATTCAGTCAGAATGAACATTTCTATATTACAGACGCCTCAGGGCTTTCTGTTGCGCAGATAAATGCTTTTCGCAGGCTATGTTTCCATGCGGGTATAGAGTACGGTGTTTACAAAAACACTCTTATTCGCAAGGCCTTAGAGAAGCAGGGAAGTGGGAATGAAGAACTATTCAAAGTGTTACAAGGTTTTTCAGGAGTACTTTTTTCGAAGGAGGTTGGCAATGCCCCTGCCAAAGTAATTCGAGATTACAGAAAGGGTAAAGAAGGTAAACCACTTCTGAAAGCAGCTTCCATTGATTCCTCTTTATTTTTTGGAGAGGAAAGCTTGAATATGCTTGCTGAGTTGAAGTCTAAAAACGAACTCATTGGCGAAATTATTTCCTTACTTCAGTCACCTGCTAAGAATGTGGTTTCTGCTTTACAAAGCGGAAAGAACACATTGGCCGGTTTGGTGAAGACTTTGGAAAACAGGGCGAACTAGAATTATTGAATTGAACTTTTAAACACTTACAAAAATGGCTGACATAAAATCGTTAGGCGACCAATTAGTTGAACTTACTGTAAAAGAAGTAAACGAACTAGCTTCTTATCTTAAAGAAACACACGGCATTGAGCCTGCTGCTGCTGCAGTAGCTGTTGCTGCTGGACCTGCCGCTGGCGGTGGAGATGCTGCTGCTGAGAAAACCAATTTCGATGTGGTATTGAAAGCTCCTGGTGCTAACAAACTTCAGATAGTTAAATTAGTGAAGGAACTTACTGGACTTGGCTTGAAAGAAGCTAAAGAAGTAGTTGACTCTGCTCCTAAAACAATCAAAGAAGGTTTACCAAAAGACGAAGCTGAGAACCTCAAGAAACAACTTATCGAGGCTGGAGCCGAAGTTGAGTTGAAATAATTTTCTTGAAGACGAAGGGTACCGTCTTATAATAAAGGAATGAAGACCCCAAATCCTGAATAAGGACTTGGGGTCTACTCCTATTTGTACCCATTCACATTTTTAGAGTCCTGGAAATTTAAAACCAATAGTACCTTGGCAAAGAAAAACAGTAACGACAGGATTGACTTTTCATCTATTGATAAAGTATTAGAATATCCGGATTTTCTGGATGTTCAATTACAGTCATTCAGAGATTTCTTGCAAATAGAAACACCTGCCGAAAGACGTCAGAATGAAGGTCTTTTTAAGGTGTTTGCAGAAAACTTCCCCATCTCAGACTCACGTGAAAATTTCGTGCTTGAGTTTGTAGATTATACCATCGATCCACCAAAGTATTCAGTGGA
>JAGQYK010000155.1 GCA_020436125.1 Cyclobacteriaceae bacterium | reverse complement strand
TGCTCAATCTTGCGCAGGATGATTCCTTTTTCCTCGAGATTTGATAAAAAAACTTTAGTGAGTTCAGCCAGATAAGGTCTAGCTTCTTGGGCAAAATGCTTAGTGGAACTTTGATTACTCATTGCTCAAATTAATTAGTGAATCTTCAGTAAAATCTTTACCGAGGCGTTCCATCTTGCTATATGTAAGAAAGAGGTGCATTGTGAAATAATCTTTCAACGCCTGATCGAATGGATAATTTGAAATGTGGTTTTCCTCAATCTTCTCTATGATCTGTAGAACCTTGTCATACGTCTCAAAGTATTCTTTCTCTCCTTTGAAGTTCACAAAAGACTCGTTATCAGCCCACTCAAGGTTTTGCCTAACTAACCCAATAAATTGTCGAGGAATTCGCTTCGACTTGACAATTAAGTAGCTGACATAGAGGTTAACAAGTTCTCGCTCAGCCGGACTCACCTCCTTTGGAACCATTGCTATCTTCTGGAACAACTTGCGGAAAGACTCAGGAGTAAGTAGAGGAATATGTATGAACCGCGAAAAAATACTTGACAAGACAGCATCGTCAATTTCTGTTGATAGATAGTATTTGTAATAAAGGTTTTGCCCGGCAACAACAACAAAACTTGCAACGCCTGAAACTAAATATGGCTTCATTTCTTTTAACAAACTTTCTAGGTCAGCGTCATCATCAACCTTATCCATTTCATCAAGTACAAATACTACCTGATAATGGCTCTTCATTTGAATCAAAATATTCTTAAAATGATAATCAGAGATTTCATCATCATAAAGTGACACCCTCTTGAAATCTTCCGTCTTCCTCATTTCATTGAATATCTTCCTCCTTATTTTAAGAATTCCCAAAATCGTACCAAACACTGAGGCAATCAAAACTGTTCCATCGGTTAACCTCCAAGGAGTGATGAACTTAAATTTCAGGTTTAGAAAAAATAACAAGAGAAATATTCCTGGAACTAAGGCCTGAAGCAATAGTTTCCAATCGATATTGGCAACTGTAATCCTCTTGTTCTTGAAACTTTTTGAAAAGATTTGAGTCGTTTCGAAAAAGGTTTTCTCGTACAACGTCTCTATGAGTTTAACAAATGAATCTTTGTTTTCCTTATGTTCCTCCTTGATTTTCTCAAACGACTTGAGATTGTGAACTTTGAGATAGAGACCCCTAATAAGTCGTCTTAAAAGGAAAGTTTTTTTCTCATACCTTGAGAAATTTGTATGAACAAAGACTATTTCACTTCGGTCTTTAGACTGTGTAGCGGCTGCGTCTGTTTCGCCCTCAATTGACAATTCTTTGGATAGTTCTGTTTCAATCAAGCCAATAAAGCTACTTTTTCCGGAGCCGCGGTATCCCGAAACCATGTAGCAAGTTGGTGTACCGTTACGCAAATCCTGAACAAGCGTGTTCAGGTCACTGCGTATCTCATCCATCTCCAACAATAATTCATTCTTAGCTGAGTGCGGTGAATCCTTCAAGCAAGAATGGTTGATTTTCACTTGCATAGTCAGATTTTATTTATTCGATTGTATGCAACCTTTCCCTCCCCAGCCATACTCAACTTCTCCCTTTTCACCTTCAATTCCCCCTTAAACGCACTTTGACTCAAGCTTCCATACAAATTCTCCAACTCCTGCAGGCTGGTTTGGTAGTGAACTTTGAGGGCTTCTGTTTTTTCTACGATGTGCGCGAATTGGGTTTGAAGTCTGAGGGGAGGCATGGGTACTTTAAAACTCTTAATATCACTGGATGAAATGTGAGGCACAGTGGTTTCTGTTGGTTTGCTATGAATTTCAAATGCTCTGTGATTGATTAAAAAGAATAAGTAATGATGATTAAAGTCTTCACTCCTAAGTCTTGCCGTTCGCTGAACTAAAAGTGTAGGAAGTTCACTTTTCATGATCATTCTAATTTTGAATCCTGTTGAGATCCATGGGCGATCCATGGCTATTACAATGTCATGCTCTTTTAAAAAATACCTCTCCAAGCCATTGGTTTTTTTTCTACTCCACTGATTTGCTTGTTCCCACGCAATCCTATCCGGTTGGATAATCAATCCACCGCATAATTTAATTCCTTGATCATCTTCTAAATAGTCTTTACTCTTGAATGGATACCCAGTCAAAACATCGACATGACTACCAAGCAGAACCTTCTCCCACCCCTTCTCATTCCTCACCGGATCGCCAAACATCTCCAAAAACGTACTCTTCAAAAATTCATCCAGCAGGCGGAGGCTTTCTTTGCGTTGTGCAATCAGCGACTCGGCTTTGCTTAATATATTGGCGATGTGGATTTGGTCATCCAAGGGAGGGAATTGAATATCGATCTGCTTCAAATGTGACGGACCAAAATTCAATTGCGCAGAGCCTGTTATCAATTTCCTAAGTTGGCTTGTGAATTTTTTCGACTGGAGAAAGAATTTAAAATAATTAATACTTAAAACGCGCTCATCTAACGACTTGAATCGAATTGTGCTAGTATTCATGCAGAGAGGAAGGTGCTCCTTGTCAGCAAATGCAATTTTCTTGTGAAAATTATCCACGACAACACCGGAACTAGCAATTAATAAATCCCCGGCATCTACGAGAAAGTGTTTGTATCGTTCATTTACCTCCTTCTCATCAAGGAAGATGCTGGTTGTACTTAAGTCAATTTTATTATCATTAATATTTCCTCCATTCAAAAGCTTAATTCCACTTTGTCGAAATTGAAATTTTCTTACTCCAGGTCCCTCCTGAAAAAATACCACCTCTGGAAGCTTGGCCTTTCGCAAACTCATACCAAATTCTTAAGTTCATCTATACCACTGAGTATTTCATTTTCAATCCCTGCCAGTTTCTTTAGAATAGTTTTGGGAGAATCATAGATGACCTCTTCATACACCTCTTCCTTATACTTACTTAAACTCAAATCGAAGCTATTCTCCACCAACTCCTTCTTGGGTACAAAGAAGTACTTCTGTGTCCTGTCCTTGTCCTTCTTCACATCTCGCTTCTTGTACCGCACCACCACATCCTGTAAGTCGCCATAGCCTTCCAGTTTGTTGCGCTTGTCGTCCAGGCTGTAACCATCGCTTTGCAGATCGTAAAACCAGGTGTGTTGCGTCTCACCTCCTTTGGTGAAAATCAAAATGGAAGTACTTACTCCAGCATAGGGTTTGAACACCCCACTGGGTAAAGTGATCACCGCCTTCAGTTCTGTTTCTTCTACAATCTTTTTCCTTGCCTGCACAAAGGCCTTACCACTACCAAACAATACACCCTGCGGAACAATCACCGCGGCAGTGCCCCCCATTTTCAACATGGTAAAGATGCGTTCCACAAACAGTAACTCTGTTTTGGTAGTAGGCAACTTCAGGCTTTCATTAATATCTCCTTTGTCTATGTTGCCTGTGAAAGGCGGGTTGGCCATGATCACATCGTACTGGCTGTCTTCATTAAAGCTTTTGCTCAGCGTATCCTTGTAGTCAATGTGCGGGTTGTCGATGCC
>JAGQYK010000154.1 GCA_020436125.1 Cyclobacteriaceae bacterium | reverse complement strand
GTTTCCATGTTTTGTTTTGTTAAAAATGACTCGTAATCTTCTCCAAGTGCTTCTAACAAAATTTTCACGGTAGACATACGGGGCAATACCTCTCCAGCCTCTATACGTTGGATGGTGCGCACACTGACGTGGCTTTTCTCCACCAGTTCTTCTTGTGTGAGATTTTTTCCTTTGCGTAGTGCGGTAAGTTGTATTCCCAGTTCCGGTTGCTGCATGATCATTTTTTTATTAGCACAATGTTACGCGATAATACGGGGAGAGAGGAGGAGTAGCGGTCATTTTCACCCGCCATTTTCCCGTCATTTGTGACATAGAGCACGCCAATGGGGTTTTTAGTTGATAGTCTATAGTCTTGAGTTATGAGTTATGAGTTTTAAGTAGGGGCTTGGTACGCCTAAAATGCTTGTGCTGGATTTATGTGGGAGTGTTGGTAAGGATTGGGAGGTGAGGAACAACTACTTGTGTTGGAAAGGCCACTGGATTTTGATAAGTTTATTTATAGAGGATTTGACCTACAACTCATTGATATACATGAGAATTTGAAGTACTCTAAGATCATATTATATATACTACTACCCTGGCATCTACTTACTAGTTGTGATAAAGAACCAGAAGTTGATCCTGCACCTGATGATCCAATGGACTCTGTTGTGGTGGAAGTACCCGAGGTGATCACCCCAACCTCTCATGCAATTACGATTCAATCTGTTGGTGGAAAAGCTAGGTTTTGGAATAGCACAACCGAAACAGAGTTCCTCATGCGAGGAGTCAATTATTTTTGGATAATGCCAGGTATAGTTGGTGAGCGATTTTTTGGTGTGGGAGATTTTGTAGAGTCTCGTGTAAGGGCTGATTTTATCAAGTTGAAAGGTAACGGTTATAATACCGTTCGCATATTTCTTGACTTATGTAATGAAGGACCTGGTTGCATTGCAAATGCAAGCGGTGGACTTAGCTCTTCCTATCTGGATAACATTGTGAAAACCCTAAGAATAGCGAAAGAAGAAGGTATCTATCTCATTCTTACTTCCAACGACCTTCCGGATGAGGGTGGATACTGGGAGATTTCCGATTTGGGTACATCACCTCAATTTGCAGGATATAGAAACGGGCACTACCTGACTCCTAAAGGTGTAGAGTCTGCTCAAGTATATTGGATAGACTTGCTGAAAGGTCTATATGATAAAAGTGCTCCGTTTGACAATGTATTAGCATGGTCCATACTCAACGAGCAATGGTACTTTAAGACACAACCTCCTTTTAGCTTAACAACTGGAACTGTAACCACTGCCAACGGATTGAACTATGATATGAGCAGCATTGCTGATAAGAAGAAGATGGCTGTGGATGGAATGGTGCATTATATCAGTAAAGTGAGAGAGGTAATGGCAAAATATGACCCCAATGCGCTCGTCACAATGGGTTTCTTTGCTCCCAATTACCCAAACCCAATCGGATTAGGCGACTTCAGGTATGTAGAAACGGCAGGTCTACTTTCCACTGCTAATCTGGACTTTTTTGATTTTCATGCCTATTCAGGAGATGATGAACTAATGCCTCTTGCAGAAAATTTTGGCATGCTCGGCTTTGAAACTAAACCCATTATTATGGGAGAGTTTGGTTCTTTTGTAGACCGCTACCCAACCCTTGATGATGCTATTCAGGCTGCGCAGTCGTGGATGGCAGAATCTTGTAATTATGGTTTTGATGGATGGTTGTATTGGGGGCTCTATAGGGCATCAGGTGTAGGTGATGCTACCTGGTGTTTTTTTGACGAAGGCAATGAGTTACTCGAAAGTATGTCACCCAATGAATATCCAGATGCTTGTGATGAGGATTTGCTTGCGCCTGTTAATGTTGCACTCAACAAAAGTGTAACTGCATCCGCTTCTATTTCTGGTGAAGAGCCAGCCAAGGCAGTGGATGGCGACAACGACTCACAGTGGGGATCTGGCAGTGCTCCGCCTCAATGGATTGAAATAGATCTTGAGGAAGATATTGAGATCAGTAAGATTTCCTTGAGAGTGGGGCAGTTTCCTACAGGAACCACAACACATGTGCTAGAAGGAAAAAGTAGCTCAGGCTCCTATGTGGTTCTCAAAACATTTACCGGGGTAACGGATGAAGCTGATGTATTAATCTTTGAACCAATTGGCTCGGCCAACTATCGCTATATTAAAATAACAACCACGGCAAGTCCATCGTGGGTGTCCTGGAAGGAAATTGAGGTCTACGATTAAGTGATCGCAGTTCACGTACCCCAATCATCAGTTTTATTCGCTCAGATGAGCCTAACAGTAGGGCAACTTCTAGGCTAGACCCAAATTAAGGGAAAATCGTTGTTTGTGTTACTGCGGTTGATAGAATATAAACCCCATAAAAACTTTAGATTTACTCTATCTGGATTTAACCTTGACCTATGAGAATCTCTGTTTTTATTATGACTTTGCTTTGGTGTGCATTGCCTACAGTAGCGCAAGACAACCACCATTACCAAACTGATTTCTTCAAAAAGGAATTGGGGGAGCGAAGGGCGCGCATCATGGAAACCATTGGCACCGATGCCATTGCCGTCATTCAGGGGGCAAGCGGCCGGCCGGGGTTCAGCGTTTTTCGTCAGTCCAATACATTTTATTACCTGACAGGTCTGGAGACAGATCATGCTTACTTGTTGCTGAATGGCAAAAACAAACAAACCACCTTGTACCTTCCACATCGTGATGAGGGCAGGGAGCAAGGACAGGGTAAGGTTTTGTCTGCAGAGGATGCTGATCTGGTCAAAGAACTGACGGGTGCTGATCAGGTGAAGGGCATTGAATTCTTGTCGGCTGATTTGTTGCGCACCGGATTGATCAGACCTCCGGCCCCTCAACTCTATACGCCCCTGAGTCCGGCCGAAACAGGCAATGACAGTCGTGATGAATTGTTGTATGGTCAGGCACGCGCTGCGGCCGATCCCTGGGATGGACAACCTACAAGAGAATCTTTGTTCGTAGAGAAAATCAAATCACAATTTCCACAATTTGAAATTCATGATCTTTCTCCAACTTTGGATGCCATGCGCCTCATTAAAAGTGAAACAGAAATCAACCTGATTCGCAAAGCCACACAAATTGCTGGACTAGGCATCATCGAAGCCATGCGTTCTACGCAACCGGGTGTGTACGAATACCAATTGGATGCGGCTGCCAAATATATTTTTCACCTCCATGGTGCACGAGGTGATGGTTATGCCTCTATTATTGGTGGTGGCACCAATGCGTTCATGGGTCACTACTTTCACAAAACCGATGTACTCAAAGCAGGTGATCTGGTGCTGATGGACTATGCACCCGACTACAAGTATTACACCAGCGATGTCACCCGCATCTGGCCTGTCAATGGAAAATTTGATAAAGCCCAAAAAGAGTTATACGCTTATATCGTGGCGTATCGTGATGCGCTGTTTAAATATATCAAGCCGGGTGTGACGGCCAACGATGTGCTCGACAAGGCAGCTGCAGATATGCAGCAGTATCTTGTAGG
>JAGQYK010000153.1 GCA_020436125.1 Cyclobacteriaceae bacterium | reverse complement strand
GCCTCTCCCAGGATCCTGCTGATGGCAATGGCAGCTGGAAGGATTTTGTAGGAGCGCGTGGATGCCAGCCCTGCTTTCGATTTGATGTAGCCAGCGGCCAGGTGGTGGCCTGCCAATAATAAAGATGGAACCAGTGCTAAAAATTAATAACTAATAATTAAATAAAGGGCGTGTCCCTACGGGCCGGGCTATCGCCACTCGCCAGCCTTCCCCGTCCGGCATCAAAGATTTAATTTAAGGTATGGCCTGCCAGCCGTAGCGTAGCGAAGGCTGGGCTCAAACAATGGCTCTATCCCTCACGCGGAGACCCCACTACTAAGGAAATGCCCGTATCCGGTCAGTTTTACCTCACATAATTTAAAGTGGGAAAATCAAAGGAAGATTGTAAATTGGGTTCCCTTAAAATCAGGAATGCTTCAATGAATGAAAGCACCACCCGTAAAGAAATAATTGACCTTAAACTCCGAAAAGCGGGGTGGAATATTGGTGACCCTACCCACGTAGTGGAGGAGTATGATATTGAAGTAGGTTTACCTGATGGAGTTGAAGAACCAAAAACTCCTTATCAAGGTCATCAATATGCAGATTATGTCCTTATGGGACGGGATGGCAAGCCATTGGCGGTGGTGGAAGCAAAGAAAACCTCCAAAGATGCAGAGGTAGGACGGGAGCAAGCCAAGCAATATTGTGTCAACATTCAAAAAGTCCGGGAAGTAGAATTACCCTTCTGCTTCTATACAAATGGACATGATATATTCTATTGGGATTTAAATAACTATCCACCCAAGAAAGTATATGGATACCCCACTCGTGATGATCTGGAGCGACTGCAGTTTATTCGTAAGTCGCGCAAGGTACTGGCGAGCGAGCTAATCAACACCAATATCGCTGGTCGCGAATACCAGTTGCAGGCTATTCGATCTGTTATGGAGGGTATTGAAAAGAAGAGACGTAAGTTTTTATTGGTGATGGCCACCGGCACGGGTAAGACCAGAACGTGCATTGCCTTGGTTGATGCATTAATGCGTGCCGGGTGGGTAGAGCGCACTTTATTTTTAGTAGATAGAATTAACCTTCGCGACCAAACCCTCAACGAGTTTAAATCTCATCTCCCTAATGAACCTCGTTGGCCAAAGGAAGGAGAATATGAAATCAGTAAGGACAGGAGGATATATGTTTCTACTTATCCTACCATGCTGAACATTATCAGAGATGAAAAGAATTTCTTGTCACCTCACTTCTTTGATCTGGTGGTTGTGGATGAAAGCCATCGTTCCATATATAATACCTATCAGGAGATATTAGAATATTTTAATACGCTTACACTTGGGTTAACGGCAACGCCAACCAATGTAATCGACCACAATACATTCAATCTCTTCGAATGTGAGGATGGGGTTCCCACCTTTGCATATGGATATGACGAGGCAGTGACGCATGTGCCGCCTTACCTCAGCAACTTTCAGGTAATGAAAATCATTACCAAGTTTCAAAATGAAGGTATCAACAAACGAACGATTACGCTTGAAGACCAGATGAACTTGATCCAGGAAGGGAAAGAGGTAGAAGAGATAAACCATGAAGGAACGGAATTAGAAAAGACGGTTACCAACAAAGGCACCAACGCCCTGATCGTGCGGCAGTTCATGGAAGAGTGTATCAAAGATCCCAATGGAGTGTTACCCGGCAAGACTATTTTCTTTTGCATGAGCATGAAGCATGCCCGTAGAATAGATGAGATTTTTAATGCGCTGTTTCCCGAATACAATGGCGAACTATCCAAAGTGATTGTTTCTGATGATCCGCGTGCCAACGGACCTGGTGGTCTTATTGATCAGTTTAAGAATAACGACATGCCCCGTATTGCGATCAGCGTAGACATGTTGGATACGGGTATTGACGTGCGCGAAATAGTGAATCTGGTATTTGCCAAGCCGGTATATTCATACACTAAGTTCTGGCAAATGATCGGCCGTGGAACTCGCTTGCTGGAGCCTGAGAAAATTAAATCATGGTGCCCCGAGAAGGATGTGTTTCTGATTCTCGATTGTTGGGATAACTTCGAATATTTCAAACTATCTCCGCAAGGGAAGGAGCTGCGCGCACAGGTACCACTCCCGGTGCGTCTTTTTGGCTTTCGGTTGGATAAAATTGAAAAGGCAATTGAATTGGGAAGAAACGAAGTGGTTGAGAATGAGATAAAGAAACTAAAAAACCAGATCGCACAACTTCCTGAGAACTCCGTAACCATTCTGGATGCTAAGTCGAGCTTGGTTCAATTGGAGGATAAAAACTTCTGGGTGAAGCTGGACGAGAAGAGAATTGGATTCCTTCGCGATACTATCAAGCCACTCATGCGTACCATCTCCAATGCCGACTTCAAAGCGATGCGTTTTGAAAAGAGTATCGTGGAGATATCCCTGGCGCATTTATCCGGAGAAGAAGATAAATTCGAAACGCTCAAAGTGAGTATCATTGAAGAGATAGCCAAACTCCCACTGACCATTAATACAGTCGCTCGTGAGGAGGAGTTGATAAGAAAAGCACAAACCAATCATTACTGGGCGACCATCACGGAGGATGGGTTTGATGAGCTGATCAGTAAGCTGGCTCCGTTGATGAAACTGATCGAATCTTTTGTAGTGCCGCTCGATCCAGTCAAATACAACCTCAAAGATGAGCTATTCAAGAAAGAACATGTAGAATTCGGGCCACAACACGAATCACTCAGTGTTTCCAAATACCGTGAACTGGTAGAACGAAGAATCAGAGACCTCGTCATCGAGAATCCTATCCTTCAGAAGATCAAGGAAGGTAAGACCATTAATGCTATTGAAGCTGAGCAGTTAGCCGATCAACTGTATGAGGAGCACCCGCACATTACCATTGATATACTGCGCAGGGTTTACAATCACAAAAAGGCAGAGCTGATCCAGTTTGTAAAACACATACTGGGCATCGAGATTTTACAAAGTTTCTCCGAAACAGTATCGGTTGCTTTTGATCAGTTTATCAAACAACATACGGATTTAAGCACCCGGCAATTGCAGTTTCTGGATTTACTGAAAGGCTTTGTGATTGAAAAGGGCGAGTTGACAAAGCGCGACTTGATTTCATCGCCCTTTACCATGTTGCATCCGGAAGGCGTAAGGGGGGTATTTAAGCCGAAGGAAATAGATGAGATATTGAAATTCACGGAGCGACTATTGGCTGCTTAAATGGTCTGAACTATGATTTGTTTGATTTAGTGATTGACATGATTAAAGAGGAGTATAAATATTCTGAGTTGACTTCAAAAATAATCAAGTGTGCCATGACTGTACATGGCGCATTAGGTAATGGATTTCAGGAAGTTATTTATCAGCGAGCCTTGGAAATTGAGATGAGCATAGCTGGAGTTTCATTTGCCCGAGAGTTTGAAATGCCCATTTATTATAGAGAGCAGCACATTGGAAATAGAAGGGTTGATTTTCTGGTAGATAATTCTGTTTCTGTGGAATTAAAAGCCTTAATTAAACTGGAAGATGTGCATCTTGCGCAAGCGATTAATTACCTGGAAGCGTATAACCTGGAAATTGGATTACT
>JAGQYK010000152.1 GCA_020436125.1 Cyclobacteriaceae bacterium | reverse complement strand
TTGAATATTTTACCGCACCGTTGATCGCAATCAGTTTGCGAGAATTATATTTTAATTTTTTTTAAAGAAAATATTTTGAGATGAGGAACTTAATTATGCCTAATGGGGCAGTATTTGAGGGATCGTTACCAATTCAGGGGCGAGCATTTTTGTTGCTTTCTGTAAAAAAGGAATTAGGTATTGTTCCTTAATGGTTAAATTCTATTTTTGCGAAAAATTAAAAGGAGGGAATACTATGTATTGGACACTCGAATTGGCTTCTTATCTGGAGGATGCGCCATGGCCAGCGACAAAAGACGAATTGATTGACTTTTCAATCAGGTCAGGAGCACCGTTAGAGGTAGTTGAAAATTTACAGGAATTGGAGGATGATGGACAGCCTTATGAGAGCATTGAGGAGATTTGGCCTGATTATCCAACCAAAGAAGACTTTTTCTTTAATGAAGATGAATACTGATCTGGATGATCAGTAGAAATAAATCAGAAGGGCTGACATTGCGTCAGCCTTTTTTGTTTCTGCTGTTCATTAAGGCTTCTGCCACAACCAGGTCTTCGTTAGTTGTTATTTTAATGTTTTCGTAGCTACCCTCGAATAATGAAATCAGATGGCCACTATATTCGGCTACACTGGCGTCATCGGTTAAGCTTGCATCTTCTTCCATTTGGTACGCCTGTTGGATAAGGCTAATGTCAAAAGTCTGCGGTGTTTGAATGATCCGGAACCGTGAGCGATCCATAGCCCTTGTCGTATCCATATCAGTCATTCGAATAGACTCCTTAAGGCGCACTGCAGCTACAGCTGACTGGTGAACGGCAGCAAGGCGGAATGAGGCGCCAATAATGTCTTCGCTCACCAAGGGTCTCACACCGTCATGAATAGCTACACATCCATCTCCATCAATTTTCTCAAGCCCGTTTTTCACCGACTGAAAACGTGATGCTCCTCCTTTTTGCAATACAATCGGTTTTGTAAATTGAAAGCGATCGCATATCGATTTCCATATGGGAAAGTCGTCCTCGGGTAAAACCAGAATAATTTGAATATCATCTGAATACCGAAAAAATGCCTCAATGGTATGAAGTAAGATAGGCTTACCATTCAGTTCCAGAAATTGCTTGGGGAGTTTACTTTTAATGCGGGTGCCTTTACCCCCTGCAACGATAAGAGCGTATTCCTTTTGTTTCATTAAAAATGAAGTTAAATAAAAAAAGCCTGACAAAATCGTCAGGCCTTTCTCTCTTTTAGTCTTTTAGGATTAGATGATTAGCATGGCGTCACCATAAGTAAGAAACTTATACTTTTCCTTCTTAGCTACTGAGTAGGCATTCATTACATAATCGTAGCCCCCAAAAGCTGCAGCCATCATCAATAAGGTTGACTCAGGCATATGGAAATTGGTAATCATCGCACTGCAAATTTTAAAATCGTAGGGCGGAAAAATAAATTTATCTGTCCATCCATCTTTTTCTTTCAATCTATTTCCCGCTGATACGGCTGACTCCAGCGCACGCATAGTAGTTGTTCCCACAGCGCACACGCGTTTTTTATTATCGATGGCTTTGTTCACCATGCTTACGCATTCGCTACCCACCACAAAATTCTCTGAATCCATTTTATGCTTGGTAAGGTCTTCTACATCCACTTGACGGAATGTGCCCAGTCCAATGTGCAAGGTGATAAAAGACATGTCTACCCCCTTAATCTGCAAGCGCTTTAACAATTGTTTGGTAAAGTGCATACCTGCAGTAGGTGCTGATACAGCCCCTTTGTTCTTGGCGTAAATAGTCTGAAAGCGTTCTTTATCTGAAGGCTCAATTTTACGTTTGATATATTTGGGAAGAGGTGTTTCGCCCAGGGACTCTACGACTTTACTGAAAGATTCTGAGTCTCCATCAAACAAGAAGCGAATAGTACGCCCTCTTGAGGTGGTGTTGTCAATAACCTCAGCTACCAGGTCGCCATCACCAAAATACAATTTGTTGCCCACCCTGATTTTGCGAGCTGGGTCTACTAAAACATCCCATAAGTGCATTTCTGCATTTAATTCACGAAGTAGAAATACCTCGATTTTCGCTCCCGTCTTTTCTTTGCGGCCATAGAGGCGGGCAGGGAATACCATGGTATCGTTACCTACCAAAAGGTCTCCTTCGTTAAAATAACCCACTATATCTTTGAAGGTCTTGTGTTCAATCTCACCGGTATCACGGTGTAAAACCATCAATCGGGATTCGTCTCTGTTCTCTGCAGGATGAGAAGAGATAAGATTATTGGGAAGATCAAACTTAAATTTAGATAACTTCATACTTTTATGTCTAGCCCATAGTAAGGGCATTTTAAATCGAGGTTGCAAAAATAAGGATTTGTTTTAATTAATGTCTTTTGTAACCCAAATTCAATCCAAACGTCTTTAGGGTATTCATGCTCACACTACGACTCATATTTGAAAGTTTCCGATTTGCCCTTACGGCATTGAAAGTCAATTTATTACGCACGATCCTGTCGCTTTTGGGGGTCACGGTAGGCATTTTTGCCATTATCGCTGTCTTTACTTTAGTAGATTCTCTAGAGAGAAATATTAAGGAGAGCTTTTCTTTTTTGGGATCTGGAGTAATTTACGTTGAGAAATGGCCGTTTCCGGGTAGTGATGGGAGTGAGGAGTTTAAATGGTGGGAATACTGGAACAGACCAAACGCTTCTTATAACGAATTCAAATTTTTACAAGCCAACCTCCAGCAGCAAGAAGCGATTACCATATTTGCCGCCAGAGGCAATGCGGTGATAAGGAAAGGAAGCAGTAGCATTGGGCAGATAGGACTTCGCGGGATCGGTGATGGATATGAGGATGTTTTTGATGTCAATATTGAAGAGGGCAGGTACTTTACCTACGATGAGATAGAAGGGGGACGTACAGTTGCCATACTTGGGTATGAAGTGGCGAAAGCATTATTTCCTAATGGAAGAAGTCCCATAGGCGAAAGCATTAAGATTAAGAATACAAAATATGTAGTGGTGGGCGTGCAAAAGCGAGAGGGTCAAAGCTTTTTGGGTACACCAAGTAGTGATTATGGGTGTCTTGTTCCTTATAATTCTTTCAGAAGGCTCTATCAGACGGGTACCGGGGCATGGAATGAAACCTCATCCCGCATTGGAGTAAAAGGACGAGAGGCTGATATTGGTCTGGTGGAATTAGAAAATGAAATGCGTGGTCAGCTTCGTAGCAAAAGAGGATTGAGACCATTGGATAAAGACAATTTTGCGCTGAACCGGCCTGAAGCTCTTGCCAATGTAATCAGTGGGCTTTTTGATGTGGTGGGTGTAGCCGGTTGGATCATTGGAGGCTTCTCCATTCTGGTAGGTGGTTTTGGGATTGCCAATATTATGTTCGTTACAGTGAAGGAAAGAACAAGTATTATAGGGTTGCAGAAAAGCCTGGGTTCAAAGAATTACTTCATACTTTTTCAGTTTTTATTTGAAGCTATCTTTCTGAGTTTAATTGGAGGACTAACTGGAATTTTTCTTGTCTTTCTGTTAACCTTTGCTCCTTTCGGTAGCCTTCAGGTTGTCCTGAGTGTAAAGAATATTGTCCTTGGACTTGGAGTGTCCTGCATAATTGGTGTAGTGTCAGGTATTGTGCCTGCTGCAATGGCAGCACGACTCGACCCGGTGGAAGCCATTC
>JAGQYK010000151.1 GCA_020436125.1 Cyclobacteriaceae bacterium | reverse complement strand
GTCCACAACTACTCATCTTGTCATCTTTTCATATAAGTTTCATCCTGATTCAAAATAGTACTTGTGACAATAGTCATTGCAGCCAAGTCTGTTTTACTGAGATTTGAATCAATCCTATAATTACCAACACTAAGCAGATCATCCCGTTCAGAATGGTTTTTTAAAAACCATTCTTTCTCCTTATCAAATAGCTCTTTCAAAATAGCTATTTCCTTATCACCTGGTTTTCTACTGGTTGCTAATCGAAAGGCGTAGCTGATCTGATTATCCAACGATTCACCCGCATCGAGAATTGATCTTTCAGCCAGCACCTTTGCGGCCTCTACATATTGAGGGTCATTTAACAATACCAATGCCTGCAATGGTGTATTGGTCCTTTCTCTTGAAACTGTACAAACGTCTCTGTTGGGTGCATCGAATATTGTCATTGACGGAGGTGGTGCTGTACGTCTGATAAACGTATACATACTCCTTCTGTATAGTTTGCTGCCTGAATCCTCTTTATAAGTAAGTAATTTGCGCGAATAGTTACCGAGCTCCTTCCAAAGCCCTTCTGGTTGATAGGGTTTAACACTTTCGCCACCCACCTCTCTGTTCAGCAATCCGCTTGATGCCAGCGCATTATCTCTTATTATTTCTGCTGGCCAACGGTAGCTAGGACCTCTGGCAAGAAAAACATTAGCTGGATCTTTCTCTTTTAACTCTTTGGACAATTTGGAGGACTGTTGATAAGTGGCAGACATTACCATTTTCTTTAACAGGTGCTTTAGATCCCAACCCGATTCAACAAAATCTACAGCCAACCAATCCAACAATTCCGGGTGCGTGGGCAACTCACCCTGATTTCCAAAATCATTTGCCGTTTTAACAATACCTGCTCCAAAAATCATTTGCCAGTATCTGTTCACAGTAACCCGTGCGGTCAAAGGATTATCTTTACTAAAAACCCATTTGGCAAAGCCCAATCTGTTTTTTGGGAGATCATCGGAGTATTGAAGTACTGCATTTGGAGTACCCGGAAAGACCTGTTCTCCATGTTGATTGTATTCTCCTCGCTCAAGCAAAAAGGTAGGTCTTGGTTGTGGCATTTCCTCCATCACCATTACTTCATCAATTGTATCCACCAATTCAAGAATTTTTTTTCTAATGCCTTTTAATTCAGTTAATTCATTTTTGATTGCAGGGCTCTTACTCGCGATATACTCACTCAACAATTCATCTTTTTCATTGACTTCATTTTTGGAGGGTTGGTTGCTCAATAATGCCACCTCCAGGGCGGTTAATTCTTTGCTGTAAATTCTAATCTCATCCATTGCCCCCTTAAATATGCCAAACTCACCTGTATGGAGTCGATAGCTTTTGGCTACACGCACCGGCCTGTTATCCGGAACATGCGAAGCTATCTTGATGGGCAAAATGGATTTGTACAACTTATCCAACTCAATGCTTACATCGGCTTTTTTACCATTGATATACAAACCAACCCCTATGGCTTTGCTTGATCCATCATAGGTAAACATTACATGTGTCCACTTATTGAGCGATATCGTATCAAGGGACATGACCCGCAAATAATTATGCGGAAGTGAATTCACCAATCTAAAATTCAGTTTATTCTCATCGTCCAGATAGAAGTCCCATCCGCGCCAGAAATTATTTTTTTGCCCTGTGTTACCCATTATAGTTTGTGTCTTTCCCTCCTCTTTTTTGCTGGTATTAATCCAAACACCGGCAGAGAATGGGTCATACGCTTCAAATAATCCTATTTGATGAAGTTGAAGTTCATCATACTCTCCGGTAAACTCCAGTCCTTTTCCCGTTACACCCTTTACTTGTTTGGGTAAAGTCCGGATGCGACTATTCGCATTCCCATCAATCGCATACCAATCGCTCTCCCCACTCAGTGGTTTAAAGGATTCCAGAGGAAAATATCCTTCAAGCCCTTCGATGCGATCTACAGTAGGTATATTATGAGCACCCTTATTGGACACAGTGATACTGTTCTTTTTGTTTAGGATACTTTTTTCCTTGTCAGCGATGTAGCGCTTAATTTTATCCATTTCCTGTTGCTCAACACTATCCGTTAGCAACAGCATTGGCCCATAGTTTCCATCCGCCCCAGTCATCCCTAATTCTTTGATGTTATTAAAGAATGCGGACATCTGATAAAATTCCTTTTGAGAGATCGGGTCAAATTTATGGTCGTGACAACTGGCGCATTCCATCGTTAAGCCTAACAATGCGGTGCCGGCAGTAATGGTACGATCCGCAACATATTTGATCCTAAATTCCTCATCTATTGCTCCGCCCTCATCCGTCATAGGGTGATTCCTGTTAAATGCCGTAGCCAGAATTTGTTCCTGCGATGCATCTGGCAGAAGATCACCCGCCAATTGCAGTGTAACAAATTCATCATACGGCATATTGTTCTTAAATGACTTAATCACCCAATCTCTCCAAGGCCACATCAACCGGTAACCATCGGCATGCATGCCATGGGAGTCTGCATAACGGGCAACATCAAGCCACTCCATTGTAAGCCGCTCAGCACAAGCATCCGTTGTAAGTAACCGGTCTACCACCTTTTCAAATGCGTTGGGATCGCTATCATTCAAAAAGTTATCTATTTCCTCAATGGTGGGGGGCAACCCCGTTAAATCTATAGTAACTCTCCTTAACAAACGCTCTTTGTCTGCTGGCGGTGATGGTGTGAGGCCGTTAGATTCCAACTTTTCAAAAACAAACTCATCAATTTCATTAACAGGATTCCATTTATCCGAGGCAGAATTGGGTACATCAGGTTTTTCCGGTGAGATAAAGGCCCAATGCGGTTTCCACTCAGCCCCCTGATTAATCCATTTATAGATAGTTGCAATATCTTTATCAGAGAGCGAAAGGTTTGAAGTGGGTGGAGGCATCATAAACCCCGCATCATGACTCATGATTCTCTCAATCACTTTACTTTTGGATGGCTTACCAGCCACCAATGGCGTTCCCCCATTGACCAATGCTCCAAACGCTCCCTCTTCTGTATCTAAGCGTAAGCCGGCTTGTCTGGTATTGGGATCTGGCCCATGGCAATGAAAACAGTTATCAGATAGTATCGGTTTAACATTATAGTTAAAATCAATTCTGTCTGGCAGTTCATCATAAACAGCAGCTATCTCATCAGGCACACTCTCCTGACACCCAAAAAAAATACAGGAAAAGAATAATACTACAGCGCATCTGAAATTAATAAAAGCATTTAGTCGTGTCATATCCCAGTCTGTTTACCAACAGTTCACTTACACAGGGCAAACGAACCTCCTCTTTACCGTAACTAAGATAAAATTGTCCCGATTCACTTTCTAGTATGAAATTATTCATTTCACAAAGAATCTTAGCGTTTCAGCTACTGGCAGTGGATTATCAGGGGATTGATCATTAAAATTAATACAGGAATTCACTTAAAGGTCAGACAGATTATGTCACACTATTCAAGAAGAAGTTTTATAAAAGCATCCGGGGCATTATTGGCTGGGGTAGCTTTAACTAATACCCTCCCCTCTCTAGGCAGGGACAATACTCATCTTAGTAAAGAACTCCTTGGTCATGGGGGTTTCAAATATCGTGTTCATAAAGAATGGGGAAATCTTGATCCATCAGTTACTCCCGTTAATAATTGTCATGAAATGGTTATTGATCGGAAGGGAAGATTGATTATGATAACTGACG
>JAGQYK010000150.1 GCA_020436125.1 Cyclobacteriaceae bacterium | reverse complement strand
TGAAGCGCTGGCATGCGAGATGGAGCGAAGTAATCCCGTGATACGAAGCCTTATCTTCCTTTTAGGAGATTGCTTCTCCCGAATTTTTGCTTTCGGTCGGTGTTTTCACCGATCCGAAATGATCCTCTATCCTAAATATTACTTCTCCAACCAGTACTTACCCAAATGACTGTTCCTTCTTGGAATCAAAATCCAATCCTTTGCACGACCATCGATAAATCTTACACCCTCTTTGGTATAGATCGCATCTTCTTCCATGGCAATTCGAATCTTCTGATTACCAAATTCCGCTATAGGAACTTGTGCATTCAATTCAATAGAGTAAGCGGTGTTCTCATACAAAGGCCACTCTGCAGCCCCTTTGATGAACTCCTGTTTTTCTGATAGCCCAATGGTAGGGCCTGCACCATGACCATGGTATCCAATAGGATGAGAATAGAGTGTGCCATCAATGCCTTCTTTTTTCATTTGTGCCAATGCTCCCAATGTGAGGTCATTACCTGTTTTCCCAGTTGCGAACTGAGCAATCTGAATGTCTTGTAATCGATTGGTGACAGCCAGTGCTTTCTTTAAGTAGTCAGGCACATTCGTTTCTCCGGGTCTTAGTACATACGCATTCTCTTGTGTGTCTGTGTTCAATCTCAAATACGTAATCCCGAAATCACACCACAGCATATCACCATGTTGTATGATCTCTTCATCGTTCCGATAACTATTGATAACATTGTTATCCTTATCATAACGCTGAATGGTGACGGAGGGGAAGAACCAGGTAGTGAGTTTTAGTTCACGAATACGTTCACGCATCCACCAGCGCACATCGGTGACTGTTGTCGCTCCCGGTGTGATCACCTGCTGAGAAAAAGCTTCTGCAATGATGGAATGTGCAATGTTGCCGACTTGTTCATACAATGCAATTTCACGTTCTGTTCTGGTTTCCAGCCAACGCACGGCCAGTCCACCGCCTTCAACAATGCGACTCTGGTATTTTTTGGGCAAGCGTTGCATCAGGTTGCGATAATCGGTAGTCGCCAAGCCATCTGCGTGTTTAAAGTTTTCAGATATATTCAGAGAGATTTTCTTCGGATCTTTATCACCGATCAAAGTGATCAACGCATTCCACTGATCATCTTCATACCATTTCGCTGGACTTTCTTTAGGTGTCCATGCTTTTGTATATCCGGGCATACCATGTTTTTGAATGTAATAGCGTTCCACGGGTTTGCCGGGAGCGGGTTGATAAAAAGCAATGATGGTTCTCCGTCTGGCATTGATCCAGGTAGAAGGTCGCATGGACCAGAACACCGGATCTTCATTGTATTCTCTGGTGATGATCAGCCACATGTCCACGCCTTGTTGCTCCATTAATTTTGGTAACAGGTTGGTGAGGCGATCTTCAAGGATTTCATCCATCACCACGGCTTGTTCCTTCATTGGAAGCACTTCGGGCATTTGTTGCTGACCTAAAACGGTTAGCGTAGACAAAATAAGAAGGAGATAGGTGGAGTAGCGTTTCATCATAGAGCTTAGTTTTTTTTAAATGTCCCAAAATGCCCCAGGGTTTACAATAAAGTTTATACCAGCGGGTGAACAATATCCGTCATTACCTGCCTGTGGCAGACAGGCGAGCTGAAGGACTGGAAGTGGAATGGAGTGAAGTATTCCTATACTTCCTGACTCTAATCTAGATGTATCTGTATTTGAGACTCTTCGCTTACGCTCTGAGTGACGTGAGCTTCGAACTGAGACTCTTGGACCTGTTGAAGAATCAGCAGGCAATACACAACGTCATTCAGAGGGAGGACGTAGGACGACCGTGGAATCTTGTTCCTGACTCCTCTACGAATTTTCACCCTTCATTGAGGAGATTGCCTGCCTACGAGTAGCCGCTTCGACAAAGTCAGGCTTCTCCCGAATTCTTCAGGGACGAATGAAGTGTGTTACTATGAGTATTAGATTAGCAGGATGAAGTCAAAAAAAAGAAGAACCGCTTTTCTGAGCCAGCCTTCGCGTAGGCGCTTCGGCAAGGCAGGCGTAAGCGAAGAATCTCTCCGCAATGGAAGACCTTCGTTAAAGGATGCTTCTCCGCCAGCTGGCGGATCGCATGACGATACCTTTTTTTGACTTATATTTGTCCAAATGAAAATCTTCTGCCTGATACTTTCATTATCTGTTTTACTCTTGTCCACAGTGCCTTGCTGTGACGATAATTGTGAAGAGGAACAGGTGGCTACTGAACAATCGGACAGCCATGATGAAAGTACAGAAAGTTGTTCGCCTTTCCTCACCTGTGGTATGTGCGTGGGATTTGCCACCTTATACAACAGCCTCGACATTGAACCCGCTGAAGAAGAAACAATAGTCAACGTAACACCTGCCAATATTTTATGGGTTGACAATTGCTTTGCTACCATCTGGCAGCCGCCCAAGATCGTTAATGCTTGATCATTTCTAGTAACTGACTTTCGGTTACGCTTACTTTTTACGTATTAACTTTTTAGCCATAATGAAAAAAGCAATTTTGTCATTACTGACAACTTTAGTGATAGGCGCTGCATGCGCGCAAAACAATTTTAAAGCATTCATCAAAGACAGCGAAAACAATGAGCCGCTGGTAGGAGCCACCGCTGTAGTGCAAGGCACGAGCATGGGAGCCACTGCCGATGTAAACGGACTCGTAGAGATCAATGATGTACCCAATGGAAACCAAACCATTGAGTTTCGGTTCATCGGATTTGAACCCCAACAAAAGACTTTTCAATTTCCATTGTCCTCAACTACACCCATTGAAATCCGATTGGAGCATGGCCATGAAGAAATGGAGGAAGTGATCATTACGGCCACTCGTTCCAGCCGGTTCATCGAGGATATTCCTACCCGCGTAGAAGCTATCTCAGGAGAGGAGCTGGCAGAAAAGGGAAACATGAAACCGGGCGATATCAGAATGTTGTTGAATGAAAGTACGGGTATCCAAACCCAGCAGACTTCTGCGACTTCCTACAATTCAAGTATCCGTATTCAGGGACTCGATGGAAAATACACTCAAATACTGCGCGATGGTATGCCATTGTACTCCGGATTTTCGGGCGGACTGAGTTTGTTGCAAATTGTTCCGCTCGACCTGCAACAGGTAGAGGTGATCAAAGGGGCATCATCAACGTTGTACGGTGGTGGTGCCATTGCCGGTTTGGTCAACCTTGTTTCCAAAGCACCCACGGAAGACAAAGAATTCAACCTGATGTTCAACGGAACCTCAGCTTTAGGTTTGGATGCCAGTGCGTTCTACGCCCAAAAATTTGACAAAGTAGGAACAACAGTGTTCGCCTCTTACAATCACGGTACACCCTACGACCCTGCAGACATCGGCCTGACAGCCATTCCCAAGTTTGATCGATATACCTTCAACCCCAAACTCTATGTGTACCTCAATGAAAACACTACGTTTAATATTGGGTTGAACACTGTTTTTGAAGAAAGGGTAGGTGGAGACATGAACTATGCAGAGGGAAATTCTACCACCGGCCACTTTGAGGAAAACAGCACCACTCGCTTTAGTACCCAGACAGCACTCGATCATCAGTTCGATAACAATCGCAAGTTGACCTTTAAAAACAGTGTGAGTTATTATGATCGGGGTATCAAGATTCCTTCCTATGAATTCTCTGGTGTGCAATTGTCTTCCTTCAGTGAATTGGCCTACAATCACAGAGATGAACGCTCCGAATGGGTAGCAGGGCTAAATGTTTGGACCGATCAGTTCACACAGGATAATGTAGC
>JAGQYK010000014.1 GCA_020436125.1 Cyclobacteriaceae bacterium | reverse complement strand
AGTCTTTAGTTCTTAGCAAGAATCGGGTTTTAGAAAGTTGGAACAGGTCGCAACTTTGCTTCATAAAACAAAAAAAATACTTTTATGAACATTAAATTTAAAGGCCTGATGTGGCTAGCACTCATGCTCCTAGTGATGTGTGTAGTTACAGCTCCTGTGAAAGCACAGGAGAAAAATGTAAAAAATCAAGAACAGGAGAATAAGGAAATTGTTGGAAAATGGCTCGATAACTTTTGGGGGCCTCATTACAATCCAGCGATTGTAGATGAATTGGCATCGAAAGAGATGGTCTTACAATACTCCCTTCACCAGCCGAGGCTAGGTCATGCCGACATTAAAGATTTTATGAAAAAGTTTCGGGCCGCGTTTCCAGATCTTGCGTTTGCTGGAGCTTATCCATTGCTAGCCGATGGCGAGTATGTTATTGCAAGGTGGGTAGGAGGTGGAACCCATACAGGTGCTGCCTTCAGTGATTGGCCAGTGGGTGCTTTACCAGCTGCGACCGGACGTAAGATGCACTTTACGGGCACAACGGTTTTTCGTGTTGTGAATGGAAAAGTTACAGAAGAGATTGGATTGGACGATGGTCTGACTACGCTCTTACAACTTGAACTAGTCCGTCCGGTTAAGTAGTAAGGATCTGAAATTAATCGAACAATTGTCCACAAATTGCAAGTACCAGAATCTAGAATCCAGGATCTATGATCTAGAATCTGGTACTCATCGTATTTGATGCACTAACTCCACCAATTTGTTGTGCAGAGGTATGGTTTCTCAGAAGGAATCTCAGGCTTGGGTTTTATGCTTGGATGCCGTGGCTTTGGTGTGGTTGCTATCGCTTATTGTATAATCAATACGCTTGTTACTCTATGAACATCGCTTGTGACCCTTATCACTATTCTGAAACATAAATACTTTATATTTATAAACTGCCATATCGTTCATGGCATTGGTGGTTGACCTACTTCAACAATTTAGTTTTGATGATAGTATTCAAGTGTATAGCATGAATTGTAAAGGGTATTGCTTCATTGTACTTCTCTTGTTCACACAATGCTCTCAATTAAGACCTAATGACACCCCTCCAACAGCGACTGAAAATGAAGAGGTTACAAATACTAACTTATTATTGGAGGAATGGGAGGCACTAAGAAATGCAGGCAACTTTAGTGGCCTGAGAGAAAGTGTAGAAAGGCACTTACGGGCTGTCAGAGAAGCGGGTTTGGTAATCTCATTGGAAACGTATTATTACATGGCTCAAAGTTATCAAGCCGGGCCTTTTGATAAAGGATTAGCCTATTGTGATTCCGCGCTATCCTTAAATGAGTACGGTTCCTATTTCTATGAGAAATGTGAGGCTTTAAAAGGAGCTTTACTAAGGAAAAGTGGTGATTATCAAAAATCCATTGACTATCTCGTTCCGCTTCTTTCAAAAGTGGCTAACGATTCAGTTCTGAGTGAAATTAATTGGCAGTTGTCGATTAGTTATAGGAAAAAGGATTTGTATGATTCAGCTCTTTACTATAGTCAGCGCGCAGAAAGAATAGCTGATAAAATTGACAATCCAAAGTATCAATCTTTTGCCGTTCAATCGATGGCCAATATTTACAGCGCTCTTGGTGAGTATGAGTTGGCACTTGAAAAAGAAAAGCAGTTGATGTCCATTGCAGAAAGGATGGGCAAGAAAAATTTAATCATTTCAAATACGGCCAATCTTGCGGTATCGTATTTTGATCTCGATCAAAAGGACAGTGCGCTTTACTATTATGAGAAAGCCCAAACGTTGGCTATTGAATTGAATGACCTGGAAAATCAATGCCTTCTTTATACCAATTTCGCGAACTATCAAATCGATAAAGGAAACTACAAAGAAGCAGAAGCGCTTATGCTGAAAGCCTTGACTATAAGTGAGCAGAGTGGCAGGATGGACATTATTCTAAGATCATACCGCTACCTCTGTAAAGCATACCTGGGAGCGGGCCATTATGGTGATGCCATCAAGTATGCTAAACTTGGGATAACACTGGCAAAGAAAATGGAAACCAGTTCGGAGGTGGGTCCATTTTACGAATTGCTTTCTGATATTTTTAAGAAAAGTGGAGACTATCAGAGTGCTCTGAAGTATAGTGAGGAGTACCGGTTGGTAATGGATAGTGTACTTAATATTTCCAAATTGGAAACCATAAAAGAACTGGAGATCAAGTATAAGACCGAAAAGAAACAGAAAGAGATAGCATCTTTGATACAAGCCTCGGCCATTAAGGATTTAAAACTGCAACAGAAAAATTTGATCATAGCCATAGTTTTGGTATTGGTTTTAGTTTTGGTATTGGTCTATCGGCAACACATCCTCAATGAAAAAAGTAAGACCTTGGAAATGGAACAAAAGCTGTTGCGTTCTCAACTCAATCCCCATTTTATTTTCAATGCATTGGGCGCCATTCAACACTTTATTTACCAAAAGCGCGACCCTATAGAAACGGGTGATTATCTTGGGAAGTTCTCTCAATTGACCCGATTAATTCTAAGTCACACGCAAAAAAACCTGATTTCGCTTGAAGAAGAAATACAGTTTTTGGATAGCTACCTGGCTTTACAGAAGTTAAGATTTGATGAACCTTTTGACTATCATATTAATGTGGATCAACACCTGGAAATTGAAGAGGTAATGATACCGCCCATGTTTACACAACCTTTCATTGAAAATTCCATTGAGCATGGAATTTTACATAAGCAGGAGAAGGGAATTATTGAGATATCCTTTAAGGAGCAAAACGGTCTATTGGAAATTGTTTTGAGCGATAACGGAGTAGGGCGGGAGAAGGCTGCTTTCGTGAAAAGGAACCAAAAGCACCGTTCAATGGCAACTGAAATTACATTGGACCGGCTGAAGAATCTTCAAAAGGAGTTTAGGAAACAAACCAACTTGAAAATAGAAGACCTTACCGACAGTGAAAACAAAGTAGTGGGGACTGAAGTGGTATTTAATTTGCCGCTAATCTATCAAGACTGATATAAATATGATACGAACCTTATTGATTGACGATGAGAAACCCTTTATCACCAGTGTAAGAACACTGTTAAGTAGCGTTGCGGATGTGGTGGTAGTGGGGGAGGCCAGAAGTGTTGCCAGTGGATTAGTTCAGATTGATGAGCTGGAGCCAGATTTAATATTCTTAGACATTGAAATGGAAGACGGTACTGGCTTTGATTTGTTAAAGCAGATTGACAGAAGAGACTTTAAGGTAATTTTTATAACCGCCTATGATCATTATGCAGTAGAAGCTTTTAGGTTTAGCGCTATTGATTACTTACTAAAACCAATTACCTCGGTTGATTTATACGCTGCTCTTGATAAAGTAAGGGAAGCAACGGGTAAAGAAAAAATAAATTATCAGTTAAGTGTTTTGATGGAGAATATCCATCAGCTCTCAAAAGAGAAGAAAAAGATTGTGTTGCGCGAATTAGATACCCTGCATGTAATTCAGTTGGATGAGATACTTTGGTGTAATGCAGATGGAAGTTATTCTATTTTTTATTTAACAGGAGGTAGAAAGATCATGGTCTCTCAGCATCTGAAGGAGTTTGAGGACTTGCTTAGCCCCAATGGTTTTTTTAGGGTTCACCGAGCTCATTTAGTTAATCTTAATAAAGTAAGAAAATTTACTAAATCGGAGGGAGGCACCATTTTGCTGGAGGAGAATATTTCTTTGCCTGTATCTGTAAGAAAACGTGAAAGACTAGCAGAAATGCTTGCTCATTTTTAATACCCGATAAAACGTTCATGCGGTCATACCCAACGCCTATGAACTTATAGACTACCCTTCTCAAGTATTCCAGATTCCGTATTTCGGCTTCTCTACTTTTATGTGATTCAACTTTAAAAGAAGAATATGAGAAAAGTAGAAGCAACTAGTTTGTTTTATTGGATAGCTATCTTTTCGATTGCTGCATTGTTAAGCAGTTGTAAGAAAGATAAGGTGGAGCCGGATGCCCGCACCCTTCAATTGGAAAAATTAACGACCACCTGGAAAGTCAAAACAGTGGTCAATGATGATGAGGATGTAACCGATTTGTATGCGGGTTTTAGGCTTATCATTAATCAATTGAATTATACAACTGAAAATGGTGGCAATGCATGGCCTTCCAGTGGTGCCTATGATTTTAAGGGCACTGACCTCAGTACTTTGATCAGGAGTGATAATACAGAAATACACATCGATGAAGTAACGGCATCGACATTGATACTGTCATTTAATTTCAATACACTATCCAGCGGCCGTACAAAGGGTGTTACTGGAGATTTTACTTTTTCACTTATTAAATAAACGAATACCATGATGAAGATATATATCAGAGTATACCTTGTGGCTTTAGTTGTCTGCAGCAGTTTGGGTTGGCTACAGGCACAACCGGCTATTTACGGCACTACTCCTTTTGGAGGAGGTAATGGTATTGGAACCTTATTTAAAACTGATACCGATGGAGCTAATCACCAGACCATTTTTGATTTTAAATCAATAGGCTCCGCTCCATCTGGTTTGCTTCTAGAGGTGTCTCCTGGTAAATTTTATGGAACAACCACCAAATATGCCGGCACTACAGCAGGTGTTATTTTTGAGTATGATGCTGCCAATTCACTTTATACTGAAAAATTTAGTTTTGGTGGAGAGGATGGCTATGGTCCCTATGGAGGTCTTATTAAAGCAAACAATGGTAAATTATACGGCCTCACGCTTTCAGGCGGAGCAAACCTTGTTGGAGTATTATTTGAGTACGATTATGTCAATAATGTTTATACGAAAAAAATTGATATGAGCCTTACCATTGGCGCTTATCCAATAAGCTCTTTGTACGAGGCTTCAAACGGACTGCTTTATGGTTTGGCATCAGGAGGTGGTGCATCTAATAAGGGTACACTGTTTGAATACAATCCTGCTACGAATGTATTTACAAAAAAGATAGATTTTACTGGGGGGGTTAATGGGCAATCTCCACAAGGCAGCTTGATGGAAGTGAACGGAAAACTGTACGGAACAACTTATTCCGGAGGTGCCCAAAACGGAGGAACTTTCTTTGAATATGATATTTCTAGTGGTGTGCTTACAAAGAAGCAGGATTTAACCAATACTAATCCTTTAGGCACTCCGTTGTTGGCTTCTAATGGAAAAATTTATGGGTCTACCACCTATGGTGGAACCAATTTATCGGGTACTATTTATGAATACAATCCTGGGACTTCAACATATACTGTAAAAGCCAACATTGATGATGTCGGTTTAAATTATGGTGTGGGAGCGCTCGTGGAGGTTAGCCCTGGAAAACTTTTAGGTATTACTACAGGTGGAGGAACGAGTGGATACGGAGGTGTTTTTGAGTATGATATAGCGACTTCAATCCTTACCAAAAAATTTGATTTTTCAAGCGCATTAGGCCATGCAAGCCTTAATAGCTCTTCTTTTGTAATAGCTGGAGATGGCAAGCTATACGGCCAATTGCCTTATGGCGGCAATGCGGATGCTGGTGTTCTTTATACTTTTGAAATAGCTACAAATACCTATACCAAGCTTTTTGGTTTTGATTTGGATGATCGCGTATTCGGGCCACGGGATTTCGTTGAAACATCATCCAATAGATTATTTGGAGTATCCTCTACTGGAGGTAATAATAGTCAGGGCACCCTATTTGAATATGATTTTGTTACTCAACAAGCTTTAAAGAAAGTTGATTTTGGAAGTGCGCTTACTGGAATGCAACCCTACCTATTATTAGAAGGGTCGGATGGAAAACTATATGGTAGATCTTTTAGAGGGGGAGCAACAGATCGTGGAGTGGTGTTCGAGTACGACATGGATTCAGAAACGGTTACTAAGAGATTAGATCTTTCTTCTTCCATTGGCCAAAGGGGCGGTGGGATGATCGAGGTTTCAGGAATACTATACCTTTTTTGCGAATCGGGAGCAACCTCTAACTCAGGTAGCTTAATTGGTCTTGATTTAAGCACTAACCTAACCACCACGATTAATCACATGGCTTCCATTGGAGCGTTTTCAACGCAGGGTAGTCCTTTGTTGGCCTCAAATGGAAAGTTATATGGAACTAGTTCTAGAGGAGGGACCACAGACCAAGGCACTCTTTTTGAGTATAATATTAGCACGGATGTATTAACTAAAAAGCATGATTTTGCTGTAGCAACAGGAGCTAAGTCGTATAGTACATTGGTTGAGGGTGCAACCAATAAACTTTATGGTCTTACTAGTGAGGGTGGTGCAAATGGGTTGGGTGTGGTTTTTGAGTACGACATTAACACAGATACTTATACAGATAAATTTGATTTTGATGGATTAACTATGGGAGGTATCCCAACAGGTAGCCTTATCAAAAGTTCAAACGGCATGCTTTATGGAATAACTTCTACTGGTGGAGCTAATGGGTTCGGTACTTATTTTGAATACAATCCTGCTACTAATACGATAGCTGTTAAACATGATTTAACAAAAAAATCTACTGAAGTAGAGAAAGCTGCCAGTTTAATGGAGGTATGCCCTAAGCCCGTCCATGCCAACATATCTAACATTGTACAATGTCCTGGCTCTTCATTATCCATAGACTTAAACTCTCCCAACACAGATACTTATGTTTGGAAAAAAGATGGAAACGTTATGTCTGGGCAAACAAATGGCTCATTGTCATTTGCCAGTTTAACTGCTGATCATGCAGGTCAATATACAGCAGAGATGACTAACTCATGTGGTACATCCATTGTGCCATTTGCGATAGATGTAAATAGTGTTACCAATTCAGTAACGATTGTAAATGTAGCCTGTAATGGTAATGCCAATGGTAGTATTGAAATAGCGACTACGAGTGGAGATGATCCCTACGAATATAGCATTGATGGTATCAACTTTAATGTAGCTAATAGTTTTACAGGCCTCTCAGGTGGCGATTACACGATTACGACAAAGGATGTGAATGGATGCTTGTACACTAATCCAATAACCGTAGTTGAGCCAGCCGTTCTCAATGTCACTGCTTCCAATACAGCTACTGGCGTTTCCCTAGTAGCCACAGGTGGTACTGCTCCTTATACCTATGCTATGGATGGCAGCACATTTCAATCAGACGCTACTTTTGCTCTGAGTAATGGCGCTTACAGCTTCACCGCAAAAGATGCCAACGATTGCACAGCAGAAGTTATAGGCAATACGGTAGTAACAGCATTAGAGGATGAATCAATTGACTCTGGATTCTTTTATCCTAATCCGGCTACAAGTAAAATAAACATTAGTGGGGATAAGGATATCCATTGGGTTCGGATTGTTGACCTTAGTGGTAAAGTAATTGTAAGTGAGAATGTGGACGGAATCATAAATCCTAGTTTAAATGTCACTCAGTTTCCAAGAGGAGTCTACTTTCTACTAATAACTGATGGGAATGGTCGTGTATCAAAATATAAGATGATGAAGGAGTAGTTTTTGGTGTTGGATTGTCTAAAAGCTATTGGTATTGTTTGGAATAAGCTAAATACTTTTCCATACCCATACTTACTCCACCGCACACAATCACTAATATCTTTTCTTTTGGATTGATTTTGCTGTGGTTGTTTCTGACATAGGAAAGGGCAGCGCCACAAGCTGGCTCTACAAGGGTGTGGTATTCATTGAAAAAATCTTTGCAGGCATTGAATGCACTATTATCATCTGTTACATAGGGCTCAATATTGAATTGTGAGGCATATTCCAATGCTTTGGCAGCAACTTTTTTGGCACCCAGGCTTGTTGCTATGGTATTTATTTCTTTTAATTCAATGAGGTGCCCAGCTGCCATACTTTTTGCATACGATGCTGCTCCTTCTGTTTCTGCTGTTACCACTTTTACTTTTAGCCAATTGTTTCTTAGCAGTCCTTCAAAAACGCCACATAACAAACCGCCACCACCAACAGCAACAATGATGCTATCTGGTTCTTTCATTTCCAAAGCACATTCGTCTATAATGCTGGAATGCCCTTTCCACAAGAAAGGATGGTCAAACGGTGGCACGTAAGGCAGATCATATTCTTTCGAAATTTGAAGGGCATAGTCATTGGCTTCGTTCCAATTGGCACCATAAACTTCAACCTCTGCACCTAACAATTTTATTTTAGCAATCATATAATCCGAAGTAGTGACAGGAACGATGAGTCTTAGTGATATGCCCATTTGTTGACCAACATACGCCAATGAATATCCAGCGTTTCCACCAGATGATGCAATTACTTTTTTATATCCTTGCCCGTATAACTCTTTTAAAAAGTTATCCATGCCTCTGATTTTAAATGAACCTGAAGGTTGATAACAATCCATTTTATAAACTACGTCCAGGCCATACTGTTTTTTTAGCTGATGTGATTTGAATAGGGGTGTATTGATGTAATAGTTTGCCGTTGTCATTGATCAATGTAAAGTCTAATAGAATATAATATGGAAGATAATAATTTGTGCGGCTTACCTCCTAAAGGGCCGGCTGATTAGGAGTTCTTCTGCTAGTTGTCAGCATTCAGAGGTGTACCTACCACTTTCATATCGTGGTCTTCAAATACTTTAGCTATTTCTTCCTTTGTAGGTGGGGAGTTCCATTTGTCAGTTACTTTAAAAAAGGCTTCCATCTTTCCAGCGGGTAGATAAGAGACTATCATCTTGCCTTTTTCAGTCAATTGCAAAAAGGCATGCGGCACCTTTCTTGGAAGAAAAATGGTATCACCCGATTTCATTTCAAATCTGTCGTCACCTACTTGAAACAAGTACTCACCTTCAACAACATAAAACCATTCATCTTGAAAAGGATGAATATGTAAAGGAGGTCCTCCATTAGGGGTAAACCCTGTTTGTTCAAAGACTGCTAAATCATGGTCTGTATCCGTTCCTGAAATTTTTATGTCGAGGTTGTTTTGAGTGACCCCCTTCATTTTATAGTGTACGCCAAATCTGGCTTCGCCTGCTTTTACTTTGAATCCCTTGTCTGTTCTCATAAGCACGTTGGTTTTGAATTTAGAAAAAAGATGAAGTGGAAAGAGGGCAAGCCCCGATAGGATAAATGTTCCTCGTTTCATTTTGTTCGTGCTTAAACCATGGACTAACTTCATTCGAAGATAAGACTATTACCTTAATATTCAGTTACCGTGTATAATTTCAAGATGAAATAGCTATGGTTTTTCGCTAGTCATTACTCTCGCTATCAATGCTGTAAACATATCGATACCTGTTTCCGTGATTTCATCAGGGAAATCGTAGTCGGCATGGTGTAGAGCAGGGGAGTTGACGCCTGCACCTAATCCAAACATGGCCGTCTTATAAGATTTGGAGAACCAGCCAAAATCTTCACCAAATTTAAAAGGATAGGGGCGATCAATAATTGTAAGCCCCAATGAAGTAGCTGCCTCCTTGATGAATTGATTGCATTGTTCGTTATTGATACTGGCTGGAAAATACTCCAGCCAATCCATTTTATATTCCAGGTGGTGGGTGTGGCAAACGGTTTTGATTACTTGATCCAATTGTTGCTTTACCTTGTTCATTACCCCTTCGTTCCATGTTCTTAAAGTGTAGTGCAGTTCTCCTTTTCCGGGAGAGATACCATAGGCCTTTTCTCCCATAATGATATGTACGGGTGTAAGAATTGCAAAGTCATCTTGAGTAGGTGCGTGTACGTTGAGTTGAGCCAGAGCATTAATCATTTCCGCAATGGCCAGCGCAGGATTGATGCTATGCTCGGGTTCAGCAGCATGAGCTTCTTTTCCTTTTAGGTAAAGAGCGAAACTGTGTACTTCGGCTGAGAAGCCACTGGGTATGGTGATAATGCTGTGAAGGGGTTCGCCAGGTATGTTGTGCAGCGCAAAAATGTAATCAGGGTGAAGGGCTTTGAACCTTGGATCATTCATTACTTCAGCTCCTCCCTTTCCCGTTTCTTCTGCAGGTTGAAAAAGCAATACAATCTTTCCTGATTGTTGTTCTTTGATCCAAAAGATGAGTCCTGCGACAATGGCCATGTGACCATCATGCCCACACTTATGAGACACACCTTTAACTATAGATCGATGATCAAACGTATTGGCTTCTTCTATAGGTAGGGCATCCAGTTCACATCGAATGACAATGGTAGGCCCAAGTTGAGCCAATTCATAAACGGCCAACAATCCATGCCCGCCTACGTTGTCGATCCATCGGGTAGGGGCATGGTGGGTAGTGATAAAACTTTTTATTCGTTGTGCGGTGTGGGTCTCTTCTCCTGACAACTCCGGGTGCTGATGGAGTTCATTTCTTAAATTTATTAGGGAAGTGTTCATTAGCATAAGAATGAAACTTATCTATTCATCAACATCCAAATATTATTACTTGCATCAATATCTGCATCATAATTATCTCCTAATATAATTTGCTTGATTGCCACTTTTGACCGCAACTTCATCATATATACATCGTTTCCTTGAGACCAACAAGAAATATCATGGGTGAGTGATTGTTGCGTTTCATCTTCATAAATTATGTTTAAGTGTATAGGAACCATTCCAGCGCCCATTTTGCGAATCTCAATAGTATAGTTTTGCCCTTTCTTAGTGACACCACCAATTGCCAGGTCGGGTGATATTTTGTTGAAAAACCAGTCATTCCAAAACCAGTTTAGATTGGTCCCTGATTGCGTATTAATGCAATTAAAAAGATCGTATGGAGAGGGGTGTTTGCCTTTCCAATGATTGATGAAATATTTTATTGTTTCTGAGAATTTATCATCGCCAAGCATCTCCTTAACGTAATAGAATCCAAGTGCAGGCTTTAAATCCTTATTAGAATATCTCGAATTACGATTAAGTTGTGGTGTAAGCGTAATGATTGGATTATCATAATCAGAACCAGCACTTAGATTAACATCATCAAGATCATAATACATTGGCACATCTGGTGCTATTAATTGAGGTAGCGTAAATTCTGTCATTGTAGCCAATCCTTCATCCATAAATGAGTACTTAGTCTCATTTGTACCAACATAAAATGGGAAAAGTGTGTGAAAAACTTCATGTGCTGTAAATTGCACTATTTGGAGTGGATCTTTAAAAGGCAGGTTATTGACCATCATCGGATACTCCATAGCATCAAGGCCTTCGAAGATGGTAATGTGAGGATACGGAAAAGGGATTTTAGGGTAGGTGTAACTTATAATAGATACAGTGCTTCGTGCGTATCCGACAACTGAATCATATTGTGTATGCTCAGGGTTGTAAACAGCATTAATGCGAACTCGTCTATTTTGAACTGAGTCAACTACGATGCTGGTTGATTTCCAGATATAATGATTGCTGGTTGCGAAAGCTACGTCCTGAACATTGATAGCATCAAACTTCCATGTGTTTTTTCCATTTCTTTTACAAATGTCATTTTTAATTAAGTCTTCCTTTGTAATAATGTCAATAACACCGTCTTGGCTACTTGCATTTTGAATTCGTTGTTCATATTTATCAGTATAAACATCGGTTATGTTTGTGAGGTCACCAGTGCACCAAACTTGATAGTTGTCAGGGACGGTAATTTCAACATGAAAGTCTCCGTAGTCATTATAAAATTCCTCAAAACCCATGTATGGATATTCATTCCATCCATCAATATCATCATACACTGTTATGCGCGGGAAAAAGTACGCGATCACAAATGCTCCTGGGTCTACCTGACCTGTTCGAATGAACGATCCTTGATTGAGTGTATAGGAATATTTTATGTCAATGGTAACCTCATCCTGCGGTAGGATACGTGTTCCTTTAACAGTCATATTTGTTCCTAGAATGGATATCATTTCAGGTTCTACAATTACTCCGTTAAGATTAATGTGTGCGATGCTAACACCATTCCCAAGGTCTTCTTTAGGAATACGTTTTGCTCGGATCGATTCGGATTGATATAGATTGGGAAAGAGTTTGAAAACAATTTTGGAGAGGGTATCGGGACTGTTATTATAGTATTGAATTTTAACATAACCAGCAATTTCTCTTGTGTCTGGGGAAAAATTAACTTTGATGGAGTAGTCAGCACTATTTTGCCAATAATTTATTCCAGGTTTACCGCTTAAATCACGAACACTATTGAGGTAACTGTGCTGGAAATTTGTAGGGATAGGAAGTTGGCTTTGAGCGTAGCAGTGTAGGCTAAGAAAACTAAGAAAAAGTATTCGAATCATTTTGTGGCCGAAAGTTATAATAACGTTATGTAAAATAATTTATTTTAAATGTGCTATGGATCAGTACATTTTATTCGGATTGGCTGAAACTTTCGGAATCTGTTGGATAGCATCCCAGTGCTCACAAATCTTTCCATTGTCATCAAATCTAAAAAAATCCATGGTCACGTATTCATCATTGCCGGGCCATGTTTGATGGATGTGAAGAGCTACCAAATCGCCTTCGGCAATGCAGCGCACAAACGCGATGGATTTTTTGGGATACTCTTTTTGCATTTTTTCGAAATAGTCGATGAATCCCTGGGTGCCATTGGCAACGGAAGGGTTGTGTTGAATATAATCACTACCTACATATTTCTTAATCGCTTCAACAGGATTACCTTCATAGGCCATTTTGTAAAAGGCCATAGCGTTGTTCTTGTTGTTTTCCAGATTCATGTCTCAGTGTATGGTTAGATGATACAACTGCTATTTTGGAAATAATGTTCCTGTTTATTGGGGCCTTTACAACCAGCCCTTTTTTCTAAACCACAGGTAAATAATAAAAGTAACGAATACCATCAATCCCATTGCGTAAAGGTAGCCGAAGGGCCAACGAAGCTCGGGCATGAAATCAAAGTTCATCCCGTAGATGCCTACTATAAAGGTGAGGGGCATGAAGAATACAGAGAACACTGTAAGTACCCTTACCACTTCATTGGTGCGTTGTGATGAAAGGGAGATGTAAACGTTCAGTAAGTTGGCTACGTTGTCTACGACATGTCTTGCACTGGTTTGCAGACCTAGTATTTCATCTTTGAGTTGATTATAGTGAGTAGATGCAATTTTTCCTTTTAAGTTATCAATGATAGGTCGTGACAAATCAAAAATGAAGTCCATCACGGAAGCTTTCCTTTTGATGTAGTACAGGTTCTTTAATAAGGAAGGTGTTTTTTCCTGCATGAATATTTTTGGTTCATAGAAGTCCAGCTCCTGTGCAAGATTGGCTATGGGTTTGTTGTAAGTAGCAATGGCTGCATGAGCAATCCTAAACAACAATTGATAGGGAGTACTGCACTTGCCTGTGTCTACGTACCGACTCTTTATTTCATTCAAAAAAGGGTATTCTCGTCTGTGGATGGTAATCAAAAAATGAGGGCCAAAGAATATAGCGATTTTGTCTGTAACCTCTTGTACAGTGTCTGCTTCTATATTTACATTGCTTCCGTACAATCGAAGAATGATGAATTGAGTATCGGCTACCATTTCGAATTTGGGAAGGTGCTCTGGTTGTAAGGAGTCTTCTACTAACGCTTTGTGTAAGTCATATTTGGTAGCTACTTCGTTGAGCTCCTCCTTACCTGGATTGGTGATATCGATCCACTCGTAATCATTTTCAACCTTTTCTTTTAGGACAGTAATCATGCGGTACAGTGGGTAAAACCTGGTGAAAAGATAGTCTATTTCTGGAGAGAAAGATACTGGTTATGCAAATTCAGTTTTGTTAAGGCTTTTCTCTTCCAATGAAACTTCCTTTCCCTAATAGAAAGTTGATTGCCTTAACAACATTCTTGTCCACACTTGCTTCAGTCTTAAGAAAGGAGATATACCTCACGATTTCTTTTTTTAAAGATGGGGTAAGTTGATCATATATGGCTTTTGCTTTTTTGTTCCTGTTCAGCGCATCCACCCATTTAGGGTGGGGTGCTATCGTGCGATTAGAGGAATCGAATTGAATTGTTATGGTCACAGTTTCACCAATTCGTTGAGGTGAATTTTTGAGCATACTGGTATTGATATACAGTCTCCATGCTCCCTGAAATTTCACAAGCGTTTGTTGATAGGGTTGTTTGTTTACTGTACCTTCTATGGGAATGGGGCCTTTTGTTTTATTGGCTTCTTCAAAGAGGAGCTGCAGAATATCTTCTGGAACAAATACAAAAGGGTTAATGCCTATAAGTGCTATTTCAGCTTTGAACTTGTGAATTGTCAAGATTGATTATTTATTATTCCTCGGGTATGGGTTTGTTCGTGCTAATCGATATTCTGTTCCACGCATTAATTGCTACCACTGCCATAATTATTTGTGATAAATAGTTTTCACCGAAAAGGGATAATGCCTTATTATACGTATCCGAAGATAGTCCGCCCTTATGAATTAAGGTAACTTCTTCTGTCATTTTTAAGAGTACTTTTTCTTCTTCAGAAAAAAGATCAGTTTCATTCCATGCATTTAAAAGGAATATACGTTGAAGTGTTTCTCCCTTCTTCAAAGCCTCTTTGGTGTGCATGTCAATACAAAAGGCGCAGCCATTTATTTGAGAGGCTCTTATTTTAATCAACTCTTTGTGTATGCTGCTGAATTTACCTTTGTTCAAATAACTTTCCAACGCAAACATTCCCTTGTAAGCATCCGGTTCCACCTGTTTGATTTGAATTCTTTTTTTCATTTGTCTTTCGTTTTTTGTTTTACACAAAATTTGCTGAAGATCTCCTGAAAAAAGTTAAGCTGGTTTAAGAACGTCTTTTTTTTCTGATTTCGCTGACATATTCCGGTGTAAGACCAAGGTAAGAGGCAAGCTGATATTGAGGCACGCGCTGAACAAACTCTGGAAACTGCTCACTGAAGCTTAAAAACATTTCTTCTTTGGAATTATCAAACAGGTATTTGGTTCTCATAATAGAGGCGCCATAGGCAATCTGATAGATGTGTCTGAAATAGCCCTCCAGAATAGGGAAGTCTGACAGCAGTTGATCTTCCTTCTCCCGGCTGATTTTAACCACCTGACCGGGCTCTATGGCCTGAATAAAGAATTCTGTTTTTCGGTGGTGATGGTAGGCCAGCTGATCTGTTATCCACCAGTTTTCAAGGGCAAACTGAATCGTTTTTTCCGTGCCTTTGTCATTGATGTAATACATATGAAGGCATCCATTGAGTACCATAAAATTGTAGTTGCACAAACTCCCTGCTTCCATGAGGACTTCTTTTTTACTTACATCCAGCACTTGGAAATAGGAGATTATTTTTTCAAAATCATGCTTATCTATTTTGATGTATTTGTTGAGATGATCAAAAAAAGAGTTAACCATAGGAGTGATGCCTTTTATCCTTTCGATATGCTAAGATAAAAATTACGGACAATTGGTGTTTCAATGTTATTTAAACCGAATATACTTCGAAATACTGGCGGCAATAAAACCACTATTGTTTAAATCGGGATCTTCTTCGTGAGAGAGGAGCTTGGGAATGTTGTAAGAATAGGAGAGCAAAAAATTCCAATCTTTAATATTCATGCTTAGTGGAGCTGTGAATGAATAATTCATCACGCCAAAGTCGGCACCCTCATTATATTGCGGGAGCCCAAGTTGTCTCCTGATTAATGCTCCAGCTAGGGTTTTGGCAATAGGTATGCTGTATTGTTCTGTGCCTAGTAGTAAATTGAAAGAAGGGTAAAACAAAATCCTATCAACGTTCTTCCAGTTTCTCTTTTCCAGGTTGAGCATTACACCGGGCATAATGCGGTGCCCTGTTTTTTCACCAAACAACAGCGTGTAATCCAAACGGAAGGTGAGTGGCTTCACATCGATAAAATTGGAGAGACTCGCGCTATTGGAATAACTCACGATTACACCCTCTCCCAAATCAGTGTAAAGGTACCGACTATACTCTCCGAGGAAAGACCACTTTGGAGAAATAACGCCAATGTAACCAGCAGATAGAATGGTGAGGTAATAGCTGGGGTCGTATTCGTTGCTCCAGTATCCCGAGGCATCGGCATACACACCACTTTTATGATAATAAGATACGCCAGGGGAAAGGCCGAATTGGCTTATGCCGAGTGTTCTTCCCGTTGAGTTGGCATTGCTGTTATATCCTAACCTCACTGCCATCATGGATTTGCTTTCCAACTCCTCCGCTTGCATGAGGCTATCGATCAGATTGAAGATAGAAAGTGAATCTTCAAATGAAAGCAGGGCTTCCATATCTTCAAATTCACTGAATAGCGAATCTGCTTGCTGCCCTCTGGTGGTGAGCGAGCAAATTGATAATAGTCCGATCAGCAGTAGGTTGCTTCGACTCAAAATCAGTTGTTATTTTTTCTATCTCTCAATTGTTGATTGCGATCTCTCAAATTTTCCTTGCGCTGCTGAAGGTCTCTTCGCTGTTGCAATTGGCGGATGATCATGCGTTGGAATTCTTTCTCCGCGTTGCGCAAGTTCATGATCTGTTGGGCGGTGATTACTTTCATCATCCTGTCGGAGTAATCTTTTTCCAAATCCAACTGGCGCTGCTTGATCTTCAACCCTAATTCAACAAGTTCCTTCTGCTTTTCAGGATCTTGATTGTCGGGGCCAATCTCTCGCTGTGCCTGCCTGAACTCACGTATCATTTCGCCACGCTTTTGTGTGAACTCACGGTACACGGGCCAGAAGCGCTCAGCTTGTTCAGGTGTCAGTCCCAATCTTTCTGAGATCAGTCCGATACGCGCAGCTTCAATTTTTTCTCTGGCTTTGGGGTCGGTCACTTCCTCTTCTTGCGCCATTGTATATAGCGGAGAGGCTATCAACAGCACGAATAAAATTTTTATAAAATTTTTCATCCTAATGGTTTTTACAATTCAATTTCAGTGGAGAACTCTTCCAATACGTCAATATCCATTTCAGGGTAAAGAAGTTGGTCATTTAACGCTTCAATATCTTTGCTATCGAGGTCGGCATAGTCCAATAGCTCTTCAGTCGTCAGATCACTTTCTATAAGGTAGTTGGAGAGTGCTTCCGTATCTACACTTGCCAATAATTCTTCCGGGTTGGACGACATCAGGTCACTTTGTCTGAAGATCAAGAACAATGCGAGGCCTACCGCCAATACTGGAAGCGCATAGCGCAGTACCAGTCCGAATGACGGAATGCCCAATGGCTTTGCTTCCTCTTTTGCAATGCGTGATTGGATGATCCCAGGTAATTCATCAAAATACCCCTCAGGCTCCTTAAACACGTTTTTCTTTGGTATATCTTCCAGTTTCATTTTATCTTGGATTGCTGAATGTCTTAATAGTTTAATGCGTAGTCAAAAATTCTTCAATTTTCTTTGTTGCATGGTGAAAACTCGCTTTTAAGGCCCCCACGCTGGTATCTGTGATTTCGGCCATCTGTTCATAGGTCATATCTTCAAAGTATTTCATGTTAAATACAAGCCTCTGCTTGTCCGGTAGCGTAAGCAGTGCCTTTTGCAGCTTTTTTTGGATTTCGTCACCATCCATTTCCGGAGAAGCGTCAATCTTGTTGCTCAACTCCTTGTTGACATCTTCCAGCGGAAGAAAGAACCTTCTTTTTTTCTTGTTGAGAAAGGAAAGGCATTCGTTCGTGGCAATGCGATAAATCCAGGTGTAGAGTTGCGCATCCTCCCGAAACCGGTCGATAGCTTTATGAATTTTGATAAAAACCTCCTGTGTTACATCATTAGAATCATCATGGTCGATGAGCATTTTGCGCACCATCCAATACACCCTTTTTTGGTATGCTCTTACCAATAGGTTGAACCCGTAACTTCTGGTTTCGGGGTTTCTGATTTTCGCTAATAGCTCTTTGTCTTCCAAAAGAAGTAGTTGATGGCGTAGGTTAGGTTTTAGACTTGCTGGAAGTCCAATGGTTTAAAACCAATTTAATTAAATGCCTTGATGTAGTCCACCAAAAGCTCATATTGTTCCTTGGAATGAGCCGGGAAATTGGCAAAACGAAGTTGTGTGCCTCCGTGTGCACCATAACCTTCACCTGTTACAATTCCTTTTTCCAAAAGGTAATTGGAGAGCGTTTCTGTATGCTTGCCCGAGTTAGCTATAATAACAGTGGGAGATTGATAGGTTGATTCGGTTACAAAAGGAGAGAGGCTACTGTGCTGCATCAGTTCGTTGTAAAGAATCACTGCTTTGTATTCTGTCTCTTTACGAATGGTATGGATGCCGCGCCTCACCATATCTTCTGCCACTTTACCCAACACATAAATGGCTACGCTATTAGGTGTTTCCGGTGTTTGATTTTTTAATCCGTTCTTTAGGTAGAAGGGAAGTGTATGATGCGTACCGATAGACAATCCTTTTGCAAGCAGCGATTCTGAACGCGCAATGCAGGCATCATTGACGATCCAAACACCTAGCCCTGGAGGTAAACCAAATCCTTTTTGTACTGAAAAGTATACTGAATCTACCTTACTGTAATCGAAATCAACATAGGGCAAGGAAGAGACCGCATCGACACATAATAGAGCACCTGGATTTTGTTCTTTCAAACCATAAATGAAAGATTTGGGCAATGCTACTCCCGTGCTGGTTTCGTTATGGGTAACTCCAATCAATTCCGCGTCCAGTTTTATGGGGTTGCTAAACCCAGTTCCATCTTGCGCCTTAATTTCCTGTGCTTGCTTGTTGAGTTGTAGGGCCGCTTTATAAAACTTTTCGGAGAAGGCACCATTTACAAAGTGTGCTGATTTCTCTATCACCAAATTTTGAATCAGCCGCTCCCATATCTCTGTGGCTGAAGAAGTGAAGAAGATGTGGTGAGTTTTGGGGATGGAGAGTAATTCGCGCAACTGTTCCTGCGTGTGTTGGTAAAGGGCTTCGAAAGCCGGACTACGATGAGATAGGGAAGGCACGCCCAGTTTAAATGCGTTCCTTGTATGATCTTCAACTGTGAAATAGAGTTGGGAAGGACCTGGAGAAAAGTTAACCATTTGCAGACGCAAATTTAGGAGATTGGGTCGTTATCTAAAGCGGATAAAAATAGATTTATTTCAGGGGAGGTGTAAACTATCTTTGTATTACTTTTGTATCAATAAACACCCACTTGGATTTGGGACACGTTTCTGGAACCTAACATTAATAACAAAAACGAGTGTGTTCTTTATCAAAATCAGGCCTCATCCTGTTGGTAACAACAGGACCTCATGCTTCGATTTATCGAAGTGTAGGATAACAGTGGAAGGTTGCGATCTTTTAGAATAGCTCAAAACTTGTCGTATCCGGGGTTCCTAAACTCCCTTCCAAGTCCAGTGGGTTTTTATTTTAATTCAGCTTTCCTCCACAGTATTTGCAGTGCACGGCATCTTTGTCATGGCCCTCTTGCAGGCAATGTGGGCACACTTCTGTCGTTACCACCTTATTTTTTTGATAAGCCATTTCTGCAGTCACTATACCTGTGGGTATGGCTATAATACCATAGCCCAGGATCATGATAATAGAGGCAACGAACTGACCCAACGGAGTGCTTGGGGAGATGTCTCCATAACCGACTGTGGTAAGCGTAACAATGGCCCAATAGATACTAGTAGGAATATTACTGAACCCATTTTCTTTTCCTTCAATCATGTACATTAAACTTCCGGCCAATATGACTGAGGTAACAACGATGAGGAGAAAGACAGTTATTTTATGGCGACTTGCTTTTAGAGCACTCATAAGCACCTGACCTTCGCCCACAAAACGGGCAAGCTTCAATACACGGAATACGCGTATAAGTCTTACACTTCTAAGAATAAGTAGCACGTGGGCGCCAGACATCACCAGACTTAAGTAGGTAGGTAAAATAGATAGAAGATCGATGATGCCATAAAAGCTATAGATGTACTGTTTTTTCTTTTTGACAGTCCAGACACGTAAAACGTATTCCATTGTAAAAATGACCGTGAATATCCATTCGAAAACAAGTAGTAGTTCACCAATGCTTAATTTGATAGAATCCACACTTTCGAGCATAATGACAACTATGCTCAATAGAATGCAAATGATAAGGCCGATGTCAAAGGCTTTGCCCATAGGCGTCTCCGCCTCGAAAATAATATTGTAGACTTTCTTTTTGAGTTTACTGTAATTGTCAGCCTGCATAAGTACTAATATAGTACTCGAAACTTGATGGTATGCTCTATTGACCTCATTTCTTTGATCAATTCCTTATCATAGCCTTTGTTGATATCAGTAATCACGTATCCGATGTGCTCTGTCGTTTTCAAATACTGCCCTGCTATATTGATTCCATTATTGGCCAATGCAGAATTGATCTTAGCCAGGACACCCGGCACGTTGTTATGAATGTGAATGAGACGATGCGCATTTTCCAGAATGGGCAATACCAGATTGGGGAAATTTACACTCTGACTAGTGCTTCCTGTGTTGATATAGTCTGTCAATTTATTAGGAACAAAATGCGCAATGTTTTCCTGAGCTTCCAATGTACTTCCTCCAATATGTGGCGTAAGAATAACATTAGGAAGCCCCCGAAGCTCAGATACAAACTCTTCATTGTTACTGATAGGCTCCTGCTCAAACACATCGATACCACAGCCTCTTATGTGGCCACTCAAGATTCTGTCTTTCAGCGCACTTACATCAACTACATGCCCACGACTCAGGTTAAGCAGGATAGCACCTTCTTTCATCTGATCCAGTTCTTGTGCTCCAATCATGTAATGGTTGGAAGGTCGTCCGTCTACGTGCAAGGAGACTACATCAGCTATCTGTAACAACTCATTTAAACTTTTGCACTTGATTGCGTTTCCAAGTGCCAGCTTTTCCTCTGTATCGAAATAGTATACTTTCATACCCAAACTTTCTGCTAAAACAGAAAGCTGAGACCCAATACTTCCATATCCTACAATCCCCAGATTTTTACCTCTGATTTCGAAACTGTTGTTGGCCGACTTATTCCAATGGCCTTCATGCATTGTAGCAAACTTATCTGGAAGGTTGCGCATGAGCATGATGATCTCTGCTATAGCCAACTCTACTACTGAGCGTGTATTACTGAATGGAGCGTTGAAAACAGCAATTCCTTTTTTTGCAGCAGCAGCAAGATCAATTTGATTAGTACCTATACAAAAAGCACCAATGGCCATTAACCTGTTGGCATGCTCGAGCACTTTGGCGGTAACCTGTGTTTTTGAACGAATACCTAATATGGAAACGTTGACTATTTTTTCACACAGTTCTTCTTCTGTAAGTCCCGCAGGATATACCTCTACATTGAATCCTTCCTCTTTCATTAATTTAACCGCTACAGGATGTACGCTTTCAAGTAGCAATACATTGATTCGGTTTTTAGGATAGGAGATGGCGGTATTTAAGTTAGTGAGATAGAGAAATTCATCCAGGCTGGGGGTAATGTGGTCTGCTTTTTTCAGGATACTATCCCGTTCAACATTTTCTGTAAAAGCAAAAAATTTATTAGCGAGTCCAGAGTGTTTTATTTCATAATCAGTATACCCATCTCCAATCACGTACACGTCTCCAGGTAAATTCAATCGTTTCAATTGCTCTACTTTTCCATTGTTAGAAGAAAGCGGGTTTTCTTCATCGAATCCAATCACTTCACCTTTATCATTAAAGTGAAATTGATTAGCGAAAATATTTTCTCTCTTTACACCATATTCTGTTACGATGGGATCGATGAAGGCATGAAACCCATTAGAGATGATATAGATATGTCCATTGTTCTCTTCGAAGAAGGCTCTATTTCGCTTGAATGATTCAGATACCAATTCTTTAAGTACAACTACCAGTTGCTCCAGATGACTTTTGTTAGGAGCGAGCAATTCGAGTCGTTGCTTCAAGGATTCCCTTACTGATAGAGAACCGTCCATTCCATGGTTGGTGAGGTCTTCAATCTTCTTTTTGATGGCCTTTTTCTCCGGATGATCTTTAAGTGAGATATCGGCAAGGGCATCAAATGCTTCAACTTTGGTGAACGTACTGTCAAAATCAATTACGAAATACTTGGTCGGTTTCATGCGGCTAAAAACTAAGTCGCAAATGTAGCAAGTCGTACCGATTTGTCCACCCGAACACTTACAAATGAGTATTTACTCTTTGTTAAGTGTTAGCGAATGGAGAAGGTTTGTAGTAAATACTTTGATTTCATCCCGTGTAGCTCTGAACGCATCCATAATTTCATTTTCATTTCCGGTGGCTTTGGCCGGGTCAGAGAAATTGTGGTGTATTCTTTTGGCATGGGAGGGGAAGTAGGGGCAATTTTCCCTGGCGTGGTCGCAAACCGTTAGGATGAGGTCAAATGCAATTGATTGGTACTCATCGATGTGATTGGAAGTGTGGCCGGATATATCAACGCCATCTTCTTTCATCACTTCGATGGCTTTGGGATTTACGCCATGGGTTTCAATACCCGCACTGTAGACCTTAACTTTTCCATTGCTAAGGTGTCTTATGTATCCTTCAGCCATTTGACTGCGGCATGAGTTTCCGGTACAAAGAACAAGAATGGTTAACATGATTGCTGTAAATGAAGATACATGCATGTAGCTGTTACCGGGCATACATGTGAAAATTCAGAAGACGCCTGAACAGGCTTTGCTACAGCGTCCCTGTGAATTGTTTCAAATCCAATTTTTGTAAAGAAGTCCTTGGCTGTTTCAGTAAGAAGGTAAAGGCCCGTCAGTTTTTTTTCTTTTGCCTTGTCAATAAGATGATAGGCAATTTGGGTACCCAACTTCTTTCCCCTGTTGTTAGCAGTGATGGAAACGGAACGAATCAAACCATAGTTTCCATAGATTTCGATTCCTCCCGTTCCAATCAGGTTGTCGTTTTCATAATACCCGATGAGTACCTGTTCCTCTGCGTTAAGATCTTCGTATGGAAGTCCTGCCGTCTTTAACTGTCCAGTGAAAGCTTCAAAGTATTCAGGTGTATTGATATCAACAGGTATCATATTCATTTTAGTTTTTAGTTACAGCATTCAGGTCCGCAACAAGCTTCCTGAGCTTGCTTTTCTGCGTAGACAGTAATACTATAGATACCAAGATTGTCATTGTTATAGCTTTTCAATTCATCCTCGTTCAAGTAGTCAGAGAGAATCTCTTTTGGAAGCGCAATCTTCTTTTCTTTTTGGAGTTTAATATTGGTGAAGCCGGCTTCTTTGATGATGTTCAAATAGTCATCCTTTTGGATGGCACCTGATACGCATCCTGCGTACATCTCTGCGCTATCTTGAAGTGCTTTAGGAAGGTTGCCTACCAAAACGATATCTGAAATACTAAAATGACCACCTTTTTTCAAGATGCGGAATGTTTCTTTAAATGCTCTCTGTTTGTTAGGAATCAAATTCATCACACAATTACTTACCACCACGTCAGCCACATCTGCTGTAATGGGAATATTCTCAATGTCTCCAAATCTGAATTCCACATTGTTCAGTCCTAGTTTTTCAGCATTGGTGCGGGCCTTTTCAATCATTTTTTCGGTAAAGTCAACACCAATCACTTTACCACTTGCACCCGTAACAGCACGTGCCACGAAAGCATCGTTGCCAGCTCCTGACCCGAGGTCAACCACGGTATCACCTTCTTTGATTTGTGCGTACTCCGTAGGTAGACCACAACCTAATCCTAAGTCTGCCTCTTTTACATAGCCTGATAATTTTTCATAATCCTCGGCCATGATAGCCTCATCAATTGTTCCACATCCTGTAGCTCCACAGCAACTGGTTTCATTGTGTTCTTTGCTTTGCCCGGCAATATTGCCGTAGGTCTCTTTTACTATTTGTTTTAACTGTTCGTCTGTTTTCATGGTACTGGGGTTGTTTAAAGTTAATTTTTTAAATCGTAATATTACGATGTGATTAAGTAAATTTTTTTAGCAGCAGGAGGGGTCTTTGTAAGAATCAAATAGTCCGACAATTCTGGCCTTGGCCTGATTCCAGGCCTCCATGTCTATGCAATAGCATACACTTGGTCCATCGATACTCCCCTTAATTAATCCCAGGTTTTTGAGTTCTTTCAAATGTTGAGACACTGTCGACTGCGATAGGGGTAATTCATCAACAATGTCACCGCAAACGCATGATTGTTTTGATGCAAGAAATTGCAGTATGGCTACCCGGGCAGGATGCCCCAATGCCTTGGCGATAGCAGCCAGTTCATTTTGTGTTTTTGTGAATTCCTGTGTCTTCGTTGCTCCCATTGATTTCTTAATCGTAAAATTACGATATAAGTTTCATTTGATCAGCATTATTTTTAATAATCTATCTTTTAATACCCTGAGTAGTAAAAGAAAGGCCTTGTTGCCCGGTAGTGGATATCATTACCGCTTCGAAATAGGGTTCTGTTTTAGGGGTGGCCCATTCGAAAACGAAGTTACCGCCAGTTCCACCTTCTTTGTCTCCTTCATTAATTACGATCTCCACTGTTTCGAGTGGAGCGATGAAAATGGGCTTGTCGAAATAGGTGCGAATCAAATCTCCTTTCGTATGGTAGTACTTTGTGTTCAAGATATACACGGTGTCTGTTGAACTAATGTTCCGCATACTCACCGTTACTGTAAGGTGATAGGTTCTATTTTCTGTTACCTGATAGATTTCAGAATAAACGGATAAGTAGGTACTACCGGTGATAAGGCTATCAGTTGTGGTAGGAGCAACGCTTCTTTTATCCCAATTGACAGTTGGAAACAATACTGCTTCTTTTTGTTGGCCACATGCAATCAGCACTCCAACTAAGATAATCGGGATAGCATACTTCATGCAATATGTTTTATAGGGTTAATATGGGCCTACTCAGTTTTTTGCAAAAGGAAGTCTTTTGATTGCCATTTGTCCATTGCTCATTACTAATAACGCATCCTGTAATGCGTTGATGTCTTCCAATGGGTTGTTAGGAACCAATATCATATCAGCTTCATAGCCGTTGAGAATTCTTCCGGTCTGCTTGTCGAGCCTTAACAATTCTGCGGCAACTGTTGTGGCAGATTGGATGGCTTCAAAATTACTCATACCCATTCTGGCAAAGTTGGCTACTTCCAAGGCAACACTGCTTGTAGTGTTGGCGGAGTAACCGTTGTCGGCACCGGTGGCAATCTTCACTCCTAAAGCGTGGGCTTTCTTAAACATCTTTTCTGCCACAGGCAACATAAAATTTCCTCTCATTTCTAGGACAGCATCATCATAATCACCTCCTGGTTTAGTAAGATCTACTAATGTAATATAGGTTGGGACTAAGAATGTTCCCTTTTCCTTCATCAGTTTTAAGGTTTTTTCACTTAGATAAGTACCATGCTCAATGCTTCTTGCTCCGGCAGACACAGCTGCATAAGCACCTTCATCGCCATGGGCGTGGATCATTACAGGGATATCTCTTTTGGCTGCTTCATCCACCACCACTTTTAATTGATGGGCTGTATATGTTTGTTCTCTTGGATCAGTGTCGGGTAATCCAGCGCGTTCTGTACCTCTTGTTTTTATAAAGTTAACACCACGATCAATGTTTACATTGACCAGTTTCTTCAATTCTTCATCGGTGTTTACACCTCCGATTAATTCTCCCAATCGCGTGTCTGATAGTAGGGATTGTCCCAACTGTGGCGTCACGAAAACTCCCGAAGCCATCATATCTGGCCCAGGTAAGCGACCTGATTTCACCAACTCGCGAATGGCTATATCCTGATAAGCAGAGACACTGGCACTCCTCACCGTGGTAACTCCTGATTTCAACGCTCTTTTGGCTGAAGCAAGGTTATCAATATGCGTATGGGCATCAATCATACCGGGCATTAGGTAATTGCCTTCACAGTCCACTACAGTATAGTTACTGGCAATAGCATCGCCTTTCTTTCCAATTTTTTCAATTTTTCCGTTTTTGACAAAAACGATGGCATTGGGATATACTTTATTTTCAAATCCATTAATCAAATTGGCATTGGTAAGTGCATAGTCGTTCTGTTGTGCGTATGCGAATGAAGTAATCAAAAGGAGTAGGATGGTCGTAAGTCTCATTAGTGCTTTGTTGTTGTGTAATGAATTTTGATACATAAATATGGCTTATCTCATTTTCAGAATAGAGGCAGCTTCGTCAATTTGTGAAGAATACTTCGTCAGGTTACTTGCGAGTATTTCTATTTGCTCTTGTGCCTCTTTCCAATTTCTTTGTTCAATGGCCTCTCTTACTCCGGGCAAAGTCTTTACACCGTATCCAGTATAATAGCCAGGTGCATAGATGCTATGTTGAAACCAAGGTCTGCGTGGAAGGCCATCAGCAATAGTCAGTTTTTGTTCCGCAGTGTATAGCAGTTTATTCAGCCTGGCCAGATTAGTATTTGGATTAGGATTCATTTTTACCAATTCAGCGTAAGTATTGGCGCTTTTTTCAAGGCTGGCCATTGCATTCAATAGGTTGCTAAAGTTTAAGTAGGGAACAGGTTCGTTTGCTTTCGGCTGGATAAAAGTGTCTTTAGGGTCACTGGCCAACTTGTAACGATTTTCACGGATCATCTGGTTTTCTACTTCGGTAGATTCGCGCATGTTGTCAGTCAATGTTGTTACTTCCTTAACATAACCATTGACTGTATTGTAAAATCCTTTGAAGTCGAACGGAAGGATGTTGGAGTTCGCAAGCCGCAGTGTAGTACGTCCAGCTGTTTTAGCCAGCGTTACACCATATTCAAACGTTCCATCTTTAAACCTTTTGTACATATCATAGGAGTCATAAATGGAGTGGTACTCACCGCCTCCATCTTCGCCACCAAACCCGATATTCAAAGCGGGTATTCCTAAATGTTGAATGAACGGACTATAGTCAGAACCAGAACCTAAAGCGTCAATGGTCATGGAAGAAGAGTTGATAATTTCTTTCTTCGCTTTCGCAGAGGAGGTATAGGCAGCCATTGCTGATTTTCTCCTTTCCAAGACACTAACTCCTGTTTGAGGATCTGTTACGTCCCTAGCTACATCGCTTACCATTTGTTGTAATGTGTGAGATCCCTGAGCATAGAGAAAACCTCTTCCGTTTCCATCAGAGTTGATGTAGGCAACTAATTTTTGTTGAAGCTCTTTGGCATGATGTTCAGCCCATTCAGTAGAACCAATCAATCCAGGTTCTTCACCGTCCCATCCTGCATAGATGATAGTACGTTTTGGTTTCCATCCTGTTTTGGTCAATTCAGCAACAGCTCTGGCTTCTTCCATCAAGGCAACCATTCCGCTAATAGGGTCAGCAGCACCGTTTACCCAAGCATCGTGGTGATTGCCTCGCATTACCCATTCATCAGGTAATTCTGAACCTTTCATTTTAGCAATTACGTTATGGCAATCCACCAACTTCCAGTCAAACTGTAAATTAAGGTGAACCTTAACGGGACCGGGACCTACATGGTAGGTGAGGGGTAAAGCTCCTCGCATATATTCAGGAGCTAATGGACCACCTAATGCTTTTAGTAATGGAGTTGCATCTTCATATCCTATTGGTATAACGGGTATCTTGATTAAGTTATCGGCTTGCGCCCTTTCAATTCTTTTAGCTTCTTCAGTAGCTCCAATGTTTGGAGTGAGTGGATCGCCAGGTCTTACAGGAAGATCTAACACGGAGCCACGTTGTGCCCCTAATGCTGGTCTGTATGGGCCTTTAGGGTAAACATCTCCCTGATAGTACCCATCGTCTTCCGGATCGGAATAAATGATGCAGCCAATGGCTCCTTTTTCCTGAGCTACTTTTGGTTTGATACCTCTCCATGAGCCGCCATATTTGGCGATTACGATTTTACCTTTTACATCAATACCTAGTTTATCCAATTCTTCATAGTCGCTGGGTACTCCATATCCCACAAAAACCAATTCACCAGTAACATCCCCATCAGCAGAAAATCCATGGTAGGTGGGGAGTTGTTCTTTTGCTTGTCCACTTGTAGCATCCTCTTTTAGCGCAGGCTCAACTAATTTGGCCGTGTATTTGGAGGGCGCTACCATTTCCAATACCCTCACTTTAGGTGTTGGAAACAATACTTTGTAGGTTTCTACTTCTGCGTCATATCCCCAGCTTCTGAATTGATCTCTCATCCATTCTGCATATTCCTTACCCATTTTTGATCCGAGATGATGTGGTCTTGCTGTAAGTTTCTTCATCCACTGATCCAGGTTGGAAGCCTTTAAGTAGCTGTCAAATTTTTCTTCCAGTGCAATTTCTGCTTTGGCCGATTCTTCAGTAAAACCCTGAATGGTTTTTTGTGCAAAAGCACTTAATGAAATGACAAAAATGAAAACAAGGGATAAGATGTGTTTCATGGTGGAGTTATGGTTGATTTTCAGTTTCAATATAACCCAACTTGGGAATATTACTCTAATATGTTTGACAATCGGCTTTGGGAAAATTTGAGATGCAATAAAAAAGGGCGCTTTGAGCGCCCTATGTTTATGGTTTTAATATCTGCTTATTTTCTTGCCATTACCTTTTCTACGGCAGACACAATATTTTCAGGTGACAAGCCATATTTCTTGAGAAGATCCATGGGCTTGCCGCTTTCTCCAAAGGAATCATTAACAGCTACCATTTCGACCGGAGCTGGGTGGAATCTGGAAAGTGTTTGTGCTACGCTATCTCCTAGGCCACCGTTCATTTGATGCTCTTCGCATGTAACAGCGCAGCCTGTCTTAGCTACCGATTTTATAATGGCGTCCACATCCAAAGGTTTGATGGTATGAATGTTGATTAACTCTACACTAATTCCCTTTTCTGCAAGGATGGCTTCAGCCTCAACGGCTTGCCATACCATGTGACCGTTAGCAAAAATGGTAACGTCTTTTCCTTCAATCATTGTATCGGCTTTCCCGATCTCAAAAGGTCTGTCGGCTGCAATAAATACAGGCCATCCTGGTCTTCCAAATCTGAGATAAGCAGGACCAACGTGATCCCCTAAAGCAATTGTTGCCGCTTTAGTTTGATTATAGTCGCAGGGCACAATCACAGTCATACCTGGAAGCATTTTCATCATCCCCACATCTTCTAATATTTGATGGGTTGCTCCGTCTTCACCCAAAGTAAGGCCGGCATGTGAAGCACAGATTTTTACATTCTTTCCAGAATAGGCAATGGATTGTCTGATTTGATCATAGACCCTTCCTGTAGAAAAGTTAGCAAAGGTACCGGTGAATGGAATTTTTCCTCCAATGGTCATACCTGCTGCAATGCCCATCATATTGGCTTCTGCTATACCTATTTGAAAGAAACGATCAGGAAACTCTTTTTGGAAATCACCCATTTTAAGAGAACCGATAAGGTCTGCACATAGTCCTACTACATTGCTATTTTTTCTACCAAGCTCAAGTAATCCATCTCCGAAACCGGAACGGGTATCTTTCTTTTCTGTAAAAGTATATTTGGTCATGTCAGTGCTTTGAGGTTCTTCTATCGTTAATTAAATAATGTGTGGTTATGAGCACAAAGGGTTTTAATAATCACCAACTGTTTCTTCCAATTGACTTAGCGCATCTGCTAGTTGCTCATCGTTGGGAGCAATACCATGCCATTTGTGCGTGCCTACCATAAAGTCAACCCCAAAGCCCATTTCTGTTTTCATCAGGTTCATAACGGGCTTGCCTTTTCTGGTAAGAGAGATAGCATGTTTCAGGGTTTTGATCACTTCTTCAAGATCGTTGCCATTGCTTTCAATTACTTCCCATCCGAAAGCTTTCCATTTTGCTTTAAGGTCATAAAGAGAAAGCACCTTATCCACTGGCCCGTCAATTTGCTGGCCGTTAAAGTCTATTGTAGCAACCAGATTGTCAATTTTATTGTGCGCAGCGTACATGGCTGCTTCCCACACCTGACCTTCTTGCTGCTCTCCATCACCCATAAGTGTGAAAACAAGACGGTTGTCATTGTTTAACTTTTTGGTTTGGGCTGCACCAATGGCTACTGATAGCCCTTGTCCTAATGACCCTGAGGCTACACGAATGCCAGGAAGGTGTTCATGTGTAGCAGGGTGTCCCTGAAGTCTTGTATTTAGTTGTCTGAAGGTAGCCAGTTCTTTTACATCAAAATAACCAGCACGAGCCAGCGTTGAATACCACACAGGGGATATGTGTCCGTTTGACAAGAAGAACAAATCTTCATCTTTGCCATCCATTTGGAAGCTTTTATCGTGCTTCATGATCTCAAAATAGAGCGCAACAAAGAACTCCGTGCATCCCAGTGATCCACCTGGGTGTCCTGATTGACAGGCATGTACCATACGAACAATGTCTCTTCTGATTTGTGAAGGGAGTTTCTTAAGCGTAGCGAGTTCGGCCATGTGAAAGTGGTTTAGGCGCGAAGATGTGCGAATTTTATAAACCCTGCAAAGGAAATAATAGCCAATGCAGTGATTGGAGCAAATTAAATGGAGGTGGCTACTTGGCTTTCTTCTTTGCAGCCTTTTTTGCTGCTTTTTTTATAGTTTTCTTTTTCGCAGGGCTTTTCTTGGTTGCTGATTTTTTGGGCTTGCTTTTCGGAGCTGGCGCCAGTGATCCCGGATTGAGTATTTGCTCTGTGTGATTCTTAGTATCCACTTTTCCTATTATTTCCTCAATGACACCATTTTCATCAATAACAAACGTGACTCTAGCAGTGCCCATATACTTCCTGCCATACATAGATTTCTCTATCCATGTGTCGTATTTGGAATGCACTACCTTATCAACATCGGCAAGCAATCGAAAGGGGAGGTTTTGTTTCTCGATAAATTTCTGATGCGATTTTTCCGTATCGGTGCTTACACCCAATACTTCATATCCCTTTTTCTGAAGTAATTTATAATTGTCTCTCAAATTGCAGGCCTCTGTTGTGCAACCCGGAGTTTGATCTTTTGGATAAAAGTAGAGTACTACTTTTTTTCCTTTAAAATCAGAGAGAGTGACTTTGTTGCCATCCTGATCATTCACTTTGAAGGCAGGTGCTTTTTGACCAACTTTTAATGCCATATGCTAAGGGATTTTTTCTTTATAGATATTTTCGTTGCCCGCATTGTCCACCACTTTCACTGATAGGTCACCTTTGAGAGCTACTTTACTATCTTGCCGTTCGGCCCAGATCATGTTAGTTTTATAATCGTAGTTCATTAGCAGCCACTCTCCATTGATGCTAGCTTCGTAGTAGGCAATGCCCGATAAATCATCGTAAATTTTGAATCTGGCGGCTGCTCCGTTTACAGCTATCTTTCGGATGGTGGGAGCATTGGTGTCTTCCAGTAAAACAAAATCACCAAAGTCTCTTGATGAGAATGTGATTTTTCCGTTGGACCAAGTGCCACCCATATATTGAAAGTACCTACCTGCTGAACGGTATACAGAAAATTTTTCAGTATAACTTCCTCTGGGCTTTAAGGTAATACTTAAGTTCCTGTTAATAGGGTAGATAGAGTCACCAATAGAAAATACTTCCTTGTCTTTGTTGGAATGCTTAACTCTTAAAAATACAGTATCGTATAAGGAGCTTCTTGAAAAATTAATATCTACCAGATCACTGTAATATTTATAGGGTACACCTGCGGGTATCATGTCTTTAAAATCTGTTCGTAGTGTTTGATCACCCACCTTTACAGAGTCAGGTAATTTTTTCCTTAAGTCAAACAGAAATATATGATGGCTTTTCCCAGAATAAGCTGGCGATACTTTTTCTGAACCACTACTGAAATAGGCAATAGCACTGTCTCCTAATGTTCTTGAGCTGTTAATCTCCAGTATATTCTCTATGTATTGATGAGAAAAATTTCGTGATGAGGGCGCCATGGTATTTACTTCTGTAGGTGGCGTGCTTGGTTTTAGTGACAGATTTACCTCACTTTCGTTTCCGTAGCTGTCCTTCATAAGTATCTTGATAGGTACATCATCTGCTTTTACAGTTACCATGCCTTTGTTTTTGGTTCCTGCATAATAGTCTAGATCATTTCCATCGTCAACATAAAGTTTGTTGTATCGCTCTCCACTATTTTTTAAAGTGGTATAATCCATTAGCGTTAGTATGTTTCTGGTTTCGCCAAAGTTTACCTTATCAATCACCTGCTTAAATACTCTTTGATCTCCCGCAAACATTTCGATGTGATTGATGCCACATTTTGATCTTGAATTATCAAGCCTGTCGTGTCCGAGTAGTTCAATGCCTATCGTACCCGAAGCTAGAATAGGAAATGGTAATTTATAATTGTCACCCTCTTTTACAACGTAAAATTCAAACCTACCAAACTGATCATTTATTCTTGAATTAATGTCCATTGTCCTGAAGGCAATCTTTTGAACAATAGGAGGGATGTTATCTACTACCTCACCGAAGTTGAATATAAGTGGATTGAGTGCTTCGTTGTTTTTATCTCTGATGTCGAAATGGAGGTGAGGGCCACTTGAGCCACCGGAATTGCCAGAGTAGGCCACAGTATCTCCCCTGTTGATGTTGAAAGTGCCAGATTTAAAATATAGATTAATATCAAAAGACTTCTTCCGGTATTGTTCTCTTTTTACGTAGTCAGCAATTTTCTTTTCAAACCGATCAAGGTGACCATACACAGTAGTGTGTCCGTTGGGATGGGTGATATAAAGTGCATTACCATAACCCCCTGTGCTAATACTAATTCTAGAAACATAGCCTTGCTGAGCAGAACGTATAGGGACTCCGATGCGCCCATTGGTGCGTACATCAATACCAGAATGGAAATGATTGCTACGGAGTTCGCCCATGGTGCCTGCCAGCAGGTTAGGCGAGCCAGGCTCTACGGGAAAGAGATACGTATCCTCACTTGTACTAGTTCTATCGATGTTATCTTCAGAAGCAACATATTGTGCGAAAGAAGATTTTACAATAAACAAGAAAACAAACGCAATGAATTTACTTAACCTCAAATTCCAACAACTTTTCATTCTCAATATAGGCGGATAATCGATTTCCCAACGCTACAGGCCCAACGCCTTTTGGTGTACCGGTAAAAATCAAGTCTCCGGTTTTTAGTGTAAAAAAATTAGATAAATAGGATACTATGTAATCAAAATTAAAGAGCATATGGCTTGTGTTTCCTTCCTGCTTCACAACGCCATCAACTTCGAGTTTAAAATTTATATTATGGAGGTCTTTAAAGTTACTCACCGGGTGAAATGTATCAGACACAGGAGCAGAACCGTTAAAGCCTTTTGCAATATCCCAAGGTAATCCTTTCTCTTTGGCTTTTTGTTGCAAATCTCTTGCCGTAAAATCAATTCCAATGCCTATGCTATCATAATATTTATGCGCAAATTTTTCTTCAATGGCTTTTCCTTCTTTACAAATTCTCAGAACCAATTCTACTTCATAGTGAATGTCTTTCGAAATGGTAGGGTAATAGAAGGGGGCGTTTTTCCTTATTAAGGCAGTATCTGGCTTGGTGAAAATAACGGGCTCATCAGGGCGTTCGTTATTCAGCTCAGAAATATGTTCAGCATAATTACGTCCAATGGCAAATATTCTCATTCTCAAATAGGGTCTTCTACAAAGCTATAAACAATAAATAGGCGAAAACGTTTTTTATCCGGCTTTTTTATCACTTTTTTGATTTGTGGCAGTAACTTTGCTCACATTCAACCATCATTATGATCAGATCAATAGTACTTTTAGCCAGCTTCCTTTTTTTGTATGCCTGTGCCACAGTTCCTGTGACTGGTAGGCGTCAAATGAGTTTAATTTCTAGTGCAGAGATTAATCAGATGTCTGCCGATCAATACCAGCAAGTTTTAAGAGAAAGCAAACTCTCCTCTAACCAAGAGCAAGTAGCCATGGTAAAGCGCGTGGGGAACAATATTAAAAATGCAGTTGAGCAATATATGGCAAGTAAAGGTGCTTCCGCTGAGTTGGCTGGCTTTAATTGGGAATTCAACCTGATTCAGGATGATGAGACAGTCAACGCTTGGTGTATGCCAGGAGGCAAGGTGGCATTCTACACTGCTATTATGCCCATTTGCCAGGATGAGCTGGGGGTAGCTGTAGTAATGGGACATGAGGTAGCGCACGCAATTGCCAACCATGGTAGGGAAAGAATGAGTCAAGGGCTAATTGCACAATTTGGTTTAGGCACTTTGAGTGCGGCAATGGGTCAAAATCCTACTGCGACACAAAGTATTTTTATGCAGGCAGTTGGTGTAGGTACTAACGTGGGTATGTTAAAGTTTTCTCGTAGTCATGAGTCAGAGGCTGATCATATTGGTTTGATCTTTATGGCAATGGCAGGCTACGACCCAAGTGCAGCTCCGAAGTTTTGGGAACGGATGTCCGCAATGAGCGGAGGCCAGGCACCACCCGAGTTTCTTTCCACACACCCTTCTCACGATACCCGAATTAAAGACCTGGAAGGTTGGATACCAGAGGCGATGCAGTACTACAAAAAGTAAACTTGCTGACTAAGCAGGGTTGAGGTGGAGACCACATTCTTTGTGAGACGCTTCCCACCACCAACGTCCAGCGCGCTCTTCTTCATCTTCTGCAACGGCTCTTGTGCAGGGTTGGCATCCAATGCTTTTAAATCCCTTATGGAGTAGTCTGTTGATGGGGATGTTGTTGGTTGTAATTTGATCCATTACTTCATCCTGTGTCCAGTGGAGTAAAGGATTGTATTTTATCACCTGGTGGGTTTCATTCCATTCGATCAGCTTAACATGCTGCCTGGCATGCGATTGTTCTGCTCGAAGACCAGTGATCCAGACATTGGCATCCTTCAATGCCCTCTTTAATGGACTTACTTTTCTGATTCTGCAACACTCCAATCGATCATCTATCGAATTATAAAATGAATTAGCTCCTTTTATTGCAACAAGCCGCTCGACTGATGAAGCCTCTGGAAAGTAGATTTTTATATTGGCCTTTAGCCTCAAATTGGTTTCGTCAATCAAATCATAGGTCTGCTGAAAAAGCCTTCCAGTATCTATGGTAAATATTTCGGCATCAAGGCGCTGGCTGGTAATCCAGTGGGTAAGGAGTTGGGCTTCTGGACCTAAGGCAGTAGAAAGTTTAACACTGCTTCCAAATTGGTCGTTTAACCAAGCCAGTCCTTCAATGGGGTGGAGGATTGATAATTTGCCTTCTACTTCCTGAATTGTCATGAATTAAGCTACCTATTCAAACAAATAAACAATAAAGTCTATAGAAATACTAGATTAAAATAAAATTATTATAATCGATTGATTATTAATACTTTGTAACTGGTAGGTCGGTATTATTTATTAAAACTACTCAGCTTGATTTCCGTGAGTTTACGTTTCGTATCCAATGGAAAGTCGCCTTTCATTACCCAGTCGTAATAGGATGGTTCATCCTTAAGTACTTGGCTGACGGGTTTGTTTTTGTGTTTACCAAAATTGATCACCACCTCTCCCTTTTCATTCCTTACCATTCTGCCGGCCAGATCAACCATATTGGAGGTGGATAGTTTATGTAGTGACTCCATATCATTTTTGATTATGCCTACTTCATTGCCAAGTGTATCGACTACTGGCTGATTTTCATATTTAGCAATCTGAGCAATCAATACCTCCATGGTAGCGTCAGTATCCGCTTCAGCTGAATGAGAATTGAGGAGGTCTTTATTACAATAGAAATGGTAGGCGGCACTCAAGTTTCTCTTTTCCATCATGTGATAGATCTTTTGCGCATCAACAATTTTCTTTCGATCGTAATCAAATTCTATCCCTGCTCGTAGGAATTCTTCCACCAGCATTGGGACATCAAATTTTATAATATTAAAACCGGATAAGTCTGCTCCTTCAAAAAAACGGGCGTAATCTTTTGCTACTTCCTTAAATGAAGGTTTGTCGGCTACATCCTTGTCGTAAATGCCATGGAAAACGGACGACTCTGCCGGTATGGGTATGCCTGGATTGATGCGGTTTGTTTTTCTTATCACTTCTCCATTCGGCATCATTTTGATTACAGCAATTTCAATGATACGATCGTGGGTAATGTTTGTGCCTGTGCTTTCTAAATCGAAAAAGCAAATAGGCACTTTAAGGTTTAACTTCATGGAGAAGAATAGAAAGTTTAATTAAATAGCGTTTCAGCCAATTGATTCAAATTAAGTCCATTAAAATTGCCCGAACTCATCATCGCCAGGTTAGTATCCTTAGTGGGTAATGATTTCAGGTGATCAGTCATGGCATGCACATCTGTAAAGACAACAAGGTTTTTGTGATCGAACGCTCTTTTAATTTGCGATTCATCCAACTCTTCAAGGCCTTTTTGTTTCACTTTTTCAGGATTGAAAAATACAAGTGCCGTATCGCAAGCTTTCATGCTACCATTATATTCTGGCAGGAAAGTTTTGTTCATACTGCTGTAGGTATGGAGTTCCAGACAGCCTATAAGATGTCGCTTTGGAAAGATACTTTTTATAGCCTCTGTGGAAGCCTTTACTTTTGAAGGGGCATGTGCAAAATCTTTATATACTGTTGACGAGTCATTGGCATAGATTTTCTGGAGCCTTCCATCCGCACCCTTAAAACTGGGAAGCGCTTCATAGAACTGGTCGTTGGAAATTCCAATTTTCTTCAGTAGCTCTTTAGCGGCTGAAATATTTTGAAGGTTGTGTTTTCCAAAAAGCTGAATGGGAGTGCGTTCTTTACCTGAACCTATTAAATATACTACTCCATTTTCAATGACATGGTCATGGGTAGTGTACCCAATAGCTTGAACATCGGCCCTTTCCTTTTTGGCAATTTTCTCCACTACTTTATCATCACTGTTATATATAATTGTACCGCACTTGGGCGAGGCATCTGCTAAAAGCTCAAATTGTTGTTCATACGCAGCACTAGTAGGGAAGACGTTGGCATGATCCCACGCGATTCCGCTAATAATGGCCATATGATGATGGTATTTAAGAAACTTGGCTGTTGGATCGAGGGGTGAACTCAGGTATTCATCACCTTCAATGAGAATAATGGGTGCGTCCGTTAGCTTAACGGTGTTCTCCATTCCTTCCTGTTGTGCGCCAATCACATAATCAAACTTTCGATTGAAGAAGGATAAAACATGGATAAGCAGGGCGGTAATTGTGGTCTTTCCATGGCTTCCACAAATGACAATCCGCTGCTTGTTAATGGATTGGTTGTATATAAATTCTGGAAAAGAAAGTATTGGAAGACCAAGTGATTCTGCCTTTAATAGCTCTGGGTTGTCCTTTTTGGCATGCATGCCAAGTATGACAGCATTTATAGTATTATCAATTTTGTCTGGAAACCATCCTAAAGCGGATGGAAGTAAATTGTGCTTGCTGAGTTTACTTTTTGAAGGATCCTGGATATCGTCATCAGACCCAGATATATGGTGTCCTTGCTGACTGAGCGCAATAGCCAGGTTGTGCATTACGCTTCCTCCAATGGCTATGAAATGAAATTTTTGTGGATGAGACATCAAGTCCTAAATTAATAGTTAAAGGCCAAGTTAAAAAAAGAGATTGAAAAACAATGAGAATCAGTACAATGGATATTACAGAATAGTGTTGGCGTCTCCTTGAAGTTCCTTTGTATCTTATGGTCTAATGATAACATCGAGTAATAAAAACTTTCAGGATGCAATTTATTCACAATTACACATGTTTTAATGTGGGAAACTTGTTTATTGAAATGTTCAGAATAAGGCAATGACCTCTGATACATTGATTAGGTTTGTTGCCCATTAAGAAATTACTAGCCCAACAACCACAGTATGGAGCAAAGATCAAAGTCATTGAGGCCAAGTTCTGCTTACAGCGGAGCAGGAAGTAAGTCTGGAAAGGCACTGGTGAGAGACCTTACCGAGAGCCTTGGCAAACTTCCGCCTCAAGCGCTTGATCTGGAGGAGGCCGTGTTGGGGGCCTTAATGTTAGAGAAGAATGCACTGACAACCGTTGTCGAATTCCTTCGCCCAGAACATTTTTACTCAGATGCACATAATTTGATCTATAGCGCTATTATAGATTTATTCAAAGCTTCTGATCCGGTAGATATGCGCACCGTGGTGTCGCAACTTCGGAAGAATGGGAAACTAGAACTGGTGGGTGGGGCTTATGCCATTGCGGAATTGACTTCCAAGGTAAGTTCTGCAGCTAATATTGAGTATCACTCAAGGATTATCATTGAGATGGCCATTAAGCGCAATTTGATTGAAATTGCTTCTCAAGTTCATCACGATGCTTATGAAGATACCAACGATGTGTTTGAGCTGCTAGACAAAACAGAGCAATCGATCTATCAGATTGCGGATTCGAACCTGAGAAAGAATTATGACAGCATGAAATCGTTGATGTTTCAGGCTACAAAAGAAATTCAGGAGAAAAGAAACCATAAGGATGGGTTGACGGGGGTTCCAACAGGTTTTTCACGTTTAGACAGAATTACTTCAGGTTGGCAAAGATCAGATTTAGTAATTATAGCTGCCAGACCTGGTATGGGTAAGACAGCATTTGTCGTATCTGCGTTAAGAAATGCGGCTGTTGACTTTAATTTCCCTGTCGCTATTTTCAGTTTGGAGATGGCGTCCATTCAGTTGGTCAACAGGTTGATTTCTGCGGAAGCAGAGCTGGAGTCTGAAAAGATTAGAAAAGGAAATATTCAGGAATTTGAGTGGCAACAGCTGGTGCATAAGACTAACCGACTTTCAACAGCTCCCATATTTATTGATGACACACCTGCACTTTCTATTCTTGAACTAAGGGCAAAGTGTAGGCGCTTAAAAGCAGAACATAATATTCAGTTAATCGTGGTTGATTATCTGCAGCTGATGAAGGGTGAGATCGGTGGAAATCGTGAACAAGAAATTGCATCTATTTCACGAGCGCTGAAGGGGGTGGCCAAGGAATTGAATGTTCCTGTAATTGCACTTTCCCAGTTGAGTCGTGGTGTTGAAACCAGAGGAGGGGATAAACGTCCACAGCTTTCTGACTTGCGTGAATCAGGATCTATTGAACAGGATGCTGATATCGTTATGTTCCTTTACCGCCCTGAATATTATAAGATTACTGTTGATGAAGACGGTATGCCCACTCAGGGTATGGCCGAAGTAATTATAGCCAAAAACAGAAACGGATCATTAGAAAATGTGAAGCTTAAGTTTATTGGTAAATACACCAAGTTTGCTGACTTTGATGGACCAGCCAACGAAAATCCTTTCTCTGGAATGATCACTAAGGAGAGCAGGTTGAATGCATTTGACCAACCAGAAGAGCCACCGCTGCCAGACGATGAAACTCCATTTTAGGAAATTTATTTAGTCAGCGCTAATGCTGGCGTGTTTTGTATATTTGAAATTCAGCAAAACACGTTATAGTTGGTGTCTCGGATATTTCCAGTTTTTTCTTTATGCCTTTTGCTTATTGCGTTTAGCAATAGTAATGCTCAAACCCAAAGGGTAGATAGCCTAAAGCGGCTGCTCGATAAGTCGGATACTTTATCTGAGGAATATGCGCTAAGTCTATTTACCATTTGTAATGACTTGTTAGAGTATAATCCAGATTCTGCCCTCCCATACTGTTTACGAGCTGCACAAGTACCCCATAAAAACGATTCGTTGTTGGCGCAGGTTTATATTAAAACCGCTACTGCATACAGTCATAAGGCGGTCTTTGACAAATCGATGGAACTTGCATTGAAAGGGCTGGAGATAGGGGAGCGCATCAATGATACACTTGCGATTTTTGATGCCCATACTAATTTAGGAATTGATTTATTTATTCAAGAGGACTATCCAAGAGCAAGGGAACATTTTGATTTAGCTGAGCGTCTTATATTCCTGTATGGTGATTCACTGCGCCTTGGTCATGCTATAAATAATGTAGGTCTTGTAGTGGGGTACCTGGAAGGTTACCAAGAGGAAATAGAACAATATCTTAGAGCACGGGAAATTTTCAGGTTAAAGGGAATGAAGGAGGGCTATGCCAATACTGTAATGAACCTGGGGACAGCATACAATTCTTTGGGTAGGTATGATGAAGCCATCACAGCCTTCAATCAGGCACTCAGTATCTATCAGGCACTTCAGTACAGTGCTGCCGAAGAGCAGGCTTATCTTAATTTGGGTGAGACCTACCTTGATCAAAAAGAATTCGAAAAAGCATTATTGGCTACCTACAAGGCATTACAAATCAGCAAAACATACAATTACAAGCTTGATGAGCTCTATTCATTGGAGTTACTTTCAAAGATTCACGCTGGGTTGAATCAATATGACAGTGCTTATTTCTATAACCTCAAGTCTATTTCTATAAAGGATTCACTTTTCAATTTGGAAAAGGAAAACATTCGCTCTGAAATGGAAGCGAAGTACGAGACAGAAAAGAAAGAACAAACAATAGTGCAACTTCAGCAGGAGACTTTGATTAAGGATCTTCAGGTGCAGCAAGAAAAACAATGGCGTAATAACCTCATTATGTTGGCAGGATCATTGGGTATAATAGCCATTCTTTTTTATAGCCGATTTAGAAATAAAAAGAAGACCACTGAAGAGTTGAATAAAAAGAATGATGAGTTAAAGAAACTCAATGGTTTCAAAGATAGATTGTTTACAGTAATTTCACATGATCTAAAAAGTCCCCTTTCTGCATTTAATAATTTAACAAGAAGCCTTGCTGATAACGTAAAAAATATATCAGCAATTGAAATTGAAGAATACTTAAGGAATCTGAATCAATCGTCCATGGATCTTTCAAGGTTACTCAATAACCTATTGGAGTGGGCGCTAAGCCAGACCGATGCAATTACCTACAAACCAGAGTCGATCAATTGTAAAGAGGTGATTGAAGAAGTAGCTGCACAGCTAGGTCCAACAATAGCGGAGAGAAATATTCAATTAAACTACTTTGTACCTTCCGAATTAGCGGCCTATGCAGACCGCAACATGATAATTATTGTACTTCGCAACTTATTATCTAATGCTATTAAATTTTCAAGTAAAGAAACAGCCATTACTTTATTTGCAGGAAAAAAGGATGGAATCATCACGTTAGGAGTGAAGGATCACGGTGTGGGAATTAACCATGAAGACCAACAAAAATTATTTGATGCTGCTGCCGATATTCATTCTGTTGGTACTTCCAATGAGAAAGGTACCGGCATTGGATTAATTTTGTGCAAAGATTTGGTGGAACGAAATGGTGGAAATATTTATGTGGAGAGTAAGCTAGGTGAGGGGAGTAATTTTTATTTTAGCTTACCTGAAATGAAACTACCCTGATGGCAAATACTCAATCCATTATTCTTGTTGATGACCATAGAATTGTTCGGGATGGAATAAAGGTGATGCTCCTTGGCCTTCCACGATTTAAAGTGATAGGGGAAGCAGGCAACAGTGATTCATTTTTTGAAATTTTTAGTAGTACTAAATCCGACATTGTTGTACTCGATTTAAAAATGCCTGGTGAGAATGGTGCCGTTGTTGCTGAGAAGATAAAGAAGATAAATCCTGAAACGAAAGTGTTAATACTTACCGCTGAGGTTGATGAGTTGCTTTTGCGTTATTGTTTCAGAGTAGGTGTTGAGGGAATGATTTCTAAAGAATCAGGAAAGGAAACTTATTTGGAAGCCCTCGAGTCTATTGCAGATGGTAAGACATATTATGGAGGGCAGTTTACCTCCTTATTGGCGGCTCCATCCAATCATTCCGAAAGTGTAAAGCTTACTCCCCGTGAGATAGATGTGCTCAAAGGGTTTGCGGAAGGTCAATCGTATAAGGAAATAGCAGCTCATCTTAACATTAGTACGAGAACGGTTGAGTCACATAAGAATAATATTCAAGCTAAACTTGGAGTGAGTACTACGGCTGACTTAGTGAAGTATGCCATTAAGGAAGGCATAGTTCTTTAAACTCCTCCGTAAAATTCCGGATATCATTTTGGGTAATAATACTGATGGTGTAGCAGAGGTTTGCAAGCCTACTTTGTAGTGCCTTGTTCAACCATATTGACTACCATGAAAACTAAAATGATTTCATTGGTCAGCGTTATACTGTCCATTCTCTGCTTATCTACCATCCACATTGCGTATGCTCAGAATACTGTGGGTATTGGAATCAAAGACCCAAACCCGAATGCAGTTCTGGAATTGGTTTCTCCCGATCACAATCAAGGGGTTTTGGTTCCTCGAATGACGACTGCTCAGAGAACAGCTACTGCCTTTACAACTAATCTTTCGTCAGTAGAGAGAGGTTTGTTAGTTTTTGATACGGATACAAACGGGTTTTATTTCTGGAGTGGGACATTATGGACTCCTGTGGACACCCCTGAGACATTGCAGGATCTTCAATTGACAGGGTCTACTTTAAAAATAACGAATAATCCAGACGCATCAGATATTAGTTTGGCCCCTTTTCTGGGGACCAATACGGACGAACAAACACTTTCAGTTACTGGGACCAGCTTAAGTATAAGTAATGGCAATGCGGTAAACCTTTCCGGGATTCAGGATGGGTTTGAACCGAATACAGATAATCAAACCCTAAATATAAGTGGTGCGAGTCTTTCTATAACTGGGGGTAACACAGTGAATCTTAGCACGATCGATACGGATAACCAAACACTGAGTTTGTCGGGAAATACGCTGTCCATTGCTGGCGGAAACAACGTAAATCTCAACACCATTGATAATCAAACACTGAGCCTTGTAGGAACTAATCTCTCCATTGCTGGAGGTAATACCATTGATATTGGATCGGTTGATACCAATACCCAACTGGATGAGACGGCTGTAGATGCATTTGTTGCCAACAATGGTTACTTAACAGCAGAAGTGGATGGTAGTGTTACTAATGAAATTCAGGATCTGAATCTTGCTGGAAATATTTTAACAATTACTAATAATGGATCAGCCACTCCGATTGACTTGTCACCATTTTCCGGAACTAATACAGACAATCAGACGATAAGCCTTTCTGGTACCAACCTCTCTATTGCCGGTGGTAATACCATCGATATCGGCTCTATTGATACGGATACACAGTTGGATGAATCTGCAGTGGATGGATTTGTCGCTAATAATGGATATTTAACCGCTGAGGTAGATGGAAGTATTACCAATGAAATTCAAAATATAAGTACCACTGGTGCTGCGGGTAACATCTCGATCACCAGCGGAGCCACTCTATCCTTAAATGTAAATGATGCCGATGCCAGCCCTACCAATGAAATTCAAGATCTTAACCTTACGGGAAATATTTTAACCATTACCAACAATGGATCAGCCACCCCAATTGATTTGTCACCTTTTTCCGGAACCAATACAGATAATCAGACGATAAGCCTTTCTGGTACCAATCTCTCCATTGCCGGTGGCAATACCATCGATATCGGATCTATTGATACGGACACTCAATTGGATGAATCTGCAGTAGACGCATTTGTAGCCAACAATGGTTATCTGACAGCTGAGGTAGATGGGAGTATTACAAATGAAATTCAGGATTTAACCTTTACATCGGGTATAATTGCGCTAAGTAATGATCCAGGAGGTACAACCATTGACCTAAGCGGATACGACAATAATGTAGCTGATGATTTTAATGGCGACTTTACAGCCCTCTCCAATATTCCTGCAGGGCTAACTGATGGTGATGATGTAGGGATTACATCGGTTACTCACAACACTACCCTTACAGGTGATGGTAGTGGCACTCCGCTTTCCGTCAATGTAGGAACCGGAGCCAATCAAATTGTGCAACTTAATGCCAGCGGACAACTGCCAGCTGTTAACGGCTCCCTTTTAACAGGTCTACCTACATCACCATGGGTAGGGTCACCGGATATTTCATATTCCGCAGGTCGTGTTGGTATTGGAACAACTTCTCCGTTTAATCAGCTCTCTGTAAGTGGAACCTATACAACACCATCTGTTAGTGATGGTATTCTGCTTGACATTCAAAACATTTCAGGTACTGGCGGTACATTATCTGGAATACGGTTTAAGAAAAATGGTATCACCGCCAATCAAAGGTTTAACTCAGGTATTTTTTACAATGGAGATGATCTGATGTTTTCCATTAAAGATAATTCTACTGCAACCAATGTATCCACTAATGATGCTGCTATGACCTTGACCAATCAGGGTAGGGTAGGCATCGGTACAAAAACACCGGGTTCAATGCTGACAGTTTTAAAAAATGAAGCTGGGAGTACATTGCCTTCACTTAATATTCTGGAAGCCAATGGGACCAGTGATGCATCAATGACTTTTGAGACACAGGGTGGGAGCTCTTTTGCAATGGGAGTGGATGCGAGTGATGCTCATAAGTTTAAAGTGAGTACGAACAATGCATTAGGTGCAAATGACCGAGTGACTATTCTTGGTGCAGGTAATGTTGGTGTAGGTACAAGTTCACCTTTGATCAGTTATCAATTAGAAGTTGAAACCACATTTACTGGAGGGTTATACATTGATAACAATGCAACATCAGGTACAAATTATGGTGTAGTCTCTTCAATGAATGCATTGGGTTCAGGAACCAAGTACGGATTTTATGCTACGGGTGAAGATCGCAATTATTTCAGTGGTGATGTAGGAATTGGTACGACATCACCCAGCGCTAAATTGGATGTGGTCGGTACCTCAGAGTTAAATGGTGATGTTCAGCTCAATGCCAATCTTGTTTCTGCTGTTTCCGCTGACCACATCACAGGTACTCACGAAACACTACCAACACCAACACGGAGAATTTTACGAGTTACCGCCAATACGACTAATAAGGGTGTAGATTATATCGGTGCAGGGCAAGACGGCCAGGAGTTGATTATTATCCATGCGGGAAACGGAGGATCAGGTTTCTCTACAGCCGTTATTCTATATCGGAGTGGGACGGGAGGTGCCGGTATTACTCCTACAGCAAATAGTATGTACATGAGTGGAGGAAGTACTTATAGTTTGTACACAGGTTCATCCGTTCACTTTATCTACGATGGTGTCATTCAAGGTTGGGTAGAAATCAGCAGGTCTGCAAATATCTTAGCCATCAATTAATATGAGATTTTTTATACTGCTATATTTTTTAACGGGTAGTGTGGCGGCACAAAGCCTTTCCATCAAAGGAGCAACTGTTAGCATTAAAAATGGCGCAACGCTTTCTGTAAAAGGAGATGCTTTCAATGAAGGTATCCTGATCAACAATGGAGAACTACAAATATCCGGAATGTGGCAAAATGATGGAACGTATGAAGAGGCCAATGGAGAATTTACACTCAGTAGCAATGAGGATCAAATCATCAATCATAATGCTCAGTCTTTCAATAGGCTCACTATAACTGGTGGAGGTATTAAATATTTTTTGGCTGACCTTACTGTAACAGGTGAGTTGCGCCTCGTTGACGGTTTATTGGCGTCTATGAATAATGCGAGAGTTTTTGGCGGAGAGTCGCTGGTGGTTACAGGTGGAGCTAATGAATCCCATATAGTGGGTACATTTTTTAATGTAGGGGTAGGAGAAAAGAAATTTCCGATTGGCAATGGTTTAGAATATTTGCCGATTTCAGTCAATTCTATGACTAATGAAAGTATTGGTATTTCATTACTGGAGCCAAACCCTATTGAAGAAGTAGATGAAACTCTTATTAATGTAATGGAACAACGTGCCTGGCAGTTGGATTTAGAAAGTAGTCACGAAATAGCGATAAGCTTACCCTTAGATGAGGGTATTTTCGTGCAACCCTCACTTGCATTGAGTACGGATGGTTTACCCTTTACATCAATGTCTAAGTTGGACGTACAAAATGGTTTTGGTGTAAGCAATACTTTTCTTGCCTCCGATGGAATCATTAGTGTTGGCGATGTAGCTACTTCTGAAAAAGTACCGTTACTCAAAATATTTAACCTGGTGACACCCAATGGCGATGGTATCCATGATTTTCTAAAGGTTGAGAATATAGAATTTTATCCTGATAATGAGCTTTCCATCTTCAATAGGTGGGGCGATCAATTATTTTCTATCAATGGATATGACAATGTGGATTCAGTCTTTAAAGGAATCAACAACAAAACGAATTCCTTTTTGTCAGATGGTACGTACTACTATGTAATTAATGATGGTAAAGGAAAGAGATACAGCGGCTTTTTTGAATTAAGGAATTGACTATGAAAAGAATACAAGTCATATTTTTAATTTGCTTTATGGCAAACTCACCTTTGTTTGCACAACAAGACCCACTCTATAATCTTTATCAGTTCAATCAGCTCATGATGAACCCGGCTTATGCTGGATTGAACAATATTTTATCACTGTCAATGCATACAAGGGTACAATGGCTTGGTGTTGAAGGTGCTCCGGTGACTAATGCTATTTCAGGAAATACATCATTTCATAAAAATAGACATGGTGTAGGAGGATGGTTGGCGCATGATCAATTTGGGATCAATAGGAATACTGAATTTTATGGAAGTTACGCCTACCATTTACAAGTAAGCCCAAAATGGAAAGTAAGTGCAGGGTTTCAATTGGGACTTACCAATTTCAGGCAAGATTATTCTAAGCTTGTTTTGGAATTGGATACGGATCCACTCATATCCAATCAACAAGAGAATTTTACAAAGTCGAATGTAGGAACTGGTTTTATTCTCTCTACTGATGAATTATTTTTTGGGTTCTCAGTTCCCAGGATGCTTGATGTCAGGACAGAGCATGGGACAGTCATTAGTACCCGTTATAAGCGGCATTATTATGTTAGTGCTGGTGCTGTCCTCATGCTTAGCTCTTTTGTAAAAATGAAAGTGAGTTCATTGGCTCGAATCGTTGATAGCCAGCCGTTCTCAGCTGATTTTTCAGCGACTGCCATTTTGGGAGAAACCGTTTGGCTAGGCGCCTTTGCTCGGAATTTCTCAACGATTGGTGTAAATGCACAGCTCGATATTACGGAGACAGTTCGGGCTGGGTATGCTTTTGAATACCCTACATCCAGCCTTTCGGCAAATAATTTTGGTAGCCATGAATTAATGATTGCTATTGACTTAAAACCACTCACTTTCCAGTATTATAAGCGAAGGTATTTTTAGTTCTTATCCATAAACACTGCACGAACAGACAAGTCATAAATTGCGGCCGCTAGCTGGACATCCCGGTGAACAAGGCAAATGATTCGTTTTAATAGTGCAGTGTTTTTTTCTTTATATTAAGGGGGAAGGCAAATCTGAATATTTTTTAATATCCAAAGTGCTTTGTATATTAATCCACATGAAAGCGCTTTTACTTACAGGACCAGGACAGATCGAATTGAAGGATATTCCAATTCCGGAAGTTACTACAGGAAAGGCTTTGGTGAAAATGAAGGCAGCTGCACTTAATAGACGAGACGATTGGATAAGAGAAGGAAAATATCCACGTATTCAATACGGGGTCACTCTTGGATCGGATGGTGCTGGTGTGGTCGAGAAGGTGTTTGATGACATTCATAAGGCATGGGTAGGACAGGAAGTGGTGATTAACCCGAATATTGATTGGGGAAGCGACCCTGAGGTACAGTCTAAAAACTATACCATACTGGGTATGCCAGTCAATGGTACTTTTACTGAATACTTATTGGTAAATATCGACAGACTGCAGCATAAGCCCTTCCATTTGGATTTCCTTCAGGCGGCTACACTTCCACTTGGAGGGCTTACGGCCTATCGTGCACTCTTTAGAAGAGGTGGCTTGCGGGCGGGAATGAATGTTTTAATTTCAGGATTTGGTGGAGGAGTGGCTCAGTTTGCTTTTTTGTTTGCACAAGCTGCTGGGGCCAATGTGTACATCACATCGGGTAGTGATGAAAAAATTGAAAAAGCTTTAAAAATGGGAGCGAAGGGTGCTTTCAATTATAAGAGACAGAATAATTATGAGGATCTCTGGAAAACGAGAGGTGGATTTGATTTGATCATAGATAGCGCAGGTGGAGATCAGTTGAATAATTATATAAAGATTTTAAGACCAAATGGAAGAATTGTGTTCTATGGAGCAACCAATGGGCTACCATCTAAAGTAGATCTCTATCGCATGTTCTGGAATCAACTTACATTACAGGGGTCAACCATGGGAAATGATTCGGAATTTAATGAAATGCTTTCTTTCGTAAGTCAACACAAGATCATTCCTGTTGTAGACTCTATTCGTCCATTCTCAAAAATAGCTTCTTCTTTTGCAGACATAACTAAACCTAATAAAGTGGGCAAGATTGTATTTCAGGTTTAAATTAAAGTATACCATTAAAAAAACGAAAGCCACGCTTCTACGTGGCTTTATGTTTCGAATCATTTCCTCTAATACTACATAATTTTCGCAGTACTTCGCACCCATTCCCTGATTTGAGATTTGGTTTTGCCTGACTTAATTTGTAATCGCCCGATTAATTCATTTTCACCTCGTGACATAAATTGAAGATCACTATTTGAAACATTAGGAAACTCTTTTTTAATCCTTCCACTAAGATTGTTCCAATTGGTTCCCAATTTTAAATCTGACTCCTCTGCTTCCTTCTTATTTTCTATATGTTCTTTTTCCTTATGTTGCATGATAATGTTTACGTTCTTATTTAAAAAAAGTATCCTGATTTAGGGTTAGACCTTAATCGACTCGGTGAGATGGTCTATTGAAGACTTTCCATTCTTAGTATACTCATCCACCTTTTGATTGTATGCTTTCTTTGCTGAGTCTAAAGACTCGTTAGCTTTTTCGATAAGCTCATTGGCAAGTCGTTTAGATTCTGCCTTTAATTTCTTGCGGGTTTTGCGTCCGCTCCTTGGTGCCAGCATCAATCCTGTTGCGGCTCCAATTGCAGCTCCTAAAATAACTCCCCCGATAACTTTTGTGTTGGTATTCATGATATTAAAAATTTAAATTTTACGTTCCTGAAGTTTTCAGGACAATCCAAACAAGCGGAAAAATGATGTGCTATTGAAAAAATTGATCAGCTATGATTCGAATTTTTTACCCGCTCTGTTATAATAACACACTTATTGTTAAAATAGTTTAAAAAAACTCAAGAAAGTATAGTGAAAGTACTTCACTATACTTTCTTAATGAGTTTATAACAATCCTATAATGTTAGCCGATATTGATGTGCTGGAGCTGGCACCAACGGTTATAAAGTTAGCTGTACTTCCACTGATCAAAATCTCTGCATCAAGCATGGTGTTGAGTTCATACTGATTGGTTGTGGCATTTTGGTTGTATGCAGCAAACGTAATTTCATATTCTCCCGCTTCAAGGAAATGCAACTCATAAGAATCAGTAAGTCCACCTTTAACAACGGCACTAGTAACCGCATTTTTAAATAACCTACCGTTGCCATCTGGTATAGTTTCTGTCGACTGATTGAATTCTCCTTTATGATAGGCGTACACGATCACCTTGTCAGCATTAGTTGCGAATGATTCCTGATAGGTTCCTTTGATTGATCCTGCTTTACTTTTTGTTATTACACGTACAGCAAGATTCAATTCGTTTGAATTAACAAACTGATATTTAACATTCGCATTGGAAGAACGTTGAATGGATTTGCGTAAATCAAAATCCATAATAATTGTGTTTGACGTGTTGGCAGCTACATCTATTGATTTATTGAGTACGATTTCAGTTGTTCCTGTGGTTGTTCCAGTTAATTCGTATTTAGTATCATCTGTAGTCAAAAGATAGTTGCCTGGCGCGTTACCAGTTGCATCGCTTTCATTATCCAAAACAAGTGTGATTGAACTGTATGTTTTGGCGTCTAATTGTGAGGTCCCCAAAAGTTTGGTTTGACCTTCGCTGTAGGCGGTCAGATCAATTGTTTGTTTTTGAGCTAGTCCAACAGATTCCCCATCCACTTTGATGTCACTGACCGTAACGAATACACCCTTTACTGTCGCGTCATCGGAAGGCGCATCTGTAATCTCAAATTCTACTTCACCCATTCCGGCAGAAGGGTCATCATTGTCATTACATGATTGAATAGCAAATACTGCAACAAACAGTAAAAGAATTTTTGAAAGGCTTATTACTTTAGAAATCATAATTCAATGTTGTTTAGTTCTCTACTAACAACACCAAAAGCTTGCCAGATGAATTATGCTTGATTCTATTATGGATTGGAAGAGTGTACTACAAACATTGTGTAATCAATTCCACACTTATTTATATGTTTCTACACTTTTGTAGTTTATCAATCTAATTCTTCGAACAATTGTTTTAGTTCGGTTGCCGCCTTGTGTTCATTTTGAAGTCTTGCTGTCTTAATTCCCTGTTCTAAAATTATTTTTGCTTCCTCCAGCCTATTTTGATCCAATAGTAATAAGCCAACCTGATAGTAGGTTGGTACATATTGCGGATTATCTTTTATCAATGCCAATAGGATAGTAACGGCTTTGTTAGGGTCATCATTACTTAATTCAAGTGCCAAAGCGTACCTGCTGAAGGCGTCATCCGGGTCCTCGGCAATAAACTTTTCCAATAATTTTATCCGTTCCGTGTTCATTTAGTTTTTCAAGCTGAGGGTTCCGATTTTCGCATTTTATGCACTATCTTGAGCGCAATTTAGTATGATTTGCTTAACGTTTTGATAATCATTTTGTTGGTATAGTATGAAGATTCTAGTTTGCATTAGCCACGTACCCGATACAACTTCTAAAATCAATTTTGTGGAGAATAACACAAAATTTGATACTACAGGGGTGCAATATATAATAGGTCCATATGATGACTATGCCCTGGCAAGGGCTATAGAATTGAAGGAATCCTTGGGCGCTACAGTGACCGTATTAAATGTGGGTCTGGCCGAAACGGAGCCTACTATTCGTAAAGCGCTGGCTATCGGAGCTGATGATGCTATTCGCATTAATGCGCAGCCTACGGATTCAAATTTTGTGGCCAGACAAATTGCTGAGCATGCAAAGGGATATGATTTGATTTTGATGGGTAGGGAATCTATTGACTATAATAGTGGTGTGGTTCACAGTATGGTGGGTGAATTACTCGGATTGCCATCGGTGTCTCCAGTAATGAAACTGGATATCGAAGGCACGACTGTAAAGATGCAGCGCGAAATTGAAGGGGGTAAGGAGTCGTTGGAAGCGTCATTGCCACTGATTGCAGGATGTCAGGAACCTATTGCAGAGTGGAAGATTCCCAATATGCGAGGAATTATGTCAGCTAGAACTAAGCCCTTAAATGTAGTTGAGCCGAAAGAGGTAGAAGCGGCCGTTGTTTTTCAGAAATATGAGCTGCCTCCACCGAAAGGAGCTGTGAAAATGATTAGTGAAGATAATGTAGGTGAATTGGTGAGCCTTTTGAAAAACGAGGCAAAGGTTTTATAACATTTGAATTAGGAAAATTATGGCAATATTAGTTTTTGTAGAAAGCGCAGAAGGCAAAATAAAAAAGACCTCACTTGAAGCAGTGGCGTATGCCCATGCTATGGGAGATAAAGTGACAGCAATTGCATTAGGTGCTATTGATAAATCGGAGTTGGAAGGCATCGGTAAATTTGGAGCATCTAAAGTACTTTCTGTAGCTGATGAGAGGTTGAATCAAGGTGTTATTAAGGCGTATGCATCAGTGCTTACACAAATAATGGAAGCAGAAGGTGCGGATATATTGGTACTGGCCAATTCTTCACTAGGTACACCGGTAGCAGCCAGTGTAGCTACAAAAATCGGAGCCAGTCTCGCGTCTAATGTAGTTGCTCTTCCTGATACGTCTTCGGGTTTTGTGGTGAGGCAAAGTATTTACACTGGTAAAGCTTTTGCTTTGGTAGAAATGAAGAATGCTAAAAGAGTAATTGGTATCCGCAAAAATGCTGTTGAGCTTAAAGAGATTGGAGGCAGCGCAGAAGTTGTTGACTTTGCTGCTAACCTCTCTGATGCAGATTTTGAGACCAAGATTACAGCTACCGAAAAGGCAACTGGGGATATCTTGTTACCTGAAGCTGAAATTGTTGTTTCTGGCGGAAGGGGAATGAAAGGACCAGAGCACTGGGGTATGTTGGAGGAGCTGGCCAAGACGCTTGGAGCAGCCACTGGTTGCAGTAAGCCCGTATCTGATATTGGCTGGAGGCCTCACCACGAGCACGTGGGTCAGACAGGTGTAAAAGTAGCTCCTCAATTATATGTGGCAATTGGTATTTCAGGCGCTATTCAGCATTTGGCAGGGGTTAATTCATCAAAATACATAGTTGTTATTAATAAAGACCCGGAGGCTCCCTTCTTCAAGGCAGCGGATTATGGAATTGTAGGGGATGCATTTACAGTAGTACCCAAGTTGACAGAGGCACTAAAAGCTGCTAAGTAAATTAATGTCAACTTATTTTTTTAAAGTTGATGGGTTTATCATTATTTATTTAATTTCGATTCTAGAGCAGCCGAAGTTTTGAAGAAAATTAAACTTGAAATATTAGGTCTTTCCTCAAGTCAATCACAAACCGGATCATTTGCATTAGTGCTGGGAGAAACTGAAGGGAATAGAAGATTGCCGATAATAATTGGCATGTTTGAGGCGCAGGCTATTGCCATAGAAATAGAAAAAATCATCCCTAACCGCCCCATGACGCATGACTTATTCAAGTCATTCGCCAATAGCTTCAACTTCCATGTTGAGGAGATTGTAATTTCCGATTTAAAAGAGGGTGTTTTCTTTGCCAAAATTGTTTGTACAGATGGACTTAAAAAGCACGAGATCGATGCCAGACCATCTGATGCCATTGCAATTGGTTTAAGGTTTGACTCACCTATTTATACTTTCGAAAACATTTTAGCTGAAGCAGGTATTGTGTTGACGGATGAAGAGGATGAGGAGGAGAAGGTAGAGCCGGTTAAAGAAACCAAAGTTCGCGTAAAGAAAGAAAAGAAAGGGGATGACTTTAAGAACTATTCAGTTGATAAGCTGAACGAACTCTTGAAGGAAGCCATCGATAAAGAAGACTACGAGCGTGCAGCCAAAATAAGAGATGAGTTAAGTAAGCGCAACTAGTCTCCAACCCAGTACGTAATGGATTATATCAGAGGCTTCGCTGGATTGTTTTTTATCATAGCGATTGCTTTCCTTTTGTCCAACAATCGCAAAACCATTGACTGGCGATTGGTAGGAGTGGGACTATTACTACAGATTTCAATTGGTTTAATTATTGGTAAAGTAGAAGTCGCTCAGCAGGCTTTCCTCTATCTCAGTAGCAAGTTTGTCGTCTTCTTAAGCTTTGCGCAAAAAGGCGCAGAGTTTCTTTATGGTGACCTGGCAAAAAATAGCACTAATGAGCCTGGTGTGAAGCATAGCCTCGGCTTTCTTTTTGCTTTTCAGGCACTCCCCACAGTTATTTTCTTTTCCGCAGTATCTGCAGGGCTATATTATCTTGGTGTTCTCCAAAAAATAGTATTTGGATTCGCATGGGTAATGGCGCGGTCAATGCGATTGTCTGGGTCTGAGAGTTTATCAGCCGCAGCCAACGTTTTAATGGGTCAAACAGAGGCTCCTCTTTTGGTGAAGCCATTTATCGCTCGAATGACTTCCTCTGAACTGCATTGCTTAATGGTAGGAGGAATGGCGACCATAGCAGGAAGTGTTTTGGGCGCCTACGTTTCATTTTTAGGTGGAGGAGACCCAGTAGAGCAAGCTAAATTTGCCAGCTATCTTTTGAGTGCTTCAATTATGAATGCTCCGGCTGCCATAGTGTTGGCCAAAATCTTCATGCCAGAAGATGAAAAGTCTAAGGTGGATCATCAATTGAACGTTAATAAAGATCAGATGGGAGCCAATTTTATTGATTCACTGGCAACAGGAGCATCGGATGGACTAAAGCTGGCATTGAATATTGGTGCCATGTTACTGGCATTTATTGCGGTGATTTACGCTATCAATTGGATTTTGGTAGATGGAATAGGGGCGGTAACCGGCCTCAATGATTTTGTGGTGACAAGTACCGGAGGTGCGTTCGATGGTTTCTCCCTACAATATATCTTAGGTCAGATTTTCCGGGTATTTGCGTTTGCTATGGGTGTAGAATGGGGCGATACTATACAAGTTGGTAGTCTTTTAGGTCAGAAAGTTGTTATTAATGAGTTTGTGGCATATTTGGATCTTGCTGAAATGAAACAGGCTGGGATGTTGAGTGAGAAGTCTATTCGCATTGCTACTTATGCGCTTTGCGGCTTTGCCAATTTCAGTTCCATAGCTATTCAAATTGGTGGAATTGGAGGTATGGCACCAAATAGACAAGGAGACATTTCTAAAATGGGTTTGCGTGCCATGGTTGCAGCTACCTTGGCCACTATGATGACTGCTACAATTGCCGGAGCCATATTTTAAAGATTTGACACATTGTCTCTTTGAAGTATCAGCTTTGACACCATCCATCATGTTTTTTCTGAATGACTTCTGATAATTTTTGTATCTACGCGGATATTTTGCCTTTTAATATGTCTCGATTTTATATTCTCGCTTTCTTCTTAGCCTACAGCGTAGTTGCTTTTGCTCAAAACTCTAAAAAACGCCCCAGTTTTGTTATATATAAAACATCTGATAAGATTGTTTTAGATGGTGTTTTGGATGAGGAGGCGTGGGGAAAAGCAGAATTGATGGATGAATTGATGCAGCAATTTCCATACGACACTTCAGTTTCACGGGTGAGGACTGAATTCAGACTAACTTATGATGAGAACTTTCTCTATGTTTCTGCAATTGCCTATGATAATACCCCTGGAGATTATGTAATATCTTCGCTTCGCAGGGATTTCCGTGGTCCGGGATTGGATGGATTGGCTATCATTGTGGATCCTTTTCAGGACGTTACGAATGGTTTCTTTTTTGGATTAAGCCCTGCAGGAGTACAAAGGGAAGGGTTAATTTCAAATGGTTATTTAAGAGGGGATGACCTGGATTTATCATGGGACAATAAATGGTATGGCGAGGCCAAAATTGAAGAGGGGAAATGGACCGCGGAGATTGCAATTCCATTCAAGACATTGAGGTTTAAATCCGGAGCTAAAGCCTGGAATGTAAAATTGTACAGGCAAGACAGTAAGGAAAATGAACGCTCGGTTTGGCCTTGGACCCCCAGGCAATTTGAACTTGGTAACCTGAATTATACAGGAGAAATGTTTTGGGACGAACCTCCAATATCTCCTAAAACAAACATTTCGTTAATTCCTTATCTGGCTACGAAAGGAAGTAAAGACTTTGTTAACGAAACCCCATCCAAAAGCGATTTTCAGGTAGGTGGAGACGCAAAGATTGCCGTTACTTCATCACTCAATCTTGACTTGACCATAAATCCGGATTTTTCGCAAGTGGAAGTAGATCAACAAGTAACTAACCTTGATCGATTTGAAATATTTTTTCCTGAACGAAGGCAATTTTTTCTGGAAAATGCTGACTTGTTCTCATCGTATGGACATCCATTTGGTAGGCCTTTCTTTACTCGAAGAATTGGAGTGGCCAGAGATGAATTAACAGGCTCAAACGTTCAAAACAGGATCAATTTTGGAGCTCGATTAAGCGGAAATTTGAATAAGAACTATAGAATTGGATTGCTTCACATGCAAACTGAGGCAATTAACGAAATTAATGTTCCTAAGCTTGATTATACTGTTGCCACTGCGCAAAGAAGAATTGGTTCAAACTCAAACATCAGGGCCATTTTTGTTAATAGACAACGCTTTAGTACTGACTCTTCTGATTTTAGGTTAGAGGGTTATGATTATAACCGGGTGCTGGGTCTGGATTATAACTATAGTTTTCTAAACAATAGAGTAACAGGAACTCATTTCTATCACCGTCAGTTTACCCCAAACAAAGTAGATGCACCCTTTTCGTACGGGTCTTCAGTAGTATATAATTCAAGACAAATTAGTTTCAGTTGGTGGCAGCAGATATTTGGAAAGGGATATGCCCCAGCAGTAGGGTATTTACCACGCACTGGCTATAAGAGGTTCTCTCCATCTGGGGAGTTTAGATTTTTTCCCGATTCTAAAACAATAATTAATCATGGTCCTACTTTCGATATGGTTTTTATCTGGGATGATGTATTTGGTTATTCAGATAATGAGCAAACATTTGGTTACTCCGTAAACTTTCAGAATAATGCCAATTTGAGTGTAGGCGGTAAAAGGACATATACCTATTTATTTGCTGAGTTTGATCCAACCAGATCACCTGAAGAATTGATGGCCGTTCCATTACCTGACTCCACAGACTATCGCTATACGAATCTTGAATTCAATTTTAAATCTGATCCTAGAAAGCTCTTTAATTACGAATTAAAGATGGTTACAGGTGAATACTTTAATGGTACCCGTAATGGTGTTCAAGCTAAGGTGAATTACCGAATTCAGCCTTATGGTGTTTTGTCTTTGGATATGAATTATAATAAGATTGAGTTGCCGGCACCTTATCAGTCGGCTGATATTTATCTAATAAGCCCCCGGGTAGACCTCACCTTATCACGAACCGTTTTCTTTACCACGTTTTTTCAATACAATAGTCAGTTTAGCAATATCAATATCAATTCAAGGTTCCAGTGGAGGTTTAAGCCGGTATCAGATTTATTTATTGTATACACTGATAATTACTTTTATGACTTTGATATGCCGCAGCAAAATTTTAATCCCAAAACAAGGTCAATCGTTGTAAAACTTACTTATTGGTTTAACATGTAGTATGGCGTCTCAACAAGTACACGATGATCATTTTTTTCTTGAAGGACCAGCAAGAAGAGATATTGAATTCTTTTATGTATTCAGGGTAGCGGCACAGTTTATCAGAGGCTTTCGAAAACTGCATTTTGCTGGCCCTTGTGTCACCGTTTTTGGCTCTGCTCGCTTTGATGAAAATCACCTCTATTATAAAAAAGGAATGGAGATGGGAGCTAAACTTTCTCAACTTGGTTTTACCATCATGACGGGTGGAGGCCCCGGTATAATGGAGGCGGCTCCACGGGGGGCCAAGTCGGTAGGCGGAAAAACGATTGGTTGCAATATTATCTTGCCTGAGGAACAAGCATCAAATCCATATCTTGATGTAGTAGTTACCTTTCGCCATTTTTTTGTGCGAAAAGTTTTATTGGTGAAATATTCTTATGCTTTTGTGGTAATGCCTGGGGGGGCGGGTACAATGGATGAATTGTTTGAAACGGTGACCCTCATTCAAACAGGTAAGATTAAAGAATTCCCGATTGTAGTTTTTGGGGTGGAGTATTGGAAGCCACTCCAGGAAATGTTACATGTGATGGTAGACCAAAAGACAATTTCAGCAACAGACCTTGATCTTATTTTATTTACAGACTCAGTAGAGGAGGCTACGACCCATATTGAAAGCACTACAAGACAAAAATTTGGATTGGTTCGAAAACCGATTAAGCCCTCTTGGCTATTTGGTGAGCGTTAACCACCTACCACTTTTCTCAACTGATCTACCAAACTATCCCAAAGATCGCGTAACTCATCTAGGTCATCGAACGCGGAGTAATCACTTACTTTCAAGAAAGTAGTTTGTGTCAATTCATTGAGTTCGATTCTCAGCTCGAAATAGGAACGATCCTTCTCATCGGTATCATCCTCTGGCAAGAACTCGAATTTGATGAAATGGTTGGTTCTCTGGGAAGCAATTACTGCCTTATGCTGTTCGCTGTCCCATTCAAAAGTGTAAATCTTTTCTGGGTTGATATTTACATCGTCTGCAAACCACTCGGCCAAACCACTGGCTGTGCTGATGTACGGAAACAGCATTTTTGCGGATGCATGTATTTCGTAATCTTCGGTAAAAAGGTTTTTGGCCATTGAAATTGATTTGATTTTAAGTTATACCATTTTTTATTGAACGACAAATAAAAGAATTGGATAGCGAAAATCTCAAAAGTTTGTAAGTTTGCGCTCCTAACATGAAAGCCATGCACCTGATGGCAATGTAGGTACTTATTTCATGATAAATGGCGCGGTAGCTCAGGTGGTTAGAGCGCAGGATTCATAACCCTGAGGTCGGGAGTTCAACTCTCCCCCGCGCTACAAATGGCAGCTTTGAGCTGCCTTTTTTATGTTTACCGTTTACGTTTTATATAGCAGAGAGCATAATAAGATTTATGTTGGCTATACCTCCGATTTGAATTCGAGGTTAGATTCCCACAATATTTACTCTACCAAAGGCTACACTGTGAAGTACAGACCTTGGATCTTGATTCACCAAGAGCATTTTGATACAAAAAGGGAAGCCACGATGAGGGAGAAGCAGTTGAAAAGTGCTAAGGGCAGGGAATTTATTTGGAGACTGATCGATAACAACTAGTTATTAAGGATTCATATCCGCCAACTGGCGGACGGGAGTTCAACTCTCCCCTGCGCTACAAATGGCAGCTTTGAGCTGCCTTTTTTATGTTTACGCCCGTTTTTGATTATTTCTCCCACCTCAAGATAATTCTCTTCGTTAAATGGATGGCCTTGTTTTTGAGGTGTTACCTTTGTTGTAGCTGCGGATGAAAAAGATTGATAAACTTATTATTTCTTCCTTTATAGGGCCATTCGTCCTCACTTTCTTAGTGGTGGTATTTATCCTTTTAACTCAGCATATGCTGAAGTATTTTGATGATATCATCGGAAAGGATTTGGGATGGGATGTGCTAGGCACTCTTCTGTTTTATTTTGCCATTTTTATGACACCCGTTGCACTGCCTTTGGCGGTGCTTCTTTCTTCCCTTATCGCCTTCGGAAACCTTGGTGAGCATTTTGAATTGACTGCAGTCAAAAGTTTGGGCATTTCTCTGGTGAGGAGCCTGCTTCCAATTTTTGTGTTCGTAGTAGGGCTAACTGGGGCAGCATTCTATGCCAATAACAATTTAGTTCCAAAGGCTGCGCTGGAGGCTTACAGTTTGTTGTATGATATTAAGCAAAAGAAACCCGCGCTTGACCTTCGCGAAGGAGCATTTTACAGCTCAATTCCTGACATCAGCATTAAGGTAAATAAGAAACTTCCAGACGGGCAATCTTTAAAGGACATTATTATTTATGACCACCGAAACAGGGTTGGAAACCGCGAGGTGACTATCGCTGATTCCGGAAAGATGTATACCATCCTCAATGATCAGTTCTTAAAACTGGAGTTGTTTAATGGGTATAACTATAACGAAGGCTCACCTCAGGGAAAAGACGCAGTGGGTAGGGCTGATGGAGGGCAAACCTTAAGTAAAATGAAATTTGATAAAACACAGATTGTGTTCGACTTATCTTCATTTGGACTTAATAGAACCGACAAAAAATGGTTTCAGGGTAATAGGATAATGAGGAACCTCAACGAGTTGGAGAAGGACATGGATTCCATTGGCAGGAATACTATGAATCAGGAGCTCAACAGGTTTATCACTACCAGAGATAATATGTTCAATTTTCATCACAAGTTTGATACACTACCATTACCGGATATGTTGGTCAAACACAAGGCGATATTGGACTCAGCAGCTAAGAAAGGGGCTAAACCCGCCACCTCTAGATTGATGCCTTCAAAAGAGGGAAGAGCTAAAATATTACCGAAAATGGAGTCACCTGTAATTACAAATGATTCTATTAAAGCGATTGTAATGGCTAAGTCAGACAGTTTATTTGGTTCGCCTCCCACCAAGGTGGAAATAAGTACTGCGCTGAATCACGTTCGTATGATTAAAAGTCAAATTGTTAATTACTCCAGCCAGATTGAAACTTTTGAAAGCGAGTATAGAGTGTTTCAGGTGCAGTGGCACAAAATTCTGGCTAATTCACTGGCCTGTATTGCCATGTTTTTAATCGGGGCTCCGCTCGGAGCGATTATCAAACGGGGAGGTTTAGGGGTGCCCGTGTTGGCTTCTATTATCTTCTTTATTTTCTACTATATTATGTCAATGATGGGGGATAAGTGGGCAAGGCAGGGAGTGATTTCTGTTCCTGTGGGTATCTGGATGGCCGATATTATTCTATTCGTCATTGGTCTTTTATTCTTGCGTCAAGCAAGGGTGGATGCCCGTTTATTTGAGGCCGACTTCTATAGAGTGGTCTGGGACAAGCTAAAAGCTTGGTTACGAGACAAAAAACAGCTTTCAAAGCCTGTTAACTGAATTTGCTTTTTAAGTGTCTCTAGTATACTTTTGCGGTCTAAAATAGAAGAGAAAAAATTATTTTACAGATGTATCTGAATTCAGAAAAAAAGCAAGAGCTGTTCAACGCACACGGAATTAGCAAATCTAAGACCGATACTGGCTCACCAGAGTCGCAAATTGCCCTGTTTACCTACCGTATTAAGCACCTGACTGAACACCTTAAAGGTCAGAAAAAGGATTTTTCAACGCAGACTGGCCTATTGAAGCTGGTTGGTAAGCGCAAGAAGCTCCTTAATTACCTTCAAAAGGTGAATATCGACAGATACAGAGCGGTTTTAGCAGACCTCAATTTAAGGAAATAAGAAACTATTGAATAGCATAGGGAACCGATGAGGTTCCCTTTTCGCTTTATTTACACCCTGGACAATTGCGTTCCTGCATGTCCAACAACTATTGAAACAATGAACAATATTATAAACAAAACCTGCAAGCTTCCTGACGGGCGGGAGATTAGTATAGAAACAGGAAAACTAGCTCGCCAGGCTGATGGTGCCGTTGTGGTTCGCCAAGGCAACACCATGCTATTGGCTACAGCCGTTGCATCTCAGAATGCTAGAGAAGGTGTTGATTTTTTACCGATGTCCGTGGACTATCAAGAGAAATTCGCGGCAACAGGTAAAATACCTGGTGGATTTTTGAAACGTGAAGGAAGGCTTTCTGACTATGAGATCTTAATTAGTCGCTTGGTAGATCGTGCCATACGTCCCTTATTCCCAGATGATTATCATGCCGAAACTCAAATAAACATTACATTGATCTCTGGAGATGAAAATGCGCTTCCAGATTCATTGGCAGCCTTTGCAGCATCATGTGCATTAGCTGTTTCTGATATTCCGGTTCAAGAACCCATTTCAGAAGTAAGAGTAGTAAGAGTGGATGGGGAATATGTAATTAACCCATCCCTTGAGCAAAAGGAGAAGTCTGATCTTGACTTGATTGTTGCAGCATCGAAGGATAATATTTTGATGGTGGAAGGAGAGATGAAGGAAGTGAGTGAGAAGGATATGTTGGAGGCAATGAAGTATGCCCACGATGCTATCAAAGTACAATGTGCTATTCAGGTAGAACTTGCTGAAGCAGCTGGTAAAACTGTAAAAAGAACATTTGATCATGAGGAGAAGGATGAGGCATTGAAGGCAGAAGTTCATAAGATGTTCTATGATAAGCTTTATGAAATAGCTCGTCAGCAAAATCCGAATAAGAAAGAGCGCTCTGAAAATTTCAGTAAGCCCTTGGAAGAATACCTTGAGTCTCTTCCTGAAGATACAGAGATCAATAAAGATTTAGTAAAGAAGTATTATAAGTCAGTTCATAAAAAGGCTTGTCGTGATCTTGTGCTGAACGAGAAAGTACGTCTTGATGGGCGTCAACTCAATGAGGTAAGACAGATTTGGACAGAGGTGAATTACTTGCCAATGGCTCACGGCTCTAGTATTTTTACTCGGGGCGAAACTCAGTCACTTAGTACGGTTACATTAGGCACCAAATTGGATGAACAAATGGTCGATGGTGCTATGTTCGATGGATACAACAAGTTTATCCTTCACTACAATTTCCCTGGGTTTTCAACAGGTGAGGTGAAGCCTAACCGTGGACCCGGAAGAAGGGAAGTAGGTCATGGTAATTTGGCCATGAGAGCCTTGAAGCAAGTAATCCCAGCGGATGACAAGAACCCTTATACGATCCGTTTGGTATCTGATATTTTAGAATCAAATGGTTCTTCATCAATGGCCACTGTTTGTGCTGGTTCACTGGCACTTATGGATGCCGGTATTCCTATCTCGGCTCCGGTTTCTGGTATTGCCATGGGAATGATCAGCGACAGTACCACAGGTAAGTACTCTATCCTTTCTGACATTTTGGGAGACGAAGATCACCTTGGGGATATGGACTTCAAAGTGACGGGTACTGAAAAGGGAATCACTGCATGTCAGATGGACCTTAAGGTAGACGGGTTGACCTATGAGGTATTGGAAGAAGCCTTGAATCAAGCTAAGGAAGGAAGGCTGCATATTCTGAATGAGATGAAGAAGACGTTGTCTCAGTCTAATGCAGATTTAAAACCTCATGCACCACGTGCATACAGCATTACAATCGATAAAGAAATGATTGGTGCTGTAATCGGACCTGGTGGAAAAGTGGTTCAGGAGATACAAAAGACAACTGGAGCCACTGTGGTAATTGAAGAGAAAGACAACAAAGGTGTAGTCAATATCTTCTCCAACAATCAGGAGATAATGGATGCCGCAATTGCCCGGATTAAGGCTATTGTAAGCGTACCTGAAGTAGGTGAGGTGTATGATGGAACGGTAAAATCAATCATGCCATTTGGTGCTTTTGTTGAGATCATGCCTGGCAAAGATGGTTTGCTTCACATTTCTGAAATTAAGTGGGAGCGCCTTGAGAGTATGGACGGTGTAATGGAAGTGGGAGAAAAGGTGAAGGTGAAACTTGTGGAAATAGATAAGAAAACTGGCAAATACAGATTATCAAGAAAAGTGCTTTTGCCAAGACCACCAAAAAAGGAGGAGACGCAGGAGGCTTAAGATCTAAATTCGGGAATATTTTGGCGAACTAATTTTTGGGATTTACGTGTTCTAGACTTAGTATTATTGCTCGATGAGACAGCTTAAGATAAGCAAACAGATCACCAACCGCGAGAGCCAATCGCTTGATAAGTATTTGCAGGAAATTGGCAAAGTTGATTTGCTCACTGCAGATCAGGAAGTGGAGCTTGCCAAACGAATTAAAGCTGGAGACCAAATTGCCTTGGAGAAAATGACCAAGGCCAATTTGCGTTTCGTGGTATCAGTGGCCAAACAATACCAAAACCAAGGGCTAACATTAGGAGACCTTATTAATGAAGGTAACTTGGGGCTTATCAAAGCAGCACAGCGCTTTGATGAAACACGCGGTTTCAAATTTATCTCCTACGCAGTTTGGTGGATTCGTCAGTCTATTCTTCAGGCCTTGGCAGAGCAGTCGCGTATTGTACGACTTCCCCTTAACAGGGTTGGATCCCTCAATAAGATTTCAAGAACCTTTTCTGAACTGGAGCAAAAATATGAGCGTGAGCCCTCTCCAGATGAGTTGGCGGACGTACTGGAAGTAACTACTGCGGAAGTAGTGGATACGATGAAAATATCCGGTAGGCACGTGTCTATGGATGCTCCGTTTGTTTCGGGGGAGGAGAACAGTTTGCTGGATGTACTGGAGAACGATAGTGAGGAGAAGCCTGATTCAGGATTGATGACCGACTCATTGAGAAGAGAAGTACAACGAGCACTTTCTACCCTTACTCAAAGGGAGTCAGATGTGATTGCGTTATATTTTGGATTGAATGGCGAGCATGCACAGACGCTTGAGGAGATAGGTGAAAAGTTCAACTTGACAAGAGAGCGTGTCCGGCAGATAAAAGAGAAAGCCATTCGCAGGTTGAGACATACCTCAAGAAGTAAAGCTTTGAAACCTTATTTAGGTTAACAGTGTTGGATAATTAAAATTTGTACAAGTCTCAATGCTGTTGGGACTTTTTTATTTCGGATTTAGGGTAAAAGATTATGTCAAAAGAACCATTAAAAGTACTCATCATAGGATCTGGCCCTGCCGGATATACAGCCGCCATTTATGCCGCACGTGCTGGCCTTAAACCTGTATTGCTAACAGGAGGTGAACCAGGCGGACAGCTCACTACTACCAACGATGTGGAGAACTTCCCAGGTTATCCGGAAGGTATCAATGGGCCACAAATGATGGTTGACTTACAAAAACAGGCAGAACGATTTGGTACGGAAATTCACTATAAATTGGTCACTGCTGCTGATTTTTCAACCTATCCATTCAAACTTACTGTGGATGGAAAAGAAGAGATAACAGCGGAGTCCGTAATTATTGCAACGGGAGCTACGGCCAAGTATTTAGGTATTCCATCCGAACAGACCTATGCTAACAAGGGAGTTTCTGCATGTGCAGTCTGTGATGGTTATTTCTATAGAGGAAAAGAAGTGGCAGTGGTAGGAGCTGGAGACTCTGCAGCAGAAGAAGCTACCTATTTGGCTAATCTTTGCCCTAAAGTGCACTTGATTGTAAGAAGAGATGAAATGCGCGCATCGAAAATCATGCAACAGCGAGTGCTGAAAACTCCAAATATAGAAGTACACTGGAATACAGAAACTGAAGAAATATTGGGTGATGAGACTGGTGTGAAAGGAGTGAGGTTGGTGAATAACAAAACAGGTGAAAAGAAGGAACTTGCAATTGAAGGTTTCTTTTTGGCCAT
>JAGQYK010000149.1:2120-3898 GCA_020436125.1 Cyclobacteriaceae bacterium | reverse complement strand
GGACAGTTTGGAGGGGCTTTTATCCCTGAAATGTTATATCCTAATGTAGAAGAGTTGAGGACTACTTATCGCTCCATTATGGAGAATGAATCCTTTAAAAAAGAATTTGACCTGTTGTTGAAAACTTTCGTTGGAAGACCAACGCCATTGTATTTTGCTTCCCGACTTTCTGAAAAGTATAAAGCGAAAGTGTATTTAAAACGAGAGGACCTTTGTCATACGGGTGCGCATAAAGTCAATAACACAGTAGGACAAATAATCTTAGCCAAACACTTAGGCAAGAATAAGATCATTGCGGAAACCGGTGCAGGTCAACATGGAGTGGCTACGGCAACGGTTTGTGCGCTGATGGGAATGGAGTGCATCGTATATATGGGGCAGGTGGATATGGAAAGACAGAAGCCCAATGTAGAGCGCATGAGAATTCTAGGGGCAACAGTAGTGCCTGCGGTGAGTGGAAGCATGACGCTGAAAGATGCCACAAATGAAGCCATGCGCCATTGGATCAGCAACCCAACAGACACGCATTACATCATTGGGTCTGTGGTGGGGCCTCATCCCTATCCTGATATGGTAGCGCGATTTCAATCGGTCATCAGCAGTGAGATGCGAAGTCAATTGATAGCTGAGCAGGGAAATCCTTATCCTGATTATGTGATGGCATGCGTAGGTGGAGGGAGTAATGCAGCAGGTGCGTTTTATCATTTCATAGAAGAAGAACATGTGAACCTGGTGGCAGTGGAAGCTGCAGGCAAAGGAGTGGATACCGGTGAGTCTGCGGCTACAACAGTTCTGGGAAAGCCGGGCGTACTGCATGGGAGTAAAACGCTGTTGATGCAAACTGCCGATGGACAAGTGATTGAGCCCTATTCTATTTCTGCAGGACTAGATTATCCGGGCATTGGCCCATTGCATGCTCATTTATTTGATGTCGGCCGTGTACAGTTTTTGAATGCCACCGATGACGAGGCCATGCAGGCAGGTATAACGCTTAGCCGCTTAGAAGGGATTATCCCTGCCATTGAATCCGCTCATGCCATTGCAGCACTGGATAAACTTGCGTTTGATGCTGATGATGTAGTAGTTATTAACCTGAGCGGCCGTGGTGATAAAGACCTGGATACGTATATTCGTTATGGAAATTATTAAATCCTAAATATAAACCTCCAACCCCAGGCAACCGGTAACTTCAAACCTGAAACCTGAAACTTGAAACATTTAAATCCTAAACTATTACTCCAAATGAAATACATCTTCATACCGATCTTTATACTGATAATAAGTTGTTCTTCAAAAAAAGAAGCAGTCATAGATGTAGTTGCTTATCAAAATGAAATCAATGCATGGCATGCCAATAGAGTGGAGACCCAATTGGTGGGAGACAACGGTTGGCTCAATCTCGCTGGCTTGTATTGGCTGAATGAAGGCTTCAATACATTTGGAAGCGACCCATCCAATAATGTTGTTTTTCCGGAAGGTAAAATGGCGGCTAATGCAGGAACGTTTGTTGTACAACAAGGCAAAGTGACAATGGAAGTGAATGAGGGAGTTGAAATTTTTCATGACTCGATCGCGGTCAATCACGAAGTGATTCACATTCCTGATTCTTCTTTTTACCCTGTCATGAGTTATGGGTCTTTGGAATGGTTGGTCATCGACCGTTCTGGAAAACTAGGAGTGAGGGTTCGTGATCTGGATAGTGAAGCGGTGAAAAACTTTACGGGAGTGGAGCGCTATTCCATCGACCCGAAGTGGAGAGTGGAGGCTAAATGGGAAAA
>JAGQYK010000149.1:0-2020 GCA_020436125.1 Cyclobacteriaceae bacterium | reverse complement strand
GAAGCGGTGAAAAACTTTACGGGAGTGGAGCGCTATTCCATCGACCCGAAGTGGAGAGTGGAGGCTACATGGGAAAAATACGAACCCATCAAATACATCGACATTACCAATATATTGGGTCAAACGTATCAATCACCTTGCCCTGGAGCTTTGGTGTTTACTATCGATGGGGAGGAGTACAGGCTGGATGCTATTGATGATGGAACCGAAGGGGAGTACTACATACTTTTTGGTGATAAGACCAATGAAGCAGAAACATATCCTTCCGGACGATACATGTATGTGAAATATCCTGATGAAGAAGGAAAGGTAATTGTGGACTTTAATAAAGGTTATAATCCTCCCTGTGCATTTACAGAGTATGCTACTTGCCCGCTCCCACCTAAGCAGAATGGATTAGATCTGACCATCACTGCTGGTGAAAAGAATTTTGGTCACCACTAAGAATAGAGTTACAGCGTTAGAATTATGGAAGTACTGGAACAAGAGAAAAACAGAATCAATACCCTGTTCAAAAAGAACAAGAAAGCATTGTTGTCGGTCTATTATACTGCCGGGTTTCCGGTGTTGAAAGATACGGTGCGTATCGGAAAACTGTTGGAAGGGGCGGGAGTGGATTTTTTAGAAATAGGAGTTCCGTTTTCTGATCCGGTGGCCGATGGACCGGTGATCCAAGCAAGTAACAAAACAGCGCTCGATAATGGAATGACATTGCATTTGTTGTTGGAGCAGGTGAGTGAACTGAGACCTCAGGTGAAAGCGCCTATCATTTTGATGGGTTATTTTAATCCCATCCTTCAGTTTGGCGTGAAGGCATTTTGTGAGGCAGCTGCGGCCGCTGGCGTAGATGGTTTAATTATTCCTGATTTGCCATTGCTGGAGTATCAGGAAATGTACAAAGCCACATTTGAAATCAACGGATTGCAAAATATATTCCTGATCTCACCCACTACGGCTGAAGAACGCATCAGGGCGATAGATAAAGTGTCTGACGGATTTATTTATGCGGTTTCCTCTTCATCTACTACAGGGGCGAAGAAAGGCTTTAGCAAGGAGCAGCTCGATTATTTCGAGCGATTGAAAAAAATGAAATTGAAGAATCCATTGCTCATTGGTTTTGGAGTTTCTAATCATGATGCTTTTGCTGCCGTTTGCGAGTACAGTGCGGGAGCGATTGTAGGGAGTGCGTTCATCTCCATGTTAAAAGAAAGTAGTAATTGGGAAGATGATATTCCAAATTTTATTAAAGCATTAAAAGAGAAGCAATGATCATTCAGTTAAAACCATCCGTTTCATCGGAGGAAAAAGAAAATATAGACAAAGCGATTGCCGCCCTGGGTTATAAAACGGCTGAAGTAAAAACCCAGATAGGAGAGTACGTTATCGGAATAGGAAAGAAGGACTATGATATTCGACAGATAGGAAGACTATCCGGTATAGCCGATATCCATCGGGTGTCAGATGATTACAAACTGGTTTCCAGAAAGTGGAAAGTGAAACGTACCATCATTGATTTGGGAGATGGTGTGGAAATCGGCAATGGTTCTATGTCCATTATGGCGGGTCCGTGTTCCATAGAATCGAAAGCACAAATAGGGGCTACCCTTGCCCACCTGACTGAAAATAAGGTACCGATTATGCGGGGTGGTGTGTTCAAACCACGCAGTTCACCTTATGCTTTTCGGGGATTGGGTGCGGAGGGGTTAAAGTTGTGGGCAACCATGGCGCGAGCTGCAGGAATTAAAATCATTAGCGAGGTGATGCAGGTAAGTCAAATTGCAGAAATGTATGATTATGTAGATGTATTTCAAGTAGGAGCGCGCAACACACAGAATTTCAATTTACTGGACGAATTGGGTCAAATTGATAAACCAGTGATGATCAAGCGGGGCATCTCCGGCACACTGGAAGAGTTGTTGTCTTCTGCAGAATATGTGTTCAGTGGCGGCAACGAAAAGTTGATCCTTTGCGAGCGTGGCATTCGCACTTATGAAAAAGCGAGTCGCAATACCATGGATGT
>JAGQYK010000148.1 GCA_020436125.1 Cyclobacteriaceae bacterium | reverse complement strand
TGGAAGGTATAATTGAAACCCATGTTGAGTAAATGGCCAGGTTGCTTGAACCTGTGCTGATAGGCTACAGTAGCCATTACAGTTATCTTTATTTCGTCTTCCAGAAATTGCCAAAGTCTGGTGCGCTCTGAGAAATCAGCATTGAAGAAAGGCTCATCACCATTATCAATAATCTTTTCATACCCGTAAAGACCGGAAACAGTTAAAGTGTTATCCCCATTGATACTCCAGTCGGTACCCGCTTTGAGTGTGGTAAAACCCGTATCTCTGTTTCGTTTAGTTTGCTGATGGACGATGCTACCGTCATCATAGGTTCGGGTAACAAACTCATTTTTGTTTAATGTTTCAGTATAGAGATAATCACCTTGAAAAAAGGTATTCAATTTTTCTTTTTTGTAGTTGAGCGACAGTGAGGGATTTATTTTGGGTGTGAATTGGTACTGCGGCCGAATGGTAGGCAGGTTTTCCTTGCGTACCCACAGGGCTCCTGCACCAGCAGCCAAACCAACTTTTCCATTAAACCCCTCTTGCTTGTTCTTTTTGTAAAGGATGTTGATAATTCCTGCATTACCGTTGGCATCGTACTTGGCCGATGGGTTGTTGATGATTTCTATTTTCTCAATAGCCGAAGCGGGTAGGTTGTCCAGCCCAGATTGATTTCCAAATCCCGTTAAGGCAGTTTGTTTACCATCGATCAGCACCGTTACCTTATCGTTGCCGCGAATTAAAATTTTTCCGTCTTGTACCGTTACTCCAGGAAGGTTTTGCATGGCCTGTAAAACAGAGCCTCCACTTTGGCTGACGTTTTCTGCTACTGAAAAGGTTTTCTTATCCAGCTTTTCGCTAACTGCATCCTGCTGTCCAGTAATCACTACTTCGTTTAACAGCTGGGTATCTTCCATTAATTCAATGACATCCAGATCGAGAAAGTCGCTGAGGCTACCCACATAGAAGGATTGTTTTAAGGTAAGGTATCCAACGAAAGAAAAGGTCAACTCGTAATTTCCTGGTTTTACATTCGCCAAAGAGAATCTGCCCTCATCGTTGCTTACCGTTCCCGAAATGAAGGAGCCGTCTTTTTCATTCAGCAGCACGATATTAACATAAGGGAGGGGAGTGTTTTTGTCTTTCACCATGCCGGAGACAGTGACATTCCGGGATTGAGAAAATGATTGAACTGAAATTCCTAAAAAGAGAAATAGAATGGTAAGTCGAAAGCTGAACATTAACCTGTGTATTTATTAACCAAAGATAGGGAACCGATCAAATTGATTTGTCTTTGGTTAAGGTTTGGTGAGAAAGAAATATAAGAGCAGTCATCAGTAAAATGGATACGATAGAGGCGTTTAAGGTTCCTAAATCCAGGCCTCCACTTGCTATGGGTTTCGTTAGAAAATCTCCAAATGTAGCACCAAAGGGTCGAGTGAAAATGAAGGCAACCCAAAACAAAATGATCTGATTGATCTTTGTCATATAATGTAAGAGGACAACGATAAGAATGATGGCTGCTGTAACCATTGCACCATTGAGATAACTCAATCCGACTACATCACTTAAATAATCACCAAAGGCAGTTCCTAAACTGTTAGAGAAAAGAATGGCAATCCAATAATACATTTCCTTGTTTGTCTTCGTGATCGGATAAACGCGTAATGTTTTGAATTTTTTATACCAAAGAATTAAGGTGAACACCAATCCGCTAAACAGGATCAAACTACCCACTGTATAACCAAGGTGTAGGCTTCTGTCAAGGAAATCTGATATTTCAGTGCCAAGGGTAGTAGTAGCAATGATCACTAACCAATAGAAGAGAGGAATGTATCTTTTGCTAAAAATTTGAATAATGAGTACAACGAGAAAAAATAGCAGGGTGATCGCAATACCTACTGCATAACCCAGGTTTAAGGTCATCGACAGATAATCACCCAGGGTTTCACCCAAAGTAGTGGCAACGATCTTCATTAGCCAAAATAATAGGGAGATCTCTGCTACTTTGTTCAGGCTTACATCACTCATGTTGGTTTGTTAGTGCGAGTTATTGGGTATTGAAGACGATACGCAGCTGGGAGCAATAAGGTTGGTCTTTAATTGGAAAAGAGTTCAAATGAAGTCCTTACCTTCTTCACCAGGTTCAATATGAATTAGCACATGGCCCAGGTTAGCAAGTTGATTTCGTAAGTAATCTTTTAGTTTATGTGCAATTTCATGTCCTTCTTTCACTGAAAGATCTTTATTTACGATAGCGTGTAAATCGACATGATATTTCATTCCTGATTTTCTGATAAAGCATTTTTCAGTTCCTAAAACACCTTGAACATTCAATGATTTTTTTCTAATCTCAATGATAAGATCGTCATGAAATTGTTCATCCATAACTTCACCAAGGGCAGGTCTGAAAATCAAATAGCTATTGTATAAGATAAAGCCAGAAGCAAATAGTGCAGCCCAATCGTCAGCTGATTCATAGCCCTTGCCGAAAATAATTGCTATTGAAATTCCAATAAACGCAGCTACAGAAGTGATTGCATCACTTCTGTGGTGCCACGCATCAGCCTTTAAAGATGAACTGTTGGTTTCATTACTTTTCCTGATGACAACACGATATGAAATCTCTTTCCAAAGGATGATACCGCTAAGAACTAACAGCGTCCATGATTTAGGAGTTTTATGAGGAGTTTGTATATTTTGAATACTTACGTACGCAATTATTACAGCTGAGGTCACAAGAAACGCAACTACTAGAAATGTGATTAAGGGCTCAATCTTTCCGTGTCCATAAGGATGATTTTTGTCAGCAGGCCTTTTCGCATACTTTAGTCCGAATAATACCAAAAGCGAGGAAAAGATATCAGAAGTGGATTCAATCGCATCCGCGATTAAGGCATATGAATTTCCAAAGAAACCAGCCAATCCCTTAATCAGCGCCATACAAATATTACCGATAATGCTAAAATAGGAAGTATGTATTGCAGTTTTTTCGGTATCCGTCATTTTCTTGGCTGCAAACAAACTGGTCTTATTATTTTTTTGTAATGCAAAACTAACAAAGCTATTTGGTTATTTGATTATTTGCTCAGCTGATATTCCTTCAACTTAGTGGGTGAAGTGAAGGCCAGTGTTAGATCACCATGTAAATGACCAGCCACCCGAAAAGCATAGAGAACGGAGAAATCAATTGGAGGTAGAGAGGTTTTAGGATGTCCGCGGCTCGGAGAGAAAAACCATGATGCTTGGCTACTGGAATGAAATACAATACAATGGAGGTTAAAAGCATAAACGATCCAAAATAAAAACAATGCAAGGGGAATTTGGAATAATCGGCATAAACAATCAGGCTAATGGCAGGGATAAGTCGTAGCGTAATTTCCGCATAGTTGATAAAAGGAGTGCTGCCTGCTTTTCTTAAAATGGCTCTGGCTTTTTTTGGTGCGAGTAGCATGAGGAAACCGACACCTACTAAGAATATCCCAAAAAGAATGATGACCCATTTGGCGACTATAATCATGGTTTTAGTTGCTAGCCATATTCACACGTCCTTTTTCAGCTATTGAAAGTATGAAGGCTAATTTAAGGAAATCTGGCTTAGGTTATGCATCAAGTTGAATAAGTAAGTCAAATGAACAATCTCATTCATGAGGGTGACAATGATCATTACTTATCCCATCTTAAGTGATTACCTTGAAGTGAATAAGAAATATTTTCATTCTGAAATTACTTATATGAATACCATTGATGATAACAACTTTTCATATGGCCGTGCCATATTGTACGGAATGCTTACCGAATTGGCTTTGGTAGTGGCGCAATTCGTCATTTTGAAAGACTATACTAATACGAATCCTGATTCAGCCTTCGCCTTTAGCTCTACGTACATGATGAGCACAGGGTTTTATGTTTTTCAGGTAGTTGGGTTCTTCGTTTATTTTACGGTTGTGTTCACTTTGATGCGAAAGATTAAAGTTAAGCCATTATACAAGATATTGGCGCTCATTCTTGCCGGTGCTGCAGTGGAATTAACCTTTTATGCTTTTG
>JAGQYK010000147.1 GCA_020436125.1 Cyclobacteriaceae bacterium | reverse complement strand
CCACGATGCTTCCGTGTCCAAATAATTTCCCCATGATTTACTGAATGTAATCAACCAGGAAGCAAACGGCTCTGCATATTGCAAAGAGTTATTGACCAGGTCCTTCCCTTCCAATTCTGGCAGGGGTTGATCAATGATAAAGTAAAAAGCACATATGCCTTGAAAAATATTATCAAATATCTCCGGATATTTCTCCTTCTTGACAATTGCCCATGGCATAGTCGTTTCACACCATGAAACAAACGCATAGTATTCCTCCAGACTTTGTGCGGGATTAGTATTCTTATCAGGGTTGATTTGCTTGGCTTTTTCAATGGAGGCCGTAAGCATTGATTTAAGTTGAGGATCACTTTCTACAAGAGCGATTAACTCGCGCGTTGCCTGGCCATATTCAGTTTCCTCTTTGGCATTATTGCTACAGGAGAAAAAGAGAATGGCTGTGGCCAACAACAGAAAGTGAGGGTAGCTTGCAAGTCGTTTCATATTAATAGGCGTAAAATATTGTCTTTATTCATTGACCCGAGCACTCAATGTACGGCTTATAGTTCATCTTGTGCATGACGCAACACGATAAGCCAAGATACGGTTCTCAACTAATTAATGTCAACAGATAACTCAATAATTACCACCTTTTAGAAAATTTTACTTTTTCATCAAAGCATATAATCCTACTTTCTGCTCTTGTTAGTTCAGGTAATGTGCAATACCAAGTAACAACCGAACGTATTGAGCCACCTAAGAATGAGTTTCCGCTTGCCTATCATCATCCAAGGAAACCCCTAATTTTACTGTAAATCTTATTTTGCTGGAATAGAAGGTTTTTTACTTCTGCCCCAAGCTATGAATGCTGCTATACCACCTAAGATCACATTCATTCCTATAGCTGAGAACTCTCCTCTGGAAGCATGAAAAATAGATGCCAATACCATTACTACAACCAAACCACTTGCAGCATATACAGTTAATGACGGCTTGATGCGCAAAAGCGAGGGCAGTATCAGGCCAAATGCGCCTAGTATTTCACTCATTCCGATGAATCTTACCATTACAATGGGTGTGGAAGTGACCCAAGGTAGCGCTTCTGATAACGCCTCTGCCGGCTGGGTGGCCTTCATTAGTCCAGCCATTATGAATAGGGCGGCTAATAAAACTTGTGCAATCCATATAATAATGTTCATTGCTTTGTTGTTTTTTTGATCGGTCATTTCTTTCTGTTTTTTAAAATTGATGAAGCAAAAGTCATCCTTTAAGGAAACGGCTGCATTGATGTACATCAAGAAATGAATAGGAATTATTGTTGTCTATGAGATAATTCCTTTCGAACTCGGCTTAGGGCCTCGGGCGTTATTCCTAAATAAGAGGCTATCATTCGTTGTGGAACTCTTTGAATAATGTCAGGGTAAGTTTGAATAAAGTGTTCATACCTTTCCTTAGCATTGGCACTCATTAACATTACAATTCTGGTTTGCATTGCATTTAATCGTCTTAGCAAGGCATTAATGTCAGGGGTTTCCTTTAATAACTCCTCCTTTGTAGCCACTTTTAAAACAGCATCTTCTATAGCATCGATATAGAGCTGGCAAGGCGAGCCAGGTGGACAATTGTCAGTGACTATCCAGTTTTCAGGGCCAAACATATAAATATGTTCCTTACCCTTACTATCCACCGTGTAGCTGCGTAATAAACCGCTTTCCACCATGTAGACTTTGGAGTTCAGGTCTCCTCTGCTTTGCAGTATTTTACCTTTTTTAACGGATAGCGTTATCAATGTGATGGCTACTTGTAATGGTTTACAACGATCATGTATGTAGTGTGCCCTACATACAAGGCCTTCCAATCTACCACTTTTTGTATTTTCTTTCAAAAACCAACATTGCTGTTTGATTTGGAGTTAGATGTTGGAGATGTCAACTTTTATAGTACTAATGGTTGAGACTGCAGTACCCTTCTGATTATTCATTATTGAAAAAATCATTCTTCACTCCTTGCTCCACCACCAATTTCCTAAAATAAATTTCATTCTTTCGCTCCCTTTCATATTCCATAATTTCCTCACGTTCATTGATGGGCATACGTTCATAACAATTCAGTGATTCGAATGATTTTTGTTCATCCTCGTCTGTGTAGTCAGCTATTACATTGAAATATTGATCATCAGCATACCTTATCCAGCCGTCATTGCCTTGCTCAAGTGTCCTTGTCCATCCAAAGTAATACAGCGGATATTGATCTACCCATTGCTCTCTCAGCAACAATTCTGTCACCAGGCTGCTCACTATAATATGTTCAGGATGTCCATATTCCCCATCGGGCCCATACGTAATGATTAGATCAGGCTTAACATCCAGAATAGTTTCTTTAAGTTTTTCTCTTAACTGAATACCCGATTCAACAGCAGCGCGAACGCCATCTTTTGGACCATGTTTTCGGTCAAGGCTAATCAAATCATAAAAAATAGGCTCCTCAATTCCGAGTTTTTCGCAGGAGCAAATAGCTTGACGCTTATTGGCTAAGGCCAACGAGTCTGGATTATTATTTTCGGACTGAGTACTATAGCGCCCATCTACACCGATAACCAAATGAACTTTATCGCCAAGCCTCGAAAACTTGGCCAGCACACCGCCAAATCCCGTTTCATCATCGGGATGAGCCACTACGACAAGTATTGTCTTTGTTTCATGTGGTTTTTGATTACACGAGTACAATGTGGCCATCAAAAATAATGTCAAAATGAATTGGTAAGAAGTTATGCTCATGTCACTTGGGTATTATCAGGGGGTTGAAAGACATCATAATAATTATAGTTACATAAAAGCTAGTGAGGATTATGCGTTTTGCATAACCCGCATAAGCACCAACACTACTCCTACAATGAAAATAGAAGTGAAGATAACCTTGTTGTTTTTAGCCAACCAGTTAGGTAGAAAAATATCAAAATTCGCTTCTTCAGAATTGGAGTATTTTCGCGCCATTAATGTAAGCGGGCAAAACATTTTAAAGATGAATAACACCAACCCTTCCCCTATGATCAATCCAATTCCTATCCAGGTAAAAGAAGTAATAGTATTAGTTATGCCTGAATAAAGCACATAGAAAATAACAAACACAAAAAACACCCAGATAACAGTGTGGATCAACTTTATTCCTAAAAGTTTGTTGGCTTCATTCATGACTTTCTAAAGACATCCATACTTGCTTAACAACTTGTGTTAACCTCTCAGCGTCCGCTAAGATTAATGCTAAGGGAATTACAGTTATTATTTCCCATTCAGTTGTCTTTGGTATTCCGCCACGTCATAACTCCCGATTGAGTTTTGAACAAGCCCCTCGTCATTCATGGTCCATTCCTCCAATCCACTAAAATTCACTTTGTTTCCAGTTCCGTTAGGCCCTGTATTGGTTCCTTTCAATGTCCAGTAATACCTATAGGTATCCTTCTCAACTGTTAAACGATCCATTGTTAATTCCAAATCAGGGAATGCTTCCATATAGGATTGAGCGGATGCTGTTATTTGTTTTCTTCCTATCGCTGGCGTTCCGTTGTTGACTGTCAGCATTCCGTCTTCGGCATAAAATGAAGCCGTTTTTTCCGGTTGTTTACTATTCCAGGCATCGGTATACTTCTGTGCAAAATCGAGCATTTTATCGTAGGGCCACTTGTTAGCATTAGATCCTGGCATCATTGGTAAGGTTATAGAGATGAAGTTAAGTTTTAATAATACGTATTCAATTGGCGCAAACCCTTATGTATAAAATCGTGACTGTAGTAGGCGTGCGCCACCTTTCATAGGTCATTACCAAAATAGCGCTTTCTATGATTCCTTCCAAGGTGTGGAAAAACTTAACCCAAGCACTTAAGGAGCCCCAGCGAGACGCTTGCGCAAGTTGGGTCATTACCAAAATAGTGCTTTTTGAGTTTTCTTACAAGATGTGGAAAAACTTAGCGAAGAACTTATCATTAATTTCTACTATACAAAACAGATAAGGTGCGATTCAAATTCGCAGGTATAACAGAAACATGTGATTCATTTTCAAAGATCTCCCATTCCAAGTTTATTTTGTCAGCATCAAATTCTTCAAGATAGGAACTTAGCTTGACCATTGCTGGCACC
>JAGQYK010000146.1 GCA_020436125.1 Cyclobacteriaceae bacterium | reverse complement strand
ACATTCAGGGGCTTCTGGCTCATCCAGCATACCATCATCTCCAAATCCTGACTGGCCTCTGGCTGGTTGCCTGGCTTGGCGATGATGTCACCACGGCTAATATCCAATTCATCTTCCAGCGACATTGTTACAGACATGGGTGCGAATGCTTCTTCCAAAATCTCATCGCCCAATCTGATTTCTTTGATCTTTGAACTGAATCCCGATGGTAAAATGACTACTTCATCACCTGGTCGGAATATTCCGCCTCCTACTCTACCAGCATATCCGCGAAAATCCGGATTCTCTTTGGTCTGAGGACGAATAACATATTGTATTGGAAAACGCGCATCAATATGATTGTGATCACTTTCAATGTGAACGTTCTCTAATATGTGCAACAAAGTGGCGCCTCCGTACCAATCCATCTTTTCAGAGCGGTTCACCACATTATCTCCATTCAATGCACTGATGGGTACAAACTGTATGTCGTGGACTTCCAATTTGGATGAAAAGGCTTTGTACTCCTCCTCAATCTTGTCAAATACTTTCTGATCGTACTCCACCAAATCCATCTTGTTGACACAGACAATGAGGTGTGGAATCTTCAATAGCGAAGCAATAAAAGAGTGCCTGTACGTTTGCTCTACCAATCCTTTGCGCGCATCGATCAAAATAATAGCCAGGTTCGCAGTAGAAGCTCCCGTTACCATATTGCGCGTGTACTGGATATGTCCAGGAGTATCTGCTATGATGAACTTCCTTTTTGGTGTATTAAAGTACCGATAGGCCACATCAATGGTAATTCCCTGCTCGCGCTCAGACTTCAATCCATCGGTGAGCATCGATAAGTCCACGTAGTCAAACCCTTTTTTTGTGCTCGATGCCTGCACCGCCTCCAATTGATCTTCAAAAATAGATTTGCTGTCGTACAACAATCTTCCGATCAATGTGCTTTTGCCGTCATCAACACTTCCTGCCGTTGTGAATCGTAATAGTTGGTTCATTCCTTGTTGGTTTCGGGTTTCAAGTCTCAGGTTCAAAGTTCAAGGTTCAAGGTTTCAAGTTCAAGGTTTCAGGTTTCAGGTTTCAGGTTTCAGGTTCGCCATACTCTATATCTGGCTCTTCCATGTATTTTGTTCCTTTTAGCCCACTCCCTTTTAGGTATTTCATCAAACTTGAAAGTTGTTTGCTGATTTGCAGCGTTTCCTCTTTTAATTCTTGAAACTGCTCTTTTGAAATATGCTTGCGATCAAAAGCTCTGTACAGTTGTGATCTGGTTTCACCTGCCGATCCTTTTGAAATCGAAAGGAATTGAATGAACTCCCTTGTCCCACCCCGTTCGTATCCCTCCGCAATGTTATCCATAATTGATCCTGAAGATCCATTTATCTGATCCCTTAGTTTATAATCTCTGGCAAAGGTTCCCTCCAGTGTTAAATTATAAATTTTATCAGCAAGAGTTCTTGCATTTTGCCATGCTTGTATCTCCTCGAAGGATTTAAATGTTCCCATAACTTTAAACCTTGAACCTAAAACCTTTAACTTATTAAAAGTATCCTGACTTCTTCCTATCCTCCATCGCGGTTTCTCCACGCTTGTCATCGGCACGTGTGCCACGCTCTGTTTGCCGGGAGGCAGCCACTTCCAGAATGACTTTGTCAATGGTGTCTGCATCTGATTCAACAGCACCAGTGATGGGCATATCGCCACACGTCCTAAAGCGAACGCGTTTTACCACAGGTTTATCATCAGGTTTGAGCTGTAAAAAAGGTGATGTGGATAACCAGGTACCATTGCGCTCAATTACTTCACGATCATGCGAATAGTATAATTTAGGGATGGCAATATTTTCCATTTGAATGTATTGCCACACATCCATTTCTGTCCAGTTAGAAATAGGGAACACTCTGAAGTGCTCCCCCATGTTCTTTTTTCCATTGAACAAATTCCACAGCTCAGGTCGCTGATTCTTTGGGTCCCATTGACCGAATTCATCACGATGGGAAAAAAATCTTTCCTTGGCACGTGCTTTCTCTTCATCCCTACGGGCTCCCCCCATGGCTGCATCAAATTTATTCTTCTCTATGGTGTCCAATAAAGTCACAGTTTGAAGCGCATTCCTGCTGGCATTAATACCCGTTTCCTCCACCGCCATTCCTTTGTCTATCGATTCTTGCACGGACCCTACAATCAGGCGAACACCTAATTCTTCGATCAGCCAATCTCTGTACTCCATGGTCTCCGGGAAATTATGCCCCGTATCGATGTGAACCAATGGAAAAGGGATGCGAGCGGGATAAAAAGCTTTGCGTGAGAGATAGGCCAATACGATAGAATCCTTGCCTCCTGAAAATAGTAAGGCAGGATTTTCAAATTGCGCCACTACTTCACGGATCACATAGATCGCTTCTGCTTCCAACTCCTTCAGATGGGACAAATAGTATGAACTCATTTTTTAGAAATCCTTGGTAATACTTTTTTGAGTAGCAAATCTAAGGAATCCTCTAAACTCAACTCGTCCGTTTTGATGATTATATCCGGATGGGACGGCTTTTCATACGGTGAATCAATACCGGTAAAATTTTTGATAGCTCCATCACGTGCTTTTTGATACAATCCTTTCACATCACGCTGCTCACATACTTCGAGAGGACAATCCACAAATATTTCCATGAAGGAATTTGCTCCTACCACTTCCCTAACTACTGTTCGGTCAGACTCGAAGGGAGAGATAAAGGCAGACAGCACGATTGTGCCCGCATCCAGCATCAAGTTGGCCACCTCTCCGATCCTTCTTATGTTCTCCACTCTACCAGCATCATCAAATGAGAGGTCTTTGTTTAATCCCTGACGGACGTTATCGCCATCCAGTAGATAGGTTTTAAATCCTTTATCGAAAAGTTTTTTTTCCAAAGCAACGGCTAATGTAGATTTTCCCGATCCAGACAGGCCTGTAAACCAAATGAGTTGAGCTTTTTGGTTCAGCAACTGCTCACGGTCGTGTTTGCTTACTTTGGTTTGTTGGGTATGGAGGTTTGAGGGTTTCAAGTTTCAGGTTTCAGTTTCAAGTTGCCAGTTACCGGTTGCCGGTTTCCAGTGTCAGGTTGATTTATAATTTTATGCTTTATAATTATGTTTCAAGTTGCCGGTCTCCGGTTACCAGTTGCTAGTTTAATGATTTATAATTGATAATACCATGCAATAAAACCAATGCAAGTTATCATATATATAACAGTCAGGGGTAGGCCTACCTTGAAAAAATCTTTGAATGAATAACCACCAGGTCCGTAAACCATTAAATTGGTTTGATAACCGATGGGCGTGATGAAATCACCAGAGGCGGCAAAAGCAATGGCAATAAAAAAAGGTGTAGAAGACACTCCTGTAAAATGGGAGAGTGACATCGCAATAGGAAACATAATAGAAACTGCCGCAGCGTTGGTAATCAGTGCTGTCAGCAAGGTTGTAACAATAAACAGCGAAGTAATGATTGGTATAACTCCGAAACTCTGGATGTAAGTTAGGATAAAATTAGCGATACTATCAGCAGCTCCGGATTTTACCAACGCTACACCTAGCGCCAACGAGCACACCAACACGAGCAAAAGATTCAAATCCAATTGCCTTCTTATCTCCGTGAGGTTGAGCACTTTGCTCAATACCAACATCAACAGTATAAGGAGGCATGCTGTGAACAAGGGTACCACACCCGTTATTCCCAACGCCAGCGCAACAAAACTTAACAACCCGATTGTGTTCACCCACCACGGTCTTTTTTTAAAGACTTTTAATGATTTTGAAATCAAAAACAGGTTGCGTTCCTGAATGGTGCTTCTGGGATTGTCGCCCGCCAGCAAGAGCAAAAAGTCTCCTCCAGATAAGCTCATCTCTCCCACTTTCCCTGATACGCGTTTCCCATTTCGATGCAGCGCTACAATACTGGCATTGTATCTTTTTCTAAAATCAGAATCTTTAATGCGCATGCCAATCAAATCTGAATTGGCAGGGATGACGGCTTCTGTGAAATTGAATTGTCCGCGAGATTCCATCCGATCTTCTTTGGGTATCTTTAGTCCATTGTCCTCATTGATCAGATTGAAAATCGACTGTGTGTTACCGGAGAAGAATAAGTAGTCGTTGGCTTTTAAAATTTCGTTGGGAGCTACCGGGGAAATAACACGATCATCGCGAATGATCTCCACCAGGAAAAGGTCTTTCAAATTGCGCAAGCCTGCATCTGCAACAGACTTACCTACCAATGGTGAGCCATCAAACACAACCGTTTCTACGATG
>JAGQYK010000145.1 GCA_020436125.1 Cyclobacteriaceae bacterium | reverse complement strand
TGATTATTAAGGGACGCCAATTCCTGATTGATATCTTTTACCAGCTCCTGTCCAAAAACGGACAGAGATGCTACTTTCAGCAATAAGAGGATTCCGATTCTTTTCATACAGTCAGATTTCTCCTAAAGATAAAAAGAAGGTTAAATTGGAATTTAGGGTTTTCTATCAGTGGATATAGAAAGGTCTGTGTGGAAAAAGCTACTATTGCTTAACCCACCTCTTCAACTCAGTTCCTGTGCTTGAAATGAGTTTCAAAATATAAACTCCTGAAGGATAACCAGAAATATCCAATTGATGATTCCCGACTGTAAGTGTTTCATCAAATAGTATTATTCCATTGCTGTTCATTATTTGAACAGTTTGTGCTTCGTGAACAGAAATACTTATTTTTCCACTGGTAGGGTTCGGGTGAACCTCCATCAAAGTACCTCCTTTTTCAATTCCGGTAATCAGAATTGTTTTTCCTTCGGATAATTCACTTTCACATCCGTCAATCACCACCTGCAATTTATAGGTTCCTGATTTAGTAGCGCTCAATGAGGTAGTTGTTTCATCAAGAAGCACATCATCTTTATACCAATGATTTCCTTCTGTTGAACTAGAAGTTAAAACAGGTTGTGCCGGATCGCCACTAAAAGAGATGATGGGTTGGGCTGGGTTGATGCAGAAGGTTTGGCTGGCTGTTGGGGCTGGTAAATAATATTTGTTCCCCATTTGATCTGCATTCACTGTAACTTCTCCTGGGAGAAGTATTTCTACAGTTTCTTCAACTATACTAATTTTCTGTGATTCGGTACTAAATTCAACTTTGAGTGCTGATGTTGATGTCGCTATGAGATTAAAGGCTGCATCCCCAATTTTCTTATCATCTATTACAGAAAAAGAGATTTGTTGGGTTTCGATCACCGGTGTGCCCTTCGATAGTTTATACAACTCTTCCCCAGTCTCTTCTGAAGAATAAGTAAAAAGCAAATTGTTTCCAACACTAAAAAAATCACTTGTAGGTTCAAAACTTCCAATTGCTTCAAAGATTAAAGGGTCTACTGTAGATTTCCAAATCTTACCATCCGCCTGAAAAAAAAGACTAAATCCGTCATCCATTAGTCGTGAAGGATTTGAACTTACTTCTCCGGGGATCAAATCAATAACAGATGTCCCTTCTTCAGAACCATCCGTCACCCATAGTTCAGCTCCATGAAGCCCATCATTAGCAGTAAAATAAACATAGTTTCTAAATTCATGAAAAGATAATGGATTAGAAGTACCGTCTGTATTGATGTCCTTCAATAAAAAAGTTCCATCTGTTGTGCCATCTGACATCCAAGGCTCACTACCGTGAATGCCATCATCCGCTGTGAAGACAATTTTATTTCCAAACTTCGTTAGAAAAGAAGGGCTAGATCCACCAACTCCATGCAAAATATCTTTCACCAAATTAGTCCCTTCATCTGTTCCATCTGTTCTCCATAATTCTAGTCCGTGTGTATCGTTATTAGCTCCGAAAAATGCCAAACTTCCTGCTGTTGTTATAGAAGAAGGATTTGAGCCTGAACTTCCTGGATTAATATCCTTGAGAAGTTGAGTCCCTAGCTCTGTACCATCTGTTTCCCACAATTCTCGACCTGTAGAACCATCATTGGCAAAAAATAATAATTTTCCTCCTACAGATGAAGCACCCAAGGACAACTCTGAACTTGCTGGTCCAGGGTGAATATCTTTTAATATCGTAATAGAATTACTCTCGCTATTCCATTTCCAAAACTCCTGCCCAAAGGAGTCATTATCAAAATAAAAAAGCAAATTGTTATTCGCTAAATGTGATTCTCCTGCAACTAGCCCATATGAGGGATGCGCTTCTCTAAAGTCCCAAATAATTGAAGTCTGGTCAATTCCATTGGTTCTCCAAAATTTCCAGTCACTACTTATTAATAATTCATTATTGGCCGCACCCAAAATAGTTGGCCTTTCAAAATCATAATAATAACGACCAGTGCCTTCCGGAAATCCATCTGAAAACCATAATTTATTTTGGTTTAAATTCTTTCCATCTTTAGCTCTAAAGTAAAGTTTTTCATTCAAGAAATTTATGTTGGTAATATCAGATGAGCCCGTCCCTGGAAGTATTTCTTTCAGAAGTTTGGTTCCTTCTGAGGTACCATCAGTTTCCCAAAGCTCAGACCCTGTTACTCCGTCATCAGCAAAGAAGACTGTCTTTGAATCTAACTCTGCGAATGATCTTGGGCTGGAGGTACTTGGTCCATTATTAATATCCTTTAACAATGTCAAATCTCCTGCCTGTCCTCCAGAATAGTATAATTCTATACCTGTTCCATCAGAGTAGTTTGGAAGAATAAACCTATCATTTAGGTATGGAATTCTATTGTAGAACACACCTCCGGATGAGTTCAAAGCGGTAATCTCAGTTGTTCCTTCTAAGGTACCATCAGACTCAAAGAACATTGTATTATCGGTTCTCTTTCCAACAATATAGAATTTATCAAAAAATCCTCTAAACACTGAAGCATCATCTAGCAATCGTATTGTTCCACCTGGAGTACCATCGGTTATATAAGTGCCCCAAGCATTAAGTATCCACTTTCCTTGGAATTCGCCTAGAAAATCAAAGGCGCCTGCGCCCATGGGATATACTTTCATGGTTCCCTCAATCGTACCATCTGTCCTCCATAAATCGTAACTATATTCTTCCTCATCAGAAGCTCCAAATAATACATAAGACCCTAACTCCTTGAATTCAGAAAAACGAATACTCTTGCATGTCTTTATTAAGGTAGTTCCTTCGGAAGTACCATCGCTACTCCATAGTTCATTTCGACTGGAGGTCCCTTCATCCGAAAAAATGCTTCTTATAACATAGATTTCGGATTGTCCTCCAAAAATTTCTATGGTGCCTTGAAACTCATCTTCAAGTAATTCAAATTCCTTAATAAGTATAGCCTCTCCGACTGTATTGTGCATCCATAATTTTTCCCCTCCAACTCCTTGTACTGTTACCAACTTGTCTTGGAATAAATCAAAATCCCTAAAATCTTGATCCACTACAAGCCGCGTACCTATAGCAGTTCCGTCCGATTCGAATAATTTATAATCGTATACAGTTCCACTTGTTCTACCTCTAAAATATATTTTATTGTTGAGACACCGAGGTGAACCAGAGAGGCCATCCTCTGAACCAGGATTAAGGTCAATTACCTGAGCTGTCCCTTCACTTGTTCCATCCGTTTTCCAAAGCTCCTTCCCATCCTCATCATCCACCGTAAAATAGACAAGTCCTCCACATTCCACACATTGCTGATTAGTTAGGGAGAACGGCTCCTGATTAATATCCTTCACCAACTCCTGCCCAAAAACACCAATACTTGATAAAAAGCACAAAAGAATTACCCCAACTTGTTTCATACAATCAGATTTATCTTAAAGATAATACCTACTAGCGTAAATACCAGTAGGAATATGGTTTTCCGCCAACAAAAAAAGCCCGCTATTGGGCGGGCTTTTTACATTTTAGATAGGTAATTATTTCTTCATCCCAGTACTCGTGCTCTTCATGGGACTATTCATATAATCAACTGTCAGGTTGAGCATGGCGCGAAGACCCGTGATCATACCGCTTTCATCAATGAAAAAATCAGGTGTGTGGTGCGAAGGCACTTTAGTGGGGTCTGCATCCAGTGGCATTCCTCCCACAAAGAAAAAGAAGCCGGGTACTTTTTGAGAGAAGAAAGAAAAATCCTCTGCTCCTGTCACCGCTTTAATAACTACTGCTTTATCTTTTCCTGCTACCCTTTCCATCACTGGCTTCGCCCAATCTGTTAATTCAGGAGAATTATAAGTAACAGGATACCCTCTGATAATTTCTACTTCCGCAGTGGCGCCCATACTTTCGGCAATGTTCTCTGCTGTTCTTTTAATTCTTCGGTGCATCTCTTCCTGCATGGTGTTGTCCAATGTGCGCAACGTGCCTGTCATTTCTACTTCTTCGGGAATAATGTTATTCCGCACACCTCCATGAATAGTTGCCACCGTTAATGTAGCCCCTGCTTGCGTTAAATCCAGTTGTCGACTCACAATCGTTTGTAGTCCGTTTATAATTTGTGCTGAAACAACGATCGGATCTATTCCCGCCCACGGAGCAGAACCATGTGCCTGTACACCCTTCACTTTTATTTTCAACATGTCGGCTGCGGCCAACATCCCTTCTGGTTTAAAAGTCACTGTACCTACAGGAGTTTGGGAACTGATGTGCAAACCAAAAGCTACATCTACTTTCGGATCGTCTAGCACGCCTTCTTTAATCATCAATGCTGCGCCACCTTCCTCACCTTCCGGTGCTCCTTCTTCAGCGGGTTGAAACAAGAACACAATCGTACCCTTCAATTCCGATTTCATCCCCGCCAAAATCTCGGCAACTCCC
>JAGQYK010000144.1 GCA_020436125.1 Cyclobacteriaceae bacterium | reverse complement strand
CTAATCTATTAAGAGAAGTGGTTGCCCGATTACTATTGGCCATTTTGGTTACGCTCTATTTCACTGGATATCTGGACTTTAATCAGTTTATTATCAGTACAGCCCTCGCCTATTTGATTTGTTTAGGTATTCTGGTTCTTTACTTATGGTCAATGGGAGAACTCCAGCTCTCTCAAAGCATGAGTCATCTTAATAAAACAGAAATACCTGGTCTTTTAAAGTACAGTCTTTTAAGTTTTGCAGGTATGGCAGGTCTCATCATCATCGGGAAGGTAGACAGCATCATGGTTACAGGACTTTTGGGACTTACCGCGAATGCCATTTATACCACTGCCTTTTACATGGCTACGGTTATCGAAATTCCAAAAAGGGCATTGATGCAAATCTCCATGCCACTCATCTCCAGGGCATTTGAGAAAAATGATATGGAAGACATTAAAAATATCTATAAAAAAACATCCATCAATCAATTCATCGTTGGTGGATTAATTCTTATTGGTATTTGGGCTAACCTTCACAATATATTTGCTTTTATGCCAAAGGGAGAAATTTATAATACTGGTAAGTATGTAGTCCTCATCATTGGTTTTGGCAAACTGCTTGATATGCTGTTTGGCCCCAGCAGTGAAATCATTGTCTTATCAAAATACTATGCCTTCAACATCATTCTTATCCTGTTATTGGCCGCCTCAATAGTAATAGCCAACAATCTCTTAATTCCTGAGTATGGCATCAATGGTGCCGCCATAGGATCTGCATTGGCATTGATTCTGTTCAATTTTCTAAAGTACATTTTCATTTATCTCAAACTGAAAATGCAACCACTTACCTGGGCTACCGTAAAGGTGCTTGCAATAGGTGGAATTGCTGTGGGCTGCAATTACCTCATTCCTCAAATGGAATCCCTGTTGGTCGATCTGATGGTTAGATCAGTAGCCATTACAATAGTTTATACTTCGCTGATTTTTGTATCCAAAGCATCTCCTGACGGAAATATGGTTTTTAGGAAAGCGCTGGCTTTAATAGGCATCACCAAACCGTAGTCCTTAAGATAAAAGCTTCACCAATTGCTTTGTCAATTCTCTGCGAGTGTATTTACTTATATTTCGTTCAGCATTTATTTTGTTGGCTTCCCAATCAGAATAAAAAGTCTGCAAGGAAGATTTGATATCTTCTTCATTATCTCTTTCATGGATTACCCCCGCATTCGTTTCCTTCAACACACCAGCCGCATCTCCATCAACAGGACCAATGGCCAAAATAGGATTACCCGATGCCAGGTACTCGAAAAACTTACCTGGTAAATTCCCAGGAGCAATGGCGGTATGGGCAAGTACCAGCATTTGCAAATCTGTCTGTGCGTATATCTCCAACAATTCACTATGAGGTACTTGGCTGATAAATCGTGTAATCTGTGAAAGAACATTGTCCTGCTCTACAAAAGACTTAAAAGCACTATTTACATTACCAATAAATTCGACAGCAATGGTATCTGCTAAAATCTGATTACCCAATAACATTCCCTTTAGCGCATTCATCACGGGACGAGGATCTCGAAGTTCATCTACAACACCTATATGTCTTATTGTGAATTTTTCATTTCTAACATGCTCTATCTTATCAAAATCTTCTTCATCAAAACCATTCGTAATCAAATCCACCTGCCGATTTCCTAGGAACGCTAAACGCTTTACATGATAAGGCGCTATTGTAATCACCTTGTCTGCCTGCGACAGCACCTCATGCTCTAACCTGCGATGCTTAGCTCTTGCCCAAGATGTCAACGAAAGCGTATCCAACAAATCCCATTCACTCCATGGGTCACGAAAATCGGCTACCCACATTATATGAGGCATTTTTTTCTTTAGTCCTTGTCCTATCAAGTGAATACTATGAGGTGGACCTGTTGTAATAATCTTCTCAATATGATTGGATTGAATAAAATCGGTAAGAAAGGTTACAGAAGGCTTCACCCAAAACACACGGGCGTCAGGAATAAAAAAATTACCTCGAATCCATGAGCTTACACTTTGAAAGAAACTCTTCTTTCCAGTGGATATAAAGTCACTTTGTTTTACTTCCTTTTTTCCAAATAGTCTCTGAATCTTGAAAAACAAATGGTAGGGTTCCCAAATAGGAAATTTAATTACCTCCACCGTATTGGGAACATCCTTTTCCAGAGACTCATCTTGGATAGTAAATGATGGATTCTCAGGAGTAAATACATAAGGTTCCCAACCCATGCGACTCAGATACTTTGCGAATTTTAACCACCGTTGCACACCACTTCCCCCACTGGGTGGCCAATAATAAGTTATGATTAGTGCCTTCTTATTTTCCATTAATAAAACTCACTATTTCATCAAACTGATGAGGATAAAACCATTGTATCTCTTCATCTTTTTTAAACCATGTCATCTGACGTTTGGCATACCTTCTGGTGTTTCTTTTCAGCAACCGCACTGCCTCCACTAAATCATAGTCGCCATCAAAATACCCAAACAGCTCCTGATAGCCTACTGTCTGTAGCGCATTCAGTGACTTTCGTGGGTACAGCGTTCGTGCCTCTTCAAGTAACCCCGCTTCCAACATCCCATCCACTCGCTGATTGATGCGATCATATAGCACTTCACGATCAAGTTCTAGTCCAACCTTAATTACATCAAAGGGAAGCGATCGCTTTCCTTTCTTTCGGAATGAACTGGCCGGTAAACCGGAGTGCCTAATCATTTCCATGGCACGCATCAGTCGCTGTGGGTTTTTTTGATCGACTTCCTTAAAATATTCAGGATCATGCTCACTCACTTGCTGTTGCAGCCAATCCAATCCTTTCTCATTGTATTCTTCAATTATTTCTTGCCTGAGGCGTTCTGGTATGTCCGGCATTTCATCAAACCCCTCCAAAACAGCCTTTACATACAGCCCTGAACCTCCGCACAATATCAGTGTACGTTCATTTTTAAAGATCTCGTTGATCAAATTGAGGGCGTCTCTGCCATATTGTCCCGCATCATAATTATTCTCAACAGCTACCTGACTAATAAAATGGTGCTTCACCTCCTCCAATTCGCGCGCAGAGGGCTTAGCAGTGCCTATTGTCATTTCTTTGTAAAGCTGCCTTGAGTCAGCCGATACGATCTCAGAATGAAAGGTTTTAGCCAATTGAATGGCCATCCCCGTCTTGCCCACCGCAGTGGGGCCAACAACCACAATTAACCGATTCTGCACAAAATCAGACATGGCGCCAAATTACATCCTTTTCCAATTTCCCTATGTACCAATTTCAAATTACCTTGCGGATTGAAACCACTACATGAGTCGCATAAGATGATCAAGTACACAAATCAATTTCTTGCCAAAATGGAGGATCTTATTGCTGAATCCGACTATATCCTTAGGTATGAAAAGGGCAATTTCAAGTCAGGGTATTGCCTTCTTAAGGAACAAAAAATAATGATCATTAATAAGTTCTATACCAACGAAGGTAAAATCAACACCCTGCTCGATATTTTGAAGATTGTTGAGCTCGACACCACTAAGTTCTCAGATAAGAGTAAAAAATTATATGAAGAGCTTTCCCAAACCGAAATTGACATTTGAAAAATTTCAAAGCTCAACATAACCCAACAGAGACAATCAACCCCACTCGCTGGTCAACTAAAGAGGAAGTCATCCGATGAAAGTTACGTTTCTTGGAACGGGGACTTCACAGGGCGTACCTGTAATTGGATGCGATTGCCAGATTTGTCAGTCGCTCGATTACCGCGATAAACGATTAAGAAGTTCAATCCATATTGAAGTTGACAACCAAAGTATCGTGGTTGATACTGGACCAGATTTCCGCCAGCAAATGCTGACAGCGCGTGTCCAACACCTCGACTTTGTCCTATTTACCCACAGCCACAAGGACCACACGGCAGGACTTGATGATGTGAGAGCTTTCAATTTCAAGCAAAACATGGATATGCCTTTGTACGGCACTGCTCCTGTATTGAATCAACTCAAGACGGAGTATTATTACGCTTTTCAAGAGAAAAAATACCCCGGAACTCCACAGCTTCAGTTGAATGAGATCTGTGAAGATAAATTTGATGTCAATCAACTAACGATAACTCCTCTCCCTGTAACGCATTTACATATGCCAGTTCTCGGGTTCAGGATTAAGGACTTCAGTTACATCACCGATGCTAAACACATACCTGATGAAACTTTCGAACGTTTGAAGGGGACTAAAGTCCTGGTACTTAATGCGCTCCAAAAAGAATCACACATTTCGCATTTCAATTTGGAAGAAGCCATTGAGGTGGCCAAAAAGGTGGGCGCAGAAAAAACTTATTTCACGCACCTTAGCCACAAGATGGGGCTTCACCACGAAGTAAGTAAGATACTGCCTTCCTCAATTGAACTTAGCTACGATGGTTTGGTTATCGCTGTATAACCATGCACAATAATTTTTATTTTTTACGACAACTTAGCACTGCACTTGACAGGAAGCTCAAAGGCTATTCGGTTGTTTCCTGTTTTAGTCAAAACAAGGACGAACTCATTATAGAACTCAACAATGAGGTGACGTCA
>JAGQYK010000143.1 GCA_020436125.1 Cyclobacteriaceae bacterium | reverse complement strand
CTCTGAATTACCACATTATCTGCTCTATGAGGAAAAACCCCAACAGGGACAGCTCCACTAGATCCATCAGATGAAAATGACCATGAGGTGTTAGCCTCCCAAGCACCAGTAGCACGTGAGTAAAAAGTACGGACTGCGCTAAACTCCGCGCCTGCGGAATAAAAAGAGCTTCCTTCTCTTTGGTTGTTATACTCCGTACGAATCCAATTAGCATCAAATACCTCATTCGAAAGCCTGGCATGATCAAGATCTCCGTCCCATCCTTCGTTTCGAGAACCCGTTGCTCTTCCATCATTACCGATATCCAAATAGCTTTCTAACGTATTCAATCCTCCATAATTCTCAGAATGCTCCAAGTTTCCATTGACATAAACAAAACATGTAGTACCATTCCAGGTAAGCACAATATGATACCACTCTCCCGTGTTCATCGTATAGATACCTTGCTGGAGATTGTGATTATTTCCTAACCCTAAATCCAGTCCTCCAGCTCCGTCATCCGTATAAAGTTGTATCCTATCAGAAAAACCAGAAGGGTTTGAAGTATGTCCGTACATATATTGTTCCGTACCTGAAAAGCTGGAGGCGTAAGCCCATATTGACACAGTGCCTTGGCCCGATGAAATAGATGCTGAAGGTATTTGTATATAATCATTTACTCCAAAAGATTGCCCATCTGCAATTAACGCTGGAGACAGATCGCTACTTCCATTGTTAGTACCTGTATTTCCATTTGAAGTAGCATCATTAAAATTATCATGAAGAAAATACACAGCGTCATAGTCAGAATTCCAAACATTGCTTGTTGATGGATCACTACTGATTGAACAGTTGCCATAGTACATGAAAATGTTGGTTTGAACAGAATTGCTCAAGGTTGGAATTCTTACCCAAGCCACATACTCACCTGTTGCAGCATTGTAAGATTCAATCTGATGATCCAACACATTAGCACCAGCCTGATCAGAGGTAAAGATAATATCATACCCAGTAGCACTCTCAACGTGACCTCCGTTCGCTATAGATCGAAGATCCAAATCGGCTCCGGCACCCATAAACCTAACCATCATTGGAAAATCAGTTAAGGAGCTTGGACCGACTACTTCAGAAGCATTTACTGTAATCTGTTTGCCATATTGATAACCAACAGGTTGGGCAACCGATAAGATAAAAGAAAGCAGGAAGAGAACAACAAAAGAAGATTCCTTACAATACATTGATATAGATTCAATACGCGCATTATAAAGGTTAAAAATTCTGCGATCTTTATCAAATTATACTTAAAATATTACATATGTATGTGCGGAAATTATGCTTAATTAGCCTAAAATAGGATTTAATTCAATGAAGATATTACATTCATAAATATAGGTTCTTCTCTTCAAAATTCAGTAGGTATATATACCAGCTCTTTACCCATTGCTTAATCAAAACTATGGATTATTGGCAATGAGCTTGCTATTAGCTTTATGCCAAATTCGGAATGTCCTTCTTTGTAATCTCATAAAGTTTATTAGATTCTTCCTCTTTGAATTTCATAACGAGATTGAGTGCATCAGGTACCACATCACTACTCAATACAATTAACGAACCTTTGGTCACGTTTTTTATAGCATAGGTGATGGCCTCCTTTTCGGATGGTATGATAGTTACCTTCTTTTTAGTATCCACACTCTTAATTCCTGCGCTAATCATATCAATCAATTCATCAGCAGTCTTCCCTCTTAAATGTTTATCCTGCCTGATGATGATCTCATCGAACATCTCAGCCGCTACTTTTCCTATTTCATTATTGTCTTCTTCGCGCCTATCCCCGATGCCAGCAATAATCCCAACCTTAGGACTACCATCCATTTTTTCAATCAACTTTTGCAATGCCCTCAATCCTGCTGCGTTATGCGCATAATCCAACATGATTTGAAAATCCTTGAAAGTAAATAGATTTAAACGCCCTGGTGTTTGAGAAGGTGAAGGGATAAAGGATTCAATTGCCACCTTAATATCTTCAATTGAAAAGCCACGTACATATCCTGCCAATACTGCAGGAAGTACATTCTGAATCATGAAGGCTGCCCTTCCATCAAATGTCAACGGTACATTGATGGCTTTAGTAACCCTCATCTTCCACTCACCTTTACAGATGGTAATGTAGCCATTCTCATACAAGGCATATAAACCACCACTGCGGGCATGTCTTTTAATATTGGGGTTCTGTTCATCCATTGAAAACAGTGCAACATTGCATTTCACTGTCTTTCGCATATCATAAACACGATCATCATCTGCATTTAGAATGGCATAGCCATCTGGCAAAACCGTCTCTGGTATTACACCTTTTACTTGTGCTAATTGTTCTATGGTATGGATACCTTTAAGACCAAGATGATCGGGAGCTACGTTGGTTACAATTCCTACATCACAATATTTAAACCCAAGACCAGCCCTTAATAAACCACCTCGTGCTGACTCAAGCACCGCAAAGTCAACCGTAGGATCTTTTAACACAAACTCAGCGCTGGCAGGTCCGGTACAATCCCCTTTCATCAAAAGTCTATTTTGAATGTAAACTCCATCAGAGGTTGTATACCCTACCTTATACCCCTTCATCTTCACCATGTGAGCAATCAATCGCGTTGTTGTGGTCTTTCCATTAGTTCCTGTCACCGCAATAATTGGAATACGGGCTGTAGAGCCGGGAGGGTATAACATATCGATCACATGCCCTGCAACATTTCTGGGTAAACCCGTTGCTGGCGCCAGGTGCATCCTGAAACCAGGCCCGGCATTCACTTCTAAAACTGCTCCTCCCGTATCTGGCAAAGGTTGTCCAATGTCAGTGGTCATGATGTCAATACCGCAAATGTCCAGATCAATAATTTTGGATATTCGCTCAGCCATAAAAATATTATGCGGATGCACAATGTCGGTTACATCCTCTGCTGTACCACCCGTACTTAGATTGGCGGTGTCTTTTAGTTTCAGAAACTCCCCTTTTGGAATTACACTATCTATTGTCAGTCCTTGTTCTTCAAGGATACCTAGTGTGAGATCATTGATATCAATTTGGGTCAGCACCTTTTCATGACCGTACCCTCTCCTCGGATCTTTATTGACTTCATCAACAAGTTGCTTAACGGTAGATTTACCATCTCCAATCACATGAGCTGGTGTACGCTTGGCTGCGGCCACTAGCTTGTTGTTAATAACAAGCAGTCTATAGTCATCGCCCACCACATACTTTTCGACAATCACCGACCTTGATACTTTTTTAGCCGCTTCAAATGCAATCAAGGCATCCTCCCAACTGTTGATGTTAGTCGTAATGCCACGCCCATGGTTACCGCTGATAGGTTTAATAACGAGGGGATACTTTACATATTCCACTGCTTCTTTCAACCCAGCCTCAGTCCGAATGATATCTCCTTTTGGAATAGGCACCTCTGCTTGCTCTAAAAGAAATTTTGTGTCTTCCTTATCACAGGCAATCTCCACACCAATGCTACTGGTTTGACTGGTTACAGTAGCTTGAATTCTTTTTTGATTGGAGCCATAGCCAAGCTGACATAGTGATTGTTTATTCAATCTTATCCACGGAATACCTCTGCTTTCGGCCTCTTCAATAATGGACCCAGTACTTGGGCCAAGGCGCTCAGATTCTCTTATTTCTCGCATCTCTTGGATATCTTCATCCAAGTCATACGGCTTGTTGTCAATTAAAGCCTCAGCAATACGCACTGCAGATTTTGCCGCAAATCGCCCCACCCTCTCCTCCACATAATTGAACACTACATTGTACACACCTGGCTCTCCATATCCTCTTGTCCTTCCAAAGCCCACCTCCATTCCTGCCAAAGATTGTGTTTCCAGCGCAATATGCTCAATCACGTGTCCCATCCACGTGCCCTCTTCTACCCTTTGGAAAAAACCGCCTGGCTCTCCAACAGAACATCGATGACTATACATGGTAGGAAACATTTCTTTAAGTCTATCCAAGAAGCCTTCAATCTCATTCGTGGGTCGCTGCTCCATTTCCTCAAGGTCCAATACCATCACAATAAGTTTGTGTCTTCTTATCGACCAATAGTTAGGGCCTCGCATTGCATTGATTTCTCGTATCTTCATATTGGAAGCTTGTAAGTAGGAATGATGATTTTCTATAAATATATATTTTGTTAAGAAATTATCTTCAATTTGCGCCTGAGTTTAATGGCGCTGGTTAAAATGAATGAGAATAATAATATAAAAGGAGTATTGATACCTATTGGTGGGAATGAAGATAAAGGTGATAGGTGGGGTACAAAGCTTGATTTCAAGAAAAATGGCATCCTCTCTCATGTCTTGCAAGAAGGTAAAGGCAAAGAATCAAAAGTGGTTGTCATTCCTACTGCTTCAAGGATACCGGAAGAGGTCGGACAGAACTATATAGATGCCTTTGCCAAACTAGGTTGTAGAAATGTTACCGTGCTAAACATCAAGCGCAGAGAACAAGCTTCCAGCAAAGAATCCATTATGCACATATCAACGGCTGATTGCGTCATGTTTTCTGGGGGAAATCAATCGCGCATAAGAGGTAAGATTGC